>CAVRPK010000001.1:0-276174 GCA_963723105.1 uncultured Microcaldota archaeon
TAGTCTGGATTTAGAAGTGTGATATTGACTCGGAGGCTGTCGTTTTCCTCGTCATTAACTGAACTTGAAGAAATATTGTAAAGCCCGCTAACCACCTTCCCGTTATATGGAGTCAAAATGTAGGGAATTAGAAGGTGGATCATTTGTGAATGCGATTGTGGAGTTTGTTTTCCCACTGTCATTGAGACCGCAAGAGGTCTGTTACAAAGAGCATGACATTGTAAAGGCCAAGTTGTTAGGTATCATTGAACATCCCGAAATATTTCCTTCATCCTCAACTGTGAGGTCATTCCAGGTAACCTATATCGTTCCCCAGTTTGAATATGCTGACTTTGATTACAATGAGACATAAACAGCCCTGCTGATATTGAAATGAGTCTGAGAAACATTTTTCTAGATTCAGGAACTGTGCGATGGTTCCATGTGAGAAGGTGAAATTGTTTCCGGTTCGGCTAATCTTGAATCTCCTGATGTGTCGTTTGTTTCCCTTTGGATTATGTGATCGGGAAGGTTTCCATCATCGCCGAAGATCTCGTATGCTGGCCAGACCCAGTCCAGTTTGAGAGTGCCATGAAAATCAGCCTTGCAGCATATGCTGATGATGGGATTTCGGTGATCTGGAAATTGAGCGCATAATCCTGAATAGTGCTGTTCTCGATGTTGAAATCTATTGTAATATTGAAGTCGCCATCAATAGCTTTAGTTGATATAAGTGAACCTCAGAGTGTCTGACTCTGGACTTCCGTTCCCGCTTAGATAAGTATGTGCTTTTCCAAGAACAGAAGTGTCTATGTCGGCTATGCATGTCTGGAGCGGACCATGAGCGTATCCTCGTCCTGCCGATCAACTCCAAGAGTGTATCTAGAGAAATTATCGCTATCCTGGCCATAGCCCAAGGTCATGTTGATGGATGTGGTGTTGGGATATGTCGCTTGGGCGATTGATGATTTATGCCATTTGAATCAGATGCCAATATTGATATTGAGACGGCCGTCCATCTGCAAAAGTCTAGCCAAGTGGGAGATGATTGTCACATTTGGCAGTCCATGTTGATGGAAAAAGTGCCTCCAATCTCATAGCTGTTTTCAAGCCCTTCTGCAGTACATTCTCATCGACAGTATCATCAATGAGTATTCGCCATCTGGATAGGCTCTGGTATCCCACCCATAATTCACGCTTGAGTTGTTCCGTAATCCGAAATTATTGATGCGTTATCAGAGAGGTCCGAGTTAAGAAGTGTGATGTTGAATCTGAGCGCGTCAAAGTCAGCGTCACTGACACTGCTCCATGTGATCTTGTAATTGCCGGAGATGACCGCGTCGGGGTAGGGCGTCAGGATGAACGGTGTTGAGGGTGCGTTATTGATCTCGACAACTGTCAAAATTGCTCATTTCAGTATTGTTGATTCTTCCGAGGGTGTCATTGGCAAAGAAAGTGACGTTGTAGAGGCCAACCGGATGGAAGCCGCTATCGAAGTTGTGAGCCAGTAGTTTGTGAACGCGATGGAGAGGTTGTCCCAGCTGGCATTCATTGTTCCCAGCCAGGGAATGTTGGCTCTGATTCCATTGCGAAGAAGAGGGCGTTGTTCATGTTCAATATTGATGAGTTCTCATCAATCCAGGATGATGCAGTATTATTCCAGGTGAAGAATGAGACTTACTTCCTATTCTTGTAATCCTAAATTTTCCTGATATGTCGTTGCTTGGCCTTGTCGCTATGTAATCAGAAACATCCCGTCATCCACAAACACCTCATGGCTGCTGCCAAGGCCAGTCCAGTTGGAAAGCTCAATGAATGCATGGTCTGATGCTCCTGAAGATGTTCTGTGTCCATTATCTGGAAGTTGATCGAGTTGTCTATTCCTGTCCTTGCAAGAACATCGAATGAGACATTCATGTCAAAGTCGCCATAGGGGTATGGGTTGAAGTTAGAGAACACAATGTGTCTGTCTCAGGTGCGCCATTGCCGCTGAGTGATGTAAATGCCTTGTCAGTAACTGTTGTGTCAATGTCCGCGATGCATGTTTGAGAGGGACCTATGGAATCATTCTCAAGGCTCCAGACAATGCCGAGTGTGTTGAAATTGAAATTATCCTCATGAGGCGGCTGGTAAAGAGTGATGTTAATTTCAGTAGTGTTTGGATAGGTTACTGTTGCATAGGCACTGTCAATCCCATCCAGGTCAGTAGCGTTGATTACAAGCGGAACTGGTTTGTTGTCAGCGTATGTGCCGCCGAGCGGTTCAATTATAATTACGCTTGGAACGCCATTGTTAATGAAGAACGTTCCGGTTAGTGTGTAGCTGTTGTCCAGACCTTCGGCAGTCTCATTCTCATAAACATTTACTATCATTGAATACTCGCCATCAGGATATGCTGTCGTGTTCCATTCGTAATAAGTACTTGAGTTGTTGCCAAAATCTGAAACGATTGTAGAGTTATAAGAACTGTTTGTGTTGAGCAGAGTAATGTTGAATCTTAAGGCATCAAAATCAGCATCATTCACACTGCTCCATGTGATATTGTAAGTTCCATATGCCACCTCATCAGGGAATGGAGTCAGGATAAATGGGGTTGATGGTGCATCATTTACATCTACAACTGTGAAATTCGATGTTTCCGTGTTGTTGATTCCGCCCTGAGTATCATTGGCAAAGAATGTGACATTATAAAGGCCGATTGGATGTGTTCCACTGTCGAAGATGTTGACCCAGTAGTCTGTGAACGCAATGGAGAGGTTGTCCCAGCTGGCATTCATTGTTCCCCATCCTGGAATAAGTTGACTCAGACTCAAATGCAAAGAAGAGAGCGTTGCTCATGTTCAAGTCTGATGAGTTCTCGTAAATCCATGAGGATGATGTGCTGTTCCAGGTGAAGAATCAGGAAGTTGCTTCCAACTCTTCTTATCCTGAATTTTCCTGAAGTGTCATTGGTTGGTCTCTCTGCTATGTAGTCTGAGGTGATACCATCATCAACGAAAACTTCGTAGTTGCTGCCAAGGCCGGTCCAGTTGGAGAGGGCAATGAATGCATATGATGATGCGCCTGATGATGTTGATGTGTCCATTATCTGGAAATTAATTGAATTGTCAATACCAGTCCTAGCAAGAACATCAAATGAGATGTTCATGTCAAAGTCACCGTCAACTGTGTACCGGGAAACCAGTGAACATAAGGTGTCTGACTCAGGAGCGCCGTTTCCGCTTATTGAAGTGAAAGCCTTGTCAGTGATTGTTGTGTCAACATCAGCTACACATGTTTGTGAAGGACCTATAGAATCATTTTCAACAGCCCAGACAATACCTACTGTGTCGAAGTTGAAATTATCCGCATGAGGCGGCTGGTAAAGAGTGATGTTGATTTCTGTAGTGTTTGGATAGGTTATTGTCGCATAGACACTGTCGATTCCGATGATATCTGTTGCATTGATTGTAAGAGGCACAGGCTCTGTTGTCGGCGTAGGTGCCGCCAAGAGGTTCGATTATGATTACACTTGGGGGCAGATTAGGTGTGTTGTTTATCAGGAATGTTCCTTGCAGTGTGTAGCTGTTGTTGTAGAGCTCCGGAGTATCGTTTTCATATACCTCAATGAGCATGGAATAATTGCCATCCGGGTATGCAGATGTGTTCCAAAGATACTTCGTGCTGTTTATGTTCCCATAGTCTGTGACAATTGTCGAGTTGAAACTGTAATTGGAATTCAAAAGCGTTATGTTGAAACGGAGGTTGTTGTTCTCCTCATCATTGACCGAACTCCATGTGATATTAAAGTTATTGTATACTGTTGAGCCAACTGAAGGGGCAAGGAAAAACGGCGTGGAGGGCGGATCGTTTATCTGGGCGATTGTGAAATTAGTCTTCTCGCTGTCATTGACAGTCCCGAGAGTGTCACGGGCATAGAATGTTACGTTGTAAGTCCCGACTGCAGTAGCATTGTGGAAAGCATTGTATGTATAGTTGGTAGCCGAAATGCTTAGATTATCCCAGCTGGCATCCATGATTCCCCATCCAGGGTAAGCCAGCTCAGATTCAAATGAGATGTAGAGCGCATTGCTCATGTTCAAGTCTGATGAGTTCTCAAGTATCCATGATGATGAAGTGCTATTCCAGGTGTAGAATGTGAAATTGCTGCCTGCACGAGTTATCCGGAATTTTCCTGATGTGTCGTTGCTTGGCCTTGTGGCTATGTAATCGGAAACATTCCCGTCATCCACAAACACCTCATAGTTGCTGCCAAGGCCAGTCCAGTTGGAAAGCGCAATGAATGCAAGCCTGGGTGCATCGGCAGATGATGGAATTTCTGTAAGCTGGAAATTTATAGCAGTATCATTACCTGAGCGGTTGAGGACTTCGAATGAAATATTGATGTCGAAATCTCCATAGACAGGCATATTCGCAATGAGAGTGCATAATGTATCAGTCTCAGGAGCGCCGTCCCCACTCAGTGAAGTGTACGCCTTGTCAGCGACAGTAGTGTCTATATCAGCAATACATGTCTGCGACATTCCTGTCAATGAATCCTCCACCGCCCACATCATGTCCGAGGGGACCGAGTCAAAGTCATCTCCCAGAGGGGTGCTATAAAGTGTCAGGTTGACACTTGTCCCGTTTGGATATGTGATATTGGCGACAGAAAGATTGATGCCATCAGAATCTGTTACATTGATAACCATCGGAATATGTACGTACTGATCATATGTTCCCCCAAGTGGCTCAATGATTATTACTGATGGAGGGGTTCCGTAAGTAAGAACCCTGGTTCCAGTTACATTCTTGTTTCCTGCAATGTCGATTGCCCAAACACGGTAGGTGTAACTGCCTGGAGTAAGACCTGTCTTGTTGATATACCAGTTCGTCCCAACACCCTGAGTCATGCTCTGGTTGGTGCCGTTCCACTCAAGAAGAATAGATGCTATTCCGAGGTTGTCAGTAGCTGTAACGTTGATGAAAGAATAGTTGACAGTGATGCCTGTGTTGTTTGGAGGGGTTGGTGAGATGAATGCTACGTATGGTTTGGTCCTGTCAGTGATGTTGAAGACCGTGCTGTATGACTCGCGAGTGTCCAGAGTTGTATCGGCAGTTATGACAGAATCTCCATGATTAGTATACCCTGCTCCGGTGAATGCGAATGTTCCGATGTCCATATTTGAGTTAAGCCTGGTTCCAAGTATCCGGACGCTCCCGGCTGTCTGTGGGTTTCTTGCCAGGGTCAGCCATGTGCCTGTTCCGGCATAAGTAGAAAATGTAGTTGTTCCCCCATTACACTGGGGAGAACATGTTCTCTGGCTGAGTGTTGTTCCCAATCCGTCTGTATCCCAGACCAGCCGCCCGGTTGAGCCTGCAGTTGTCCACTCGAAATCAGCTTTCCTGTTGCTGTTTGGAGTGTCAACCGCTGTGTCTATGTTGGATGTCAGCTGCCAGGATGCACCATTCCAGTAGGCGGTGTGCAAATCCCTTCCACTGTCCTGAAGGACCGCCTGAAGATCATCAGATGCTGGATCAGCCTTGAGTGTGACCCAAGCAAGGTCCAGTGCATCCCCAGCATCGATGTCAAATGTTGATGTCGATGACCATACTGACCCGTTCCAGTATCTGGTGTTGACATTCCCGATGGTCCCATCGGCTCCCATAGCCATTCCCTTGCTGCCATCTGCAGCGTAGCGAACCGCGAGGGCTCTGCTGCTGCCTGTGGCCGTTGCAGTCGGGGAAATTTCCACAAAATTGCCCCAGGAATTTCCATTCCATACAAGGGCGTTGATGTCGGTGTCGGTAATATCAAAGACCGACGCGATGAGTTCCTCGCTGTTTGCCGGCTTGCGGTCAAGCTGAATCCAGGCATACTGAATATCAGTTGCATGGCCAGTGTCATCAATGTACTGCTCAGTGAGTCCTGTGAAACTGCTCGAAGCTGCCGGAAGTACCTTGTAACCAAAATCCCTTGCCGTGTTCGTGCTAAGAATACCATAAAGGAGAACTAGGTCGGAGGTGGAAGTCTCAAACTCGATTGCGAACCTCCTGCGCGTTGAGGTCCCTGTGCCGATAGCACCTATATTGGAACTGTAGACCCAGTTGGAGAGGCGGGTGCAGTTGGCAAGGCATGCGTACCCGTCAAGGTTTCCGTCATCACTCTGGCTAACCACCACTATCTTGTCAGATATCGGAGACCACTTTGCCATCACCCACCGAACAGGAGAGCCTGCACTTGGAAGCTCTATCTCGCTGCCCCAGGAACCAGTTCCACTGGCATTGAAGAACCGGATTTTCGGGGAGCTGATACCACTGACGCCGGTGTTGGAGCGGTAAGCCATAATTGCGTCTCCAGGCTGCGGCGCTACAGTACCATTTACCTGGAAGGCAACATCATCATTGTCATCATACGCACCCGCTCCGCAGGTCGCGGCGGTGCTCCAAGGTACTGATTTATGACACGAACAACATGCTCGCCGCCAACATTATCAAGGGCAAATGTTCTGCTGACCTGCTGCATGCCAGGACCTGGACAAGGATTTGCGAAAGCTTTCACGGTCCAGGTTGGATTGGTTGCTTTGCTCGAGTAAACGAAATTGATATTGTCCGATGTTCCGGTGGCCCAGCAGTAGACCCACGCAGTCACGTTAACCGTATCCCCTGCGTTGAATGTTGAGCCGTTCAGGCTCGTGATTGTAATATTTTCGACAGACTCGTCATTAAGATAAGTTCCGGAGCCCCCGTCAGTACAAAAGTCAACTGTGTTCGGCTGGTTCGGCTCAACTGTACCTGCTATGGAATCCCTTGACCTGAGCCGAGATGAATTGGCTATGCATGGAGAGGAATTGTTTGCGCAACGAACAGCACCAAGAGCTAGATTATATTCTGCAAATGCAGGGTCATCAGGAGTAATAGTAAGATTGTAAAGCTCGCCTGGAATAAGATCCATAAGCTTGACCCACTCGCCATTGCACACTCTTGAATCGAAGTCCCATTCTGCGCACTTGAAGAGTTCTGTTCCCTTTGCCCGGATTGTCACTGTCGCATTGTCAAATACAAGAGCGGTCGGATCAATCGCGTATGCCTGAGCGGAATTCTTTCCAAATGGAGTTGTTGATACTGGAAGCGACTCGAGGCCAAGGCGGGCTTTACTTCCCGGAGTTACTTCTAGCTGTTTGAAATGAATACCAAGAACAGGAGATATTGGAACCTCGCTTCCTGGCTTGAGTTCAATTCCTGGCGGAGTGAAATGAACGTCATGTTTCCCTTTTTGGAGCGCTTTTCCAAAGGCACCGTTTGAATTGATTAACACCGGAGCATCTGATTTGAATCCGGCCCCGTATATTTCGAATGAAAAATCCTTGAAGATATTTGCACCGAACCATTGACTTGTCCGCTCTGTAGTTGGATGAGAATTTCATAGAGGTCTCATTCCCACTCTGGTTTGCATCCATATCAGGCCCATCGAAATGATATCGCTTTGTATTGGATTTGTTTGTTGAAATGTTGGCTGGACTCTGGAAGATCATTTAATGATGATTCGATTGTCATTTGGAACAAACGATACGATTCTTTTCCTCAGGCTCGGGAGATTATTTTGGATGAGAGAACAGGATATTCGGACATTATTGATATTGTTTCATCGTCTGTTGGAGCTCTATCCAGGCCAACAATTGCCCATTGCCTTCTTCCATCGAAATGAAAGTGTAGCCAATTTCCTCAGATGCTTCTGAAGAAACAAAATGAACATGCAGGTTTGAGAAATCTGGAAGGAAAGCCTCAGAGTAGCTAATTTCAATGACAGGTACATCTGCTTTCGATATCAAAGTCATGCTTATCCTCCAATCAGCACATTGATGGAATAATCCTCTTCTGGAGTAGTGGCATTTACCACAATCCATGAGTTTTGCTCCATCTGTATTACTAGAGTAATCTATGAAATATGAGGAGTTGGAAGTAACAATTTCAAGCAGTATGTTTGAAAAGTCGCTTGCCATTCCCTCAACATGCGATATGTTGAGAGTTGCCATGAAGAGCAATAAGGGGGGAATTGCTGTGAAAACAGCAAAAGTATATTCCATTTTTAGTTGGGTCATAGATTACACTACCAGACGAAAGTACTCACGTAAGCATTTATAAAGAAATAGAAAAAGTATATCTAAATGCTATTTACGAATACCCGAATTTATTACAACTCTTAGGTAAACGGAAACCAAATCTGTTCCGATTTTCATAGAGTAGATAATGTATATGGAACTTGAAATCAGGTAATCATATGTTCCATATGCATCAACAGTTGAGGCGTTTACTTCAACTACCCATACAGTGCTCTGATTTAGTGTGTTGGAATATTCAGTTCCTCCATCATTAGTATCCCAGAGAATTCCGGTTTGGAATGTAGTATTTTGTTTTGTTGAATTTGCAACTGGAACATTTGCAATTGTATTTTGGAATACTGTGTAGCTTCTTGTTTCTATTGGAAGAGATCCGTCAGTTGAATAGGTTGCATTGATATTGTCATCATAGGTCGTTCCATTGAATGCAATATCAAGCTCTGTAAAGTCATTTGCTGACTGGGTGCTTGTAGAAGTTCTTCCTATTGCCTGAAGAGAAGCCCAGTCAATAGAAGAATCATAGTCTGCGAAATAGACCATGAATCCGCTTGCGTTCCATGTATAGAAGTATTGCGTCGCAACATTGTCAGTAAGCAGTATTGTTCCGTTTGTATCTCCAAAGAATCTGTGCCAGAAGCTGCTGCATGCAAGCTCGCATCCAAGGTGGCCATCTTCTATCCACGATGCAAATGTGTCACAACTGTCAAGTGTTCCGCTATTTGATGAACCCTGGTTGTTGACGTCAAAGCCGTTGAAACAAACGTAGTTCGAATAAAGGTCTGTGTTGCTGCTGGTTGCATCAAATCGAACACCATCCACGCTGTTGCCAGTGATGTTGCTGCCAGTGAAGTTGCTGTTGTTCGAGTTCAAACTGTAAACTCCGTGCTGTGAATTGTTGTAGATGTTTGAATAGTTGATCATAGTATCAAGGGAATTATTGATGAGAATTCCGTGCTGGGTGTTGTTGCATGCAACTGAATCATCGATAAGAGTGTTGTTGGATGCGTTGATGTTAATTCCACTGCCAGTATTGTTGCAGAAGTATGATGGATCAATGGTTACGTTTTCTGAAAGTGAAACAATAGCTCCATCAAGTCCGTTGATTGTTGAATTTGAATCAGTTATGTTGCTGCCATGTGAATATTGAAGCGCTATTCCGTAAACTGTGTTGTTCGAAACATTGTTGCCTAGTACAAGTGCATCAGTTGTTCCAATAAGAACGATACCATAGGTATTTTCCATGGCAGTATTGTTCACAACATCAATGTTTGTTGGCTCTATATTTCCAGTTGACATGATACCGATCTCAGTATTGCCATATGCAGTATTATTAGAATGGTTGCATTATAGCTGTCCTCTATAAATATTCCGTCGGCAGTGTTTCCATAGACCAAGTTGTCGTAATATTGGTCTGATTAGTATTGTCAATATAGAATCCTTCATTGCCATTATTGTAGAGCTTGTTATCAACTATTGAAAGATAAAGTGCATCATCGAATACAATACCATCGCGAGTATTGTTGTAAACTGAGTTGTTTGTTATGTTGTAAGTACTAGAGACAGTAACATTGATACCATCTTCACCATTGTAGTAGACCGAGCTGTTCAGTATTGTTGTATCATTGCTTGAGAATGCAGCTATTCCGTGAATTGAGTTGTTGTAAGAGCTTGAACTGTTGATCATAGTATAATTGGAATTAGTTCAGGAAGATACCATAGAGGTTGTTGCATGAAGTTGCCTCATCTATGATAGTATTGAATGATGCATTGATGTAAATTCCGACATTATTATTGTCGCAGAAGTATGATGGATCGATGATAGTTCCAACTGCCCCATTTGTAAGAAGACCAACTATTGAGTTGGATGAAATATTTGAATCAGTGACTTTTGTGTCATTGGCAGCCTCTATGTCAATACCTAGAATGTTGCCAGTTATATTGCTGTTTATTATGCTGTTGTTGTTTGCTCCGAAGGATAACAAGTCCAACTGGAGTGTTGTCATAGAATCTGCTGTCCTGGATCAGATGTGAGGTATTAATATAGTCTGAAGTTACAAGCATTCCGAGCTCGGAATTATTGTATGCAGAATTATTGATGAATCTGTTTTCCCAGCTTCCTTCAAGGAAGTATCCATGCTGACGTTGTTGTATGCAATGTTGTTTGAGAAATTTGTCATGTTAGTGCCATCAACATTGAAACCAAGTCTGCCATTGTAGTAGGCAGAAGAGTCTGTGAAGTTGCTGAAGTTTGCATGATCAAGGTTGAATCCATCCAGAGTATTGTTGTAGGCACTGTCATTGAAGTAGAATGTTCTGTTTGAATTTATATCAATGAATCCGTGCTCAACATTATTGTGCGATGAACTGTTTTCAACATAGATATTATTGGTTTCGTAGGTCATGAAACCACTCAGAATAGAATTGAAAAGTGTCACATTCGCAACAGTAACATTCTCAGAACGCTGTACTGAAAGACCATAATCATAACCAGTTACGCTAGGACAGTTTTGAATAGTAACATTAGTGTAATTAGTTCCAATTGAACCATTCACAACAATTCCTGAAGCATTGACTGTCGTTATTGGTCTATGCTATACCCATTACAATCAAAGAGTACATCTGATGCTACTATTACTACACAAGCATAATCAACACCGAATGGAGCATTTACATAATTCGGAGCACCGACTACATTTCCAGTAAGACCATATAAGCCAGTTGTATTTATCACCACACATCCAGAGATATTGCTCTGCAGAATTCCATAGTCTGATGCAGGATCCATGCTTGTGAGGCTAAGTTCATTGGAAATGACATCAGGAGTGCTGTTGAGCATTGTCCAGCCAGTTGAATTGTATTTCCAAAGTTCGAATAATGATTCATCATATCCAGTAAGCTCAGTATCTCTCCAATGCCAAACAATGTTGTCGATTGAGACAGTTCCATTGAGAGTTGAGATGTTAACGAATTTTTCTCTGAAGCTGTTGCGATCTGTTGGAAGGACGGATGAATTGACTGTCCAGTTGATCATATATCCAGACAATGAATCAAGAGTATCATTGATGGAAAGGTTTGTGAAGTTCTGGGTAGTTCCTGATGGATTGTCGAAGATAACTTGTGAAAGATCCAAAGACACGCTGTTTCCAGTTACATTAAAGTCTCCACCATTATTGAACAGATGATCATTTGTTACATGTGTGAGATTGGACTCGTATACTTTGAGATCCTGAGAGAGTATTGTCCCGTGCAGTGTTATTTGTCAAAGTAGTATTTGAGACCATGCTGGTTGAGAATGACTCAATGTTGAAGCCAGAGAGATTGTTGCTGTATGCAGTGTTATTTGTCAGGCTATTGTTTTGTGCAACGAAAGTTCTTGCATAAACAGTAAATCCATTGAATGAATTGCTGTATGCAAGGTTATCAGTAAAGTCATTGTTGGATGCTTCAGTAAGATAGAAGCCATCACGATCATTGCTGTATGCGCTGTTGTTGACTAGTTCATTGGATGCAAAGACTGAACCGAGATAGAAACCATACTCGTTCTGATATGCAGTGTTGTTGTCGAACAATAGATCATGGCATTCAAATGAATAGAAACCACGGACATTATCATGTACTGTGTTGTTTGTAAGGTTGAGAAGAGAGGAGTTTCTGACTATGATACCCTGAGCAATATTCTCGTTTGCTAAGGTTATCAACATATCTGCTCTCATTTGCCTGGTCAATGAAGAATCCACTCTGAGTATTTTGTGTTGCGTTGTTTCCAGTTGCAGTTATGTTGGATATGTTGCGATCTACATCTCCTGTTATGTAGAATCCATATCCAGTATTGTTGTATGCATAGTTGTCTGTAAGCGTACTGTTGTCAGAGAAGAATGGACCGAATCTTCCTTCACCAGAGAGAATTTGGAATCCGTCGTCGCGATTATCATATGCAATGTTATCAATGAGATAGCTGTTTGATGAGACCACATTGAATCCATCCAGAGTATTGTTGTAGGCAAGGTTATCGACTAGTCGTAAGATATTTCCGTTAACGATCTCGACACCATTTACAGTATTATTGCGGGCCACATTGTCAGTCATATTGACATATGATGAATCCTGGATAGAGAATCCTTCTGTGTTGTTGTATGCAGTGTTGTTTGTGAATACTGCCCGGATAAGATCAAAGTGGACAAATCCTTCAGATAAACTGTCATACACAGTGTTGTTGTCAAGAACAGAATCATTGGATTCTCTGAGAATCAAACCAGATGCACTGCTATTGAATATAGTATTATTCTGGGTAAGAGTTGAATTTACATTAAGACCAAACAGACCAGTCTCGTATGATGATATTTGGCAGTTTCTGAGTGTGATGTTCTCATAGCCCGGGTAGTAGATAACACCCAACGTTCCAGATGGACTTGCATTGTGAGTTATGCTGTATCCATCACAATCGAATATAACATCAGATGCATTGATGTAAAGACAAACTGAGGTTATTGTTGGATAGCCAGTAACTGAAACTGCATTTGGAGCGCCCACATAATTTCCAGTTTGAACGTATGAACCGCTGGCATTTATGATTGGACATGTGACCGGAGCGTCGGTTTGAGAATACCGTAATCGCTTGCTGGATTCATGTTTGTCAATGTGAGTGTGTTTGCTGCTGTGCTTAGTGTTGCGCCAGTATCTGCCCAGCCAGTGAGAATTGTATTTCCAAAGCTCAAATAGAGACTCGTCATATCCAGAAAGCTCAGCATCAGTCCAGTGCCAGACAACACTATCAATAATAGCAGAGGTTCCGACCACCGTGCTAATGTTCACGAATTTCTGCTCGAATGAAGTGTATGGAGGCGATGGTGGCTCGGAAGTCCAGTTGATATAATAGCGCGATAGTGCCGAAGCAAGATCATATAGCGAAAGCACTGTGTAATTAGAGTAGTTTCCAGCAGGACTGTCAAATGTAACATTGGACATGTTAACCAACTGGTTTGTGGATAATGATATGTAAGCAGCCGGAGCAGAACCATAAACGCGCGAGTCCTCTATGATGGTATTGTTGGATGATGAGAGATAGAATCCATAGTATGTGGAATTGTGAATAGTAACATTGCTGATTGTTGTATCGGTTGCACTAGATAGATATATTGCACGTGCAATTCCGGTGCTCGAGGAGTTGAAAATCTCACTGTCATAGAGCGAGTTATTGGTACAGATAGATGAGACATAGAATCCAGTATCAGATGAGTTGATTGTCTGGTTGCTGAACATATTGTCATTGGCTGAGCCCATGTATATGGCTGTTGTCGCCCGTGTCTATTGAACCTCCAGATACATCATTGCTGTTCGAGTAGCTCATATAGTACCCATATTGAAGATCGGAAATCTCATTTCCGCTGAATGTGTTGTTGTCTGAGCGGTAAAGGTCGAATGCGCGGTCTGTTCCATCGCCCAGAGTATCAGTGAAGGTGTTGTTTATGAAAATGCTGTCAGTATTGCCCTGGACGTTCCTGTACAGGCGGAAGCCATAGCCACCATTGTTTGTTAGATTGTTGTTGATGAACGTGTTGTTTGAAAAGTACCCCCTCATATGAATACCATAGTAGTTCTGCTCTGCAGTGTTGTTCTCAAAGCGATTGAATCTTGGTTCATACGTAGTGCTGGAGGTAGAAAAGAGGTTGAATCCACTGTTGTATTGGTAGGAGGTATAAAGAGAGTATCTTGCAGTGTTGTTCGTCACGTTGTTGTAGTTGAAGTTGTTCATGAACTGGAATCCATTGTATGTATTGTTTTCTGCGAGATTGTCGAAAATCGAGTTGTATTCACAGTTGTTGTCAAAGAAGAAACCAACCTGCGAAGCAAGCCTTGCAGTGTTGTTCTCCACAGTGCTGTTCTTTATGTAATTGAAATAATATGCTCTTGAGCCCGTATCTGCCACAGTATTGTTTGCCAGGTAAACATAGGTTGATGGATATGTATTGCTCTGTCCATTCATGTTGAATCCAGTACTTGAAGAAGTGTCATATGCATAGTTGTTCGTGAAATTATTGCCAACAGTCGTCATGAGAGTACGTAGACTAAAATATAACCACTTCCAGTATTCAGAGTTGCATTGTTCTGATCCACGAGCGAATAATTGGAACGGTCAATATAGAATCCAATTGATACTAAGATAAGCAGTGTTGTTCCTGAATGTGTTGTTCTCGCTGTGGCACATTTCGAATAGTGAAGAGCTGGAGTTGAATGCATAGTTGTCATAGACGCTAACGTTGTGGTTCCTGTCCAGATAAATACCGAACTGTGCTTTTGTTCCAGGCCTTGTCGAGTTGACAGTATTGTTATAAACTGAACTTGAGTTGGCATCCGAAAGATAAATTCCTCCCTGTGAGTAGTTCTGGACAGTACAGTTGTGAATAGTTATGTTATTCATAGTTCCAGTATCATTTCCAACATAAATACCATATGCAGGAGTAAATCCAGATAGATCATTACCAGTTATGGTATGGCCATTGCAGTCAAGGGTTACATCACTTGAAACTATGTGGATACATACGTATCTATTCGACCAGGTATAGCATGATGGAGAAGGCGGATTGATATAATTTGAAGCGCCGGCAACATCAGAACCAAGAGTGTAAACTCCAGGACTTGATATAACGGTACAGTCGGAGATAGTGTCATTTGAAACATTGTTATTTTCGAGGATACCGTAATCGCTTGCCGGATTCATGTTGGTCAGTGTGAGTGTGTTTGCTGCCTCGCTTAGAGTTGCTCCTGCATTGCTCCATGAGCCATTGTACTTCCAAAGCTCAAGGTTAGATTCTGTATATCCTGCAAGCTCTGCATCAGTCCAGTGCCAGACAATGCTGTCAAGAGATACTGTACTGCTGATATTTTCTATTTCAACAAACTTCTGCTCAAGGCTATTGTAGTTTGTAGGCAGTATTGATGAGTTAGTTGTCCAGTTGATTGTAAACCTTAATGGAGCAGTTGCAGTCTCATTCATAGAAAGGTTTGTGAAGTTCTGGTAGTTACCAGCAAGATTGTCAAAGATGACATTTGTAAGATTTACATCCCGAGATCCAGTATCAGTCTGCTCAAATACGAATGATACTGTATTTCCGAAGTAATGACTCTCAGTGTCAGTTGACTTGATGAGAGTCATAAACCTCAACACCCTCATCATTGGATGAGATGGTGTTGCTGAAGAGAGTTGTGTTGGTTGTTGATGAGAGGTAGATACCAATGTTTGTGTTGTCATTTATCAGGTTGTTTGATAAGCTTGTGTTCTGGGATCCTAAGATAGAGATACCAGAGCCTGATGCGAATGTACCATCAGTCACATTGTTTGAATTGAAGATATTGTTGTGAGAGTTGCTGCTCACCAGGACACCGTAGTCATCATTGAGTGTGATGACATTGGATGTGAAGTTGTTGTCTGAAGAACCTTGGAAGATCTGAAGTCCTGCAAAGCTGCTGTTCCTTGCAGTGTTATTGTAGAATGTATTGTTCTCTGAGATGTGGAAGAAGAAACCTGTGTCAGTGTTGTTGTCAGCAAAGTTCTCAGTGAATGTTCCATGGTTGGAATCTCTGATGTAGAAACCATGCTGGCTGTTGTCATGTGCTGTGTTGTTTGTGAGGATGCTGTAGTTTGAATCTGTGTATAGGTAAAGTCCATCAGAGTTATTGTACATGATATTATTGTAGAGTGCATCACCAGTACTTTGTATGATGTAGATACCAAAGTTGGTGTTGTTGTGCAGTGTGTTGCTGATGAGAGTTACATCATCAGAGTAGTAGGTGTTGATACCATAAGCATAGGATGAAATGTCACAGTTCTGGACAGTAACATTTGAAACTGATCCTGCTTCTATGAGGACACCATAGCTGTTTACTGCTCCGGTTCCTGTGAGGCTGTAGCCATCACAGTCATAGATAACATCAGATGCATTGATGTAAACACAGGCAGTTCCTGCTGTGAAGAGAGCTGCATTTGGAGAACCTGTGTAATCCTCAGTCTGGGTGTATGTTCCGGATGCATTGATAGTTGGACAGTTTGTTGATGGAGTCTGATTGTTCTCAAAGATTCCATAGTCACTTGCTGGAGAGAAAGCTGGTTAATGTGAGTGTGTTTGCAGCAGCAGTAAGTCCTGCTCCTGCATTGCTCCATGAACCATTGTACTTCCAAAGCTCAAGGTTAGCTTCTGTATATCCTGCAAGTTCTGCATCAGTCCAGTGCCAGACAATGCTCTCAATGATTGAGGATCCTGAAACTGGATTGATCTCAAGATACTTTTCATTGAAGCTGGTAAGGTTTGTTGGGATTATTGAGGAATTTGTTGTCCAGTTGAGATAGTATGTGAATACAGTTTCTGGATTGTGAGTCATGGAAATGTTTGAGAAGTTCTGGTAGTTGCCAGCAACATTGTCAAATATGACATTTGTAAGTGAGAGTGATCTGTTGTTGGTATCATCCTGGCCATATCTTAGAGACTGAGTGTTTCCAAAGAAGTGATCTTCAGTAAATGAAGTGATGTTTGAATTGTAAAGCTCAACACCCTCATCATTGGAGGAGATGGTGTTGCTGGAGAATGTTGTATTGGTTGTTGATGAGAGGTAGATACCAATGTTTGTGTTGTCATTTATCAGGTTGTCTGATAAGCTTGTGTTCTGAGAACCTAAGATTGATATACCAGAGCCTGATGCGAATGTACCATCAGTCACATTGTTTGAATTGAAGATATTGTTGTGAGAGTTGCTGCTGACTAAGACACCGTAGTCATCATTGAGTGTAATGATATTGGATGTGAAGTTGTTGTCTGAAGAACCTTGGAAGATCTGAAGTCCTGCAAAGCTGCTGTTCCTTGCAGTGTTATTGTAGAATGTATTGTTCTCTGAGATGTGGAAGTAGAAACCTGTGTCAGTGTTGTTGTCAGCAAAGTTCTCAGTGAATGTTCCATGGTTGGAATCTCTGATGTAGAAACCATGCTGGCTGTTGTCATGTGCTGTGTTGTTTGTGAGGATGCTGTAGTTTGAATCTGTGTAGATGTAGAAACCATCCTGACTATTATCATATGCAGTATTGTCCAAGAGAACTGGATAAGTACTTTCTATGACATAGAATCCAGTTCCATTCATGTCATATGCAGTATTGTTGATGAGAGTTACATCATCAGAGTAGTAGGTATAGATACCAAGGCTGTAGTTTGCAACAGTCACAATTCTGAACAGTTATGTTGGAAATTGTACCTGCTTCAATGAGAATACCATAGCTGTTTGTTGACTGATTTCCAGTAAGAGTATATCCATTGCAGTCAAGTATAACATCTGATGAATTGATCTTGATACATGCATCTCCAGAGGTATATCCTGCTGAAATTGGAGCGCCACTAAGGTCAGCTGCCACAACATATGTGCCGTTTGATGAAATTACTTGGCATGAGTTTATGTCAGAAGTGGCTCCAAGAATAGTAAGACTGTTCGAGCAGTTCTGGCTTCCATCAGTAGTTCCATCATTTGGAGTAACACACACCTGCCAAACATCACCGATAGATGTCTCGTTGGAGTGCATCACATCTGTTCGGTTTTGGTAAATCAATGCAATCTGTTCTGCTGACAATGACCTATTGAATATCATTACATCATCGATAGTACCGGGGAATTCTCTGCCAGCAATAATTGGACATGAACCGATCCGCACATTGCTTCCTCCATTGCCTATAGTGAAAGACTGGTTTGTCGTATTTCTAAGTTGCCCATCGACATATATGCTTACGGTGTTGCCATCAAATGTTCCAGCAACATGATACCAGGTATCTGGATTAATAGTTGAGACATAGTCTGCACTTGCATCAGATGTTCCGGTAGTCAGGTATAATGAAAGACCGTCAATAGCATCTCTCCAGGATAATGCCCAGCCAGTCCAGCTCCAGTCCGATTTATCAACTATAGACTTAGTGCCAGTAGTTGAGTTGAACTCCACTGAAGGCTTGATCCATGCCATCACGGTCATATTATTTACAAGATCGAATTTTGATTCATTGGTCAGTAAAACATAGCTGGAAGCTGTGCCGAACTGGTAGGCGCCCCTGCCATCATACCCTCCGGTGGAATTCCATACTGGGGAACCCACGATTGTGTTGGAATCATCAGTGCCCGCATAATCAGTATCATTGTTGCCGCCGTCTGCCTCAAAAGGCATGTTCAGAACAGCAATGGAATATCCATTCACCATCCAGTCAGTAATATTCTTGATACTGTCTGCATCTGCATCATAAGAATCAAAGTAAACAGTAAGATTTTCTGAAGTGAGGTTTGTTCCAAGAGTTGAATTTAGAGTAACATTTTCAACTATCGGAAGAGTATTTGCAGTTCCAAGCACAGTGAGATTGCCGCTGCAACTTTGAACTTCGTTAACTCCATCATAGGTGAATACACACGCACTCCAGTTGTCCCCAGGAAGAGTTTCGCTGGAATGAAGTATGTGATTGTTGTTTTGGAAGAGAAGTGCAACCTGATCTGATGTAAGAGAGCGGTTGTAAACGCGAACATTGTCATAGCTACCAGTACCAAAGTATGAACCACCATCACTTCCTATTGCAAATGGATAGGTAGCTGATGCAAAGGATGCAGAAGCAGAACCATTTGCAGCTAAAGTACCGTTATGATAAATGAAAATAGATGAGCCGTTGTAAACACCAACATAGTGGTTCCAGACATTATTCTGGATAGGAGCACCTACAAAATACGTAGAGTATGGGCCAACCATGAAATTTATTGCACTCCAGTTGCCACTAGTAGAATAAAATCCATAACCATTGCCCCACCCTCCTTGTGAGGTCTTTCCTAAGTAATAGTCATAGCCTGCTGCTGTTGAGGATCTATTAATCCAGAATTCTACACTGAATGGTTCGCCTGTAGCAAATGTAAGTGCGGATTGATCTCCAAGATCAAGATCATCATTGCCATCAAATATGAATCCACCACTTCCATCAGATCCATATGTAGCGCCCCAGTCAGGATTGTCGGTTACGCTTGTAACGTCATTGCCAAACGGAGAGTAATCCTTTGCAAAGCTGTCAGTGCTCCCCTCTTCGAACGGCATGTTGAGAACCATTATGGATGTTCCATTGAGATACCAGTTTGTTGTATTGTAAAGAGAATCATTGTCAGCATCAGTTGCATCCCAGTAGAGAGTAAGGTTTTCATTTGAATAGTTTGTACCGTAAGTACTATTGAGAGTGATGTTCTCCAGAACAGGGATTGCGCCTGAAGAAATTGTCAGGTTGTTCGAACAACTTTCATTGCCAGAACCAAATAGATCAAATGGAGTTACACATGCATTCCAGACATCTCCGGTGGAAGTTTCATGGCTGACAATCAGATCTGTTCTGTTTTGATAAAGTGCATCTATCTGCTCATCGGACATTGATTTATTGAAGAAATAAAGGTCATCGATTGTAGCGCCTAAATAGTAGGTTCCGCCCCATCGACCGATCTCAGTAGAATATGTTGGAACATTCTGACCGGTAGTAGTTGTGATTGTACCGTCAGGCTGACCATCTAGATAAAATGTTGCGCTATCTCCATTATGGACAAATGCAATGTGATGCCAGCTGTCTGCTGGAACTACAGAATCACTTCCAAACCATCCAGAGTTGTAATATCCAAGATGATTTGCGTTATCAATAGCAAAGAGATATGCGTATGAACCTGAACCTTTTGTGAAAATACCCTGATATCCGCTCTTGGTACGGTACATCCATAATGCGATTGTGTAATCCGAAAGCAGGTTCAAGTCAGTAGTTGTTCCAAGACTCATATAGTCATTGGTTCCATCAAAGGTATATGCACCAAATCCATCATAACCCCCACTTGAGGACCAAGTAGGACCAGTAACAGTTGCATTGTGGCCCCTGCTTGAATAATCCTCAGTCCAGGTTGAATTGCTTCCAACTTCAAATGGCAGATTTAGTACTGCAATTGGATCGCCGTCCAGGAACCAGTTTGTGATGTTTTTGAGAGAGTCGTTATTGCCATCATAGGTATCATAGTACAAAGTAAGATTCTCATCTGTTGTGTTTGTACCAAGAGTACTGTTTAGAGTAACATTTTCAACAAGCGGAAGAGTGTTTGGTTCAATTGATACGTTGTTAGAGCAGTTCTGCGCGCCGTTTTGAACTCCGTCGTTTGGAGTTACGCAGGCTGACCAGGTTTCATCAGAAGAAGTTTCCTGAGAAACGATGATATCTGTTTTATTTTCGAAAATTGCTTGAATCTGCTCAGCGCTCAGAGGGCGGCTGAATACTTTTAGTTCATCTATTGTACCATTGAAGTATCTATTTGGGATACTATACTGGTGATTAAAGTATATGTCCCCCACTTTACCAACTAAGTGATGTGATGCTGGATCATATCGAATGGTACTGGATGTTCCAACAGAATCACTTCCAATGCTGGTTCCGTTTACATAATATGTTTGGGTTGTTCCTTCCTTTACAACAGCTATGTGCTGCCAGTTATTTGCAGAGTATGCATTGTTATCGCTACGCTCAGCAGCATTATCATTATCACCATTTATGTCAAAGGTAATTGCACCATTGTCATAAAGTCCAAACATCCAACCAGAGTCAGTACCCTGAATCTCATAGCGGTTATCATAAATCATACCAGCATCAGTTGTTCTTGGATAAACCCATGCCATTACAGTGAAATCTTGAGATGTGAAATCAATACTAGTTCCGTTTTCTACAGTAACATACCAGTCACTTGAACCATCAAATGTATATGCTCCCCAGCTATCATAGCCGCCAGTTACATTCCAAGTTGCTCCAGTGACATTGCCGTGATTTGCATAGCCAGAATAATCAGTTGCATTCTGGTCTCCATTAGCTTCAAATGGCATATTCAAGGCTGTAATACTTGATCCGCCTTCATACCAGTTAGTTATGTTCTTGATAACAGCTCCAGTATTTGGATCATACACATCATAGTATAATGTAAGATTTTCTGATGACTGATTTCCGCCAAGACTGGTATTCAAAGTAACATTCTGAACTATTGGTGGGAAGGCTGGCTCTGGAGCAGTGTAGTTTCCAACCCAGGGACCATAGTCGATGATATTAGAACTTACGTTTCCACGGTCTGTGCTGCTATACGGATATTCTTCCCCAGTATCACCATAATCATCAGTGTTGGAATCAGAGATATTGATAGCATTTGAGAAAATGTCGCTCCAGTAATTACCTCGAGCGCAAAGAGCGCAACTTGTGCCATTTGTTATGTTGAACAGGTTTGTTGCAGAGTCAGAATATGCCTGAAGAACTAAGCTGTCAGTGAAGTTATTGTAATAAACAAGAGTATTTGTTGCGCCAGTTATGTTCAAACCAACAGAGTTGTCAATAAGAGTATTGTTGCGCAGAGTATTGTTGTTTGCGCTGTTGATTACCAGAATACCGGCACCTGCAGTATCATTTATGGTATTGTTCTCCACGATGGAGGTTGTTGTGCCGTTGAGCAAAATACCATATTCATATGGATCCATAAGGAAATTTTGAATTGTTACATTGCTCTGTGCGCCAGCATGAATACCATATGTCTGTGATGAATCACGTCCATTGACTGCGTAGCCTGAACCATTGACAACTATGTTTGATGCATTTATGATAAGTCCATGTTGAGGACAGCTGGCAGCTCCAGTAGAATTGAGAAGATCACCTGTGAGATTTAGATTCGAATTTACTACTTCACCACAGTCAGGAGTAACTTTGAACTGGTGGGCTTGTGGATGATTATCATAAACTCCAGTTCCAGACTCAACTTCATAAGGAGAATCGCAAACACCATCAAGTGGAGCAAGATCATCACATCCCTTTGATTGAGAATCATAAGTTCTCCAATAGTTTCCAATGTTGGAATTATTGAAGTAGTTGTTTCCAGGTACAGCAATCTGATCAGCATCTCGTCCTATGAAGTCATTGCCCCATATTCTATTGTTGTTCTGAGTAGGAGTATTGTACAATCGAATTGCGTCCTGAGCAGTAATATTGAAGATATTTCCAGTTACATTGTTTCCAGTAACGTCAGTGTAATAGAAGTAAAGCCCAATATCATTGCTTCCTTCAAAGTAGTTATTGCTGATTATATTGTTGTGGAATGGTCCATCTGCATATATGTGATAATTCCCAGCAGGATCTCCGCCAAATGAGTTGCTGTCAATGAGGTTGCTATTGCTAGTAAACATAAATAGACCCTGAGCCTGTGCGCTTGAAAAGGTGTTGTTCAGGAAACTTGAGCTGTATACTGAATTGGTGTATATATTGTAGTTGAAATCATCAAAGCTGCAGTTCTGAGCTGTGAAGTTGTTGAGAGCTCTTACATCAAGACCGTTTCCAGTAGTAAGATCATTGTCAATAGTTGCAATGTTGTTGCACTCAAGAGTTACATTGTCATTATACCATGAGTAAACTGAATCAGGGAATATTCCTGAAGCAGTTACATTGACAAGTCCACCTGCAGGAACATTGGCAACTGCATCCTGGATGTTGCTCATGTTGACAGTAACACCATTGGTTGTTCCGCCCCATGTAAACTGGTTGTCGTAAGAGGGATCAACTTCAACTGTAGTAAGACTTGGGAATGGACCACAGTCCTTCATTGGCCTCTCATAGCCTGCTCCATCAAGATAAGCATTTCCTACTGCTCCAGAGCCATCATCAACACAGAAGTTGCTTAAGTTAAATCTTAACTGTGTTCTGCCATTCCAGTCCTCTGTGATCTCAAAACCTCTTCTGTAGAAGGTATTCTTCCAGAAGTTGTTGTTGTTCTGAGATGCAATGTCATATAGATTTATTCCATGCTGAGCAGTAATATTGAAGATATTTCCAGTTACATTGTTTCCAGTAACGTCAGTGTAATAGAAGTAAAGCCCAATATCATTGCTTCCTTCAAAGTAGTTATTGCTGATTATATTGTTGTGGAATGGTCCATCTGCATATATGTGATAATTCCCAGCAGGATCTCCGCCAAATGAGTTGCTGTCAATGAGGTTGCTATTGCTAGTAAACATAAATAGACCCTGAGCCTGTGCGCTTGAAAAGGTGTTGTTCAGGAAACTTGAGCTGTATACTGAATTGGTGTATATATTGTAGTTGAAATCATCAAAGCTGCAGTTCTGAGCTGTGAAGTTGTTGAGAGCTCTTACATCAAGACCGTTTCCAGTAGTAAGATCATTGTCAATAGTTGCAATGTTGTTGCACTCAAGAGTTACATTGTCATTATACCATGAGTAAACTGAATCAGGGAATATTCCTGAAGCAGTTACATTGACAAGTCCACCTGCAGGAACATTGGCAACTGCATCCTGGATGTTGCTCATGTTGACAGTAACACCATTGGTTGTTCCGCCCCATGTAAACTGGTTGTCGTAAGAGGGATCAACTTCAACAACTGTGAGGTTTGGGAATGGACCACAGTCCTTCATTGGCCTCTCATAGCCTGCTCCATCAAGATAAGCATTTCCTACTGCTCCAGAGCCATCATCAACACAGAAGTTGCTTAAGTTAAATCTTAACTGTGTTCTGCCATTCCAGTCCTCTGTGATCTCAAAACCTCTTCTGTAGAAGGTATTCTTCCAGAAGTTGTTGTTGTTCTGAGATGCAATGTCATATAGGTCTATTGCATGCTGGGCAGTAATATTGAAGATATTTCCAGTTACATTGTTTCCAGTAACGTCAGTGTGATGGAAGTAAATCCCATAATCATCGCTTCCTTCAAAGTAGTTATTGCTGATTATATTGTTGTGGAATGGTCCATCTGCATATATGTGATAATTCCCAGCAGGATCTCCGCCAAATGAGTTGCTGTCAATGAGGTTGCTATTGCTAGTAAACATAAATAGACCCTGAGCCTGTGCGCTTGAAAAGGTGTTGTTCAGGAAACTTGAGCTGTATACTGAATTGGTGTATATATTGTAGTTGAAATCATCAAAGCTGCAGTTCTGAGCTGTGAAGTTGTTGAGAGCTCTTACATCAAGACCGTTTCCAGTAGTAAGATCATTGTCAATAGTTGCAATGTTGTTGCACTCAAGAGTTACATTGTCATTATACCATGAGTAAACTGAATCAGGGAATATTCCTGAAGCAGTTACATTGACAAGTCCACCTGCAGGAACATTGGCAACTGCATCCTGGATGTTGCTCATGTTGACAGTAACACCATTGGTTGTTCCGCCCCATGTAAACTGGTTGTCGTAAGAGGGATCAACTTCAACAACTGTGAGGTTTGGGAATGGACCACAGTCCTTCATTGGCCTCTCATAGCCTGCTCCATCAAGATAAGCATTTCCTACTGCTCCAGAGCCATCATCAACACAGAAGTTGCTTAAGTTAAATCTTAACTGTGTTCTGCCATTCCAGTCCTCTGTGATCTCAAAACCTCTTCTGTAGAAGGTATTCTTCCAGAAGTTGTTGTTGTTCTGAGATGCAATGTCATATAGGTCTATTGCATGCTGGGCAGTAATATTGAAGATATTTCCAGTTACATTGTTTCCAGTAACGTCAGTGTGATGGAAGTAAATCCCATAATCATCGCTTCCTTCAAAGTAGTTATTGCTGATTATATTGTTGTGGAATGGTCCATCTGCATATATGTGATAATTCCCAGCAGGATCTCCGCCAAATGAGTTGCTGTCAATGAGGTTGTTATTGCTAGTAAACATAAATAGACCCTGAGTCTGTGCGCTTGAGAAAGTGTTGTTCAGGAAACTTGAGTTGTATACTGAATCGGTATATATATTGTAGTTGAAATCATCAAAGCTGCAGTTTTGGACTGTGAAGTTGTTGAGAGCTCTTACATCAAGACCGTTTCCAGTAGTAAGATCATTGTCAATAGTTGCAAGATTGTTGCAGTCAAGAGACACATTGTCAAGGAAATATGCAGCAATGCTGTCAGATTGAGTTGTGGAAGTTGTAACATTAACAAGAGCCCCATATGGAGCATTTGCAACTGCATCTTGGATACTGGTCAGATTTACATCACTGCCGCTTGTTGTTCCGTTCCACGTCCAAGCCCCATCATAAGACTGATTAACTGAGATCACTGAGATGTTGGGAAATGGACCGCAATCACCAAATGGCCTCTCAAGACCATAGCTTAGCAGATCGAAATATGCATTTCCAATTCCATTCACACAGTAATTGTTGTTAGCAACTCTTGCTTCGGTTCTTCCATCCCAAGAATCAGTAACTTCTATCCCTCTTCCGTAGAACGTATTTCTCCAAATATTGTTGTTAGTAGAGCTGGTATGCATTCGAATTGCGTGCTGGCCTGTGTATGTAATATTAAACGTGTTATTAGTTATGTTGTTATAGGTTGCAGTACTGTAAACACTGATGCCTGAATCAGATGTGGACTGGAAATAATTGTTTGAGATTGTGTGGTAGTCACTCTGATAGATGTATAGAAGAATATTACCAGAAGTAGAATCCTGATAAAATGAATTGCTGTCAACAGTAATGTTGGATGTTGCTGCAATTAAGTAAAGAGCGTAGTAATCAATTTCACTAAACGTATTATTGGTTATTGCACCATTATCCCAGTCAGTCTGGATACCAATACCATAATCATAATCAGTAATATTACATCCAGTTACTGTAATGTTTGTCTGGGATCCGATAACTCGAATTGCATACCCAGTACCATCACCATCAAGAACAGTGTTGTTGCATGTGAGTGTAAGGTCAGATGCATTAATTTTGATAAGTCCATCATTTGATGTATCGTTCACATTGAATGTTCCTGGACAAATAGTAGTGTCATTGTTTATGAAAAGCTCATCTGTTGCATTGACACATGCATCATTGTATGCATAATCAACATCTTCGCCAAAGCTGAATTCTAGATAGTGTTTTCCAGGGGTCAGAACTCTGCTTGTTTCACTGCCGTTTTGAGCGCAGCTGTAATTTTCATAAACTGCAGTATTGGTCGCACTTTCCCAGGTGTAGCTGAGAGGAGTTGCTCCGCACATAAGATTGAGAAGCCGAAGATCCTCAGTATCAGTTGAGTCGCTCCAAGTTGTGCCGCTGACTGCACGAATTCTAAGATCAGCAGTTCCATATGTTGTAAAGCCAACAGTCCATGTTCCGCCAACTGTTGGATAAGACTGCACATTAATAACAGAAAGATTTGCTTCTCCAAAACCTGGATCATCCGGAGTAATGGTCAGACTATATTCTTGCCCTGGAACAAGATCAGTTCGAATAAGTTTCCAGTTGCCATCAGTACAAACCCTTGAATCAAAATCCCATGCAGCGCATTTGTAAAGTGAGTTTCCGCTCGCGACCATAGTTACTGTTGCTGAAGCAAAATCAAGTGCAGATGGATCAATAGCATAAACAGAAAGCCAGGATACTCCTTCAGGAGCTGAAATATTCTCAGGAACATCATCGACCCTAAGGAAAGAGTTCTTTGATTTGAGATTTTTGAATATGATCTTCTTTAGCGGACCTTTTTTTGGAACAACTTTGATATTCCCATATTCAGAAGTGAGCTTCTTGTCGATCTTCTTTCCCTCTTTGTCTAGTATCTCAAGTTCACCATCAAATTCAAACCCAGCAATAGTAAGATTGCCTCCAGTTTCTCCTTCAATTAAAGGATCTTCTGGATCTTCAGTATCACCTTCTGGTTCAGGTTCTGGAGTTGGATCCGGTTCGTCTTCAGGCTGTAGCTCAGGCTCTTTATCTTCAAGTTCAATTACTTTTGCAAGAATAGAAATGGTCTCTCCTGCCATTGGAGGTCTTGCAAGTCCTATGATTATCCAGTTGCCATCGCTTTTACTTACAGTAGTATAGGAGATTTCTTCTGGATTGCCATTATAATCAATAAATTGAATAACTAAATTCGAAAAGTCATTTGAAAGGCCAGGAATATAGCTAATTTCAAGTATAGATGGATCATATTCTGAATCATAGGATGAGCCTGCAGTAGAGAGAACGTTGAGTTTGTAGTCTTCTTCAGGAACAGTAAGATTTACAACAATCCAATTCCCAGCCTGCATTTGTGATATTGTATATTCAGCTGGATAAGTGGAATTACCAGTTGTAATCTCAAGAAGCATATTTGAAAAATCCTGATCTATCCCCTCGACATGACTGATATTGACTAACTGTGTGAGTGCAGCTAGCACTAAGATTACTCCAATGGGGGTGGTTTGGCCTTTCATTGTGGGATTCCTTTCCTTTTTTTGTCTTTTCGCCTTCTATAGATTATGAGCAGCAGCAAGATAACCAATATTATAAGTGCAAGAGGCCAGCATGGAAGCTCAGGCTCAACACGAATTGGGATTATGTCTTCTGGAATGATTGGTCCGGGTTCATCTGGAACTATTTCACCACATTCTTCTACTCGGTAAACTTCAATCGTTGAACAATTATTTAGATCAATACAAGTTTGGTATCTGTATCCGTCCTCACATGGACCCCACTCCTGGCAATAAAGTTCAATTACACATGACGTGTCATTTACTGCTGGTGGGGTTGGCACTTCAGGCTCTGGTTCTGTTCTATTGTAAACTGGGATACCGCTTCCACCTCCACCACCGCCTCCACCAGGAGGTTGTGTAGGTGTTGTTGATTCAGCGCATTCAAGATCAACAGTAACATAGTAGGTAGTGTTAGTCACATTCATAGTTGGAAGCATTAGCTGGAAATCAAATGAAGAAGCATTGAATCCAATTTCATCATCAACAACACGAGTGATTATTACGATATTGTCGTCCTGATCCTGAAGATATCCCATTCTGAAAACTGATGCGATCTGTGAATTTGTATAAATGGTTGGAACCCCAGTAATTGTTCCGTAGTTGTTTGTTTCAAACGTAGTTGAAAATGCGAAAGTGTTTGATGCGCTTTCAGAAGTTCTGTTAATAAAAATGTCAAGAGAGGAAAGATTCCCCCTTGACAAAGAAGTTATTGTGGTGGACGAATTTGAAAATAATAAATTGATATATTCTATTCCATCATCACAAGTCTCAGAACTTGTGTTGAGTGGCCTGCATTCTACTTCGCTAGGAACTGCAACAAATGATATTGGAGAAACTGGATCTGGATATACCTGGCCACAGGTACCATACCATACAGAATCAGCTTCTGCACTGGCATTTGCTCCAGTAACATTGCCACCTTCGCTAGTCTGGGCAAAACCAATGCCTGGTAGCAAAACAAAAAGAAAGATAAGATATGATAGTCTCATCGTTTCTTACCCGCTTTCCTTGAACCGACCAGATATACTGCTGCAAGTAATATGATTACAACTAAAGTAACTAGTGCAATCAATAGCAGCGGAAGTCCTTCATCCTTTGCCAGATCTACTACAAAAGCAGACTGTTTTACAAGGAAACCGGGTCTTGCCCCGTAATCAAGGAAAACAGTAACGTTCTGATTTGCCTCCACATCAGCTTCAGCAAGTTGCAGAGGAAATTCCTCTACGATCAAAGAACCAGGTTCAATTGTCCTTGTATCAGCTGCACTAATATTAGATAAGCTGCCGCCGAACAAAAGACTAACTTTGGAAAATACATATGCTGTTTGATCTCCATTGTTCCTTATAGTAACAAGGAGATTTCCTTTTTCAGTGTCATACTTTGCGCTTTGTACAAGCACTTTTGAATTATCTACATAATCAATGCTCTCGAGAAGACCTTCTGAGGAAGTGAATTCTTCGAGTGAACTTCTTGAACTGCCGTATTTTACTATTACAAGTGCAGTTACTTCACCTGAGGAAATCCCAGACATGTCAAAGTCATAGCTTATAGGAACCTGTTCTCCCCTCTCGATAAGCCTAGTCTCACTTTCACTAAATATTTTGTGGTCAACACCATCAACTTTTACCCTAACTTCAAGAGAATAGTATGCTGGACCTTCCCCGACGTTATCCACACTTACCATAACTTGATCGGATTGTGTGTTGTAGAATACCTCAGTAATTTCAACAGCTGGCTGATAGGATGGCATTGGGAATTGATCTAGTACAAGCACCCCAGTTCCTTCAGAAGGAAGCACCTGGGCAAACTTTACAATAATTCCAAATGACTTGTTGAGACCTTCTTCTTCAAATTCAAGCTCCATCTTTTCTCTTACATCATAGACTGGAACAACAAGTTCGTTTCCAAGAAGCAGAGCAGATGTAAAGTCTCCAGATCGAACATTTTCCTTTAGGAATGAGTATGTGCTCTCTGGCATAATTCTTCCTGTTAAAAGGATTGGTTTATCTCCCAGAGTCATACTCTCTTCAAGGAAAGAACCATCAACAATTATGGCACTAGTAAGAGAGTATTCATTCATAACTTTTTCTACTATTTCAAGATTATCTTCGAACTTATCTTCACCTTTTCCGATAAATTCTGGATTGTAAACTGAAAGTGCGTTTTTCACTGCCTGGTCAACATAACCATAGACAGTTACTTTCTCAGCACCTTCAAGAACAGAAGCAACCTCTTCTGCATTGTTTTTGTTTGCAAGAATGACATAAGAATCAGTTAAAGCAGCATATGGAATAACTGAGATTGCTCCGTCTGAGAATGCAGAATCAACAATGATAAATCGTTTTGCACCGGATTTTTTTGCAAGATCCAAGTTAGTTACTGCTGCATCGTTAGATTCGTAAACTTCCAGAGTATTGTTCTTTAGCTTTAGGTCATTTTCAACAAATGAACTAACAGGAACATCTGACTGTATAAGAAGTACATCATGGCCCGAGCCGACTTTTGCTGCAAATATAGAACTATCCCCACTCGGAGGAATGAATTTCATAGGAACATTGAGTACATTGGCATAATAAACGCCAGATAGAACATCTCGTCCATCCATAGAATTAACTGCAACAAAATCCTCTGCAAAAGCAGTAGTCATGAGTAGTATGAGCATGAAGATAGTGATATTTCGCATATTTTGACCTCCCTCAATAATGGCGTCTTTCCCCTCTCTCAACGGCGTAGAGCCACATTCACTAATATCGGAAATTCATAGGAATTTCCAGGAAATATAAAAATAAAAAATAAAAAAAATTGATACAACTTCAGTTGAGCTCAATGAAGAAGTAATATGTTTCTGTTGCTGCATTGCGTCGGATGTTGGAACCATAAGTTCATAGTCAGCAGAAACGCCTTCATAGTTAACTCCTGTGCCGTTGATGTCAGTACAGAAAGCAAAGTCATTTTCTGCTGTTTCGGTTCCATCACCAACTGCGCATGTTACGAAACTAGATAGAAGAGTTGCACCAACTGAAGTTACTGAAGCCTCATTAAGGTCTACTGTGCATGCATCATCTAGTGTATTGGCTGCAGAGTCTGCATCAGCAGCTGTAAAGCCAAATGCAGTGTCAACCAAAGCTGCGGTTGTAGTCTCAGCGTTTGACCAGACATAGTTCTAGTCCTAGATACACAAACTTCACCACCGTCGGTTGTTGCCCATGCCCATGTGTAAACACTTGTTGCTGCACTGTCTGCAAGGACAATAGAACCAACAACATCACCATAGTATGATGCCCACTTTTCAGTTGAGACACCTGCGCTGACGTTTACGCCAGATACATTACCACCTTCAGTAGTAACGCTTCCAGAAGTATTTCCGGCCCATTTGCCTCTCTCTACCTCTGTTTCAACTGTTGCTCCTGAAATAGCGAATGCCATTCCACTAAGCAAAACAATTCCGAATATAGCATATATCCATTTTGGATTCATAAATTTTTCACCTTTGGGAAGTAACGTTAATTTACCTCTGCAATCGATAGGAGGTTAAGCTTTATAAATCTTGTGCGGTTTTTGACGATTTTTCCTATCTATTATATTAGTACGACTAGTTTTTGGAGGAAGTTTTGGACTTCCCATTTGGTAGGAGCTCAAGTAATTCATCAGGGTGTACCGAATACCTTTTTGCAAGAGATTTGGCAAGAACTCCTTTAGTTTTGCCAGATTTTGATGGAAGTAACAACAATTCTGCTTTGAGCTCTGTTTTGGAAATTTGCGGCAAAAGAACAACATGATCATCCAAAGTGCCGATCTTTAGGGCAAGCTTTGTTCCGCGAAACCACTTCCGCTCACCTTTAATGGCAAAAGCACCAGATGGGATAAAACCACCAGTTGCATGTTTTGAAACCTGATCCTTGGAAACAGCATAAACATCAACTGCTGCATTGCGTTTATCCATGCTTTGGAGTAGCTTGCTGTAAACTGTGCAGCTTCATGTTGCTCTTCTTCTGTTGCATCTTTACCGTCTTTTAGAATAACTGCTGCACCCCCTTGGATATCAGCATGGAAGAAAAGATCATTTGATTCAAAATATTTTGAAACAACAATATCGTTCTGTTTGGAGTTTCGACCACCTATCATGAGATGAGTGCCAGAATAAGAAAAGTGGAACTTCTCAAACCATTCTTTTTGTTTTTTTACTCTAACTTCTTTTTTTGTAACAACTGAGGCTTTTTCCATCTCTTTTTCAGTTTCTTTTATTGCTTCTTCTGCCCCTGCAAGTTTTGCTCGCGCTTCTTTGGCAAGCTCATAGTAATAGGCAGCATTGTCATTTACTGACTTGTTGTAGAAAAGCTTGATGCGCATGTAATTGATTTTAACTGTAAGGCTCTTAATATTGACATATGAGAATTCGCTCAATCGATGTGTTTCGGGGCATCAGCATACTGCTGATGGTCTTTTTTACACTAATTCTTAGATTAAGTGATTCTCTGCCAGTATTGATCATACACAATGTCAGAGAATCGATACATCTTGGGGATTTTGTTCTTCCAATGTTTTTGTTTGCAAGCGGAATTTCTCTGGTCTTTTTTGCAAAAAAAAGAAAGAAACTGAAATCACATGTTCTTGACATTCTTAAAGGTTTGGAAAATTTGTTTTGATCTCGCTTTTCATATCTTCATTTTCAGCAGGAGAACTTTTTGGAATGGATGAACTTATGCTCAGTGCAGTTTTGTTTCTTCCAAATAGTCCTTCTTATCCGGTTTTCAGATAAGATTTTAGCTGGAATTGGAATTGGAATATTTGCACTGTACTTTGTTCTTCAGTCTGCAATGCTTCTTCCTGATTTTACATTACATTATCTTGGAGGATATTCTGCTGCAATATTTTATCTTCCCGTAATGCTTGGCGGAGCAATAGTTGGAAAGAATCTGGATAAACTAAAGGAAATTTTTATAATTTCAATTCTAATCAGCATAGCGCTGCTTGCAATAATTCCACCATATAAGATGTCAGTCAGTCCATCTTTCATGGCTCTTTCTATTTCAGTTTCTCTTCTGATATTCATACTAGTTCAAAAAACAGGAAATGATGCTCGAAAATAGTGGCAAAAAACCAATCAGATACTGGATGTTAATGTGTGCAGTTTTGATTGTTCCGCTGGATTTCTATGCGCTTTCAATTGGAGAAGATAGAGTATCAATCTGGTGGTTTGATGGTGTTCTTGCAAGCTTGATGGCAATGGTGCTGTTATTTGTAATTTCAAAGGTGATTGACACGGTCGTAAAAATCAAACGCGATTTAACAAAACAGAAATAGGAGACTTTGAATAAGAATCAATGATATAATAAGACAAGGCAACTCCAACAGACGCATAGATAAAACCTCCAAGAAGATCCAGCACATAATGCTCTCCCAAGTATATCAGTGAAAATGCCATGAGAACTGGATATATGAGAACTGGCAGAGCTTTTTTTCCAAATGCCTGAAAGGCGAATATGGATATCAGAATAGGAAACGCAAAATGGAGTGACGGGAATGCTGCAACCTCATTTGCATTAAACAGTTTGTAAATAGAAGGAAGAGAATTCCAACCAAGAGTGGGACCAGTCTCAAAAGTAAGGTGATGTATGTCAACTAGTCCATGTTCTGAAGCAAGCCAGGGCGGAGCTACAGGAACAACAAAAAATGTGAGAAGACTACGATGGATAAAAGTAATAGTCAAAGCCAGAAAATATGGATCATATAATTTTTTTGATTTCCACCAAAGCAGCATGCCAAAGAAAAAAGGCAGATAAAAATGCCAGGTGTAAACAAAGAGCGCAAAGGCATCAAGAGCAGGAGAAAACTGAAGAAAATGATCCTGGAAAACTTTTGTAGAAATTTCTCCGCCAAAGAGGAATTGATCAAATGCAATTGGAGTCAGATAATTTACATTGTAATTTAGATTATCAACAATTCCTCGCATTGATGCAAAAGAAAGGAAGAGAACGAAATAACGAGAGAAACTTATGAGAAGCGCTCCACCTAGTTCGAAAATAATGATAAAAATGAAAAAATAATAAATATGATCAGGAGAAAAAACAAGGTAGCTACCACCTTTTAGAACTTCAAAGAAAACAACAATGAGATAAACAAGATAAAAAAGGGCAAGGCCTCGGAGTAGTGTATTGGTAAGTTTTGATTCTTTTTTTGTAGTTAAAAAGGAAGAAAAATTCAACATTATCGCCCATAAACAAAAATTTTTGATTCTTTGAATATTTTAATGTTTGTTCAGTTTTAAATTACATGAGGATAGGTTTTGTCTGGTTTTTCTGCAATGGAAAACACGCTCACCCCAAATGGGAAGTTGATGTGTTCAAGAAGGAAATTTTCAAAGAAAAGAAGTTTGATCAGGACAAAATTCACTATTGAATTTGACTCGTACAGCTGATCGGTAGTTTTTCTGGAAAACTTCTGGAGGGTTTTCAGCAAAAATGTCGGGATAAAAAGAAAGAAATTCCAGTATGAAGTCCTGTTAATCTGAAATCCGGCAGACATTAATTTTTCATTCAGTGTTTTTGCAGAATATCTGCGATGGTGAGCAAGAACCTCATCATGTCCGCTCCAAAGAAAATCAAATGCAGGAACAAAAACAATAAGTTTTCCAGATGGCTTGAGGATTCTGAATGATTCTGCTATAGCAGCAGTATCGTCCTGAATATGCTCAAGAACATCAGAAACTAGAACAATGTCAAATGAATTGTCATTAAATTTCATTTTCTCCCCGTTCATCAGAAAAACTTTTGGAAGACCGCGGGACTTACATAGTTTTATCGCATTTTCGCTAAGATCGATTCCGTGGAGATTGGAAAAACCTTGCTTTTGAAGCGATAGCAAAAGAGACCCACCACAACAACCAAGATCCAGAATCCGGATTTTTTTATCTGTTTTTTTTAGCATCCTGTGGATCATATTTCTCCGCGCAATAAACCACCAGTGGGTTTTCTCCAGAGCATGATGTTTTTTTTCGTATTGTTTATCCACGGATTACACCTTGAAAACTAGGAGTTGTGATAAACAGATATCCCGGAGTTGTTATAAATAAGCTCTCCGTCAAGATGAATGCCACGATTGAGAAAAACAATGTAGTCGAAATCAGAGACATTTGTATCCTTTCTATAAGCAACTCTATGATCTAGGAACATGCTGCTGAAGCTGCCATCTATGACATCATACTCACCCATATAATAATCATCAATATGTTCCAGAATAACATCATCGCTAAGAGTATCGCCAGGATCTAGAACCCACCCAAAATCCAAATTTTGCCCATTTCTTTTTTCAGTTAGAACCTTGTATGAAATGACCCCAGGACGATAACCGCCTATGATCAGGACATTTTCCTTTCCGCTTATCAGCAGGCCTGCTTCCTTCTCTGCGTGTTTGAAGGAATACAAATAATCATACCACATAAGCGGCGGAATTATTGTTGCGATTATTGTAAGTGCCAGGAAAATTGCAAAGAAAGTATCAATCCGCTCCTTGCCATCATGCTTGATCAAAGTTAATGATGAGAAATATGCAATTGCAGGAAATACAGGAAGGAAATACCATGGCATGAAATGGCCGCCCAGAAGAGCGATGCCAGTAAGCAAATACCAGACTGTCATGAATTTGTTTTCCCGCCAGTTTTTCCAAAATCCAACAAATGAAAGAGCAAGCCAGAACCCGGCTCCGACCAGGAGAGTTGAAATTGAGCCAAGAATCTGATAGGCGCTTTCCAAAAATCCATCTTTAGCAGAAAGATGGAATTTCATCTCAGTAAAATAAAGCTCCTCTGCAAGGCCAACAGAGTCAAGGAGCATAAAATGCAGAACAAGAGCAAGCGGAGCAGCAATCAGAGAAATAATAAACAGAGGGTTTTTCAGGACATTTTTTTGATTTAGATAAAAAACAACTGCAAGAAGAGGAACCATAAATACCAGTACTGATTTTACGAAAAATGCAGCAAAGACAAATATGCCAGCAGCAATGAATTTCCAATTCCCATACTTTTTTTCAGTATAGAAAAAAAGCGAAGTGACTATCAAAAAGAATGCAAGTGAATCTGCAAGAAGTGCGGTTTGCGGATAGTGAGAAACAAATGAAAACAGAAATATCAAAGTTGAGAAAAAGGCAATATTTCTGCTGCAGCCGGCGTTTTGAAGAAGATAAAATAATGGGACCAGGGAAAAAAGCCCGAAGAAAAGTGATGGCAACCTGGAAACCAGTTCAATTGATAGTGGCAATTTGGAAAATAAAGAATAAACAATGTGAAAGAGAGGGGGCTTCCAGCTGACAGGATAGCCAAAAAATGTTGGAGTAAGGCCAGGAGAATCTGCCATCTCAGAAATAACAAGAGAATACGGAGCCTCATCCTGAACAAGTGGAAGATATTCCAGGAAAGGCACTCTTATTAGAAGATATGTAAGTGCTAGCAATAAAATTAGTACATAATCCTTTTTGGGAAGAGAAATGGTGGAATTCATCGTACTTTACCACCTATATAAACCTTTATAAATATTAACATATACAAAAAACTCTAAACATGCAAAAATAGGTGAACAACCAAATGGATATGTTCAATGTTATTAATAAAATCAGAAGTATTGGAAAATATGTATTGACAGTTGTACTTGTTATGAATGCAATATCAATATCATTTGCATCATCTAATATTACACAGGCATTGTCTGAACTTTGTACAATTTCTCAGACATTCCTTGGTGGAGCAATTATGATCATGATTCTGCTTGCAGGTGCAACTTACGCAATTGGCCAGGTTCTTGGTGCTGAAACCAGAGCAAGGGCAAGTGTTTGGGCAACTGCAATGATGACTGGTGCTATTGTCGGCGCTCTTATCTACATTATCACACCTGCTTTAATCGGAGCACTTCTTGGTAGTGGAGATTCAGGAGATCCTTGTTCATTCCAAATAGGTACCGCATAATTTTCTTAAATTTTTTTTCTCTTTTTCTATTAAGGTTTTTAATACTTCCAAGCTAATTGTAGACTCATGAGCCTTGGCGTAGATGAAAAAATGCACATCCTGAAGAAGAACAGATTATCTACAGGAGTTGCTGATCTTGACATAATACTGGAGGGTGGATACCCAAACCCATCTAATTTCATATTGCTCGGTCCAACTGGAATGGAAAAAATTGCATTTGCATACCATTTTGCAGGATCTAACAAAGCAGACGAAACTTCATACATCGTTTGCGGAAACTCCTCTCCAGAGGATATTAAGAGCAAAGCATCCACCATGGGAATTGATCTTGGCAATGTTCATTTTATTGACTGCTACAGCTCAACTCTGGGAAGAGAACTTCCGAATAATTCTGAGAATGTAACTATTGTTTCAGGACCTAGTGCACTAAATGATATTTCACTTGCAATAAATGAAGCAATAGGAAAAAGCAGTGGAAAAAGAATGAGAGTGGTTTTTGATACGCTCTCGACATTCGTACTTTACAATTCCAAAGATTCGATAAAGAGATTACCGTTAAGTGTTATCGAAGGAAGACTTCGAAATGCAGGCGCAACTACATTATACCTAGTAGATGAAGGAGTGCACGACCGCCAGCTCTTGAGCTTGATCGAACATGGGATGGATGAGATATATACTATTGTTGATAAGGGCGGAAAGTTTGCAATTGTTATGCCTAAGATAGATATGAGTTTGCCTATTAGAATAGGGCCTTCTGGGGTGAATATAGTATGAGCATTGAAACGATCCTAAATGAAATGAAAGAAAAGGGCATTGGTGGAGCAGTAGTTCAGGCAGATGGAGTTCCAATGGCATCAACAATTGCTCTGAAAGAGGTAGATGCCAAGTCTTTTTGCATCAGTTGCAAATGTAGCTGAAGCAATTATGCAAAGAGAGGATGATTCTCCCCAGGAAATGGAATTGTCTTTTGAGGGAGACTCCTTTTGGTTATGGTTCCAATAAACCACCATATCTTCTGCGGTTTAATAAAGGACAGAGAAGAAAAGAAGATTGTTTTGGAATATGCACAAAGAGCTAGGACAGAACTATAATTTATAAATAACATATATTATTTTAAAAAAACATAAAAAAGGAAAAGAATTTATAGATATGGTATGTTATATATAAATAATGTTAAACAAATATGCACTCTTAAAAGTAATGGAAACTGTTCTTGGTAATTCTAATACCAAATATTCTGTAATAGGCGCATCTAAGGAATCAAAGGTTAGTGTGTTTGCTGCAAAGCAAAGTTTGGATTATCTTTTTGAGAAAGGAGATGATAACTCTTGAAAAGATAGGTAGGACATATCAATACAAGGCAGATTTAGACAATTTTTTAACAAGAGAGTGGAAACGAATATTTTCACTTGAACAAATACATAACGCAAACATTGTAAAAAAGATCATAGAACATAAAAAATATTCAATATTGTTCTATATGGAAGCGTTGGTGAAGGACGCGATGATGAAAAAAGTGATATTGATATACTAATAATTGCAGAGATAGAACCAAAAACTAAAAGAGAGATAATAAAAAAAATGACAGGAACAAAAAGAGAAATAAATGTCTTGTTTTACTCTCCAATGGAATGGCATAGAAAGGCAAAAAATGACAAAGCGTTTTATGACAATGCTATAATAAATTCAGTTGTGTTATACGGGGAAAAACCAGTGGTATTATAAGTCTGGATGAATGTTTTAGAAAGGGCCATTTAGTAAAGGCAGAAAAAAGCTTGCAAAAGGCAGTTTCATCAATAAAAATAGCAAAAGAAAACATTAATGATGCAAAGGTGCATTTAGAAAATAAATTATTTAATTGGGCATTTATTGCAGCATATACTGCAATGTTTCATGCTTCAAGAGCACTTTTATTCAAAGATGGAATAAAAGAACGCAGTCATTTCTGTTTGTGCAATTATGTAAAGGAAAAATACAGGGGGAAAAATTGAGGCAAAATACATAAATGAACTAGATATTCTAAGAGAACAAAGGCATAACATACTTTATGGAGACTCGAATATAAGAACAAAAGAGGTTCATGAAGAGGAAGCTGATACTGCAATCAAGTTAGCAGAAGGATATGTCAAAATAGTTGAAAAAATCACAAGGGGAGATTAAATTGGACTTTGAGAAATTGCTTTCAAATTTTCAGTATGCAGAATTGCGAATTGAAAAAAGTGTTGAATCCTCAGTAAACATTAAAGATGGAGAAATAAAACATTCCTCAGGCTCAAGTTATGGAATCAGCGTCAGAGTTTTAGAAAACGGATCCTGGGGATTTGCTTCTGGAAATAGTGAGATAGATGTCCTTCTTGATAGGGCAAAACGCCTTGCGAAATTGAGCACTGGAGAAATCAAATTAACAGTTCCAAAGGCAGAAAAAAAACAGATTTCAGTAAAACATGAGTTTGCAGAACCAGAGGAAAAGATCAAGGCTCTTCTTGAAGGATCAAAGGCAATGGAAAGCGTCAGCTCAAGAATGCTTGGCTGTACTGATTTGAAAAGCAAAGTTGAATTTTACAACTCGGCTGGAGCAGAGATAACTCAGGAAATAGGATACACTTATCTTTCCTGCTCATCAGTTGCAAAAGAAAATGGAATTATTCAAAGGGGGTCAGAGCAGGAGCTTGGTCAAGAACTGGTTTTGATGAAATTAATACAGTAGAAACAGCAGAAAAAGCAAGCAAAAAAGCATTGCGACTAGTTCGGGCAGCATCTTCCCCAAAAGGCAGATTCACAGTGGTTCTAGACCCTGAGATGACCGGAGTATTCTCGCATGAAGCAGTTGGTCATGCCTGCGAAGCAGATGCTGTTGTTGATAAAGAATCGATTCTTGCTGGTAGTTCTGGAAAACCAATCGGAAATAAACTGTATCCATTATTGATGACCCGCTTGCAGAAGACTTTGGACAATACATATATGATGATGAGGAAGTCAAGGCAAAAACAACTGTTTTGATAGACCATGGAAAGGTAAACGAGTTCATAAATTCAATGGAAACTGCAAACACTCTTGGAGCAAAGCTTCAAATGGACATGCAAGGGCAGAGGATTACTCTCAAGTTCCAATTGTCAGAATGAGCAATACATATTTCCAAAAGGGAGAAAGTTCAAAAGAAGAGGTATTTGAGCTCAAGGAAGGAGTTTACCTTAAAGGAATGAGAGGCGGCAGCGTAGACACATTTTCAGGCGGATTCATGTTTAAGGCAGAAGAAGCGTATGAAATTTCAAATGGAGAGCTTGGAAAAATAATGCGTGATGTAACAATCACTGGAAATATCCTTCAAACTATGAAAGATGTTGAAGCTGTTGGAAAAGACTTTGGAACTAGTCCAGGAATTTGTGGAAAATTTGGACAAGGAGTTCCTGTTAGCGACGGTGGACCGCATATAAGAGTAGGGAACATCACTATTGGCTGATCCAAAAGAAATATAATTCTTGAAACTAATTCTTTATCGTGTTCTGGGGGATGGTAGCACAGCTAGGCTTAGGAATTTTGCTGGACAGCATTGTAACACAGCATACCCCAAACACATTCAAATACTGTAATTTCAGTTATTTCTTCTCTTGGTGTGGATAAACAGGCACTCTCTATAATTATCATCTCACTTTTTCCAGCAAACCTGATTACTTCTTTTATTCCGTCGATATTTTTTGGAATTCCAGAAGCAGGAACAATTGTTGCAATTCTTCCGGGCCAGAGAATGGTTCGCGGGGGACTGGGGATTTGTGCACTAAAAACAGTAATGATTTCATGCGTTTTTGCTGTGCTAATTTCAATAGTAGTGTTCTACTTTTCACTTGATCTGTTCCCAGTGATTTACGGGATGATTAGGGCACATATGAAGTACATTCTTCTGGTAATATCATTGATCTTGCTCCTTCGAAGCAAAGCTCCGCATCTTTCACTAATCATATTTTTGCTCTCTGGAGCTCTTGGATATTACTCACTAAACAGCGAGATGAGTGACCCGTTCTTGCCAATGTTCTCCGGGATGTTTGCAATTGCTGCAATACTAAACTACTCAAAATCAATTTTTCCAAAGCAAATAGATGAACCGATTAAAGTGGATTTTTTAAAATTCACATTAATTGGAGTGTTTTTGGGATTTATTGCTGATTTAATTCCAGGAGTCGGTTCTCCGGCCCAAATTGCAACATTTCTCAGCATCTTCATGCCATTGAATACTCTAGGGTATTTGGCAGCTATTAGTTCTATTTCGATAAGCCAGGCAATATTTTCTCTTGCAACAGCAGTATCAATAAATAAATCGAGAGTTCGTGCGACTCCAGTTTTAAGCGAGAACATAGATATAGAATCAAACATAGTGCTTCTTTTGATATTGTTTTTGATAAGTAGTAGCGCAACGGTTTTCATGATATTTATTTTTAGGAAAAAAATTGCTAAACTAGCAAGCCTTGATTTTTCAAAAATGAACGTAATCTTAGCGATTTACCTCATTGCAATTACATTTGTAATAAATGGATTTGAAGGAGTATTTATTCTCATAATTGGAAGTGGAGTTGGACTACTGACAATAAAAACTTGGAGTTGAAAGAATTACATTGATGGGGGCAATTATAGCCCCGACATTGCTATTGCTTTTTGGAATTAACTAAAGAGACTGTTCTACTCCAATATTATAGGTTGGATCTTCAGAAACCCATCTCTTCAGCCTAATTTCGCTGAGACTCAGGATTTTCCGCTAGGTTTGGTAACTTTCCAGTTGGAAACTTCAATTCTGATAGACAAACTGCTTGCCGGAGTATCAAAGACAGCAGGATAGCCATCAGTCCCGTTTACTGTTGGTTGTGCCTGATCATCCTTCCAAACCAAAGTAAGATCAAACGGATTTGCCGGATCAAAAAATGAATTGTCAGGAGATTGAGAAGCATTGGCATATGTAAGCCTTCCATGCTCATTAACAGTGAAATATGCACGTTCTGTAGATCCTTCAAAACCTTCAGTTGAATTTCTATAGTATCCGGAATCTCCAGTTCCGCCCAATTTGAATGTTTAAGATGGAAAAATTCTAACTTCGCTGGGGGAGAAAAGGTTTCTTTAGTTGCAATAGCATGCTCACAGGAATATACACTCGATGACTTTGCTTCAATCTGGAAAATGCCCCCATTTATGGAAAAGTTTTGTGTTGCGCAGTTTCCAGGATCAGATCCAGTATCAACGCTCCATTTTGACATATCTAGGATTGGACCTCCAAAGTCTTCAAAGAATAAAAATGCATCTTCTCCACTGGATTTGTTTTGAATAACAGGGTTCCCATATGCAAATGCATAACTAAGCTCATCAGGAGTTTCTGATTTTACAAAAACATTATCGCCATCAACAAAAAATCCGCGCTCAGAATCAGGAGATTCGCATGTTCCAGAGAGTACAGTCAGAGTTTCAAAATCAACTGGATTCCCGCTGAAGCTTATTTCGTGGGTATAGTCATTAGGAAGAGTAATTGCATTACTGCTTGTCACTGTTCTGCAAAAAGAATATCCTTCAAGAACAGAATTGGAATCAGGAGCAGAATCTTGAGTAGCATCAACTGAAGAAGTCAGTTGCATCGACAATACTTGAATCAACTGTAGCATCTACAGCAGCCTCTAAAGCAGAATCCAGCATTGGAGAGTCAGGCCCTGGAGCATCCACTACTGAACTGTCTTGGACATCATGAGCAGCATCTTTTGGACCAGATTCAAGTACAGCTTCTGGTGCAGAATCTTTGGGTGCTTCACTATCAACTGCCCCAGCATCAGATTGGAAGTGGTCGGCGGATGCATCAGTTGCAAGTGATCTTGCTGTCTGAAAACTGTCACCGCCGCATGAAATTAAATTGCAGCAGATAATAGCTTCAACTGCTAGTTTAGAAACAGAATTAAATTTTCGCCTATTTTTTCTTACTTCTTTTTTTTCAGGAGTTCTTGGTTTTGTAAAATTCATAACTATTCCTCATGTTTATGGGAATTTTCCCATTTTAGCATGTGAGTTAACACCAAACCTTGTTATTAAAAATTCCCGTGGGATTTCCTGTAAATCGTGGAAAAAGTAGCGCAACCATACAGATATTGTTTTTTATCGAGGAGAAAAAATTAACTATTTTGAATATTGATCAAAAGGCCGTAGTTCAAGTTCGCTTTCTCTAAGAGTATGGATGGCTTTTAGAAGTTCAAATACAGTATTGATACTAGTAATGCATGGGATTCCATTCTGAATGCTGGCGCGCCTCATCTTGAATCCATCAGTATGAGAAAGTCCTCCTTTTGTTGGAGTATTAATCACTAGATTCACTATCCCAGATTCGATAAGTTCAAGTGCATTAGGTGTGCCGCGCCCAATTTTTGGAACAGTTATTGCACCCTCAATACTGCCAACAGTGCCAATTGTTCCATAAATCTTAAATCCTAAATTTTTGAGAAGACCTGAGAGCTCTGGAACTTTTTCTTTATCCGAATCATTGAGGCTGATGAATGCTGCAGGCTTGTCATGATCTAAAGAAATTCCGGCTGCTAAAAGTGCTTTGAAATAAGCCATTTCAAAGGTTTTTCCAATGCCCATAGTTTCACCAGTACTGCGCATCTCAGGACCTAATTTGATGTCTGTCCCGATGAGTTTGAGAAATGGAAATACAACGCTTTTGACTGCAACGTGATTTAGTTTGGGATCAAGCTTTGGAAGCGGCTTTCCAACCATCATGTGAACTGCGAGTTTTGCAAGTGGAATGTCGATTGTTTTGCTGACAAATGGAACAGTTCTGCTTGCTCTTGGGTTTGCTTCAAGAATATAGATCACACCTTCCTTTGCTACAAATTGGATATTTACAAGCCCAACTATAGAAAGCCCATGTGCAATTTTTTCAGTATAATCAGTTATGATTTGTTTTTCATTATCGCTCAGACGCATAGATGGAAGAACAATATTTGCATCACCAGAATGAATTCCTGCAGGCTCAATGTGTTCCATGATGCCTCCGATGAAAACATTTTTTCCATCACTAATTGCATCCACTTCGCATTCAATTGCATTGTCAAGATATTTGTCGATCAAAATCGGCTTTTTTTCAGTAAGCTCCACTGCTTCATTGACATAACGACGAAGTTCTGCCCCATTGTAAACGATTTCCATTGCACGCCCGGCAATAACATAGCTTGGACGAACAACAACCGGATAGCCTATTTTTGCAGCTATAATGAGTGCGTCTGATTCGCAATGCGCGATCCCATTTTCGGGTTGAGGAATTCCAAGTTCTGTTGCCAGTTTGGCAAAGCGATCGCGATCCTCAGCAAGGTCAATACCATCAATAGAAGTTCCTAAAATTTTTGCACCTTCTTTTGATAGTGCATCTGCAATATTGATACTTGTCTGGCCTCCAAGCTGAACAATAACTCCTTCTGGAGATTCGTTTTCAACAATGTTCATGACATCCTCAAATGTCAATGGCTCAAAATACAGCCTATCGCTTGAATCAAAATCAGTGCTGACAGTCTCTGGATTGTTGTTGATCATAATGCTCTTGTAACCAAGCTCGCGAAGGGCAAATGCTGCGTGAGAGCAGCAATAGTCAAATTCGATTCCCTGTCCGATTCGAATTGGGCCTGCTCCAATAACAATTACGCTTTTTTCTTTTATTGGAATTGCCTCGTTTTCTCCTTCATAAACAGAATAATAGTAAGGAGTCAAAGCCTCAAATTCTCCTGCGCAAGAATCCACGATTTTATAGGTCGGAAGAATATTGTATGATTTTCGAAGGTTTCGAATTTCAAGTTCATCTTTTCCAATGAAACTTCCGATCTGCAAATCCGAAAAACCAGATTGTTTTGCTTCAAGCAAAAGATCTTTTGTAAAATTTTTCTGGAGTTGTTTTTCCAGTTTTACCATGTCTTCAAACCTACGAAGAAACCATTTGTTGATTTTGGTAATTTCATAAAGCTCTTCAACTTGGCGTCCATGGCGAAATGATTCTAAAATTGCAAAAAGCCTAAGATCAGTTGCAGGATTCAGATGTTCATCTGGATTGATTTTGGGAATTTTTATTTCAAGGCAGCGGATTGCTTTATTTACTGCCTCTTGGAAAGTTCTTCCAATTGCCATAACCTCTCCAGTGCTTTTCATCTGAGTTCCTATTACTCTGGATGTTTTTGGAAATTTGTCGAATGGCCATCTTGGGATTTTGATAACGCAATAATCCAAAGCAGGTTCAAATGAAGCAGAAGTTCCTGTGATTGCATTTTTTATATCAGAAAGTTTTTTTCCAAGTGCAATCTTGGTTGCAACCTGTGCAATTGGGTAGCCAGTTGCTTTTGAAGCAAGAGCAGATGACCTTGAGAGCCTTGGGTTTATTTCAATTACGATAAATTCTCCAGTATCCTGATTCATTGAGAACTGAACATTGCATCCGCCTTTGATGCCCACAGCATCCACAATTTTAAGAGCAGCATTTCGAAGAACCTGGTGATCAACATCGCTAAGTGTTTGGGAGGGTGCAACAACAATACTTTCTCCAGTATGCACACCCATTGGATCAATATTTTCCATATTGCAGATTATCTGGGAGTTCCCATCAGAATCACGAATTACTTCATATTCAAATTCTCCCCATCCAAGTGCGCTTTGCTCAACCAAAGCTTCTCCAGTAGCACTCAAACGAAAGGCATATTCCAGGATTTGTTCGAGCTCTTTTGCATTGTTTGCAGTTCCGCCACCAGTTCCTCCAAGAGTAAATGAAGGCCGTATGATAAGCGGATAACCAATTGTATCTGCAAACTGCTTTGCCTGCTCAAAGCTGGAAACAACTTTTCCAGGAAGTATCGGAATTCCAATTTCTTTCATTAGGTTGTTGAATTTTTCTCTGGATTCTGCCACTTCAATTGAATTTGCATCAGTTCCAAGAAACTTGACATTGTGTTTTTTGAGAACTCCACTTTTCTCAAGCTGCATAGATATATTCAGTCCTGTTTGCCCACCAACAGTGGCAACTAGGGCATCTGGCTTTTCCTTTTCAATAATTTTCTCAAGGACAGGGGCAGTAAGAGGCTCGATGTAAATTATGTCAGCAGTTTCCTTGTCGGTTTGGATAGTTGCAGGATTGGAATTGACAAGGACTACTACATGTCCTTCGCCCCGAAGTGCTTTGCATGCCTGAGTTCCTGAGTAATCGAACTCAGCGCTCTGTCCTATAACAATTGGTCCGGAACCAATTACCAGTACTTTCATTTAGATCATCTTCAAAAACTCATCAAAGAGATGCTTTGAATCGTGGGGGCCTGGAGCGGCTTCAGGATGGTACTGGACTGAGAGTATTGCCTTGTTTTCATTGCACATTCCTTCAACAGTTTTATCATTTAGATTTATGTGGGAAAGATCAAATCCTTCTGGAATTTTATCAACTGCAAATCCATGATTTTGAGTTGTGATTGAGATTTTTTGTGTGCGAAGATCAATTACGGCATGATTTGATCCTCGATGTCCGAATTTCAATTTTTTGGTTGAGCCCCCGTAGGCGTGGGCAATTAATTGATGGCCAAGACAGATTGCAAAAATCGGGCATGAGCCTCCAAGTTCAGCAATTGTTTTGTGAGCATATGTTGGAACAGCAGGGTCACCTGGACCATTTGATAGCATTATTCCTTCAGGCTCAAGTGACCGCACTTCTTCTGCGCTAGAAGTTGCAGGAAGAACATGAACCTCGCAATTGCGCATAACCAGTTCACGGATAATTCCCATCTTTGCCCCATAATCAATGAGAACGATTTTTCGCCCCTTTCCATAAACCTGGGGTTTTTTTACGCATGCATTCTTGACAAAATCAACTCCTGAATAATCAAAGCCCTCAAGATCTTTTTTGATTTTTTCAAGTTCAAGAGTATCTGTATACGTTGCAATTGCAGATGGCATCACGCCGTGATTTCTTATGCGCCGAACTATCTGCCGTGTATCTATCCCATATATCCCAGGAGTATTGTTTTGCTTTAGAAAATCATCTAGGTAGCTAGAACACTGTCTGTGTTCTGCATCAAAGCTGCAACTGCGAACAACAAAGCCTTGTGGATGAATTTTTTTGCTCTCAAAATCAATATCATTAATCCCATAGTTTCCAATGAGCGGGTATGTCATAAGAAGGATTTGCCCCCCGTAGCTTGGATCAGTTAGAGCCTCCTGATACCCAGTCATAGATGTATTGAAAACAAGTTCTCCCTGAGAAATGGCAGAAGCTCCAAAGCCATTTCCATGGAATATTGTACCATCTTGCAGTATTAATGCTGCCTTTAATTTTGCCGATTTCATGTAGAACTAGGACATATTAACTCCATGAAACTTTTTAATAGTAGCGAAAAAATAAAGAAAAAAATTATTTTGAAAGCAGTTTTATCATGAGAGCTTCCTGTGCCCACATTCTATTTTCAGCTTGATCCCAAACTGCAGCATACTTGCCATCCATAATACTGTCTGAAATTTCCTCGCCCCTGTGAGCAGGAAGACAGTGAAGTACAATAGCATCGGACTTTGCCTGTGCTAAAAGCTCATCATTGACCTGATATGCTTTGAGATCTTCAAGACGTTTTTGCTTCTCGGCCTCGTCTCCCATAGAAACCCAAACATCTGTGTAAATAACATCAGCATCATTTACTGCATACGCTGGATCGGAGGTAACTTCAACTTTAGCACCTGTTTTTTGGACTTCTTCAAGATATTCTGCTGAAGGCTGGTAGCCATCAGGACCGCAGAGAACAACATGCATGCCATATCGCGCTGCAATTAGCATAAGTGAATTTGCAACATTGTTTGCAGCATCACCTATATAGACCAATTTTCCATTTTGCTTCCCGTGCTCAAGAATAGTCTGCATATCAGCAAGTGCCTGGCAAGGATGTTCAACGTCAGTAAGAGCATTAATAACAGGAACAGTTGCATATTTTGCAATTTCCTCAAGATCAGTGTGCTTGAAGAGTCTCGCGCTAATTACGTCGCAATATCTTGAGAGAACTCTCGCAGTATCTGCCATTGTTTCACCTCTTGAAATTTGAGAGGATTTGAAATCCATGACAATGCAGTGGCCACCTACGTTTTCAATTGCAGTTTCAAAAGACAAACGAGTTCTTGTAGATGGTTTCTCATAAAGTGAGATCAAAACCTTTCCCTTGAGGTCCTCTCTTGTCCGATTTCCTTCTTTTTTCAAGCTTTGTGCAAGGTCAACTACTTCCTTCATCAAAGCAGGATCCATTTCTTTTATTGTCAATAAACTCATGCTATACGCCTCGAAAAGTAAAAACTAGAAACACCTTTCTCGGCTTTTGTTTATAAAGATTAAGTAGTCAAATTTGGGGTTGTAGGGCAAACTCATAAATTTAAATAACTTTGTTCTCACTAATGTACTCTATACTTTTTGAGGTATATTCATGACTAAAGTAAGAATTAAACTCAGTGGAGAGGATTCCGAAGCTCTTGATAATGTAGTTTCACAAATAAGAAATCTTGCAGATACCCTTAGTATGAAGTTTATTGGTCCTGTAAGGCTCCCAAGAAGAACACTCTCAATCTCAACAAGAAAAACACCTTGTGGAGACGGAACAGACACATATGAACTATGGGAAAAGAGAGTTTTCAAAAGACTTTGTGATATTGAAGGAGACGAGAAATACATTAAGCAAGTCCTTAGAATCAAAGTCCCAACAAACGTTTTTGTCAAGATTTCAATCAGCTAATTTTTAAGAAAAAAAGGTGCAAATGCACCAATATTATTTCTTTTGGATAAAGGATAGGATTCTCTGGGCAAGATTAGTTGCAGGCATTGTTTGAAGCCAGACCTTTCCAGGGCCTTTCATAACTGCAAGAAACATTCCTTCGCCGCCGAACATTATATTGCGAACTCCCTTTACCATAGCAACATCATAATCAACAGTAGGCTCAAACATAGCAAGAGAACCAGTATCAACTTTCAGGATTTCACCCTCTTTAAGATCAATTTCAGAAACTTCGCCATCAATTTCTACAAATGCCATTCCTGATCCAGTTAATTTTTGCAAACTGAATCCTTCTCCCCCAAAGAAACCAACGGTCAGTTTTTTCTTAAAAACAGTTTTAACAGCAACTTCTGTTTGTGCTGCTAAAAAAGAATCTCTTTGGCAGATTATTGACTTCTCTGGAGTAATTTCAATAGGAAGTATCTTACCTGGAAATGATGGAGAAAAAGTAACTGATCCAGGGTCTTCCCCAATTACTGAAAATCTTACAGTGAATAGGGATTCTCCGGAAAACATCCTGCCAAGTCCACCCCCGATCCCGCCGTGAATAGACGAATGCATATCAACATTGCCAGTCATCCAGGACATTGCACCAGACTCAGAGTATATTTCTTCGCCCTCGTTCAATTGGACTGTTAAAACCTGCATTACAGTTCCTTCAATTTTATATTTCATAGAGAATTCATCCGCACAGAAAGTTATTTAAGCAAGACGCTCAAATATTCTAGCTACGTCTTATATTAGAATTATTTACATTAGGTGTATTAATGGGATCAAAACCAAGAAAATGGAAAAAGAAAAACAGAATGCGCTGGAAATGGGTAAAGAAAAAGCGCAAAAGACTCAAGAAGAAGATGAGAAGGAGAGTTGGTGACCTCTAGATGAAAAGAGAGGCACCACATCAATCTAAAATTTCTCCAGAGAAACGTATTACTACAACCAAAAGCGAACTCTGCTTTCCAGTTTGGGGCTCAAAGTCTCCAATAATTGAAAGAGTCAGAGGGGTTGGAATGGAAGTGGCATGTGGAGAAATGAGCTTTCCGATCTTCGGGAAGGCTCCTCGAAAGTAATTTAATACTAACTAATCATAATCTTCTCACCCGAAATTACTACTCATTGGAGTAGGAGGGCTGGTTATATGGAAAAAAAGAAATTAATAAGCGCCTTAAATAAGGCTCTAGAGAGCAAAGGAAAAAGAAAATTCAAGCAAAGTGTTGAACTCATCATTAATATGAGAGGTGTTGACTTCTCAAAGAGTGAAAACAGACTTAATCTTGATATTGTACTTCCAAAGGGCAAAGGAGGAAAAGAACTCAAATCCGCTGTTTTTGCTGAAGCTGGAGTTGCAGATCAGGCAAAGAAAGCTGGGGCAGATCTTATCATCGGACCAGATGAAATTCCAGCCTGGGGAGACAAGACCAAGGCATCCGAACTTGCAGACAACTACTTCCTTTTAGCCGAACCAAAACTTATGGGGGTTGTTGCTAAATCACTTGGACAATATCTTGGTAAGAGAGGTAAGCTTCCAAAGCCAGCAATCGGAGACATTAAAGGAGTTATTGAAAGATCCAAAAACTCAGTTAGAATTGTTTCAAAGGGAAAATACCTTCCAGTTGCACATGCATTTATTGGAACTGAAATCATGTCAGAAGATGACTTAGTTGAAAATGCAGAAGCAGTATATGATGCAGTCAAAACCAAGGTGAAGGAAGGGAATATCAAATCCATTTTCGTCAAACTGACGATGGGTAAACCAGCGAGGGTGTAGATATGGATTACGTAATTGATACTAACAGAAAAACAATCCAGGAAAAGATCAAAGAGGTCGATTCTTATGTTAAGGAGATGAAGAACTACAAAACAGTAGCTCTACTTAACTTGAAAAAACTTCCAGACTCACTTCTTCAATCTCTTAGAAAGAAGATCAAAGATGAAGGAGGGAAGGTAGTTATTCTTAGAAAACCTGTGATTAGCAGAGTTCTTGCAAGTAATAAGAAACTAGCTGGCCATGTGGATGAGTGCAAAAAACCAGTTGCATTGATTTTAACAAACAGCTCCCCATATGAGCTCAATAAGTTCTTCAATCAACACAAGAAGAAAAGAGCAGCCAAAGTTGGAGATGTTGCAAAAGCTGACATTGTTGTTCCGGAAGGAGAAACAGATCTTCCACCAGGTCCAGCACTTTCCGAGCTAAAAGCCGGGGGAGTAAATGTTCAGATCAAGGGCGGAAAGATAGTTGTCAGCAAAGACAGTACTGTTGCAAAAACAGGAGAGGAGATCACATTACCTAAGGTAAAGGCACTTCAATCTCTTGGGATCATGCCATTTGAGGTTATGGCAAGCTTGATCTTTGGATATGATGGAGAATATGTATATTCAAGCGACATATTGAGTCTTGGAGATACTATTAATGAGGATATTGCAGAAAGTCTTTCTGAAGCATTCAACTTTTCAATGAATGCAGGATATCCAACAGAACAAAATGCAGACATTCTGCTTAAAGAGGCCATTATGCAATCTGTTAATATGGCACTTAATGCAGACATATATTCATCCAGTTCAATTGAGCAGCTTCTCACTTCTGCCATGAGGCAAGGTGGTGCTCTTGAAACTTTGGAACCAAAAGAAAAAGAGGCTCCAAAGGATGAGCCTCCAAAAGAGGAAAAAGCAGAAGGAAGTGATGCTCCGGCTGCAGAAGAAAAAAAATAATAATTAAGGTGAAAACATGAAGGTAGATCCATATTTGCATGCTGTACTTTTGCTCCACGGTGCTGGAAAAGAAGTCAGCAAGGAAGGAATTGTAGCTGTTATCAAAGCAAGCGGTGCAGACGCAGATGATGCAAAAGCACAAGTTCTTGCAGAAGCAGTGAAGGGAGTCGACTTTGAAGATCTTCTAAAGCAATCAACTATGGTTGCAGCCGCTCCTGCAGCAGCTCCAGCAGCTGGAGGCGCAGCAGCTAAGAAGGAAGAACCAAAAGAAGACGAAGGAAAGAAGGAAGAAGAAGCAGCCGCAGGTTTGGCTAACTTATTCGGATAATTTTCCAATTTTTTTATCTTTTTTTTAATTCTATTTTTACGTAAGATATATATTCCTACTATTGGTTACTAGAGATATGCACAGAGGGGTAACTAAAATCATTAGAGACATTAAATCTCTAAAAATTCAAGGCGCTAGAAATGTTGCAAAGGCATCTCTTGAAGCACTGATTATTGTCACAAAAAATTCAAAGGCAAAAACTAATTCGGATTTTATCAAGGAATTTGCAGATGCAGCAGATATTCTTTCAGTTAGCAGGCCCACGGAGCCAATGATGAGGAATCTGCTTCGAGAATCACTGACATTTGCAGAAGAATCTGCAAGGAAGAAAACCCTAGCTATGACGAAGAAAGAAGTAGTTTCTCATGAAAAAGTCCTCATTAAGAAAATGGAGAGCGATGCAAAAAAACTTGCAACATATGGTGCAAAGCTTATACCAAACAATGCACTTGTTCTGACACATTGCCATTCTTCAACAGTTACAAGAATTCTTATCACAGCAAAAAAACTAAAGAAAAAATTCAAAGTAGTTTCTTTCGAAACCCGCCCAAGATACCAAGGAAGAAAGACTGCAAAGGAACTTGCAGATAACGGGATAGATGTTACTCTTGCAGTCGATGGTGCTATGGAGATGTTTATGAGAAAGGCAGACATTGTACTTGTCGGAGCAGATTCAATTACTTCAAGAGGAGATTTGATAAACAAAATTGGAACTTCAACACTTGCTCATATTGCAAAGATGAACGATGTTTCATTTTATTGTGCTGCAGAGCTTTCAAAATACAGTCCAAAAACAATGTTTGGAACAAGAGAAGAAATTGAAGAACGGGATCCAAAGGAAGTTTGGGAGCGTCCGCCAAAAAAAGTTAAAATTAGAAACCCGGCATTTGAGGCAACTGCAGCAAAATACATCAATGGGTTTGTTACTGAGGTAGGGATTATACCTTCACAGTCATTTTTTGCAGTCGCAACTGAAAAACTTGGAATAAAATTATACGAATAGAGGGGAAAAAATGAAAAAATTTGTTGAAAATGAAATAAAAGAAGTTGATGTCTGGCAGCTTAAGAAATATGCATGTAAAGCAAAGATTATCGATATTTTTACTGGAAAAAATATAGTCGTCCTAAATTTAGATGAGGCAAAAGAACATGATATTTATGCAGGATACAGGACGCATTTGAAGGTAAATGGAACCACAATTACTGCACTGGTGGATGTCAGTGATGATCTGGTCAAACCAGGAGAAATTGGACTTTTTAGGGATATTGCAAAAGAATTCAAGATCAAAGCTGGCCAGAGAATAGAAGTAGTGCACATGAACAGGCCAGAATCAATCTCATACATTAAGAAAAAACTCGATAAAGGAACATTGAATTCGCATGAGGTCAAGACAATTGTTAAGGATATCATGAAAGACAGGTTGAGCGAGGTTGAAACTGCTGCATGGATTACAGCAGCATACATAAATGGATTTTCGGATGATGAGGTTATTTCACTGGCCCAGGCAACAGTAGAATCAGGAGACCAGCTTAATCTTAAGAAAAAACCAATTTTAGACAAACACTGCATTGGGGGGGTTGCTGGAAACAGGACAACAATGATTGTAGTTCCGATAATAGCCGCAGCAGGATTGTATATTCCTAAAACATCATCAAGATCAATAACCTCAGCATCAGGAACAGCAGACACTATGGAAGTTCTCACAAATGTCACGCTCAGTATGGATGAGCTTAGAGACATTGTACGCAAAGCTAAGGGCGCAATTGTTTGGGGGGGAGGGATGTCACTTGCTCCTGTTGATGATAAGCTCATTAGAATAAGGCATCCATTAAGCCTGGATCCCGAAGGAATGCTGCTTGCAAGTATTTTAGGGAAAAAGAAGAGTGTTGGTGCCGAGTATGCACTGATTGATATTCCAATTGGACGAGGAGTAAAGGTCCCTTATATGGAAAGAGGACACATACTTGCAAAACACTTTATTAAAATTGGCGCAAGCTTAGGAATGAATGTTGAAGCAATAATTACAGATGGATCAGAGCCTATTGGAAATGGAATTGGGCCTGGCCTTGAATGCATAGATGTTTTGCAGGTTTTAGAAGGCAAAGGACCGGATGACCTTCGGCACAAAAGTATTTTGATGGCAGGAAAACTCCTCGAACTTTGTAAAAAGGTTCCAAAAGGAGGAGGATATCAAGCAGCCCAGAGAATAATTGAAAACGGCAAGGCACTGAACAAATTCAGAGAAATAGTAGAGCTTCAGGGAGGAAGTCCAAAGGTCAAAATATCGGATATAGAGATTGGCGGATATAGCAAAACAATCACTTCGAATCTCAGTGGTAGTATATTCCATATCGACAACAAATCAATTGCAAAAGTTGCAAGAATTGCCGGATCCCCAAGAGATAAAGGGGCAGGACTTCTCCTTCACATAGCAAGAGGAGACAGAATTAAGAAAGGAGACAAGTTGTTTACAATATTTGCTGAGAGCGAAGCCAAGCTTGACTTTGCACTAAAAGCATTGAAAAAACTTGACCCGATCGAGATGAGAAGAATCTTGCTTGGGAGTATGAGATGAATTACCATCTCCCAAATGAGATAAAAGTCCTGGTTTCGGAAACAGACTTGAGCTTTCGGATAAGATCGATCTTTTTGTCGATCTCTTCCATATTCTCAGCTTCAAGAATTATACAGCCATCATATTCGCCAGAAATTTCATAAGCATCAAAATGAACAGCTAAATTGTGAATATCTTCCATCATTTTTTTTGTTTCTGTTTTTGCCTTTGCCATTAAAACAGCAAAAAGTACTGACGAAGAGGATGTATCTATAGTAAATCGCCTTATTGTTTTGGTATCAAGCAATTTTTTTATTCTGGAGCGAACAGCACCTTCAGTAATGCCAAGTTTTTTTGAAATATCAATATTAGACATTTTTGAATTTTTCTTTAGAAGAGAGAGAATTTTCTGATCTTTTTCATCTATTTTCATATAGAGCTAGTACATGCGGAAAATTAATAATGTTTCGAAATTCGCAATTCTAGAATTCATCGAAAACTGCGTCGAAGCAAGAGATAGTATGAGTCTTGAAGATGCCAGGAGTTTTGCGAATTCGCTCTACTATCAGCATTCCAATATCTTCGATATTTTTACCTCTGACTTTGATTAGAAGATCCCATTCTCCAGAAATGACATAAACACCATAAATGCCAGGAATACTCGAAAGGTTGGTTGCGAGCTGGAACTGATTAAGATTAGAATTTCGGTCATAGGAGGCAAAAACAAATGCAAGTGTTGGCAGACCTGTTTTCTTGTAGTCCTGCTCAATAGTAAACTTTTTGATTATGCCTAACCGTCGAAGCTTTGTGATACGCTCATGTACTGTAGCGCGAGGAATACCGAGCGCATGGGAAAGCTCGGCAATCGTCTTCCTCGCATTCTTTTTTAGTGCATCGAGGATAACATGGTCTTTCTGGTCAAGCCTTGCATCCTTCACATTGGATATTATCCGGGTATTAGGTTAAAAACCCATCGTTTTTTGGATAAAATCCGGCTTTTTCCAGTTATATTTTATATAGTATAGAAAAGAAATAGTTTATTGATGCTGGATGTACAGATCGGCATTACCCGGTAAAGTGATAAGAAAAAGACCACGTACGGATACCTTGGTAGATTAGCGGGCCTTTATGGCCCGTATTTTCTACGAATATCGTAATAAAAATAGTAAAATAATCTGATTTTCGTAAAAAACATACGAATCTTTATAAATTGTAGTGTCCATAAAATAAATTATGTGTAGTTTAGATAACAAACCTGATTTTAAGAAAAAGGCCTAATCTGGCCACCGCACAGTTTGAATTTTGAGATAATATATTTAGGTGAATAAATATGACGTTAACAGAAAATATACAACAAGAGGATTTGGGATCAATAAGGCTTGCATACTTCCTTTCAACAAGGGAAATTGCAAGAAATGAGCCATTGTCAGATACGGGTAATCCAGAGATAGATGGCCCGATAAATGATGCACACAGAGGAAACCTTCCAAAAGTAATTCCAATACTTGAAGAACTTACAAGAGAAACTGGGATGAATGTGGAGGTTGCACTCATTGTTTGCGATGATCCAACATTAATGAGAGATTTCAGTGATCTTGAAGTTCCAGTTCATCAGGAGCCTTCAACATATCCAAAAGCATGGAGAGCAGCTGGAATGAGAAAAGAGGAAGGAGAAACCAGAGGAGACTTCAGAGCAAGAATAGCTCCTGTTGTTGCAAGGGCAAAAGCAGAATATGAACAGAGGCTGCTTGATGTTTTAGAAGAACATGGCATTGACCTAGTTATCTCAGATAGATATATGAGATTGTTTGGCCCAACTTTCCTCAATGAATATATAGGGCTTGTACTGAACAGCCATCCAGCAATTCTTCCTGAAATTCCAGGTGCAATTCCAACTAGTGGCGCTCTTGAGAGAGCTCGAGAAACTGGACATGATTTTACTGGAATCACTTGCCATATTGTAGATCATGGTGAAGATACAGGACCGCCAGTTCTTCAAAATGAGAATGTTCCGATTTACTCTAATGACAGTGAGGCAACACTTCGAGCAAGAAACTATCAGAATGAAGGAGGAGTCCTTTCTGAGGGAATAGTGCAGCACTTGAGAAATCCAGATACCCGAAATCTCATTCGTTTAAGGCGAGAATACAGCCAGGCAAATGGGAATAGAGGGCAGGTGCTTGACAAAATGAGAGCAGTTCGAGAACGCATGATCGAAGAGCATCACGACGCATTTTCTGCGTTTAGGAGAAATAGAGAAAGTATAAAACCAGGAGAGTATAGATACAGATTCAGAAGGCAGGAAGCAGAGCAACCACGAAGGCCACTAAGGCAGGTTGCTACAGCCTGCAGGTGAAATAATGGATGATGTGCAATTGCTCAGAGAACTTGTAGCTATAAACTCAGTTTTTCCAAATGAAAAAAATATTGCAGAATATGTGGAGCAGAAACTAAAGGATCAGGGATTTTTGGTTCAAAGACAACCACTATCAGATGATAGATTTAATATACTCGCAGAGCGCGGAACTGAGGGAAACCCCATTTTGCTCTATGCGCATCTGGACACAGTACCTGCATATGGAAATTGGGAAACTGATCCGCTCGCACTTAGAGAAGATGGGGATCGGCTTTATGGACTTGGGGCATATGATATCAAATCAGGAATTGCAGCAATCATTCAAGCTTGTGATATAGACAGCAGCAGGAAAATCAAAGTAGGCTTTGGGGTTGATGAAGAGAATAATTCTGCTGGTGGAAATATGCTTGCAAATTCAGATTTCCTTTCTAATGTTGAGGGAATAGTTGCAACAGAGATCCTGGATTTTGAAGGAGCCACATCGAACTCGATAATGCTTGGAAGACGAGGAAGAACAGTAATTGAGCTGGAAGTTCCAGGAAAATCTGCCCATGGGGGACATGCAGAAGAAGGAATCAATGCAATTTCTGAAGCTGCGAGATTAGTACCGCTCTTGGCAGAAATGAAACTTCCGACCAATAAACCATTGCCAGATCCCAATCAGTTTATTCGCAAAATTGCAGCTGAAAGCACCTCACTATCAGTTCCAGATAGTGCAATAATTGAGATAGATAGGCACATGATCGTTCCAGAAACACCAGAAACAGTAAGAAATGGGATTCAAATTTTTGTTGATTCTTTGTATGAAAGAGGAGAGTTTGAAGATATAGATGGCAGAAGAATCAATGTAAGAGTAAAGCCAAGAGATGTGCCATATTTGATGCCATATATTACTTCAAAAGAAAGCGAACTTGTAAAAAATGTAAGTAGCGTTTTTGAAGATCCAAAGTATGTTTATGGAAATACTGTTGCTGATGAAAACGTTTTTGCAGCAACTGGGCTTCCAGTTGTGAGTCTTGGTGCTGTTGGTGGAAATGAACATCAGGCAAATGAATGGGTCTCAAAGAGCAGCTATCTTGATTTGATATCTAACTTGCGTAAATACCTTCAGCAAAGATGAGCAAGACGAGAAAGTGCCTTTGTTTTTTCTCCGGATTTAGTTTCTGCAAGAACATCGCGCAAAAATAAAATAGAATTTTGATAAGTAGAGCGATCCACAGGATAAGGAATGCCATCTTTGCCTCCGTGGGCAAATGAATATTTGACTGGATCTTTCCAATCAAGTTCTGTTCCGTGAATTAGTTTTGCAAGAAGTCCAAGAGCGCGTAATTTCTTTTTGCCCATTCCATGCAAACAAACAAGTTCCTCGTAGTTTTTAGGTTGAAGTTCATAGGCATTATGAAGAGCTTCCCAATCTTTTTTTGAAAGATCAGATTTGAAGATTTCATGCCGTGCTGGAAGTGCGTAGTGATTATCAAGAAGAGTGGTCTGACCGCCAAAATATTTTCGCAAGTGATTTGGATTGTCGTTTACAAGATCCAAAGAAACTTTCCTTGAATTTTCTGATTGATTGCTTGAGAGGTTTAGAGTTTCTTTTTCTTTTGATCCAGCGATTTTGTTTGGGGGATTTGCAACAAAGCGATCTGCATTAAACCAGTGGTATCTTCTTGCATAATGATTTGCAGGATTCATGCCCTGCTGAATAACACACCAGTTTCCTTTTTCATCAAAAAGAAAGGAGTGATGATAAAGATTGTAGCCATCTTGAATAACTGAACTGTCTACTTTTGCAGTTAGAATACTTGCTTTTCGAAGCTTTTTTTCAGAAGTACCAAGAAAATCAGATTTTTGCTGGATTTCCTGGAGAGTATTTCTTGAAGCCCTGCCCTTTCCTCCAGCTACTGCAATGCCCAAATCAAGGGTTATTGCTTCCTTTAATGCTCCGCAGGTAGTAGTCGTTGTTCCAGAGCTGTGCCAGTCAAAACCAATAGCACAGCTAAGAGCTTGGAAAAACATAGGATCAGAAAGACGCACTAGCATTTCCCGAGTTCCATAATTGTCAATTATTATAGAAGTGATTTCTCTGGACAGTTTTCTCATTCTGATAAAGAGCCATGCAGGGCATTTTCCAGGGTGGAGTGGAAGATCAATGGTTTTCATAAAAATCCCCCCAAAAGAGGGCTGCTGAGGGAATTGGGGAGGCCCTCAGCAGACGAAAGGGGTGAAACTAAATAGGTAACTTGGTCTTTGTTTATAAGGAAAAACGGAGTTCATTTCCGCAAGCATTTTTGAACGGTTGCCTTCAATAGGATATTGAGGGAAGATATGATTCGTGGAGTTCTTTTTGATATAGACAATACACTAGTAGATTTCCTGACTTTCAAAGAAAAGACTGCGAGAGCTTCTGTTTCTGCGATGGTATCACATGGCCTTCCAACAACTGAAGAGGATGCATATAGGAGACTTTTCGAAGTATATGCGGAATTCACAATGGAATATGAAAAAACATATTACCAGATTATTAGCCAGTTTGGGCTGGAAGTAAACAAAGCAGAAGAGATCCAACAGGCAGCAATTGTTGCACATCAGAGAATGATGAATGATGCTCTTTGCCCATACCCAATGGTAAAACCAGTATTGGCAGAACTTAGGCGAATGAACTTGAAAATAGGAGTAGTATCAGATGCTCCAAGAAACAAAGCATGGAAAAGACTTGTTTTGAGTGGATTGTTTGATCAGTTCGATTTTGTTATAACTCATCAGGATAGCATGCAACACAAACCACACCCAACCCCATTTCAACTGGGACTAGAAAAATTTGGATTGTCTCCAAACGAAGTGATATTTGTTGGGGATGACCCGGCAAAAGATATTTTAGGAGCAAAACAACTTGGGATTCTGTCATGCCTTGCTCTTTATGGATTTGGGGATACCCAACGTTACAGAAAATATGATTTAGATAGTTTGCCAAAAGCTGATTTCGAAATTGAAAGGTTTGAAGACATCATCGGGACGATTGCAACTGCAAATGATATTGAACAGATGAAGGAACGGGGCCGCTGTTCAAGACTATGGATATCTGGAAAACGAATGCTCATAACAGTTGGACAGAAATCCAGACTTGGATTTGCTAGAACAATTTCAAGGGGAGCAAATCACTAACTTTATAAGCTGTTTCTCGCTATTTTCTTCTTAATCCCGCCTTAGCTCAACGGTAGAGCGGCCCGCTGTAGTTTTGATTTTAACTGGAAAACCAGTAGAAACGGGCAGGTTACTTGTTCAAATCAGGTAGGCGGGACTTATTTTCTATACGCTTCTAGCTGCCCTCTCAACAACTTCACTCAACGCAGGGTGGATGTGGATTGTTTTGATTATATCGCCAAGATTATTGCTGCCAGTTCTCATAAGAACTAAAACTTCATGAATGAGAGTGGAAGCTTCTGGGCCCATTATATGGCAACCAAGTATCTTTCCGTCATAATCAGTAAGGAATTTCACGAAACCTTCCTTTTCTCCAATAGCAAGTCCCATCCCACTGTTTTTGTACATATACTTTCCAGAAAGGTATTTCGTCTCTTTTTCCTTTAGCTCCTGCTCAGTATATCCAACTCCTGCAATCTGAGGAAATGAGAATACTGCATGAGGCATAGCAGAATAATCGACTTTGACTTTATGGTCCGGATTGAAGATGTTTCGGACTACTGTTTCAGCTTCAAGATTAGCAGAATGCTTGAAAAGATATTTTCCGGCAATATCTCCAAGGACCCAAATTCCATCGACATTAGTCTGCATATATCCATCGCACTCAACATAGCCATGCTTATTCAGTGCAACGCCTGTTTTTTCAACTTCCAGGATATCTGAATTGGAGGTTCTTCCAGTTGCAATGAGAAGGTGAGTTCCTTCTGCCTTTTGACCATCCTTACTATGAACAATGATCTTATCTCCGTTTTTCTCAACTTTGCTTGATGCAAAATTAAGCTTGACTTCGCAATGTTTTGAAAATATTTCTGTGAATTTTTCTCCAATTTCTTGATCTTCCCGAGGAAGCAATCGAACATTTCTCTGCAGGATAGTTACTTTTGACCCCATTGCTGAAAAGAAATAGGCAAGCTCGGTTGATATATATCCACCGCCAATAACCAAAAGTTCCTTTGGAAGTTCCTTTAGGCGCAGGATTTCTCTACTGGTCATATATGGAACAGAATCAATGCCTTCCAGTGGAGGAACTGATGGCCGGGTTCCTGCTGCAATAACAATCTTATCTGCAGAAATTTCTCCATCTTTTACTAAGAGGGTTTTTGGACCAGTAAACTTTGCTCTTTCTTTATAGAGAGTAATATTTGGGGATTTTCGAAGTGAATCTTCTATCTTCTTGGCATCTTCATCAACCACCCAGGATCTCTTCATTGCTTTTTCAAAATCTATAGATGGGTCGCATTCAACATTTACTCCAAATTCACTGGAATTTTTTATTGTCTGGACAACATCTGCACTGTGAACCAAAATTTTTGTTGGAATGCATCCCCTGTTGAGGCATGTTCCGCCAAGAGGGCCTTCCTCAATAATTGCAACTTTAAGTCCTTGGGCGGCCGCTGCACTAACTACAGTGAGGCCAGAGCCACCGCCAATAACAATTAGATCAAATTTCATATTTTGATATTGATGGGGCAAATTAAAAAATTAAGCGAAAAGAGCTTTTACAAAGAAAACCGGATCCGTCAGATTTTTGTGATTGTCTGGATTGAGAATTGCATCTGAAATGACTTCCCGAATATCTTTGCTTCTATGGGCTTTTCCAATAATTAGATCAACTAAAAATGGATGATTGCACATCCTCAGAAGATTATTATTTGTATTAACTTCGCTTTGGATTATCCCATAGAGTTTTTTGTGATATTCAGAAAACTTTTCTTCTGAGAAGTTGTTTTGCTCAAGTGCTTGGATAATAACTTGTGCAGATACTTTCCCACTAGTGAGGGCATTGCCAATTCCTTCTCCAGTAAATGGATCGATTAATGATGAGGCATCTCCAATTAGCACATAGCCATTCCCATAATTTCGGATCTTTTTTGTTGCAAGAGGAAGAAGCCAGCTTCGAACATCAGTGCTTCTTTTAGCATCTTTGAATCGCTCCTTGAAAACAGGATTTTTAGTCGTGATTTCGTCGAGCAATTTGGCGAGATTGATTTTTTTGGATTTGACATGACTGACCAAAATTGCAATGCCAACATTAGCTCTTCCACCAGGAAGTGGAAAAATCCAGAAATAGCCAGGAAGGGTTTCTTTGACAAAATGCAACTCTATTTTATTGCCCATGCCGCCGACATTTTCATAATATGCGCGAACTCCTGCAGATTGGTGTTTTTCATCAGAGTTATTCACACCAAGTTTCCTTGCAGTAAATCCAGCTGCTCCATCGGCTCCAACAATCACCTTTGCTCGATATTCAAACAGTTCGCCTTTTGAAGTTCCTTTTACACCAACAAGTTTTCCATTTTCTTCAATAAAATCAGTTACCAGAAATTCTTCTCTTGTCTTAGTAGCGAGTTTTTTTGCATTTTGAAATAAAACATCATCAAGAACCATCCTAGTACAAACAAATCCAGGAGCATCCTTACTGCCTGCTGCTTTTACTGGAACAACGGTTCCATTAGGAGATGAGAATGTAACTCCATACATATCTTCATGGTCCTTGGTTTGAAGTTCTTTGAGAAGGCCCAGTTCTTTCAGAACGCCCACAGAACGACCGCTAATCCCATCTCCGCAAATTTTTTCCCGTGGAAACTTTGCACGATCAAGAAGAAGAACTTTTTTTCCTGCTTTAGATAAGAATGCAGTACAACTAGAGCCTGAAGGTCCTGCGCCTATTACTATTACATCGTAGTTTTCCATGTGATCACTGTAAAACTCGTCTATATAAAACTAAATACGCTATTTACTGATTATGCTTATAATCATATGCGGACTACCAGGAAGTGGAAAAAGTTCGCTCTCAAGAAGGCTAAAACGAATATTGCCTGCGATACACCTGAATACTGACAAAGTGAGAAAAGAGGTGTTTCCTAATCCAAAATACACTGAGCAAGAGAAGAAAATGGTTTATGATGAGATTGTAAATCAAACCGAAAAGCAGCTTTTGAAAAAAAGAAATGTTATAGTAGATGCTACGTTCTACAGCAAAAAATACAGGCAACGAGTAATCAATGTTGCAAGGGATACCAAGACAAAATACTACGTGATAAAATGCATACTCTCAGAGGAAATGATAAAGAAAAGACTTGAGATGAGAGGCAAGAGAGGAACAGGTGTTAGTGATGCGGATTATGAGATATATTTGAAAGTAAAGGAAAAGTTCGAGTCCATTGAAGAGAAACATCTGGAAGTTGACTGTTCTCTTGAAGGAGAGGAACAAGTAAAAAAAGCAATGGATTACTTAGGTGTCAAACATGGAAAAAGATAATATAATAGAGCTTACAAAAAAAGGGTTTGAACTTATAGAAACTCATATTTCTTGGGTGCTGCTTTCTGACGAATTTGCATATAAGATAAAAAAACCAGTAAAATTCTCATTTCTGGACTTTTCTACTATTGAGAAAAGAAAAACGCTCTGCGACGAGGAAGTAAGGCTGAACAAAAGACTGTCTCCAGACATATACATTGAGGTTGTTTCGGTTAATGATCTTGATGGAATATTAGAGTTCAATGGAAATGGAGAAATTATCGAATACGCAGTGAAAATGAAAAAACTGAACCAGGAAAACAGAATGGACGTGCTGCTCAAAGAAAATAAGATTGATCCAGATCAGGTGAAAGAGATTGCACTGATAGTTGCAGACTTTCACAAGAAGATTGATGTGATCGAAGAAGATGGATATGGAAGTGCAGATATAGTAAAAAAGCAAATTGATGATCTTGGAAATTTCAGGAACACGATTGAAGATGCATGTGGACTTGGAAAAACAGTTGATTTTATTTTGGAAAAATCAGACAAATTCATTGATGAGCACAAATCTGAATTTGAAAAAAGACACAGTAAAGGAAACATCAGAGATTGTCATGGAGATTTGCATTCGGCAAACATCTTCATCGGTGAAAAAATAACTATTTTTGATTGTATTGAGTTTAGCAAAGATTTTAGGTTCATAGACACTGCAAGCGAGATAGCATTTATGGCAATGGATCTTGATGCATTTGGAAAAGAAAAGCTTGCAGAGCTTTTTGTTGATGAGTATATTGCAAAAAGTCAGGATGAGGATCTTCGATCAGTGATCCAAATTTACAAGTGTTATAGGGCAAATGTCAGGGCAAAAATTGCTGCAATTGAATACTCCCAAAATCCTGGAGAAGAGTCAAAAGAAAGAATTAGAAAATATATTGAACTGGCCGAAAAATATGCCAAAATGCTCAATTAGTGCCTGAAATGACGCACTCCAGTAAAGACCATAGACATGCCATGTTCGTTTGCAGCATCAATTACTTCCTGATCTCTAATCGAACCGCCAGGCTGGATTACTGCAGTAATTCCACGCTTTGCAGCTGCATCGATTCCATCTCTGAACGGGAAAAAGGCATCAGAAGCCATAGCACATCCTTTGAGCTCTAAACCAAAGTCAGCAGCAATATCAGCACCAAGACGAGCTGCATCAACTCTTTTCATTTGTCCGGCTCCAATACCTATCACGCGAGTTGGTCGTGCATAAACAATAGAATTGGACTTTACGTGCTTACATACCTTCCAGGCATATTTCATAGCAAGAATTTCTTCATCAGTAGGGGTTTTCTTAGTTACAACATTGAATTGCTTATCATGAAGAATAACATTGCCATCCTGCACAAGAAGGCCCCCAACAACAGAACGATACTCCCTGTATGGTGGATGATTCTTGTCAAGCCCATCAATTTGAAGAAGTCTTAGTTTTTTCTTTTTAGAGAAGATTTCAAGCGCCTTTTCAGTAAATGATGGAGCAAGAACGATTTCAATGAATTTGGAAGTGATCTCAGCTGCAAGATCCCCATCAACTTCCCTGTTGAGGATGGTGACTCCGCCAAAGGCTGCCTCTGGATCAACTGATCTTGCAAGCTTATATGCTTCAAGAAGGTTTGGGGCAGAAGCTACTCCAGAAGGATTATTATGCTTCATTACAACTGCAGTTGTTTCTGAAAATTCTTTGATGAGTGCAAGTGCAGAATTGGCATCAAGAAGATTGTTATATGATAGTTGCTTTCCCTGAAGCTGTTTTGCATTTGCAATTGAAGACTCTTTGTATTGATCATTAACATAAAACGCAGCAGTCTGGTGAGGATTTTCACCATAGCGCAAATCCTGGTTTTTATGGAATGAAATTGTTAGGTATTCTGGATAATTAACAGAATTGGAAAAGACTTTCCTAAAGTGATTTTCAATTACTGCATCATAATGAGATATATGCATCCAAGCCTCAAGTGCAAGAGCTTCCCGGCTTTGAACTGAGAGTTCTCCGGTTTCTTTTAACTCGGAGATTACTTTTTCATAAGAATTTGGACTGACTACTACTGCAACGTTTTGATAGTTTTTAGCAGCAGCCCTAACAAGAGTTGGCCCACCGATATCAATTTTTTCGATTGTATCTTCTAGTGAAGTGCCCTTTTTGATAGTGTCTTCAAAAGGATAGAGATTGACCACAACAAGGTCAATAAAGCCGATGCCATTTCTCTCTGCTTCTTCCACGTGCTTTAGGTTGGTCCTGTCAGCTAGTATTCCTCCGTGGATTTTTGGATGAAGAGTTTTAACTCTGCCATTCATCATTTCTGGAGAACCAGTATACTCTGAAACATCAATAACCTTGATGTTATTTTCAGAAAGAAGTTTTGCAGTGCCGCCACTTGAGAGTATTTCTACTCCTTGCTCAGAAAGAACTTGTGCAAGCTCAATCACTCCAGTTTTATCAAATACACTTATTAGTGCTCTCTTTATTTTTGCCATGAGACTATCCCTACAATAAAGTGTCCAAATGAAGTAATCTCCAAAGGACTTTTGAGCATTAAATCTTCTGAGTGAAAACTCAAAAAATTCAAGAACCAGTTAATAGATTATGTTAAGGCTCTTATAAATGTTTTCCATTTGGACAAATCAGCCTTCTGCATAAAATTTGAGTGCCCACATGAATAAAATTCCTGCAAAGAGTATAGTAAGGTTCTTGATCTTGTCCCATCCTTCGGATTTGTGCATTTCAGGAATAAGATCTGCTGCTGCAATGTATATGAAATTTCCAGCTGCAAATGGAACTAAGTATAGGGCAATTCCATCAACCATTCCAGAGAGCAGATAACCAACAAGAGCACCACCAACAATTGTAGATTGTGAGATAAAACTATAGGTTATTGCCTTGTTTCGAGAAAGACCTCCTTTTATCAACGTTCCAAAAATACCCAACTGCTGGGGAAGCTCATGAGCAACTATTGCAACCAATGTTGCAATTCCAAGAGGAATGCTGACTATGAAGCTTGCTGCCAAAATTAATCCTCCAAGGAAGTTGTGGACACCGTCTCCAATCAATACCATATATGAGAATGGATGGATATCGCATTCTTTGCAATGATGCCAATGCACATAGGTTTCGAGGAATATGAAAAGAACAAAACCAGCAAGAGTAAAGAGAAGAACAGATTCAGGATCAAATGATTCAAGAGATTCGGGAAGGAGATGGAGAAATGCTCCTCCAAGAAGGCTTCCTGCTGCAAATGCCATTAAAATATGCGAAAGTTTTTCCATATTAGCTTTGCTTATCCAAAGCGAGAAAACGCCGATAAAGCCAAGCAACGCATCAAGGATTGCTGCGCCCATAATCCAGAAAAACTCGTCTGCCATGATGAAGTTATTAAGCAAAAGCTTTAAATTTATTAACTTCTGGATTTTAACATCTGTAAAAATTCATCAGGAGGGCCAAAAGTACCAGGTTCCGGACCTTTTCCAGGGGCATGATAATCTGATCCGCCGCTCTCAAGCAGATTGAGTTTTTGAGCAAAACCATGCAAGATTTCGTAAGTCCTCTCATTGTCTTGCTTAGTATAATTGTAATAGGGATAATTAGTCACATAATCATAAACAGATTCTACCCCATCTCCCCCCAGTCTTTTGAAATCCCGGAGCAGTTTTTCAAGATCATATTTGCATGCCCGGATTTCTGTAAAAACAAATGGATGGGCAAGAATTGCCTTGCCAGAAGCAGTATGAATGACATTGATTGCTTCTTCAAGAGAAAAGAAATTTGACCGCTCCACAAATGCAGGTTGTCCGGCATCAAGTAATTCGTCAAAAACCTGTGGGATGCTTTTGAATTCATCGGGATATTTTTCAATTAGCGCTTTTGCAATATGCGGACGGCCCAATGAAGCCTTGGCAAATTTCTTCGCATCTTCGAATGTAATTTCATAGCCAAGTTGATTGAGCTTTGATATTATAGCCTTTTTTTGACCATCACGCTCTTGAGATAACCTGCTTAAAGTTTCTAAAAGCTTTGGGGATTTTGTATCAAGAAAAAGCCCAACAACATGAAGATCCATGTATCCGAGAATATTATCATAAACAGACAATTCAATTCCCGGAATAACTTCGATGGACGAATTAATAGTATGAATTCTTTCTGCGCTTTTTATTGTATCATGATCAGTAATTGCAATTGCAGAAAGATTGGCATCCTCTGCTTTTTTTACAATTTGCTCTAAAGAATAAATCCCGTCTGAAGCTGTTGTGTGAAGATGAAGATCAATCATATATTACACCTGGAAAAAATACATTTGCAATAGCCGAGAAATAATCCCAGCTAGAACAATTGCGAATAGGATTTCAAAGACGGAAATTAAAAGGGCATTTTTCCAGCCTTGTTCCTTTTTTAGGGCAGCTATAGTTGCAATGCATGGTACATAGAACATAGTAACTATTGCAAAGGTTATCATTTGAACAGGAGTTAGAACCGAGTCAAATATTTCTGTTCCAAGAAGAGCAGCTAACATAATCAATGCAAGTTCTTTTCTAAGAACTCCGAATATCAAAGTGATCCCAACAATTGCAGGAAGACCAAGCCAATCAACAGTAATAGGACTTAAGGCATCAGAGATTGGACCAAGTAGACCAAGAAGCTCTGCAACTTTCATCAAAAATGTTGAAACAATTATTATTGGAAATGCCATGAAGATAAAGGCATGGAGCCTTCTCCAGGACTGGATTGCAATGTTCTTGATGGAAGGAAGTTTGTATGATGGCATTTCCATAATCAATCCAATAGGTTCTCCAGGAAGAAGTTTGAATGCAATTCGACCAAGAATCAAGATTACAATGAGATTAAGCCCATATAGTGCAAGTGCCCACTCTATTCCGACAAAGGATGCAACAAGACCCATGATAACTACAGTAACAGCAGCACATGGGACCAGGGTCACTACAAAAGAAGCGAGCAGCCTGCTTCTTTGAGTCTCAAGAATCCTGCAGGATAAACAGGCCGGAACATTGCAGCCATATGCAAGCAGCAACGGAATGAATGCTTTTCCGTGCATTCCGATTTTGTGCATCACAGCATCCATAAGAAATGCCATCCGAGCAAGATATCCACTATCTTCCAAAATTGCCAGGATAATATAGAATGGAATGAGATATGGAAGTGCAATAGAAAGACCAGCAATTAGCCCTTCAACTACACCTTCAATAAAAATTTCCTGTGCAATGCCGCTTCCGAAATAGCTATGAAGTACTTGCTTAATCGAATTGAAAAACGCAAGCAATGAATCAGAAGCAAGACCACCAAGCGTAAATAGAGAGTAGAATGAAATTGCAGCAATGAAAAGCATGAAAATATAACCAGCATATCTGTGAAGCAAAATTGAATCCAGTCTTTGGGTTATAGGAATTTCTTTGCTTCGAAGTACCATGCAGCTTCTTGCAATCATCTCAGAATGTGAATATCTTTCAGAAGGAATAACGATAGAAGCAGACTGACCAAATGTCTTTTCTATTTTTGCAATGGATTTTGATGCAAGTTTGGTAATTTTTGGATCTTTTTTTTCTATTAACCGAGTCATCTGTTGATCTGCTTCAAGAAGCTTTACTGCCACCCAGCGAGAGGGATAAACAAGTTTCAGCTTATCAATCGCAACTGAAAGCTCAGAGATATAAGCCTCGAGTTTTTTTGAGTATGGGATTTTTTGTTTTTTCAAAGAAGCTTGAACTGCTTCTTGCATAAGTTTTGAGACGCCTGAACCCCTTGTTGCAATGATTGGGATTACTGGGACTCCAAGTTTTTTTGAAAGTTTCTCAATATCAATTTTAATCCCGCGAGTTCTGGCAATATCCATCATATTAAGTGCAATCACAACTGGAACATTGAGCTCAAGAAGCTGAAGAGTAAAGAAAAGATTTCGCTCAAGCACCGAAGCATCAACAACATTGATTACAACGTCTGGTTTTTGTTTTGCTATATATTCTCTAGATATAAGTTCTTCGGTGGAAAATGTTGAGAGAGAGTAAATTCCGGGCAAATCAATTATGTCAATTTCAGTTCCTTTGAAATTTAATTTTCCCTCTGCTTTTTCTATGGTTTTTCCAGGCCAGTTGCCCATGTGCTGATGAAGGCCAGTAAGATGATTGAAGAGGGCGGATTTACCAACATTGGCATTTCCAGCAAGCGCAATTCTCATTTTTTAACCTCAACAAAAATCTTGCGCGCAAGACCACGGCCAATTGCAAGGCATGAGGAGCGAACATGTAGTTCAACTGGACCTGCTCTTGATGAAGCCCTGGCAACAGTAACTTTGGTTCCTGGGGTAAGACCAAGATCAATCAGCCTTTTGGAGCTGGCCTTTCCGCCTTCAATTGAGATGATAGTGCCAGAATCCCCCCGAAGTAGATCGCAAAGTCTTCTTCGGTATCCAGTAGATGAAGTTGACATTACACCTCGAAGAGCAGTTTCAACATCATCAGAAAGAGCATGTTCCAAAACACACGCTTCTTTGTGGATTTTGGTTTTTTTAACTCCGATAAATTCAAGAAATCTTTCTATCAAACGATGCTTTCGAAGAACTTTTTTTCCAAGAGAAGTTCCTTTTTTAGTAAGCTGCACCTCACCATAGCGTTCATATTTTACTAAACCTTTTTTTGATAATTTTTTTAGCATTTCACTAACACTGGCAGAGGAAACACCGAGATCTTTGGCAAGATCTTTCACTTTTGGTTTTTTTCCAACTTCCTGGTAGCGTACTAAAGCCTCGAGGTATTCTTCACTCTCGGGACTTCGTTTTTTACTCATAATGTGTTAGGTCTGCCTAACATTTATAAATTGCGTGAAAAGGCCTATCGATGGATTTTTAAAACTGACTAACTAGAATTGTTCTACTTATTATGCCTCGATAGTGTAAAGCATTGAGTTTTGAATAACTCAAAGCGCAACATGGTTAGCATACGAGACTGTCACTCTCGCGATCCGGGTTCGAACCCCGGTCGAGGCGCTTACTTATTTGCGCTTCAGTCCAATCCATTTCTCTTAACTAGAGTTTTAGCCATGTGGTCCATTCGAGCATCTCTTATCTGAACCTCAATTGGAACTCCAAGATAAAGAAGAGAAACCTGAAGGGATTCATATCTTCCCAGATATGAGTCACCTGGACCAAACCTGTGTTCTGGATAGGCAAGATAATCCACCAAACTCAGAATCTGAGTTGCATCTTTTATTCCGGCTACTTCCAGTACAACATCTAGAACATCATAACATTTGTCCCGGCTAGTGCTACTCAGTGGAAGGATCACACGTACTCCATAGATATCTCTAACTGATCCAACAGGATATGCAGGCATAGGTATTCCTAAGGAAGTGAGTACCATAGTTAAACCTGATACCTCAAGTCCAGGAGACCGATTATGTCTTTTAAGTTTTTCCGTAATTCGCTTCAGGAGTTTTGGACGTTCTTCAGTTTTAGCTTCAATATTATGAGTTGCCAGTGCAGAGCGAAGTTTTGCTGAAAATTTTCTGCCTATCCTGCACCTTGCAAAGAAAGCCCACGCAAGTTCATGAGGACCACTATAGCTCACATCCCGCAGGAATGATTCTGTTATCCCCATTCTGCCGTAAAACTTCTGCGCTTTAGGAGTGACTTCTTCCTGAGGACGGAACTTTCTATAAGCTACCAGTTTCATAAATACCCAATATGAATTGTGCATGAAAAACCTTAAAAAACAACAGTATCATTGCTTAGAAAAAACAACCGTGAGATTCCCAGCTTGTGTTAGAAAATGGGTTTTCAGATATATTTATAAATAGTTTCAGACATATATACTATTACACGCTTTTTACGACAAAATACCAAGATTTATATATGATAATTGAGAGATTAGTATACAAATTGAGATGAGATTATGGCCGATATTATGGATAGAATGCTGAGTAGCCTTGTAAAGCACAAGGGATCCAGTGAAACCAAGTCTTATCTTATTGGCCTTGAGAGAGGCAGAATCTGGGCATCAGACAGTGCAGACTATTTTGAAATGAGAGAATGGAGCGAGGTCAACCCAGAAGAATATGAAGACAATGTACTTCCAGGAAATGAAGAAGTGCACTTTAGAGTACTTCAAACCGAAACATCTCTTGAATGGGATGCATATGTTAAAGGTTGGGTAGACGGAGTTCGAGAAATCGTTTCGAGATACTAGTTTTTAATTAATACTTATGAATACCTCTCTGGAGGTACTTTATGAGATTTGTAATCTTTATTTTAGCAGCATTACTTGTATTTGGATGTACAAGTAGCGCTCCAGAAGATAAAACAGAGGATACTCCTATAATTCCAGGAGTCCCTACAACTCCAGCTGAAGAATGTACATCAGATTATTCATTTTCAGAACTGGGAGATGGGATCTTTTCTAAAGAAGAAAGCCTTGTTGCAACAGTCACCTGCGCTGCTGGAAAAACTTTTGTCCTAAGTGTTGATGGCAAAGTAGTTGACAGCAAAACAGTTAGTGAAAATGCAACTACACCTGTCGAATTCGAAGTTCCAGCAATAAGAGACGGAACAGTTGAAGTAAAAGTCGATAGTGATGGCGAAACTTTATTCTCAAGAGAATGGGAAGTTACCCCTCTTGGAAACCAGGAAACTCTGGGCACTGGATATGAGTCATATTCATTCAAGCGATGGATAGCAATGGCATATGGCATTGAAAGCCAGGTTGATGTTGGCCAAGTAAAAGTGTATATGAAAAGACAAAGTTCCAATACACAACCAAGTTCCAAAATTGTTCTAGAGATAAGAGAGGACAATGCAGGAGAAATAGGGTCACTTGTTTCAACAAAAAGTTTGCCAATAGAAGCAACAACACTTTCAGAAAATTGGATTAAGTTTGATTATGATGAAAAGGTAAAACTTACTCCAGGCAGTTACTGGTTTGTTCTAAAGATCGATCAAACTGAGGAAATAAGCCTTGTTAGTGATGTTGTAACAGTCCACTATGAGATTATTGACAAACAAGCTCTTGGTAATGACTATACAAAGTCAATGACTCTTGCGGTTGATGAAAAAACAGGAAAAGCATCAGAAACTTCTTGGCAGCCTCTTCCGTATGACAAAGAGTTCAACATCGTATTAAGCTACGGAAAGTAGCCACCTATTTTTTTTGCTATTTTTTTTAATTTTCCAAAACGGCTAATCATATCGTTTTCCATCTCTTCAAGAGTATTCTCAAGAGTATGCCCACGAAGATAATAACTGCGTCCGTCTTTTACAATTAAACCAGATCTTTTAAAGAGATTAAGATGGTATATAATTGCAGCTTGACTAACTGCTCCAAGCTGCGCGATATCACGGGAGGAAATTCCAGAATCATTATGACTTGCTTTGACAAGTGCTCTAAAAACAAGCTTTCCAACCTCATCGCCATCATCTCCGAGGCCAAGGCATCGATAAATCCAATCAATGCCATGATTAAGATCTTCGTCCTCGCTTGGAATAGAAATATAGCGAATGATTACCTGTCGGTAATAGCGCTTGTCTGCCATATTTGATAAAGAACCTAAAATTTTAAAAAACCTTCTAAATATTAAACAAATTGTTAAATTTATAAAAATTCGAAATAAAAAAATATAGGTGATTCTACGAAAGAAGAAACCCCAAAGATAGAAGCTGAAAAGAAAGAGGCACTTCCACTACATGAAGATGTGAAACTTGTGGAACACGAAGATATTAAAGAACTTGAAGGCCCAAAAAAGATCAAAGACCTTGAGGAGCAAATTCTCAGGCTAAGAGCTGACTTTGAGAATTATAAGAAGAGAACAGAAAAAGAAAACATTGCGCTTCGGGAATCTTCAAAAGCAGATTTATTGAATAAGATACTACCAATAGCAGATGAGCTTGAAATTGCGTTTTCACATATGGAAAGCGCATCTGATAAGGACTTCAAACATGGCATGGAATTGATATATTCAAAGCTCTCAGACCTCCTGAAAAGAGAGGGAGTTATTGAGATGAAAACACTCGGAGAAACATTTGACCCATATCGACATGATGCCATAAGGCAAGGAGATGGAGAAGAAGGAAAGATAGTAGAAATAGTACAAAAAGGATACTTACTAAATGGACAAATATTGAGACATGCTAAAGTAGTTGTTGGAAAAGGAGAGGTGAAAGAAAATGAGTAAAATAATTGGAATTGATTTAGGAACTTCAAATTCAGCTGCCGCATATTTGGAGAGCGGAAGACCAAAGATTATTCCCAGTTCAGAGGGAATTACACAATATGGAAAGGCATTTCCGAGCTATGTGGCACTCACGCGCGATGGACAGCGGATTGTCGGTGAGCCTGCAAGAAGGCAAGCAATCACAAATGCAAAGGGTACTATAACTGCATTCAAAAGGAAGATGGGAACTGACCATAAATACAGCATATTTGACAAGGATTACAGACCCCAGGAATTATCTGCATTTATTTTGCAAAAAATCAAGAAAGATGCAGAAGAATTTCTCGGAGAAAAAATAGAAAAAGCAGTGATTACTGTTCCAGCATACTTCAATGACAATCAAAGACAAGCGACCAAGGATGCAGGTGAAATTGCAGGTCTTGAGGTTGTAAGATTAGTAAATGAACCTACTGCAGCAAGTCTTGCATATGGGCTTGACAAATCCGACAAGGAACTGAAAATCTTTGTATTTGACCTTGGAGGTGGAACGCTCGATGTTACGATTATGGACTTCGGAGGAGGAGTTTTCGAAGTAAAGTCAACAAACGGAGACACGCAACTTGGCGGAACAGATATGGACAAGATAATTGCAGAATATCTTACAGATCAGTTCAGAAAAGAAAGCGGTATCGATATAACAAAAGACAGGCAAGCACATGAAAGAATTTTGGAAGCTGCTGAAAAGGCAAAGATTGAACTTTCTACAACTCTTGAATCATCAATCAATCTGCCATTTCTTACTTCCGTTGACAATCAGCCAAAACACTTCCAGCATACACTCACAAAGGCAAAACTTGAGGACTTAGTTAGACCAATAATTGATAGATGCAGAGGGCCAATTGAACAAGCTATGAAGGATGCAAAACTCAAACCATCTGACATTGACAAGATCATTATGGTAGGCGGACCAACAAGAATGCCAATTGTACATAAGTTCGTTGAGGATACTGTAGGAAAGAAAGCAGAGCGTGGAATAGATCCAATGGAATGTGTAGCAATGGGAGCCGCTATTCAAGCAGGTGTCCTCTCAGGAGAAGTCAAGGACATCCTTCTTCTTGATGTGACTCCTCTTTCTCTAGGTCTTGAGACTCTTGGTAACGTATTTACAAAACTGATTGAAAAGAATACAACAATACCAACAAAGAAAAGCCAGGTATTTTCAACTGCAGCAGATATGCAAACCGCTGTCGATATACACATTTTGCAGGGGGAGCGACCAATGGCAAAAGACAATGTCTCATTGGGCAAATTCACCCTCGTAGGCATTCCACCAGCAGCAAGAGGAGTTCCACAGGTTGAAGTAACATTCGACATTGATGCAAACGGAATTCTTCATGTTAGTGCAAAAGACAAAGCAACAAACAAAGAGCAGAGTATGCGCGTCACATCTCCACTGAAGATGTCTGATGACGAGATCAAATCCAAAATGTCCGAGGCAGAAGACTATGCCGAGAAGGATAAACAAGAACTTGAGCTTGCCCAGGCAAAGAACGAGGCAGAGAGTATGATTTATGTTGCTGAAAAAACAATCAAAGATCTTAAAGATAAACTTTCTAAAGATCAGTTTGACAACATTAGCCAGGCAAAGAAAAAGCTTGATGATGCATTATCTGAAAAAGATGTTGCCAAAATCAGAGCTGAAACAGAGAATCTGCAGAAAGTTCTGCAGGAAATTGGTGCTTCTGCATACCAGGCTGCAGGCCCTGGAGTCGGAGACGATGGAACATCATCCGAAAGTAATGAAAAGACTGAGCAAGAAAAGAAAAAACCAGATGATGATGTAGTGGAAGGAGAATATGAAAAAGTAGATGATGATAAAAAATGACAAACTACTACAAAGTCTTGGGAGTTTCTAAAGATGCAGACAAAGATGAGATAAAAAAAGCTTATCGAAAGCTTGCAAAGAGATTCCATCCAGACAAAAACAAATCAAAAAATGCTACCCAAAAATTCCAGGAGATTACAGAGGCATACGCAGTACTGATGGAAGGAAAACCTATTGAGAAGGATCAGAGAGGGCCATTTAATGAATGGGAGTTTGCAGTAAAAGAGGCAATCCTTGCACATAGGCAAAAATGCAACGTATGTCAAAGCGGAAGGTGCCATGCCGTATCTATGATGCAGTCTATGATTGATGTTGTGGATGCAGATCACAGCAATGCATACAGATGATTGGATGAAACGCGATTATTATGAAGTTCTTGGCGTGGCAAAAAATGCAAGTGCGAGTGAGATAAAAAAAGCTTACCGAAAACTGGCACTCAAATACCATCCAGACAAAAACAAAGAACCCAGTGCAGCTGAAAAATTCAAAGAGATTAGCGAAGCATATGCAGTTTTGAGCAATGATCAAAAACGAGCCCAGTATGACCAGTACGGCCATGCAGGCTTTGACCAGATGTACAGCCAAGAAGATATTTTCAGAAGTGCCGATTTTAGTGGTTTTGAAGATATGTTTGGAGGAGAAAGTCCATTTGGAAGTATTTTTGGATCAATGTTCAGCTCCATGTTTGGTGGAGGAAGAAGACGTGGGGACTATGGTGCGAATCTCGAAGTTCAGATCGCAATTAGCCTAGAAGAAGCTGCAAAAGGAACCAAGGTAGATGTTACATATAATCGAACAAAATCTTGCCCAGAATGCAAGGGAACAGGTGCAGAGCCTGGAAGCCAAATGATTACCTGTAATGCATGCAATGGACGTGGACAAGTAAAACAAGCAAGACGTGCAGGACCAATGGCATTTTATACAGTAACAACATGCCAAAGATGCAGAGGAGAGGGGAAATCAGTTGAAAAACCCTGCAAACAATGCAATGGATCTGCAAAAGTCAGCTCAAAGGAACATATCAAAGCAGATATTCCAGCTGGAATTCATAGTGGAATGAGATTGCATTTAGAAGGCCTTGGGGAGTTTGGAAAGGACGCACCAGGAGATTTATATGTTAGAGTGTTTGTAAAAGAACACAAAAAATTCCAACGAGAAGGCGATGATCTTCTTATTGAGATGCCAATAAGCTTCCCGCAAGCAGCACTTGGAGCTAAGATAAATGTGCCAACCCTATTTGGACATGCAAAACTTACCATTCCATCAGGAACCATGTCCCACACAATCTTCAGGCTTAGAGAAGAGGGAATGCCAAGACTAAACAGAAGAGGAAAGGGAGATGAGATGGTGAGGGTCATAATAGAAGTTCCAAAAAAACTCACCAAAGCGCAAAAAGAACTTCTGAAGGAACTCGAAAAAACAAAAGAAGATAAAGATAAGTTCCTCGGTTTTATTTGAGAAACTCTATGAGATCTGATTCTAAAGTAGTACCTTCAAAAAGATCAGTTCCATGGTTTGAGCCTTCATAGATCTTCACTGTAGTTTTAGAAGAGCTTTCTGCTTCGATTTCTGAAACAGCACTGGCAGAGTAGTAATCATTCCTAGCAGTTGCAAGGAACAATTGATGTACATAGTCATCAACAGAAGTACTGATTTTAACATCACGATACTCCATACCAGGAGAAATCATTGCAAGTTTTACAATATCAGAATCCAGTTTAGTTGCAAGAATACCTGCACTTGAGCCCATACTTGCCCCAACGACATAAACATTGTCAATCGTAGGATATCTTGTTTTGAGATATTGCCTTGCTTCAGCTATATCAGATGCCATTCCTTTGAATTCAGTAAGTCCAAATTGATCCCAGCTGCCAAAGTTGGTGCTTTTTCCTTGGCCTCGAGGGTCTAAGGTTATGATAACTGCATCTGGTATGTTGTTATGGATTGATTCGACAAAGCTTTGTGGATAGCTATCTCGAGTTTGACCAAGCATTGGAACAAGAATTACTGCTTTCTCGGGATTATATTTATCAGTTTTTGAAGTATAAAGAGTTCCGTAAATTTCCCAACCAGATGACTTGAACATGATTTCTTCGGAGTTTAATGAGGATTGTTCCGAAACAGGTTCTTCTTCTGGTTCTGTCACTTCATCGGGGACGGTTTCTTCAGGTTCTTCAGTAACCACTTCTTTTGGTTCTGTTGAATCATCAGAAGATTCGCTCTGATTTGAAGCAGGTTCTAACGGAGCATCTGGCATGGTTTGCTCAGTGGTTTTGGTAGTTGGAGCATCAGTTTGCGTGCATCCAACAAGTAGACCAAAGAGAATAAGAAAAATGAAAATTTTCATAGATTATCTTCTCCTTTTCTTTTTTGAAGTTTTTTTCTTAGAAGATTTTTTTACTGGTTTCTTCTTTGAGACCTTTCTTACAATCTTCTTCTTTGTTGTTTTTTTCTTTGAAGGTTTCTTCTTCATAGCTTTCTTGGCAGTTACATGGGTATGTACATGCGTATGAGCTGGCTGTTGGGATAAAGTCTCGATTCCAACTGCCATCAGATCAAGTGTAACTGAAAGTTTATCAAGTGAAATCACAAGACGGTCTAACCAGCTTGCAACTAGTTCTGCATCTGCTGTTTCTCCATATTCGTACATCTCTTCACGGATAATTCTCAAATCCTCTTGAAACTCCTTTACGGTTTTTATCATACCTTCACCTCAAAACTCTAACTGGGTTAGATTTTATAAGTTTTTCAATTTTCCGGCAATCTCAAGAACCTCCTCTTTTGTAAGAGTTCTGCCGCGTTTTTTTGCAAACTTGTCAATAAGAGCAACTTCTTCTTTTGTAAACATCTTTGAATCTAAAAGTGCATTCTTCACAGTCTTGTTTTTGTGCTGGAAAATAGATCTAATCACATTCTCTTCAAATTGAGTTAGTTTTTTTCCAGTTGGTTTGAGAAGAATAATTGCAGAGTCAACTTCAGGTACGGGATTGAATAAGTGACGAAGAACGATGCGCTCAAGTTTCGTCTCAAAGCTAAGCTGAGATGTAACACTCAGCCTCCCGTAGTTTCGATCTCCAGGCTTCGCAACCATTTTCTGTGCAAACTCTTTTTGCACCATCAAAACAGCCAAATTTACTGGAATAGTTTTGATTTTGAAAACAATATCAGAAGAAATGTAGTATGGGATATTTCCGACAATCACATCAACTTTTGGAAGTTCAATTTCAAGAAAATCACCTTCAAGAACTTCTATATTATTGAATTTTTCCCGAAGAATATCTGCAAAACGAGAGTCTTTTTCAACAGCATAAACTTTTTTGGGGTTTTGTCTGAGCAAAGCTTTAGTTAGCCTGCCATCACCAGCACCAATTTCAAGAACAGTCTTGCCTTTTATTTTTGCAAGTTTTGCCTCTAGCTCGAGGATATTCTTATCCTCAAGAAAACATTGTCCAAGTCTTTTGTTCTTAGATGGCGTTTTGCTCACTTTTCTTTCCCTCTATCACAAGTACTGCATCTATGAAGCCATATGCATAATTTGCTGCTCCAAATGATGAAAAATAATCCTGTTTTTCATAAAAGTGCTTGGAATCTGCTGCGTAGTTTTCTGCATATTCAAGAACCTGAGGATATTTCTCGCCAAGACCCATCTCCTTGAAAATCTTGATAATCTTATCTAATTTGTCGATATCTTTTTTTGCACGCTCATCAATTTCCATCACAATCAGACCTCCCTGAGAATTTCAGCCAGAGGACGCCTCATAGTTTTTTCAGGTTTTTCCCCAGAATATCCAATTGGAATAATTGCAACAGGAACAAGATAAGGATCTGCAGAAATGATTCTTGAAACTTCAAGAGGATCAAACGCCCCAATCCAAACAGAAGAAAGGCCCTCGGCAGAAGCTGCAAGTTGGCAATAAGATGCTGCGATAGAAGCATCCTGCTCCGCATAAAGCTCTCCGCGATCCTCATATTTGGTTGAAGAGCGCTTTACATCTGCACAAAAGACAAGAACTGTCGGAGCTTGAGATAGAAAATCCTGATAGGAACATGCTCCAACAAGCTCAGTCTTTGCATCCTTTGAATTCACGACATATATACCATATGATTGAAGATTTCCTGCAGATGGCGCGCTCATAGTTGCCTTTAGCACTTTTCCAAGTTTTTGTGGCTCGATCTCTTTATCCAAAAAGCTTCTGCTGGAATGTCGGTTTTCCAAAACTTCATAAAATTCCATGGATAATACTAAAGAGCATAATTATAAGAAAATGAGTATGAGTGTCAGCAGCAGTGCACTTTTCCGCTCGAAGAGCAGTACTCGTAACACCGTAGAGGGGCTTGACTTCTGAGTTCGGAATGAGATCAGGTATTTCCCCCTCCCTATGGCCGCTAACAGAATTCTTATGAGATGACGGGTTTTTAAAGGTTTCCAAGAGTCTGTTTGAACTCAAAGCACACCTCACAAAACAGATAGTTGGCTTTAAAAAAACAGGCTAGAATATTCTATTTTATGCATCAGCATTGGTCAGAATGGTTAGCGGATAGAGTTATTGAAGAAAAAAAAGAGCCATATGTAATTAGTGGTGGGATGACAACGTCAGGCCCAGTGCATTTTGGAACTCTTTGTGAATTACTGTTTCCATCAGCAATCAAACAGGCATTAGAAAAAAGAGGCAAGAAATGCAAGTACTATTTTGTTGCAGATATTTTTGATGCTTTTGATTCAGTACCCAAATCAATGGAAGAATTTACTGCAGAACTTGAACCGCATCTTGGAAAGCCATTATGCGATGTTCCAGACCCGACTGGAAAAAGCAAAAGTTTTGGAGACCATTATCTTGATGAGGCAAAAGACCTTATGAAGAAGTTTGGAATTGATGCAGAAGTTATAAGGATTAATGAATATTATGAACAGGGAAAGTTTGATGAGTATGCCAGATTCTATTTGGCACACGATGCCGAAGCAAGAAAAATCGTTGAAGAGACCAGTGGAAAAACTGAGAAAAAGGACTGGTCACCAATTATGCCAGTGTGCCAAAGCTGCGGAAAAATTGCAACTACACGGGTACTTTCGCATGATAAAGAGGAATATGAGTATGCTTGCGACAAGGACGTCAAATATGTAAAAGGATGCGGATTCAAAGGAAAAAACAGCATCTCAGACCACAAATACAAGATAGTCTGGAGACTTCACTGGCCAGCATGGAAACAGATTTTTGGATCAAGCATTGAAGGCGCTGGGGTAGATCACCATACAAAAGGCGGAAGCGAGGATACCTGCGAGGCAATTACAAAGCAGCTTATGAAAAAGGAGTATCACATTCCATACAAATATGGATTCATATTATTCCAGGGCAAAAAATACTCCAAATCAAAAGGAACTGGAATGGGCATAAGTGAGATCAGCACACTCCTGATGCCTGAAGTGATAAAGTATATGTTACTCAAACCAGATCTTGAAGAAAACATAGATATTGATCCACAAAGCGAGAAGGTGCTTAGAAAAATCGAAGAATTTGAAGGCGCATCAAGATTGAAGCTTGATACACCAGAGATAAGCAGGTCAGACCGAAAAAAGGCAATTGCATATGGACTTAGTACGGATAATGCGAACTGGAAGGCATCATTTCTAGATGTTCTTTTGTATTTCCAGCTATACCAAAGCTGGGAAAAGGTAGGAGAACTTACAAAAGACCCAGAAGGAGTAGCATACCTCAAACCATACATAGAGGAATGGATCGGAAGAGGGTTTATGCCAGAAGATTACAAATTCAAGTATGAACCAAAGGAACCAAGTGCAAATGCAAAAAAATTCTTTGAAAGTCTTGATAGTAATATGGATGCGCTTGCAGTGCACAACGCAGTATTTGAATTTGCCAAGGCAAATGGAATGGAGCCAAAAGCACTCTTTGCAGATGTTTACCAAGCACTTATTGGAAAACCGCGTGGACCAAGGCTTGGAAAACTTATAGCTGCACTTAGTGTTGATAAAGTAAAGAAAGATTTGATGATATGACAACTGTTTTGAAAATTACAGAACACGATTTTGATGTTGCGATAGATGCAGCAGTTGCAGTTTTGAGATCAGGAGGATTGATCATATATCCAACAGATACAGTTTATGGGATAGGAGCAGATGCAACATCTGAAAGTGCAGTAAAAAAAGTCCATGCCCTAAAAGAATCAGATCCATCTAAACCATTATCAGTCCTGGTAGGGGACCTTGGGATAGTAGAACAGTACTGCGATACCGGGATTTGGGAGGATATGATAATTAAGAATTTCCTTCCCGGGCCATATACATTTATTCTAAAAAAACGTGGAGTGCTGGCAGCTTCACAAAATGAAAAAATTGGAATTCGTTTTTCTGAAAATTTGTTCTGTCAGTATCTTACACAAAAATTTGGCAGGCCAATAATAACAACAAGTGCAAACAAAACAGGAGACGCACCTCCAGTTAGCTTTGATGAGGTTAACTCAAAAATAGTCGAAGGCGCAGATCTTGCAATTGATGGAGGGCAAACAAAATACAAGGGACCATCTCTTGTTATTGATTTGATTACACATAAGATGATCCGAGATGGAGGGCAGGAAATTGACCTTCTCGAACTTCCTGAAATTTAAAACCAGTTATCAAGTTTGCTTTGAGCAGCACGTTCTTTTACTCGCTTTTGTAAATCTCCTATGATTTTTACAATACGATCCTCAGAAAAATCATGCTCGTCCACAAGCAACTTGGAAATAGAATCCGTGTCCAGTTGACCAAATTTGAGATTCTCAACTGGTTTGTATGGAGGATCAAGAAATAAGTGGAATACTTCCTCGGCATCGACCTCAAATTGATAATCGTATTTTTCTTTTACATATGCAATAATCTCATCGAGAGTTTTGTGCTCTCGCACTATTTTAAGAGCGGTTTTTGGACCAACCCCACGGATTCCTTCATTGAAATCAGTACCAGAAAGCATTCCGATAAATATCAACGATGTACGATCAATTTGCAGCGATGAGAGGGTTTCTTTGAGATTGATTAGTTCTGGCTCAACCATAATGTACCTATTTTGACGAGGAACTTTTCTTCTTCCAGTTATAGATAGATTTCGAAGAAGAAGGGGAGAGCCGAACATCATAGCATCATAATCCTGAGATGCAGTAGCATGTGCAAGGCCTTGCTGAACCATAATGGCAGCCTGCGCTTCACCATCTGAGGGGGCCTGTACAACGGGAATTCCCATGGACTCGAGAAGCTGCATGCTCTCCTTCACCATTAGAGGGGTTAATCTTGATGTTGCTTGTGCAAACTTTCTTGCATCAGCATATTTTTCTTGCTCTAGTGCTTCTTTCCATTTCTGCTCTGCCTGTTTTTTTATTGCCTTTCGCTCAGTTTGAACCTTTTGTTTCAAAGGGTGTGCCTTGCCATCAAAAACATATATGGGTTTAATGCCAGCATCAAGAAATTTGGCATTTCTGTAGAAAAGACCCGAGAGATGAGCAGTGATATTTCCCTTAAAATCACTTAGAGGGGTCCCATCTTCCTGCCTTATTGAAGCTAAGAACTGATAGATGATATTGAATGCATCAACAGCAATGATTTTACCAGAAAGTGAGGGAAGAGCAATCGTATTTTTAACAGCCAAATCTCCAAGGTCTACTCCCATTTACTCCTGCTCCAGCATATCCTCAAGTGTGGGTTCTTTGAAATTCTTCACAGAAGTAACAGTAGAGGGACCAGAACCAGGTTTTTCTATAAGAATAATTTTTAGCTCTTTTTGAATTTTCTTTGCAGTTTCAAGTGTTGGCATAATCCGGCCACTTTCTATTGCATGCATATAATTTCCCCTTTCCATGATGCGAGAGGCAAGCTCCTCGATTGTCAACCCTGCTTTTTGACGCGCTTTTCTAATAACAGTACCCCAATTTTCAATAATCTCCTCATCAGTAGCAGCATTTTTTGGAAGAGGTTTTGCTGGCATTGCCCTCAACGGTTCGTTAGAATCATCACCGTCCCTAAAGTAATGTATTACTTTTCCACCTTTCATACACCTGGAACAAGCAAGCATTTTCGCACCTTCAATAAGAATTTGTGCTCTGATGGGCGAATTTCCACAAATATCACAAGAAAGATCCATGAAGAAATGTTTGTTCAATAGCTATAAAAATCCCTAACCCCAATCTAGTTCTATGATTATTTTAGGAATAATAGTAGCGATAGCCATTGGCTTGTTCTGGCTTATTTTAGAGCAGGACATACCAGGACTGTGGAAATTCTTTCTAGTATTTATTGAAATGCTTGCAGTTAGTCAAATATTTATCAAAAGATATAAGCTTCCAAGTGAACTTGGACTTGTCTTGATAAAAAGCAAAAGAGGGATAGACCTCATTGATAAAATTTCAAAATCAGGAAAAATATTTGATTTTTTATCTGATGTTGGAAACTCGATTGCATATGGTCTTCTTAGCCTGGTCATTACTAGAAAAAACACCACGCCAGTAAAATTGGTTCTTGGACTTGTGATACTCGCAGTTGTTTCTCTATTGGTTGCTCCTACTGCATGGTTCCTTTTATCCGGACTTATGGGGGTTGGAGGCGCAGATGGAGACTCTGTAAAATCAATCTCAAATGATAGTGGGTTAATCAGCCTCCCAGTAGTTTTAGGACTTCTGTTCATTGGAGGATTGTTCTTGTTCATACTATTTGGAATTGTCTATTATGGAGCAGTTGTGCTCAGCCGAGTAATCAATTACCTGGCCTTTGGAAATACAGAAATACTGACTACTGAACCAGGCGGAACATTCCTTCTTCCTGGAGTAAATTTGCCGCTTTTTGAAGGAATTATTGCACTTACGATAGTAATGATTGTGCATGAAGGAGCTCATGCCATACTTGCCAGAATTGGAAAAGTTCCGATCGAATCATCTGGAATAGTCTTATTTGGGATTATACCTGTCGGAGCATTTGTAGAGCCGGACGAACAAAAATTAAGCAAAACAGATCAGGTCAGGCAAACACGGGTTTTGGTTGCAGGAGCAACATCAAATCTCCTTACAAGCTGTCTTGTATTTGCATTGTTCTTTGCATTTGCATGGACTGCAAATGGTTTTGGACTTGGCCAAAATGAAGCGGTTATGTTTGTTAAAACTACACTCATGCTTACATTTGCACTGAATTTCATTGTAGGGGCAGTTAACTTATTGCCACTCCCAGTTTTCGATGGATATAGAATAATCGAGACAAACATAAAGAACAAATTAGTAGTTCGAGCTATTATGTACGTGGCACTGATTTTCTTTGCACTGAACTTCCTGCCCTGGTTCTTCCACGCTTAGGCATGTAAAGACCAATCATGGTATTGAAGTAATAGTTTTGGATTTTTTTCCTTTTTCTGTTTTTTGCTTGTTTTATTTTTGATTGGATCTTTGCAGTTTTTTTAAGTAAAGTTTTCTTTTTCCTAGACGTTTGAAGCTCTTTCTTTGTTTTGGTTTTAGAAATAATTTTCTTGGCAGATTTTACTTTGATTTTTGGAGCAGATTTTGGTTTTGTTTTTCCTGATTTCATAGATTTCTTTGGTAAAATCTTGGGCTTTGAGGAGAGCTTTGTGGATCTTGGTTTTTTTGTCTTTGAGGAAGGTTTCTTTGTTCTAGAGCGTGCAATTTTTGGTTTCTTTGTCTTTGGTTTTTGGATTTTGCATTTGGCTTTTTTAGCCCTGGATTTTTTCTTTTGATTAGTTAAGGGCGATAGTCTTAGTCTTTTCGCGCTTTTAGCAGCTCTCGTTTTTATTGTTCTTCGCTGCTTTTTGGAAACTTGCTGCGGAGTACTTTTTGGAGATTTGATTTTTGCCTGAGTAGATGATATGGGTTTTTGATTTGGCTGATTTGGAAGTTCTTTCTTGATTGGCTCTGGCAAAGGGTTTTTTATTATAGGCAAAATTGTCCTTGAAATTTTTGGAATGAATAATGGAGCAGTAGGCATTTTTAGTGAACTGTGAACTCGTTGAATTTGAGGACTAGGTAGAGTAGGTGAATTGATTGGAACAGAATGAGAAACTTGATCAGGGCGTTGAATCGATTCTCCTCTTTGCAAAGAAGGTTGTTGCTCTGAAAATTCACCGCATCCATCAAATGGAAGATAATTAACCCTGATTGCACTTGTTATTTTTCCATCAAAGAGCTTGATATGAGAATATGGAATTCTGGAGTTAGAACCATCAAACGGAATATTCATAGTTCCAATATCAGTGGGAAGAGATAAGCCAAGTTTAACCTGCTGAGGCTGTATAATAGGAAGTAGTTGGAATTGGGTTTGATAGGCAAAACCCTCTGCTGCGATATTTCCGGCAAATTCTGCTGCTGTTTTTATCTGACCGCTTTCGCGCCCAAGAATTAAGACGCTACTATCTGGAAGCATGAGTTTTTCACTGCGGACCCCGCCATGCGACTGCTCAATTTCTTCTTTGGCAGACCTGCTCAGTACAGTACCATTTTTGTATAAGCCATTGAGCTCAGAAAATGATTTTGGATCTACATTAAATTCAACTGCTGAGAGCGATAAGTCCTTGATATTAGAATTAATTCTTAGCTCTTCTCCATTTGGAAAAACTACCCCATTATCTTCAGCAGCAGCCATTGGAATTCCATCTTTTCCTACAAAGAAATGAATACCTCCTGTTGAAGAGGATGCAGTAGATACGGCATCTCTTTTTACAGAAGCAGAATCATTAAAATCAGAAAAATCAGCTTCGGCAACTCTTTTTGGATCGTTCTTAACCAAGAGTTGATTGCCCACCTTAACAGCAACGATTTCATAGGTTTTAAATTCAGGATAATATACTTTTGCAACTCCCCCGCCGTTTTCTTTTGCAACTTTTTCAATCAGCTGCTCAGCACTGGCTCCTTCATGTATTAGGGTGCGAAAAGTTTGTCCATTTAGAGAAATACTTGCTTTGACCAAAAGTGGCATTTTAGGCATTTGTCTTCTCTGAGACGTGGATAGATTTGGATGTAATCGCATTCTAGAATCCGCCATGGCTCTAGATAATGCACTGCAATTTTTTAAACCTAGATGATAGGCCTTTTGGAAAGTGCTCTTGGAAGAGTGAGTTTTTCAAATGGTTTGCCTTTGTTCTCACTCTCAATCATTGAGGTTAATTCTTCGAGGCTAAGATCCTTTTTCTCTCCGGTCGATCTTATAGTAACAGAAAGTTTTCCAGATTCGAGTTCTTTATCTCCTACAACTGCAATGAATGGGACCCATTCTTTTTGAGCATCTCGGATTTTCTTTCCAAGAGGCTCATCCCGATCATCATAATCTACCCTAACCTCGCAAGAAGAAAGTTTTTCAATAAGTCCGCTAACATGATCCTTCTGAGCTTCTCCAACAGGAATAAGCCTAAGTTGAGTTGGGGAAAGCCAGACTGAAAACATTGCCTTTTTTCCTTTGGCCATTTTCATTGCTTCGGCCTCAAGAAGAGCATAGATAACTCTTTCAATGCTTCCACTGATTGAGGCGTGAAGAATTAGTGGTCTTGTCTTTTCACCTTCAGAATTTACATAGTTAATATCATATGTATCTGCATTTTCAACATCGATCTGAACAGTTGTAAGTGCACTTGCTTTGTCCATGCTGTCAATGAAATTGAACTCGAACTTGGTGATGAAATATGCATACCTTTCTTTGAATAGTTCAACTAGGATTGGTTTTCCACCTCTCTTGACCATTGAGACATACCATTCTTTGTTCTCGTTGAAAAAGTCTTCCTGGATTCTGAATGCAACTTCAGTTTCAAGACCAAGTACGTCATTCCACTTAAGCCCCATATCATATTGGGCTTCAAATTCTGTTTGTGCCTGGCCCATATCAGCTGCAAGTGTATGCATATCAGGCATTGTAAATGCACGAAGTCTTTTGAGACCGGTAAGTTCACCGCTTTTCTCTCTTCTGAAACTATATCTTGTGAGCTCAAACATCTTGAGCGGAAGATGTTTGTAGGAAGTTACCATGTCATGAGAAATCAAAAACTGACCAAAGCATGCGGCAAATCTAAGGAAAAGTTTGCGATCTTCGCTCAAAACAACATATTGACGGGCTGGGAATCTATCAAGATATTTCTTGAGTGTTGGATGTTCAAAATCATACATGATTGGAGTTTCAACTTCCATAGCACCATCGTCAATGCACCAGTCAGTGATCATGCGCTCAAGTATTTTTTTCACCAGTCTGCCGTTTGGCAAAATCCGGAAATTTCCAGGATCAGAACCAGGTTCATAATCAATGAGAGAATGCTCCTTCATCATTTTGATATGTGGAGGTTCCTTGGAGTATGCACGAACTTTTTTTGTTTCGTATTTTGCAAGCTTTTCAAGGCCAGAATATTTGCCAAAGTTAAATTTTTCAATTTCATGCAACTGACCATCAAGATCTAGGATCATGAATCTGCTTTTGAGTTCATCTTCTTGTTTCAGACTCTTAGAAACTTCTTCAACTTCATTTGCACTTACATCAACAGTACCAGGACCACAGAATTCTCGAGAAAGTTCGGATAAAGGATGTCCTTTGCATTTGAGTGTGTAACCTTTGTACCATCCAAAAGGAGAATGAGAAGTGTCATAGCCCATTTCTATCAGTTTTGCTTCTGATTTTGAGAGAACAGATTGTGCGACTCTTGGAGGAGAGGGTTTTGAAGTGAGATGAACAAGTGGATAAAGAAGAATGTTCTTTGTTTTTACTTGTTCTGCAATCTTTGCAACTTCCTCAGATAATCTGGAAGCAGCAACATCAGCATCCTCATCACCAGCTTCAACAGCAGTAAATACAACAAGCACTTCTTCGAATCTTTTTTTTCCTTTGTCACTTAGTTCTTCTGCATCCTTTACGGCTTTTTTCATTGGTTCTACTTCTATAAAGTCAGAATGTACTGCAAGAATTCTCATATGAACCTACCTTTGTAACGATATTTGAGGTAATAGTATTAAAAGCGTGTATCGCACGAGCACATAGAGTATCATCTGGGAAGGATATTTGGTGCTGAAAGGAAAGCATGTAAAATCAGCTTTTTATATAATCAAATGCCTTGTGCTTTTTCTTGATTTTCACATACTTCTTGATGAATGTGAGGAAAACAACAGGCCTCTCAAAAATAAATCGCATCTCTCTTTTTCTAAGGATAAAACCCAAACGAAGAAGAAGCATTTGATCCTGGTAAGAAAGATTCCCAATAGAAACAATCCCCTTTTCATCAATAGTCCCAGAAGCATCGAATAGCCCGGCCAGATAATTTGCTGCATATTCATTGAGATACTTAAAGCGCTCAAGCTGTTCTTTTTCAATTTGTTGAAAGAATTTTCGATAAGAAGAATGATAAAAGAAAACGCGGCCATGTTCAGTTAGTAGCTTGTCTGTTGTAGTGAGTTCTTGGTTTAGAATTTCCATTGTAAAAACTTCAAGCAAGATATCATCTCCACGAACACCTATTCCTTCAATAGTCTTGGTTTTTCTCCAAAGACCAATAATGTATGATAGTTCAGGAGTTAGTTTTATTTTCATTTAAATCGCCCATATGAACAAAGCTGTTCATAGTCTTGCTTTTTTCTTTTTCTCTGTCTTTTTTGGTTCTATGTTTGGATTTTCTTCAAACTTCACTGTTTTCTTTGTTGGAACGCCAATATCAACTCTTCGCGTACCATCTATGAACTCTTTTATTTCTTCGGCTAAAAGTTCATCCATTTGCATAGAAAACCACCTAGTTGTTTTTGATGAGATATAAGCCCGATCAAATATTTCTGAGAGCTCGGAGCGCTCCGAATTAGTAAATGGTTCTTCGTCATTGGAGATTTTATCTTCAGCATTTTTGAGCAGGTTTCCAAATCTCTCAACATCAGCATCACTGGAGCCGCCAGCTGTCAAGGCAGATAAAATTCCTTTTGCTAAAACAGTATTTCTTTTTCCTGTTCGGATTAACAGGTTATCTAATTTTTTTAAATCTGCAACAGCCAGACCGCCTTTTTTAGCAGCATCAGTAACACGACGTGCAAATTTGAAAAAACCTCCTATGAAACGCATGAATATCCATCGGGATAACTCGCAGAATATTAATAAATTAATGCTAAAAAACAAGTCATTTAAAGCTGAATCAACAAAGATGGATAATATGAAGTATAATGTAGACGTGGGAGAAGTTAGAAAGATTCAGACTAGTATTTGGGATCGTATCAAAACCACATTTGCGTTTAGAAAAGGGTATGGAGAAGCAGTTCCCATATTTGGCCACTATGGTGGAATTTTCAAATGCGGGGAAGAACAACTGGTTATCCACACAGATGGAGTTGGAACAAAATTACTTGTTGCCCAGGCTGTTGGAAAATACGATACAGTTGGTATTGATGCAATTGCCATGTCAGTTAATGACATCCTCTGTGTTGGTGCAGAACCACTTGTCGGAGTAGATTACATTGCACTTGCCAAAGAGGACAATGCATTAGTTGAGCAGATAATGGATGGCCTTGTTAAGGGTGCTGAGGAAAGTAGCTGTACAATTCTTGGTGGGGAAACAGCAATTGTTCCAGACTTATTGAAAGGAAATGCATTTGATTTAACATTCACAGTTGTTGGAAGAGTAAAAAAACTTATTCTTGGTGATGAGATTGCCAAGGGAGATGTAATAGTAGGTTTGGAAAGCTCTGGACTCCACTCAAATGGATATACACTTGCCAGAACTGCTCTTGATATGAAAGAGTGGGGAAAGGAAATGCTTGTTCCAACAAAAATATATGCAAATCCTCTGCTTGAGGTCATTGATGCTTGTGATGTTCATGGGATTGCTCATATCACAGGCGGATCATTTTCAAAATTAACGAGATTGAATAAAAAAGTTGGTTATAAGCTGGACAGTCTGCCAGAGCCAAAACCTATTTTCAAGGAACTTGCAAAAACAGTCAAGAGTGATCTGGTAATGCATAGAACATTCAACATGGGTGTCGGTATGGCAATAATTCTTCCAGAGGATCGTGCAGACACAGTAATTAACATTGCAAACAAACATGGTGTTGATGCTGGAGTGATAGGCAGAATAACTGAAAAGAAAGGAGTCTGGATTACCAGCAGAAAAAAAGAAATCAACCTTGCATTCGAGTGATTTAATATGAAAACTATTTTAGGAATAATACTCGTAGCTTTATTGCTATTTGGATGTACTTCAGAAACACAAAATGATAGTACAGTAGATGATGTAAAAGAAACTGGAGACCAAAAAGAAATCGAAACAGATGTTGTTGAAGAGGAGAATAGAGAAGAATTGGTTCCTGGAATTCTGGATGTTCCTGATCAAGAAGATGCGATCGAACAAAAGGAGGGAACTCCTGCAAAATCACAGGACGATTGCTCATCATTATCTCCTAACTGCGAATCTTGTGTAGCACAATCAGGATGCAACTGGTGCAAAACAACCAATGGATGTTATTATGAGGGAATAGTCCCGACAATAAGTTCTTGTGATCCTGGAGACTGGGCAGAAGAAGAGATAGAATGCCAAGGGCCAAAAGGCGGATCAACCTGTGATGAACAAACCAATTGTGCTGATTGCCTAAGTGGATCTGGATGCAAATGGTGTATCCAGGGATCTGTTTGCAAAGATGCTACTGCAAATGCAGACTGCTTTGGCGGATGGCTAGCTGAATCATTCCAGTGCAATTATGCATCAAGGTGAAAAAATGAAGGTTATATTTTTAGCTATATTACTGCTTCTTGCAGGCTGTACAAGCACAGAACAAAGCGGAAATGAAAATACGGTTGCAGAAGAACAGGATACTACAGCAGAGGACCAGAATACGCAGTCATTTGACATCAATTCGTGTCTTTCTGAATGTGATGGTCTCAAAGGAAGCATTCTCAATATCTGCCAGGCAAGCTGCCACCAGGACAATGCAATAGCTCTTGAAAACCCAGAAAAATGCAAGATTGTTGGAGATTTGATGAATTCGACAGCAGCACATGCGGTTTGTCTTGAAGAAGTGGCATTAAAAATTGGTGATGCTAGCCCTTGTGAAAATTTGGAAAACGAATTCGACAGAGATTTGTGTTATATAACAGTTGCAGAAGACCTTGGAGATATTTCAATCTGCGACAAAGTATCATCAGATGGAAATGATCCTCTAGATAAACAAAGCTGCCTAAACAAACTTAGCTGATAACTCGAGATGGATAAAGATCATGTGTCAAGGTAAGCATCTTCAATTTCAGCAACTCCTCGAACCCCATCCCAAGTTTTTTTCCACTTTTTTATTATTATTCTTTTTTTGAAACACGGAGCATTTGTGACAAATGTCTCTCCTTCTCCACCTTCAAGAAACGGGTGGATTCCAGAAATTTTAGCATCTACGATTTTTTTGAAAGGCTCGCCAAGAAATTCCGGCCCAAGGCCTTCTGCGGAAACAGCAGTCACATAAATATCAAAATTAGTCAACATTTCATTGAGCAGTTCTTCTCCTTTGTGCCAAATAGGAGCATAACTTTGAATCCCAAGTTGTTCTGCAATAGAATCAATGCGCTTTTTTTGATATTCGCTTGCAATAGCACCAGTAACAATTCCAGAAACATTTAGCTCGCTTATTGTTTCTATGAGTTTTTCTCTCCAGTTTGATTCGGTAGTCTCTACAAAAATCTGTTCAAGTCCCATTGATTCTGCCTGTAATTTTGTAAGCTCTACATTAGGATGATGAAACATCATTGAGTATTCAGGAGGCTTTACAGTTACAAGAACTGGCTTGAAGCCTTTCTTTAATGCCCAAAATACTGAGTAGACACTGTCTTTGCCACCTGAAAAAAGAACCACAACTCGCATAATATTATAAGATGAGGCAACAGTATAAAAAACATGATAAAGGCAGTAATATTTGATTTGGATGGCACACTGTTTCTTGGAAAGACTGCAATTCCAGGAGCAGCAAAAAAACTTGAAGAACTTAGATCAAATGGAATAAAGACGATTTTTCTAACAAATGCCGCAACAAGAAGCAGAGAGAATTTACTGGAAAAAATAATTTCAATGGGACTTTCTGCACAAAAAGACGAGGTTTATTGCAGTTCATATTTTCTAGCAAAATACATAAGTGAACTTCACAAAGGAAAAACAGTATATGTAGTCGGAGAACAGGGAATTAATGATGAGCTGGAGGAGCATGGGATCAAAGTTGTGGATGAAAATGCAGACATAGTAACTGTGGGTCTTGATAGATACTTTACATATGAAAAACTTGCAAAGGCACTAAAACAACTTCAGAATGGCGCAATACTGCTCTCATCAAACAAGGATACGACATACCCAACAGAAAATGGATTCATGCCAGGAGCAGGATCAATTGTTGTTGCTGTTGAGGCAGCATCAGGAAAAGAAGCAATTTCATTAGGAAAACCAAACACATATGCTCTTGAGCAAATCAAATTAGATCATGGATTTGAAAGTGATGAAATTATTATGGTAGGAGATAGACTTGATACGGACATTACATTTGCAAAAAAGTGCGGAATAAAATCAGTTCTCCTGCTAACTGGCGTAAGTAAAAAAGAGGATATAAAAGAAATAAAACCAGATTATATTTTTGATTCAATTACCGAGTTTAATCTTCCATGATATCCTTTAGCGTATCGCTTGGAGTATCTGAAGAAAACAGAGTATCGTCAAGATTTGGAGTAGAAGACGAAGAATCATCAGATGGAAGCTCGCTTTGGGGATGTTCTGGTAAAACATCTTTTTCAATTACACTATAATTTACCTGCATTGCATTTCCGCATTGGGTGCATTTGCCCATAACAGAAAGCTCGCGAAGCTCAAGTTCACTATTGATGTAGATAGTTACTTCATTGCTGCAATTGGAGCATTTTATATTTCTTCTTAGGTCGGTCATACTGGATTCACCAGAACTATTTCAAGCATTACATTATTATCCTTTTCTCTGTTATGATCTCGTCCATACGCTCATCATTCTCGTGTTTTGGAAGTTCTTCCATTACTTGAAATTCAAAACAGATGCCGATTCGATAGGTGGAAGAATTTTTAAGATACTGATCAAAACAGCCTTTTCCATAACCGATTCTGTGCATACAGTGACCAAAGCATACGCCTGGAATGAGGATAAGATCAGGTTGTCTTGATGGAAGGATTTTTGTCTTTGGCTCTGAGATTTCATACTTACCTAAAGCAAGATCTTCAAATGAAGAAAACTTATAGAATTCTATATGATCATTTGTCACTGGAACCAAAACCTCTTTCCCCATTTTCAAGGATTTTAAGATGATTTTTTTGGTTGATACCTCGCTTCCTTTGGGAAGGTAAACGGCGATGGTGGAAGCTTCCTTGAATTTCGGATGATGGAGAAGTTTTTCTACAATGGCATTGCTCTTTGTATTGATTTCGTCTTCAGTGAGATTGTTCCTAAGTTCCAGCATTTTTTTCCGAAGTGCTGCCTTGGCCCTACTTACCATATAGTAAAATGCGCTCTCTATCATTAAAAACTTTGAGAAAGGAAGAAAAACACTTGAACATATTTGAGAGCTGATAGAATGAAGAGAATAACAGATTATATTTTTGAAGTTGGAATGCTTAAGAGAGTTGCAAGAAGCGGATGGTGGGCAGAAAAAATCAAACATCCAGAAAGCGTTGCAGATCATTCACACAGAACAGCAGTAATCGCATTCATATTAGCAAGACTTGAGGGTATGGGCGAAAATCAAGCTCAAAAACTATGCACAGCAGCAGTATTTCATGATATGCATGAAACACGATTACTCGACCTTAACAAGATAACTGCCAGATACATTGATATTAGAAAAATTGAGGATAAAGTTGAAGCGGATCAGGTTGCAGGAATCCCAAAGGAAGTTAGTAAGTCTATCATCTCTGCACTTGATAGTCTTACGGATGAAGAGAAAACAATTCTCAAAGATGCAGATAGTCTTGAGTGTGCTTTTCAGGCCAAAGAATATCTGGATATTGGACATGCGGGAACTGCAAGTTGGATCAAAAATATCGGTCTTAGGCTGAAAACAAAAAGCGCAAAGAAGATATTCTCAAAGATGAAAACCAAGGATTCCAATTCATGGTGGAAAGGATTGAAGAAGCTTGATAATGTAAACTAAAAGTTGACAATCGTAAACTTTAAATAGTTTACAATACACAAGTATTTTATGCGCATTTCGGATGAACCAATAGCAAAAGCAGTGTTCGGCTCCACGCTAAAAAGAAAGATCCTCAGATTCCTATTCAAAGACCAGGAACCAGTCAGCGAAAGAGAATTGTCAAGGATTTTCGGTGTGAGCCACACGGCAGTCAACAAGGCAATGAAACAGCTTCTTGATCTAAATATCATAAAGGGCAAAACAATAGGAACGGCTTTGGTGTGGGAGATAAACAAGGATTCGTTTGCTTATCCTCATGTAAAGGCCTTCCTAACTGCTTCTGAGACAAGTCCACTTGAATCACTAAAGGAGACAATAGAATACGAAGTTTCATTATACAACCTTATGACTAGTCTTGGTAGAGACAAAAACAAAAAAACTGAGAAGGTCTGGTATCCCTTCATATTGAGGGTTTATATCATAGGATCAGTTGCGGAAGGAACATCCAAACCAGATAGTGACATTGATGTGTTGTTTGTTATCGAGAATGACTATGACACAGAATATGTCAAAGAATTAATCCATGAAAGAGGGGTGACAATCCTTGAGAAGTACGGAAATATACTGTCTGCACATTTATATTATGAGAAAGACGTAGAAAGAAACAACCCCAAATGGCTTGGGCAGGCTATAGCCAATGGAATAAAGGTTGTTTGATGACACGTGTAAAGCATGTATCCAGAGAAAAATCCGAAGGATTCCGAAAGAAAGCAGAAGAAGATTATGAGGGAATGATAAGTGAATTTGATCATGGACGCCATAATACTGCAGTGATATTGGCAGTCCATTGTGCAATATCATGGGCAGATGCTTTCACAGTCCACAAACTAGGAAAAAAATCATCCTCCCAAAATCATGGAGAAGCAATCCTATTACTAAAAGAAGCAAAAGCATCTGACGAAAAAAATAAAGCACTGATTTACAGGGATTTTTTACAATTGATACAATTAAAGACGCCTGCTGAATATGAGGATGATATTCTAAGTAAAAAAGATGCAAAAAAAGCAGTACAGTTGTGTGGGAGAATTAGGAAGTTTTTTATTGATGAATTCGAAAAAATCGAAAGCTAGAATGAGGACAAACGCAGTCATGTCTAATTATATTGTGGGAAAAGAGAGAAAAAGATAGAAATGCTAATGGTTATAAACGTCAGATGTGTAAAATAATGCATGGGAAGAGAGCTTGTTCAAGGTAATAATGCACTACGCAAACCGTCTAGAGCAATCTCCAGACCAACACTCTGGCAAAAAGGCCTTCTTGAGAGAATTTTAAAGAAATCAAAAGGTCCCATGGAAAGGTTTGAGACCGAATTTTCAAGGCAGAAAACAGGAGATAAACTACTTGCTATGAAAAATGCCATCCACATAACACTGCACGAAGAAGGATACAGTAAAGAATTGCGAGCAGGAGTTATTGCAAGGGGGACAAGTGATACAACAGACCTAATGTTTACAGCTGCACTTGAGATATTTGAGGATGAGTGCGGAAAACTTTGTGATGATGCTGGAAGAATGGCTGAAGATTTGCTGCTTCGAGTATCTGAGGAAAGCATTTGTGAAAAACTATCCTACATAAAGCCAACAGATATGCTCTCGAGAGGAACAGAAAGTAAGAGGAGAAGAACAGCAACTGTTCTGGCCAAAATGTGTCGCCATGTTGCATTCACATCAGACATATTGGTTGAAAAAATAACGGATAATGTTTCAGTATTGAGAGAACATGGAACTGAAATGGAACAAAAAGCAGCAGTCGTATTCTTAGATAAAGTAAGGCCACAGATCATAGATGTTCCTGCAGTGGCTTGACGTGGACAGATATAGTTTAAAAACAAATGGATCAGAATGCTGTGATGAACGAAAACTTCAGCGCCAGCCTTAGCAAGATCATGGGGCTTGAGATAACACTTGAAGAGACATATGCAGAAAATGCAAAACTACCGTTACTTTATTATGAAAATCTTTTCAAATTAACAGAATTTCTAAAAGTAAAAGATCCGGAAAAACGAATTTTTAAGGGGGTTTCAAGTGAGGAATTCAGAAATCAGCTGCGAGAACTTGTTGGGCTTGCCCATAGCAGAGACATTGGATGTGAAGAAGTAGATTTTTTTAGAAGGATTATTGCTGCTGAAAAATCATTTCCAAGAATATTAATCTGGCACAAGATGTTAGAGGAAATAATAGTTAGATCACAAGATGAAACAGTCTGGAGAGATGCAATGAACATCCTTGCAGTTCCACTGTATAATGGAGTACATAGGCAAATTGCTGGAACATCGCGAGAAGAGCTTTGTATTGGATGCATTAAACGGGTTTATGATGCAGGCGAAGGCCAAAAACGGAATTTGGCGTCGCAAATTCTTGGCGGAGTGCAAAAAATTACTCTGGTCTCAGATGTTCTTGCAGGTGCACTATTTACAGATAATGCAAAGGTTGCACATGAAATTTCAACTGCAATATGCGCAGTGGATGATGATATTAGCCTTGCTGCAATGGTTGTTTTTTCTAATTTTACTGGAGGCAGATCAGTTCGGATCATGGATCGATTATTGCAACACGGAGAAGGTATAGACCAGGAAGAAGGAAGAAAACAAATGATGCAGATTGTAGTTTCAGGAGAGGAAAATGGATATAAGAATGGAGTGTATCTGAAAGTCATACAGGGGATAAGAAAGATCCTAGATGTAAGGCGAATTACACTGCCCCATCCATGGTACGCAGAGCAGCCAAATACAGGAGGGCTTCCAATCCCAACTTTTGCCAGAGATGGAATTCAATTGGCAGCATTTGATACGCTTGCAAAAATGGGAAATGGAGAAGCATTAGTTACAATGGTTGATGGAATTGCTCATTTGATCGCACCGCATATTCAAGGCATTGAAGGAAACAGAATTAGAGGGGTTCCGCAAGTTGGCAGAGCAGTAAGGCCAGTTGCCAGATCATTTGTTTCACTACTTCAAAACAATGGAGTCTTCAAATCACAAGCAACAGACATTTCAGGAATATTATTTGGACACCCATCAATTAAAAAAATACAGGACGTAGAGTCTGGAACATTACTAAGTTTATCGCCAGTTCTCGGAAGGCTTGCTAGAGCTGCTGCCGAAGTTGGAGCGGAAGATGAATTGATTCCATTAATTGCAGGTGAAGGATTTATTCGCGCAGTACTGCTGGAAACAGGAGGAAAAGATAGGGATGAAAGAACACAATTAGTAGGAAGAAACATCAGAAGTTCTCTTCAAAGCCAAAAACAAATTTTTGGAGATATACGCAGCTTGCCAGATATGGAATCAACCAAAGAATTTCTCAGAACTCTTGCAAGAAACCAGGCAATAGCAACTAGAATGAGAGCAGGGCAGGCCCCAAAGAGATTGAGGTAATTAGATTTTTTTAATTATATTCCCCCGCCCTCTTTTGAATTTCTTAATCTTTTTTATTGCCTCAAGCTCAGTTAGAATTAAGCTTAATTTTGTATCAGAAAAACCAAGAGTATCTCCCAGTTCCTTTTGAGTTACTCTTCCTTCAAAAGAATCAATAACTTCCAATACTTTCTGAGCATCCATATCAAGCGGCTCCTGTGTTTTTGGTGGTTCATCAGATTTTTGTCTCTTATGCAAAAATTGATTTGGCCAAACAAAAACCAGTAAAAGTAAAAGTAAGACCAAAAGAACAGGTAGAAAGATATTGTAGTTTTCAGCAGGCTTTAGAACAAGATCAATCTGCTGGTCATCAAATCCAATTGATACAGTTTCTTGCGTATAAAGTACTAAAGTTCCGGATTCGTCAAAGCTGCTTGCTGAAATCTTGTATTGACCCTCAGGGAGAAAAATTGAATAATTTGAACTATTAGTTACTAGTTGGTATGAGAACTGACCTTCGATTTTGATTAGAGTTTTATTGAGATCTTCAAGATTATTTTGATATATTTGGCCAAAGACGAATGCACAAAATGAACTTGAAGCAAGCATTAGAAATGCCACGATGCACAATAAACGCATATGACGATCTGGAATTTTCTTATTTATAAAGATATTTTATTCGAAACTTTTGATATAAATAAGAAATTTAGAATCATTTTGTGATTCAAATGAAAAAGATATTATTGGGTTTTCTTGTGCTAGGACTTTTCCTAGCAATTGGATGTATAGCACAAGAAGAAAAGGCACCAAAGGAACAAATAGAAGTCGAAGTAGCGAACCTAAGCATTGTGCCTCAGGATGGACTAATTACAGTTACTGGAAATGAGAATCTCTCAGTTGTTAACATAAAGGCAAAGCAAAGCGCAACCAAATGGCATTTCCCCCTTGAAGAACATGTTGATGAATTCATTGATGTAGGACTGCATAGCGATACTTTCCTTGTCTTGGACAATAGTCATATCAAAATGCTTGATGAGAACGAATCAATTTGGCTGATTCCGATGGTCCAGAGCGGAAATTCAGCAGTTCTCTTTGATGCAGTATATGCAAAAGAAGTTTCTTGTGAGGACAAAAAAACAAACATTCTTGGAAAAGAATATGATATATCTAAATTTGAAGATGGATCTGGCTTTGAATTTGATGACAAATGGAAAATTGGCCTTGAGAAGGAAAATGATTGCACAAAGAGAATTGTGATTTATCTTGACGGTTACTTCTATGATTTGAAAGATAATGAGCAGCTCAACTTATTTAGAAATGACAATACAATCTTGTTTAAGTTCAGTAACCTTGAGGATGAGCCTCTAGTAGAAGTAATAGGAACAAAACCAACAGAAGAATTATCTGAAAACATCATTGTAAAAGATGAGAAAGGAATTTACTTGGAGTTTAGCCACCCAATCCCAAAAACATGTTATGGCTGTCTTAATGATGGTTTGCTTGTCGAAGATGGTAAGAGGATTAAAACTGAGATTAATGGGGTTGAATGGATTGTCACACAACTGGATAATAACACCCTAGAAATAGGATTGGAAGAACAATTCAAAACACTAATGGAATGGGACAATACAACAACAATCCAAACTAGGAATAAGAGTTGGTATGTAAAAACGCATGAATGCCATGGAGATTTTTGTGATCAGATTTTCACGAACCTAGATGATGAGCAGGAAACAAACAGATTGCATAGTGGTGAAACGGAATTCATTGATGGTAAGTACGTGCATGTATGGAGTTCGCTAACATGGGGCCCTTTTCCATACCAGTCTACAGTTTCAGTATTGTCAAAACGTACCTCAATTAATTCAAGTGAAACGGAGTTTGTCTGGGAAGGAGAAAGTATCTCATCGATCTTCATCCCACAATCAAGCCCCATGTTTGAAAAACTATCCGGTCAATAATAAATGAGTTATCCATGGGAATCCAAGAGAAAATCAAAGACATAGAAGCTGAAATGGCCAAAACTCAGGTTAACAAAGCAACCGAGTTTCATTTGGGAATTCTTAAGGCAAAGCTAGCGAAGCTGCGCCGTGAATTGACAACTCCCAGTGGAACAAGTGGTGGTGGTGGATTTGATATTCGAAAATCCGGGGATGCTACAGTTGTTTTAATCGGACTTCCCAGTGTGGGTAAAAGTACTCTTCTAAATAAATTAACAGATGCAAAATCAGAAATTGCAGCATATGCATTTACGACGTTAAAATGCATACCTGGAGTTATGAAATATAAGGATGCAAAAATTCAGATTCTAGACCTTCCTGGAATTATAGAAGGTGCAAAAGACGGAAAAGGAAGGGGGCGTGAAATTATTGCAGTTGCGAGAAACGCAGATCTGATTCTTATGATGGTCGAGGCGACCAATATACAGCAAATAAAGATACTCGAAAGCGAATTATACGGATTTGGGATTCGGCTAGATAAAAGCCCTCCGAGAGTTTCAATTGCAAAGAATGCAAAGGGGGGCCTTGAGATAAATTCAACTGTAAGGCTCACAAAAATAAGCCGCAATGAGATAAAAGCTGCAATGACCGAATACAGAATTTTCAATGCAAATATCGTATTGCATGAGAACATAACTATCGATGAATTCATAGATGTCCTTGAAGGAAATAGAGCATATATGAAGAGCCTCACAGTGTTGACAAAATGTGATTTGAGCAAAAAAGAACTTCCAAAAGGATTTGTAAACATCTCTGCAGGAGACAAAAAAAGCATTGATAGATTAAAGAAAAAATTATACACTACTCTGGATTTGATAAATATTTATACAAAGAGAAAGGGAGAGAAGGCAGACCTGGAAGAGGCAATGGTTGTACGAAACGGAATAACAGTTGGAGGAGTTTGCGAAAAGCTTCACAGAGATTTGAGAAAAAACTTCAGATTTGCACTTGTATGGGGCAAAAGTGTAAAGCATCCAGCTCAAAGAGTTGGGCTTAGCCATATTCTTGCTAATGGAGATATTGTACAAATTGTAAAGAGATGATTATTCTAAGTAAATAACACTAATTTCGGGTCTTGTGAAAAGTCGTACTCCTCCTGGAGTTACACCGCATGTTACATACAATTCAGTGTGTTCATCAACTGCTTCGCGACCCCTAGTAACATCTGCAAATCCATTCCATCTTAGGAAAAGATCAGTAAGAAAAGGAATCTGAACAAGTCCGCAATGAGTATGCCCTGAGAGGATAAGATTTCTCCCTTCAAGCTTCTGATTTTTCAATGAATATTGATTATGAACAAGTATCACTTTCGGCATGTTTGGAGAGATGCTCGTAGAAGCATTTGCATAACTGCTTTGGCCTGCCCAAAGATCATCAACTCCAATTAGTGCAAATTCTTGACCATTTATTGTAAGTATTTCGTTCTCATTTCTAAGTACATTAATTCCCATTGATTCAAGATTAGATACAAGCTTAGGAGTACAATTGTTACAATTAAATGATACATAATCATGATTGCCCAGAACAGCATATGTTCCATGTTTACTCTCAAGATCTCCAAGCAAACTAATCTTGTCCCAATCATCAGTAATCTCAACAACATCACCAGCAATTAGGATAATATCAGGCTTTTGGGCATTGGCTGTAGTTATGCTACGTTGAAAATATTCTGGATGATTATAAGCATCTTGAGTATCGCCGATTAGTACTACCTTTATTACTCCAGAATCATCAAACAGATCAAAGGTATTTTCTGTAACTTCAAGGTTGAATGGCTCGAAGAAGAGTGCATATAAGACTAACAACATGATGAATAATGCACGAAGATAGCGTATGTGAGCAGAATCCCAAGAAAATTCCATGATACTTCTGATTCGCAAAGGAATTATAAAAATAGCTTCGAAAATGCTATCATGGTAACTCAACAGGAAATTGATAAAGTAATTGAATGGTGCGAAAGCGTCAAAGCAGAAAGAAATCGGATTTATGTAATTGAAAGAAATCCATGGAGAGATGAAATTGATTGGATGAGGAGATTTCCGTTAATTGAGATAGACAGACCAAAGGAGGTTGCATCAAAAAATAATCTTGTCTATGATTCAACAGTGAGGCAGCTTTGGCAGTTTATGAACATGGATTGGAGAAAGATAGAACCAGATATTAGAATAGGATAACACACGAATAGCCCGAAGACAAATTTCGTTAGATTAAAAAACGAAGTGTGAGAAAGAGTCCCATGGAAGCCCAGAAATCAAAAACGCCTCAAAGATCAATGGCAACGCAGAAAGTTGCCACATACTTATCATTGGCACAAAAAAACGAAGGTCTCTGGGGTGCAGTTTTAGTGTTCCTCGGAGCATTTTTCCTTCTTGCAACAGTTCCTTTTTATCCAGTATATATAGTTCCAATTCTTGCTGCAATTTGCGGTGCAATTGCATACAAGCTGCCACCTGCCGGATTGATCTTAGGAGCTGTTCTTGGATTTTTTGCAATAATCTTCCAATCCGCTGTTTTGGGCTGGCTCTATATCCTTATACTTGTAATTGTTCTTTTTGAAGCGTTTGACAACTGGAAAGTAATATGTGTTTTAGAAATACTTGTGCTGGCACCATTTGCATTCAGTGGTTTCCCATTGATCGGATGGGTTACTATTGTTGGAATGGCTATGGGAGCCCTCTATTTCGGATCGCATAAAAGCGTAATGATATCAGTTCCATCGGCATTCATGATCCTCTTATTATCGTCTCTTTGGCTTACTCAAAACACAGCATACATGCCTGTTAATATGAGTCTGTATGAACCTGGAAAGGCCGAGCTTCTATTGACAAAAGGAGCAGTTGGAGTTGGAGGAATTGTATCTGGGATTATAGGAGCTCTGGGAGATTTTCTGAGCTTGGATAACTTTGGAAGAATCTGGGAATCTCTTGGCTGGCTTGTTGGAAACATAATGATACTCGCATTCAGTGATTCCATGATACTGCAGCTGATTGGCTGGGCAGTTGCTCTATACATGCTCGGGTTGCTTCCAAGTAAAATCAAAAAAAGAGGGCAACTAATAGCATCATTCTCTCTGCTTATTGCAGTAGTTGTCCACTTCATTGTTTTCGGGGCATATGGAACAGCATTTAGACTAGAATTTATTGGCGGAATTATTTTTGCAATAGCAGTTTTAGGTGGACTTGAACATTTTGGAATCAGCATAAGCAGAGAATCTCAAATCCAAAGAAAAGAGAAAATGAAAGCATATGGAAAATTTGGAATGAGTGATATGTCTCTTGGTGGATCAGAAAAATCAATGGCTGATGTTGGTGGATATGAAGATGTTAAACAAGAGCTGAGAGATGCCATTATGTTGCCTCTTGAAAAGAAAGAAATTGCTTATACTTATGGGATAAAACCTCCAGCAGGAATTCTTTTGTTCGGCCCACCTGGTACTGGTAAAACAATGCTTATGCGCGCTCTTGCAAAAGAACTAAAATATAATTTCATAGAAGTAAAATGTTCACAAATATTATCGCAATGGTATGGAGAAAGTGAGAAAAACATTGCCGAAGTTTTTGATAATGCACGCAAAAATGCACCAACAGTTCTGTTCTTTGATGAGATTGATGGAGTTGCCAAAAAAAGAAGTTCTGAAAGCCTTGATGAAGTTGGACCAAGAGTACTGAGCGAGCTTCTGCAGCAAATTGATGGTGCAAATAAAGCAAAGGGGACCGTAATGGTAGTTGGAGCAACCAACCTGCCAAATCAGCTTGATCCGGCATTACTTCGTCCTGGAAGACTTGATAAGATCATATATATGCACCTTCCAGACCCAGATGCTAGAAGAGCAATTGCAAAAGTCCATCTTGGAAACCTCCCTGTTACTGAAGATATTGACATGGATGTAATAATTAAGAAAACAGAAAGATTCTCAGGAGCAGACATGAAAAACATAGTAACAGAAGCAACGAGATTAGCTGCAAAAGAAGCAAGTGTCAAGGGAGTTATTATTCCGCTCAATATGCAGCACTTCCTTCGAGTAGTTGCAAGTGTTAAGCCAAGTACTAGTCTTGCACAGCTTGACCTTTATGAACAGTTCAAAATGGACTACGAAAGAAGAACAGGTGGAGTTGAGGACGAAAAAGAAGATAGCGATAAAGAAAGAATAGTTAAATGGAGCGATGTTGCTGGGCTTGATCAGGTTAAACGAGCTCTTCTTGAAGCAATACAGCTGCCTCTTCTGCATGAATCAGAGATGAAAGAGTTCAATGTAAAGCCAAGCAAAGGTATTCTTTTGTTCGGCCCTCCTGGTACTGGTAAAACTCTTATAGTAAGGGCTGCTGCATCAGAGCTCAAAGCATCATTCCAATCACTCAGCGGTGCTGAGATTATGAAAAAAGGATATACAAAAGCACTTGGAATAATTAGAGAAACATTCAATAGAGCCCGTGAAAATAGCCCAGCTATCATATTTGTTGATGAAATGGAAACATTCGCACCTGCAAGAGGTATGGGTGGATCTTCTGAAATCATTGGGCAGTTCCTGACCGAGATGGATGGCATCAAAGGAAAAGGAGGGGTTGTAGTTATTGCTGCAACAAATAAGCCCAAACTTATGGATGCTGCAATTATGAGACCAGGGAGATTTGACAAGATATTCTATGTTCCTCCACCAGACCCTTCTGGAAGAGAAGCAATATTCAAAATTCATCTTAGCAAGTTTGCAGGAAATGTAGATACGGCCATGTTAGCTAAAATAACTCCTGGCTTTAGTGGTGCTGATATTGCATCCATATGCCAATCTGCTAAAATGGAAGCTTTAAGGGCCAAACTTGCCGGAAAACCAAGGGCTGTGAGTAATGAGATGATGATGCAGATCATTTCGCAAAGAAGACCTTCTATTACACAGCAGCTTCTTGATGAATATGCAAAGTTCATGGAAGCTTATGGTGAGAGAAGATAATTTTTTTCTATTTTTGTTACACAAATTTATAAATCAGAAAAGTTCCATAATTGTTAGCATAAATGTACTGAGGTGTAAAAATATGACCGGGTGGTATGAAATCCAGTAACAGAAAGCAGGCCGTGATGCGTTCGGAGGAGGTGTTGTTATGACAACCCGAAGCGCAGAGAGAAAAAGCACTAAAAAATCCGTTGAGCAACCAGCTCCTCCAATGAGAATGAATTATTTTGGAGCAAAGGCTCCAATGCTTGAGGTGCCAGCTCCATCAGATAAAAAGAAAGCAACTGAAAATAGTGTTGGACCAGATAATGGAAAGAAAAAAAGCTCATCGAATTTTGTTTCAGTGAGTGATGAACATCTTGAGACAAGAGCTGCTTGGTAAGCTTAAAAGAATAGATCACGTTCGCCGTTTTCAATTCTTTTTAATCTGTTTTTTGTTTCTTCTTTTCTTTCTTGATCTTGAATTTTTTCTAATTCTTTAGAAATTGTATCCTCTCCAATTTTTTTCAGCTCGAGCGAGGCATAATCAACCAAAAATTCTTTGAATGTTAAAATTGCATTGGGGTGGCAAAGGAAATGAATATTTCCTGTTTTTGCAAGTTTCATAAAGGCTTCGCCAGTTCTTTGGCTCCTGTAGCAGGCAGTGCAGAAACTTGGAAGTTTTCCTTGCGCGCACATAGATTTAACAACCTGATCAACCGGACGATGATCAGATAGTTCAAACTGACTATCCTGACAAGTTGAATACCCACCAGGAGAAGTCTTTGATGCAGCAGATGTTTGTGAAATGCCAATTTCAAATGCCTTTTGACGAATCTCTGGAGATTCTCTAGTTGAAATTATCATCCCAGTATATGGAACAGACAAACGGATTACTGCAATCAATTTCAGAAAGTCTGAATCAGAAACTGGATATTCTGGGGTGTAATCAACTGTAGAAGCTTTTTGAAAACGCGGAACAGAGATTGTGTGAGGCCCTACCCCGAATGTTTCTTCCATGTATTTTGCATGAGAGAGAAGTGATAGAACTTCAAATTTGTAATCATATAATCCAAACAGAACGCCAATGCCATAGTCATCGATACCAGCTTCAAAAGCTCGTGCGTGGGCAGTTATCTGACGATCATAATCTGCTTTTGGACCTTTGTGCAGTTTTTCATAGGTCTTCCTATGATAAGTTTCCTGGAATAACTGATATGTGCCAATTCCAATTTCCTTGAGTTTTTTGTAATCACTAACAGAGGTTGCTGCAATATTGACATTGACTCTTCGAATCTCGCCATTATTCACTTTTGCATCATAGATAGTGCGAATAGCATCACAAACATAATCAATTGAAATTTCTGGATGTTCTCCTGCTTCAAGAAGAATTCTCTTGTGACCCATTTTGATAATTAATTCTGTTTGGGCTCGAATTTCATCTTTATCAAGTTTGTTTCGGGCAAGGGATTTGTTTCTGCAGTGAAACCCACAATACTCGCAATCATTTATGCAAAAATCAGAGATGTACAAAGGAGCAAAGAGAACAAGACGATTCCCATATATCTCAGATTTAATTTTGTTTGCGGATTTGTTGAGCCGCTCGAGAGACTCTTGATCATTTAGTTTTAGAAGAAATGCAGACTCTTCAAGAGAAAGACCTTGTTTTTTTTCTGCTTTTGAGAGAACCTGATCCAGGCTAAAAGAAGGATCCTCATTTATGAGATTATTGATTAGTTTTTCATCTATCATTATGTACACCAAGATCGGTCGGAGCTCTTCCAAGAGAATATAATAGTTCAATAGTATTTTTGATGGTTTCTGGCACTGGAGTTTCGGTTGATTTCCCAGGATATAGATCATAGGAGGTACTGCAATCTTTTGGAGTTGTGTTTATCATAAGAGAATTGCCACCTGCCATAAGCCCTTTCTTTTTTGCATCTGGACTCAAAGTCTCAAGTGCAGATGTAACTAAAATCTTTGATTCTGGATCAACTAATCGTGTGAGTGCAATTGCTTTTAGCGCATCATCCAAAGATTGGGGTTGTATTGAAGAGAGAGGGGTTTCTGGATGTGGAATCAAAGGCCCAAAAGAATACATGTCAGGCTTGAGGGATTTTGTTAGAAGAATATCGTTTATCAGATCATCTTTGCTCTGGCCAGGAAGGCCAATCAAAAATCCAGTTGCAACAATAAAACCAATTTCAATAAGATCCCGAATAAGATTGATCCTATCGATTCTTTTTCTTCCAGGCCTCATCTTTTCATAAAGCAGGTCGTTTGAAGTTTCAAATCGTAGCAAAGCGCCATATGCTCCAGCATCAAAAAGCTTTTTGTAGCAATCTTTTGAACGCTCTCCGATGCTCATAAAAAGAAGAATACCGTGCTTTTCTCGGATCTTTTTAACAAGAGCAATAAGCATTTCATCAGAATAAAATGGATCTTCGCCAGATTGAAGAACTAATGCCTTAAACCCTAATGAAACTGAATGATCTACAGCTTCAAGAATCTGAGTTTCATCCATTCGATAACGTTTGATATTTGCATTGCCAGATCTGATTCCACAGTAGAGGCAATTATTCTGGCAGTAGTTTGAAAATTCCAGGATGCCATGAACACAACATGCATTATCCAGTTTGTTTTTTCGAATTCTATTTGCTCCTTGAAACAATAACTCAAGGTCTTTTCCTTCTACTGATAAAATTGCAAGCATTTCATTGCGAGATAGAGTTTCGTCTTTTTCAGCCCTCTCGATAATTGGAGAAATCGGACTTTCAAATTTAGATTGCTGGATGAGTAAGGCATCTCTTTTTTTAAGTTCAAAAAATTGTTTTTCCCACATTTTGAGAATCGGAATGGCGTCTTCTTCTGATAATTTGGAGACAACTATCCCGCCTTGGGCATAAACATAATCACCAACTTCATATGAACCTGTGACAAAAATTGCTTTTCGCGCTTCCCCAAAGTAATCCATAGTAACGGTCTTTGAATCAATAGAAATCACTTTGCCCGGAATTGCATAGCACATGAGAAAACATTGCAACTGAGAGATTAAAAGAGTCTTGGTTAGAGCTTCATGATAGTATCTTTTGATGGGAATGATGATTCTTCAGATAGAAGTGCAGTTTCAACATTTCGTATGTTGGGAAATCTGGACCTAAGCTCACGAATGATTCCTAGATATTCATGGTGATTTTTTGCTCGAATTAAAAGATCCACCTGCCATGGAGCAATAATTTTTGAAAGGCCATAAACATTCTGGTGTTTCCGTGCAAACTCCAAGATTTGAGATTCGTCATCTTTTGAAAATACCTTAAATGAAAGAAGAGAGTAGTATAGATCATAACCAAGCTTACTAAAATCAATTATCGCCCTGCTGCTTATTAGAACTCCGGACTTTTCTAATTTTTTGATTCTGTGCCGTACAATATCCACACTAACACCAGTATCTTTAGCAATATTGACTAGAGTGCTCCTTGAATTAGAGAATAATACTGACAGTACTTTTTTGTCAAGATCATCCAATTCCACATCTCCAAGTTTTCCAATAGTGGATATAGGTTTTGCCTCGCTTGGAACAAATAACTTCTCAGGATAAACAAAAATCTCGACTGAAGAGCCAACTGTTTTTTTTATAATTAAATTTGGAAAGTCTGAGAAGAACTTGGCTTCCATCTCAAAGAAATCAATGGTGGATTTTGCAAAAAATGATACATGGAAATCCCATGCACCATCTGCTTTTGAAACCCAATAAACATTAGGGTGAGATCGAATTGCTTGTATTAATTTTTTTTGCTCTTCTGCTGTTGAAGAAAGTTTGAGAAAAACGCGATAGCTCATATAAGACAATTTACTGAGGTTAATCCAAGATGTATACCCAGTAATTATATTATTTTTCTCAAGTTGCGAGATTCTATATCTCACAGTTTCCCTGCTTCGCCTGATTTTTTTTGCAAGTTCTGTTTCGCTCTGTCTGGCATTTAAACTGAGTTCATAAAGAAGAATTTTATTGATCTTATCAAGAATTTCTGTCATGAGAAAACAAATCACGGCAAATATTTTAACTAATGCCATTTTTTGCATAAAAAAGCTTGCTAAATCTCTGCTAAGATCTGAAGGACGGTTTTATTAAGTTTTTGTGTTAATATATGTCATATATTGATTGAAGAGACATTCTTATCTAGGGGAAGAATTGAATGGCCAGGAAATGGAAAACAAGGGCAGAGAGGAAAAAAATATATGATGAAGTACTTCAAAAGGCCGAAAGGTCAAAGGCTAAAGTTAGAGCTGTACACATCAGACCCCAGACAAGTGAAAGGCCAAAAGTCCAGGCAAAGAAGCCAGATTTCAGAAAAATGGAACCAATAACTGAAATGCCAAAGAAAACAGCTCAGGATACTAAAAATAATTATGCAATGTCATTGCTTCGAGCATCAGAAATTTCCGATAGTGCAAGATTTCAGAATGCATTTGGAGGAAAAGCTGAAAGAGAAACCTTAGATTTGACTGCATCAGAAGCTTGGAATAGAACTGTAGTAGAAGCATCTGAACCAGCAGAGTTTTCCACAGAACAGGGGACAGATTCTGTTTTGAAGGATGAAATTAGGAGAATAGAGGGAGAAGCATATTTCAAAGCTACTGGAAATCCAATAAATGCAGATCAAACAGTTAAGAAAAAGAAATGGATCCAGAGAACTGAGAAAACTTTATTAGGCATACTGTTTGTTTTCGATATAGTCGCATGGATCGGAATAATGCCTACATTGATAGACAGGATAATTGACTCTGATAGAGAAGATATGATAGTAGTACCAAAAAAAGATCCTGATGTGAGTTTAATTTCTGGGAGAGAATCAACATCGGATATAGGCACGAAAATGTTAGAAAGAAGATAATTAAAAAATAAAAAAATTAGAGAATGCCCATAGAATGAGCGACTATCAAACCAGCAAAGACCAGCGAAACAGTGTTCACGACTTTTATCAACGCATTAAGTGCAGGCCCTGCAGTGTCCTTTAATGGATCACCAACAGTATCACCAACAATTGCTGCTTTGTGAGCATCTGAACCTTTTCCGCCAAGATGTCCCTCTTCAATGTACTTCTTTGCATTATCCCAGGTAGCTCCTGCTGTAGTCATTGTAAATGCGAGCATAAGCCCACTAGCAATAACTCCGGCAAGTAAACCTGCAAGTGCTGCAGCACCAAAGATGAAACCAACTACCAGAGGAACAACAACTGCAATAGCACCTGGAAGAGCAAGCTCTCTTAGTGCTGTTTTGGTTGAAATATCCACACATTTTGCATAGTCAGCTCTGGCCTTTCCTTGCATAAGTCCTTTGATCTCACGGAACTGCCTTCTAACTTCTTCTACAATCTCAAATGCTGCTCTTCCAACTGCAAGCATCAGTAGTGATGAAAATACAAATGGGAGAAGAGCTCCGATAAAGAGACCGATAACAACTGGAGGCTGAAGAAGATCCACAGATTCAAGATGTGCTGCTTCTGCAAATGCTACAAACAGAGCAAGTGCTCCAAGAGCAGCACCACCAATTGCAAATCCTTTTGTAGTTGCCTTAGTTGTGTTTCCAACTGCATCAAGTGCATCAGTAACAGTTCTGACTTTTGCTGGAAGCTTTGACATTTCAGCAATTCCGCCAGCATTGTCTGTTATTGGACCATATGCATCAATTGCAATAATTATTCCGCTTAGCGAGAGCATAGAAGCTGCCGCAAGTGCAATACCATAGAGGCCTGCAACTTTGAAGGATATCACTATTGCAATTACAATAACCAAAACAGGAAGTGCTGTTGATTCCAGACCAACGGCAAGACCTTGAATTAGGTTTGTCGCAGCGCCGGTTTTAGCTGCATTTGCAACATTTTGAACTGGTTTGTGTTCTGTTGCTGTATAATATTCGCTAATTATGAATAACAACAAAGTCACTACAGCTCCCATAATCACAGTTACAAACAGATTGTTTGCTGGAATTGGAAGATCAGGTATATCTGCAAGGTAGAAATAAGTTCCTGCAAGCATCACAATTGCACTAACAAGAATGCCAACATAGAAGTACGACATGATCTTTTTAGTATTTCCAAGACCGACAAAGAGTGAGCCTACTATACTTGCAACAACACCAATTGCTGCAATTCCAAGTGGAACTTGTATAAGTAGATCATTAGTTACAAATGTCATTCCGATAAGCATGGCTGCAATTACCGTTACTACAAATGACTCGAAAACATCTGCTGCCATTCCAGCGCAATCACCAACATTGTCCCCGACATTATCAGCGATTACAGCAGGATTTCTTGGGTCATCCTCAGGAATTCCTGCCTCGATCTTTCCGACAAGATCAGCTCCAACATCAGCTGCTTTTGTGTAGATACCTCCACCGACACGAGCAAATAGCGAAATCAATGAAGCTCCGAAACCATATCCAATAAGGGGCATAATGTCTCCGAAGTACATGAAAAGCACGCTAACACCTATAAGTCCAAGTCCGGCAAGTGCCATACCAGTAACGGCGCCACCTTTGAAAGCAATTCCAAGAGCTGGTTTAACTCCTTTCTTTGCTGCTTCTGCAACGCGGACATTGGCTCGTACTGAGACTTGCATGCCCACATATCCTGCGAGTGCTGAAGAAACAACACCAACCAAGAATGCAATGGCAGTTGAAATGCCCACCCCATAGCCAATTAGTAATAATATTACAAGGACTATTGGGGCCAGGGTCTTGTATTGCCTTGTTAAAAAGGCATTTGCACCCTCTTGAATTGCTTTTGAAATCTCTTGCATTTCCTTGCTTCCTGCAGGCGATTTAATCACCCGGAATGCAAGGTATGCTGCATAGAGTAGGGTCAATATACCCCCGCCCAATGCTAATGTTACTGCATCTATCATAATTTCACCTTAAAAATCGACTTTGAATAAAAACATGTGAATATTTAAAAAGCAAATGGGGAATCATGCTGCGTAGAGTAAAGATATATAAAAGATAACTGCATTATCTGAAAGAATACTCCGTAGATGGTGAAATAAATGGGACTGTTTGACAAAATATTAGGAAAAAACGAAGAAAGTCCAGAGGTTCCTGATCTTGAAGACTTGATGCAATCAGATGGCGATGTTGTAAGCCCTCCAGCTGACTTTTATGTAAAGAGAGTGGACTTGAGAAACGAAGGCGATGGAGACTTAGTACTTAATGAACTTGGTGAAAAGAACATTATTATACTCAATGTCAAACCGCTTGCAAAACAACCAAATCGATTGAAGACAATCATTGGAAAGCTCAAGAATCACACTGGAAAGACTAATGGCGATATTGCTTTGCTTGCAGCTGATACTATTCTCTTGACACCAAAAAATGTTAAGATTGTAAAATCAAAGCCAAAAGCAAAGAGAAGTGGAACTGTTATCTCTTAATTTTATTATTTTTCAATCCAGCAGTAAGTACCTCAGATTGTCTGGATTTTTTTTCTGAGGCATTTTTCTTATACAGGTTTACTAATCTCTTTCAGATTTATGAAAATTTCTCCATACATCTTATCCTGCTTGATATTGATTTTTTCTTCTTGAACCAAATAAAGAAGACAAAGGAGATTGTAAACTTTTTTTGCAGAATCATTACCTTCAGTAATTTTAGAAAACAAAGACCATCCTTCACTGTCAGTATGTTGCTCTATCAGACCAATAACCTTTGCTAAATCATTTTCAAGATCATGTTCAGATAATTGCATGTCAATAGTATCAACTATTGAGCCCTTTGGGATTCGAACGCGCTCTACATTCTCGTACTTAATAACGCGCTCCATTTCATTGATAAGCTCCTCAGCAGTAATCTGGCGCCTTGGAGGGATTCTACTAGAAAGTTCTAGCTGTGGAATTTCAGGAATAGGCTCAGGCTCTTCTGCTGCAGGAAACTCTGCAAGTTCCGTCTGGTAGCTTAAGAATTTTAGATAGTCGCTCTTGTATTTTAGAAGTATGGAAGCTGCCAGTATAACATTTGCCTGGATAATAAAGTCCATTTCGTCCATTTCACGGACTTTTGATATGAATGCGTCAGAAAGATCAAGAAGGTCCACATTCCATGGATCGACCCGGTTTGAAGAGATTAATTCCAGAAGAATATCCTTCCAGGTTGGCTTTGCTACCATTGACTCAAAGTGAGCAAATGATTGCAAGTGCGTCTGGGTCGGCATATTTGTTTATATAACTATTCTACTTTATATAACTTATCGACTTATTCGGTGACAATTATGGAGATAAAAGAAACTACAATATTGGACAGAGAAGAACCACTTTCAAAGGCACTTCCGCATCTTGATACAGCCCCAGCTGTATTAGTAACAAAAGATGGTAAGTATTATGGGGTAATAGACCACAGAAGCATCAGTGCCAATGTCAGAAGCCCACGGGATACTAAATGCGAAACAGTAATAGTAAGACCTCCTGTGATGCTTGAAAGTACAGAGATAATTGAGAGAGTAAGTGCATTTCTTCTTGGTCATTTCAAAGCACTTCCAGTAATAAACAAAAGCGAAATTCCAATTGGGATTACAACAAGAGTAGAAGCACTGAAAGAAATGCAATCAAAAAAGCTGATTCCAGGGGGCAAAGTATCAGAACTTATGAGCGCGCCTGTATACACAGTTTCAGAAGATGATACAATTGCCCAGACAAAAAGAGGATTCAGGGACAAAAATGCACGAAGAATGGTGGTAATTAGCAAAGGCCATCCAATCGGGGTTGTCTCTGATTATGATCTTAGTTCATGGACAGGAAGTCATAACTTTGGAAAGGGCCGCAAGGATGTCCGGATATCAGCAGAGAAATTTGATGTAGATGGAATGACAATCAAAAGCTTCCTAAGGCCTGACATTACTACAATTGAAGAAAATACCAGCATTGAAAGTGCAGTTAAAAGAATGGTAGAAAAACAAGTATCTTCGGTGATTGTTGTGGCAGGATCCAAACCAGTTGGGATTCTTTCTGCTCTTGATATTTTCAAAAAAGTTCAGAATATGAATCAGGAAAAAACAACAATCAATGTTTCTGGATTAAACGAGGACAACAAATTCCAATTTGAAAACATCACAGAAAAGATTGGCCATGTTGTTGATAAGTTTGGAGAATCATTCAATATCCGAAATGTCGGAGTTCATACAAAGGAGGGAAAATCAACAACCACAGTAAATTTATACTTTGATACTGACGAGGGACATGTTTCTCTTCGATCTGAGAGGGCAACTCTTAAGGAAGCAGTTGATGAACTTGCAGGAGAACTTGACAGCGTTTTGAGAAGGAGAAAGGACAGGAGAACAAACTAAATGTTTTCCTTCCTTTTTTAAGCTTTTATGTACGTAATTAACCACAGGATGATACTATGAAAGGACAGGTTAGCACTGAACTCTTGGTTATTGTTGCTCTTGTACTACTGATTTTCATTCCGCTTCTTGTTCTTGTATACTTCAAGGCGAATGAGGCAAATCAGCAGATTGCAGCATACCAGGCAGAACTTTCGGTTTCAAGAATTGCATCACTTGCAAATTCAGTTGGTAGTTTAGGAACCAACACATCAGTTACAACGGACATCTATGTACCGCCAAATACTATAGCTATGAATGTAACTAGCGTGGGGCGGGCAGGAGAGATATCACTGACTATGAATAGTCCGCAAGGACCGACAACGCCGGTTGTTGAGATTATCAGATATCCACTAAGCAACCCAGGCACTCTTGCTGATTCAAGCTCAGCTGGCGGATGGATGAGACTTAGGATAAGCTCTGAATTTGTAAACAATGAGGCTTCAATAAAAATTGAAAAGGTCTCCTAATTTTTTTTTATTATTATATAAAAGTATAATTTTCAAAAACAGTTTCTCCACTTCTGATTACAGAATATACCTTTCCAGTCAAAGTTTTTCCTTCAAATGGAGACCATTTGCATTTGGTTTCTAGTTCTGAGCCTTTAACTTTCCATTCTTTCTTAGGGTCCACAATAGTAATGTCCCCATCAAAGCCTTCCTCGATTTTTCCTTTTCCTGAAATACCAAATATAGAAGCAGGGGCTTCACTCATTTTCTTGATTACTGAAGACCGAGTAAGAATCCCATTATTGCATGCAGTAAGCATCAGTGCAAGGCTGGTTTCAAGGCCAGGAAAGCCTGCTGCTCCCATTTCCTTGTCTGCTAGAGTGTGCGGAGCATGATCAGTTGCAATGCAGTCTGCCTCTTCAAATGCGCTTAGAAGCATAAGTCGTTTTTGCTCAGATTTAAGAGGGGGATAAACCTTGTATTTTGTGCCAAGGGCAGGTAAATCCTTAGTTGAAAGGAAAAGATAATGTGGCGCTACTTCTACTGTAACATTGGGAAATGGCCGAGCTAGTGCAAGTTCTTTTTTTGTTGCTGCATGAGCAAGATGAATCTTCCTTCCTTTGGATTTTGCAAGAGCAATTGCAGCTTTAATAGTCTTGTAAGTGCGCGTTAAGTTTTCATCTTCATTTTCAGAATGATCACAAGCATGAAGCACTATTGGTTTATCTTTTGGGAAAATATCATAATGTTTTTCAAGAGAATCTGCCTTCTTTAGGACCATATTCCCAGTGGTCTTGCCAAGATAGATTTTTAGCGAATCTGGATGGGCAAGTTTTACTTCTTCAAAATTATCATCAGTTGCTCCAAAGTGGAACAAGACATTGCAAAGAGCTTTTTTTGATAGTTCGCCTTTTTTCATTAGAGCCTCTGCAGTAGTTGTTGGAGGAGAATTATTTGGCATATCTATTACAGTAGTAAAACCACCAGCAATTGCAGCCTTGGAGCCAGTCAAAAAATCTTCTTTTTCAGTAGCGCCAGGCTCTCGCAAATGAACATGAGGATCAATAAGACCAGGCAGAACCAGCTTTCCAGCTGCATTAACAACCATCTCGCCAGAAATATTATTGCCTATTTTAACTATTTTGCCATCTTCGATGAGAATGTCTTTTTGGACAAAATCGCCACGAAAAAAGACTTTTCCATCTTTGATGATCATACTACCCGGCCGCCTTCAGTAATGAAAACTATTATCCTTAGTATAATAAGAATAATGCCACGGTATATTTTGAGAACCATCTTGTTGAATGAATTGTTTCTATTGGAAATGGTTCCAAGAAGATCTTTGAATGCTTCTTTTTCTCCAGGTCCCATCTTGCTGTCAGTAACCTTTTTGTGTTCTTTGCCGTCAATAACAGTAAGTTCCTCCTGTTTTCCGATTTGTTTTTTGGCCTGCTCATACCATGGAGGAAGAGAAGACCTTTTCTTTGCAATAGAAGAAACGAAATCTCCAAGAGTAAGTGATCTTTGCTTGACTTGTTTTTTAGCAATTTCAGCTGCTTGCTCTGCATCCATTCCGTCTGCAACCATTTTCTCAATCTTTTTCTCGATTCCTTTGAATGCTTCTCTCCATGGGATAGTTGCAGCATCATCCACAATTGCCTTGTGATCTGCAGAAGCATATCCCTTTGATGCAATACCTAGGATATTGAAGGGAATGAACATTGATAGTGGCCTTTTCTTTGAATGCATCTTCAAAATAGCAACTCTTGAGGCATAGTCTGGCTCTGGAACATATAGAGTTTTGCTGAAACGCCCTGATCTTCTAAGTGCAGGGTCAACATCCCATGGTGCGTTTGTTGCTGCAATGATAAGGACGTTCTGGTTGTTTGCCTCAACACCATCCATCTCGTAAAGCATCTGGTTTACAGCCATCTTCATGTACTGCGCTCCTTCACCCTGGTCTCTTCTGCCACCGATAGCATCAACTTCATCGAAGAATAATATAACTGGCGAATTCTTCCTTGCAAGCTCAAATACTTTGTGAATATTCTTTTCCGTATTTCCGACATACATGTCCAAAAGGTCTGATAGTTTTGCATTGATAAAACCAGCACCACATTCACCAGCTGCTGCTTTTACAATAAATGTCTTTCCGCAACCAGGAGGTCCATACATCAAGATACCTCCCCCACCAAGTTTACCATATTTGCGAGCAAGATCTGGATTTCTCATTGGATAAACAACAGCTTCGCGGATTTCTTCTTTCATCTTTTTCATACCAGCAACATCTTCAAACTTCATGTCTGGCTTTGTGAGCATTTTGATGTCTGCTGTTCCACCTTCACCGCCTTTGCCATCCTTGCCGTCTTGATCTTTCTTTGCTCGAGCACTCTCAAGATGTGTTTTTGCTTCTGTAAGCTCTGGATTCAGTTCAAGCGCTTTTTCATAATCTGCAATAGCATTTGACATGGTTCCTGCATATTCATATGCAAGTCCACGAAGATGATATGCTTCTGCAAAATCTTCCTTGAGCTTAATAACTTTTGAAAAGTCCTCAACTGCTTTTTCATATTCTTCAATAGAGGCATACGAAAGACCTCTGTTGTAGAATGCTTTGAGATAATTTGGATTTAGAGAAATAGCCTTGTCATAATCTTTTACTGCACTTTGGAAGTCCTGCTTTCTGTAAAATGCATCTCCACGGTTATTGTATATGATTGGATTCTGAGGATCCAGTTCCATGGACTTTGTATAATCTGCAATGGATTTGTCAAAGTTTTTTAGCTGATAATAAGACAATGCTCTGTTGAAATATGCCTCTGAGAAAACAGGATTAAGTAGAATTGCCATGTTGTAGTTTTCTATTGCTCGGTCATAATCCCCTTTTTCATAGTAGTCATTACCCATCTGGTAATATGTTTTTGCGTCTGTAGGATTGGATTTTCGCTCAGCCATAATGGTCACTTATGATATACTGTTATTAGAGGTATGTTTTTAACCCTTGCAATCAGCCACTAGAATTCACCACTGGCACTAATTCGCTCTTCCAGTCTCAAAAGCTGGTTGTATTTTGATGTACGCTCTCCGCGAGCAGGAGCACCTGTTTTTATTTGTCCAGCATTGATTCCAACTGCAAAATCAGCAATAAACGAATCTTCAGTTTCACCAGATCTGTGACTGACAATGATATTAAGCTTGTTTTCTCGGCATAGCCGAACTGCATCCATCGCCTCAGTAACTGTTCCAATCTGATTCACCTTGAGCAAAAGTGCTGAGATTGCATCAACTTCAATTGCACGCTTTAGCCTCGCTACATTAGTTACGACCAGATCATCGCCAACAACCTGGACATTAGGAAGCTCTTTGTTCAAAGCTGAAAATGCCTGGAAACTTTCTTCGTAGAATGGATCTTCGATGCTAATGATAGGATAGGCCTTCGCAAGATCAGTATAATAATCAACAAGTTCATGTTCAGAGAGCACTTTTCCATCTATTGAGTATTTTCCATTAGAATAAAATGATGAAGCAGCAGCATCAATTGCATAGCCGCATGATTTTTCATATCCAGCTTCTTCAACTGCAGCAGAAATTGCATCAAATGCTTCGTAGGTATTTCCAATAGAAGGTGCAAAACCCCCTTCATCTCCGACATTTCGTGCAGATGCTCCATACTTTTTGACAAGCATTGCCCCAAGAATATGGTAAATTTCGCTTGCCATCCTAAGACGTTCTGAAAAGTTTTCTGCCTCTGGAATAATCATGAATTCTTGTATTGCCAGCGGATTTCCTGCATGCTTTCCGCCATTTATAATATTGAACATTGCATGAGGGATTTGAACTCCACCGAAGTTTTCATGGAGCATTTTTCCTTTTGATGATGCTTCGAGCCGAAGTGCTGCAACAGAGGTTGCAACCATAGCATTTGCTCCAAGATTGCTTTTATTTTCTGTTCCATCAAGAGATATGAGTTTCTCGTCAACTTCTCTGGAAGTGAGTTCATGGCCTATCAGAGCAGGTGCTATTATTGTGTTTACATTGTTTACTGCTTTTAGAACGCCTTGGCCTAGATACCGGTGACCCCCATCACGAAGTTCAACGGCTTCGTGTATACCAGTTGATGCTCCACTTGGTGCAGCTGAGCTGCCCATTGCATTTTCAGTAAAAATATCTACTTCTACAGTCGGATTTCCCCTAGAATCAAGAATTTCTCTTGCCCAAAGAGCAGTAATTTTCATGACTTAATGTTAGAACAACTCCCTTTTTTTATCTTACGTATCATATATTGTTTTTATGCTTCTTAAAAGCGGGAAAATACATGTTAAACCACACGCAGAACTAAAAAAACCGCTTATCGATACGATTCAAAAAATAACTAGTGGAACCGTACTAAAAAGATTGGAGGCAATAATGGACATTAGCCACAATTTCAAAGAAGGGAAAGTAACAACTGAACAAGCCCGTGCAATACTAAAAGAAACTCTGCATGATGATGAGCAGATAATCAGATGGAGTACTGTATATGCACTAGGACATTTGGGGATTATGGCGCTTCCAGATCTTAGCGAGGCTCTTGATGATGAGTGCGTTGTGGTTCGAAGCATGAGTGCTGCTATGATATATAGCACTCTCAAAGAGGCTAAAATCCCAGAGCGAATATCATTCAATCCATATATGGAAGAGATATCAAAAAGATTGGTCGATTGTCTTGGCTCAGGAGACAAATCTGTTGAAATGTATGCAACGCTTTCGCTTGGAGAAATTGCAAAACGCGATCCAGTTGGAGCACTAAAAACAATAGAAACTTGCTTAACATTTGATAGTGAAACAAGAAATAGACTTGATATAGTTGTAAAAATTGCCGAAGTAGTAATTGAAAATGCTGCAAGAGCAAACAAAGCATGATCAGTATGGAACTTGTTCTGGACAATAAGAAAATGGAAATGAAATACCAGGGAACCATAGAGCAACTGCTAAAAGAACTCAAAGTTATGCGAGAGGAAGTTGTGATAAAGGTAAATGGAGAACTTAGTGCAGAAACAACCGAAGTCGGCTCTGCAGATAAAGTCGAAATAATAAAGGTAGTTTTTGGTGGCTAATTGTTTTTGCGGGAAAGTTGCAGTAGTATTTCTCCAATATTCCAAGAAACATCTTTGCAAAAAACACTTTTTGCTAATGTTTGATAAGAGATTTAGAAAAACCATCCGCGAATTTTCAATGCTCAAAGCTGGGGATAGGGTTGCAATAGGACTTTCTGGCGGAAAGGATAGCTGCGCACTGCTTCAGTCAATGGTACGATTAAAAGAAAAACTTCCGATGGAACTTGTTGCAATCACAATTAATGAAGGAATTAAAGGATACAGAGAAAAAACCCTCAAAACTGCAAAACGAGAATGCGAAAAGCATGATGTTGAGCATGTGGTTTTGAGTTTCAAAGAAGCAGCTGAATTGGATCTGGATGAAATTGTCAAATCAAAAAAAGATGGGGTGCCTTGCAGCCATTGCGGAGTTCTTCGAAGATATTTACTCAACAAAGGCTCTCGCGAAGCAGGCGCAAACAAACTTGCAACTGGACACAATTTGGACGACGTTGCACAAACAGTTTTCATGAACATAATGAGAAATGAACCAGCAAGGCTCGCCAGATATCTTGAACCTATTAGCCAAAGCAGCAAGTTCATTCGAAGAATTAGACCATTCATGAGAACTCCGGAAAAAGAAATTGCGATATATTGCATGGTAAATGGAATTGAACTGGACAATATGGACTGTCCATATGCAGGATTTGCATTCAGAGGGCAAGTTAGAAAAATTCTCAACGAAACAGAAGAAAAATATCCAGGAACTAAATTCAAGATTCTAAATAGTTTTATTGAAATGGAAGATGCGCTTCGCGCAAAGTATTCAGTTAATGCAAAACTTGAAAGCTGCAAAAGTTGCGGAGAGCCTTGTTCTGATGAAGTTTGTATGTTTTGCAAAAAGGTGAAGGTACTTAAATAATTTTAATCCATGTCTTCTTATGGAGATTGTTTTTCTTGGAACAGGCGGCGGCAGAATTAACCTCATCAAACAAGTGAGGGCCACTGGCGGATTCCGAATAAATTCAAAATCCGCTAATATCCATATTGATCCAGGCCCTGGCGCTTTGATTCAATCAGTAAAAAACAAACAAGATCCGCTAGAACTTGATTGCATTATTGTAACTCACAATCACACAGACCACGTAAATGACGCGCAAGTTCTAGTTGAGGGCATGAGCCATTATTGCTTGAAAAAAAATGGGATCGTTATAACTACTTCGAAAATGATTGAGGAAAACGGGATTAGTCCTTGGCATCTTGAGAAAGTGGATGAAGTTTATGAAGTTGGGTTTGGAGAAAAGAAAAAATTCAGTACAAAAAAAGGAGAATTCGAAATTGAAATTATCAAGATGACCCATGATGAAGAGCCTAATTTTGGTTTTATTATGGTTATGGATGGTAAAAAAATTGGCTACATATCAGATACTGAATTTAATGAAAGCTATGGGGAAGCTTTTTCCGGATGCGAGGTTCTTGTCGTGAATTGCATCAAGCCAGAGAATGATAAGTATCATGGCCACTTGACAAGTAATGATGTTGTAAAGATTTTGAAAATAGCAAAACCAAAAAAAGCAGTGATAACTCATCTTGGAATGAAGATGCTTCGAAACGGTCCAACAAAAGAAGCAGAAAAAATTGAAGAGCAAAGCAGTGTTCAAACAATTGCTGCAAAAGATGGAATGAAGATTAATGTTTGATTTTGTGAAAAATATATTGTCATGATGTGTGTAAAATCACAAAAAATCAAAAAAACAGGTAAAAACTACTATTTTTAAGGATTACCATACTCTAATAGTAATGGGAGGGGATAGTATGATACGAAATCAAGATAAAAAAACTGGACGGAACGCTGCTGAGAAGCCCAGTGAAATGAGTAGAAGAGCATTCTTCAGAGTAGGAGGAACCGGACTTGCTGTGGGTGCAGCTATGGCCTCAGGACTTGGAACTTTGCTGTTTTCTAAAAATGCTAATGCTGCAGTAAGAAGAATCGGAGGAAGAAATATTCTTGTCGTTCCTCTTGAACGAGATCTATCTGCTATGGACAGTGACTCTGAACAATACAGAGGTACAGAGCATCAACCAACTGAAAGAGATCCAGAATACAGGAACAATTCAACAGTACCTAGAGACTCGTCATTTATTATCACATTGAATAATCCATCTGATAGAAGAAGACTAACAATAGTCATTCCAACACAAGATGACCCGATGGGAGTAGACCTCAATGATTTTGCCAGATTTATCAGAGCAAATGCAGATCACCAAGTCAACAGGGTAAAGCTTGTAATCGACAGAGGAACAATTGAAAGAGATGGAGAAGATGTTCCATACACTGATGTTCTTGGTTATTCCAATAGACAGCCAGGGAAGGGCAACTACTGCAAGAGAGAATGGAGAATACCTAGTATATGGTGCATCAAAAACAGGAGATGAAGTTGGTGATGCAAACATGTACGTTCTCAAAGAGCCATCAGAAGAACATACCATCCCTGTTGCTCCTCGAGCATAAAAATAAGCCTATTTTTTAATTTTTCTTCTTAAATTCTATTTATGGTAATCGGAAGAGCACGAGCAAGTGAAGAAGGAGAAGTTACACCAGGACCTCAAGTTATAGTAGCACAAGCAACTGAAATGGCAGTCCAGCAAATACGGGACCAGATGCAGCAAGGTGCCATGCAGCCTTTGCAATATACTCCAATACCAGCTGATGCTGATCCACTTACAAGAAGAGAGATGGAAGATGCACGCCCTACAGACCTGAATGTTTTGATGGGCTTTGTAGCTCGGGAAGAGAGAGAAGGATTTAATGCAAGGCTCTCAAGCTCTGGAATCCAGAACAATCCAGATGAGCTTTGGGAAACTTTTACTGCAAGATACCAGGAATGCAGAACGGCTGTTGAAGGTGGGGAAGTTACTCAAGGAGATGCAGTTGAACAAACTGAAGCAGATGTAACAGCAATGAACCAAGCTGCAATAGGCAATGCAGTTGGAGTTCTCGACCAACAACAACCTGAAGGCATCCGACCACTCCTACCAGAACTTATTGCTTTTGCTGCTCAGGGCGAGGAAGGTGATATGACCGCATTTGCTGGAGCATTACCACAAATGGAACAAAATCAAATCGATCAACTTTTTAGTATGTGTAGGAGGGTGTTTTATGTCCAGTTATCATTAATCAAAGGAGGACAATCCAATGATCTGATTAGAAATAACAGAGCGGAGGAAGGATATGCTCTTGCAGTTGAAGCAGACGAAGATTTAGTGACAGCAGCAGAGACATTTGAAACACCAGAAGAAAGAGGAGAATTCTTAGATCAAGAACGATCTGATCTTTATGAAATATTAAGAAATGGACTTACTCCAGATCAAGAAAGAGGCTTGATAAGACATTTGTCAGAGGCGCGTGCATTCACAGACGCAATGCTTATGAATAGGGAAATGCAGTTGAACATAGAAGAAGCTGCAGAACAACAAGGCACAGAAACACCAGATATAGATATTGAAAGCCTTACTGATCCATCCGGCTCAGCAATCAGAACCGCTGCTCAAGAAAGAGCGAGAGATGCTCTAGATAAACTAAGGAAAATGCAGCAGCAGGGAATGAGCGAGACTGAAATTAGAGATAGTGAATATTTTACGTACCTGGCAAGCGTTGCTGGAAGCGCAGCAGGAGCCCAAAGAGCACTTGAGAGAATGAGTGGATCTACAGAGGGGGCAGTTGCAGATTCAGTAATCACACAGGCAATGATGAGAAGACTGCTCAGAGCAGGCTATATGGATTTAACTCCACATAAAACTTCAGAAGACCGAGCAGCTTAATCTATTTTTCCTTTTTTTTAACAGGTTTTTTAAAAACTAAAGGATAACTACTTCTTGATTTTTATGCTTCAAAAGAGATTTGATAGAAGTATTGAGGAGAAATGGCAGCAGTACTGGCAGGAGAACAAAACTTACCAGTTCGATGAAGAGGACAACACCAAAGAGATTTATTCTATTGATACCCCGCCGCCATTTACAAGTGGAGAGCTTCACATGGGCCATGTGCTCTCATACAGTTTCTTTGACTTTGCAGCAAGATACAAGAGAATGCGAGGATTCAATGTCTACTACCCGCAAGGATGGGATACACAAGGATTCCCAACCGAAGTCAAAGTTGAAAAAAAATACGGAAGACTTCCTCCAGCAGAATTCAGGGAAAAATGCGTGGAATGGACACATGACATGATTGCAAGAATGAAAAAGCAAATGAATGAAATGGGATTTTCTGCTGACTGGAGATATGAATATAGGACAATGGATCCAGACTATCACAAAAAAGTCCAGATGTCATTAATCCAAATGTACGGGGACAAACTGGTCTACAGAGATAAATATCCGGTTTACTGGTGCACCAGATGCGGCTCTGCAGTTGCAAAAGCAGAACTGGATGATGAAGAAAAAAACGGAACACTTAATCACATTAAATTCACTGGTCCTGGTGGAGAAGAACTTATTATTGCAACAACAAGGCCAGAAATGCTCGCTGCATGCGGCGCAGTATTATACAATCCAGAAGATGAGAGATACAAAAACCTCAGTGGAAAAAAGATCACCACACCTCTTGGAGCCGAAGTTCCAGCATTTGCAGACAAGGAAGTGGACAAAGAATTTGGATCCGGACTTGTTATGGTTTGTACTTTTGGAGATAAGATGGATGTTGTATGGATGCATAGATACAAACTTCCGCTGGTTCAGGTTATTGATGCATATGGAAAGATGATCAATGCTGGAGAGCTTGATGGACTAAAGATAGTTGATGCTAAGAAAAAGATGCTTGAAATTCTCGGGGATAAAGTAGTCAAAAAAGAAGACTTGAAACAAACAGTTAAGGTCCATGACAGATGCAAAAGACCAGTTGAACTGATTCCTTCTCTTCAGTGGTTTGCAGACATTAGATCAACTGCAAAAGCAGTTAAAGAAATGGCACATGAGATCAAATGGATTCCTGAATTTGGAATTACCTATCTTATTGACTGGGTTGAAGGCGCTGAATGGGACTGGGTAATTTCAAGACAACGGGTTTTCGGAACACCACTTCCATTTTACATTTGCGGATGCGGAAAGACAGCTCCAGCAGATAAGCTTCCATTTTATCCGGAAAAAGCAGGGACAAAAAAATGCGAATGCGGAGAAGAAATGCAGCCAGAAACAAGCACATGTGATTGCTGGGTTGATTCAAGCATTAGTCCACTGATAATTGCTGGTTGGCCAGATAAGGAAAAGATGAAGAAATTTTATCCAGTTTCACTAAGGCCTCAGGGAGTTGAAATTGTCAGGACATGGGCATTTTATACGATATTCAGAAGCGGAGTTGCGCTAACAAAACAAAAGCCATTTGAGACAGTTCTCTTAAATGGAAATGTACTTGCCACCGACGGCAAAAAAATGAGCAAGAGCCTTGGAAATATTATTTCTCCAGCAGAACTTCAAAAGGAATATCCTGTTGATGCAATAAGACAATGGGCAGCTCTAAGCGGGGCTATGGCAAAGGACAGGCCATTTAGCTATGAAGATATCAAATACTCCAAAAGCTTCCTTGCAAAACTATGGAACGCAGCAAAATTTGTAGAAACTCTTAGAAATGCAGAAGAAACAGAGCTCACAACAATTGACAAATGGATAATAGGAAGACTAAATACTACGATAAAAAAAGCAACAGAAGCAATGGAGAAATATGAATATCATACAACAATTGGTGCTATTCAGAAATTCTTCTGGAATGACTTTTGCGATGACTATCTTGAGTATGTGAAGCACAGAGTATACAATGATGAGCCGTCAAAAAATGCAGCTCTCTACTGCCTCAATAAGGTGATTATAGAGACTCTGAAGATACTTGCTCCAATCACTCCACATATTAGTGAAGAAGTATACCAGATTTACAATCCAGGAAAAAGCATCCAGCATGAAAGCTGGCCAGAAGCTGGAGAGGAATACTTGGAAGAAGTTGAAAAAGTATCTACACTCAATGATGTTGTTACACTAATTAGGCAGCACAAGTCAAACAACAAACTAGCTCAAAATGCAGAGCTTGAGAAAGTTGTTGTTACAACTCCAAAAAAGATGGATGAAGAATTGATACTAGAGCTTGGAAAAATCAGCAAGATAAAGAATGTAGAAAATAAGGAAGGAGCATTGTCAATTACTGTGGAATGATCTTTCCGACAACTCTTCCGCTAATTATATGTTCTGAAGTACTGCAAGTAGGTCCAAGTTCCGAAGCGCAGGAAACATATGTAATATTACCAGTAAATTTCTTTACATCGCCTTCTTTTACTTCAGGACCACTAAGAGTTGCCTCGAAAGGAGGGCTTGTATGCTCTCCACTATCAAGCTCAACATTTGTTGCAAAACCAGAAAAGCTTTGAAGTCCGTCAGTAGTTTGAATATTTATTTCAATGATTTTGACCTTATACGGATACCCATTGAAAATATCCATACCAAGTTTTGTTGAGCCTCCATCATTGTAAATAGCAAAATTACAGGGGAAATTGTTTCCAAATGAACATTCTTCTGCAACAAGATAACTTGGCGATAATAATCCACTAGTTAAAAGCACTCCAACGACGATTACCAAGGCAAGAAGTGCCCAGCCATAGGTCATCAAATATTCTACTGCTGCTTGTCCCTTCATAGTTAACATACCCCCATGCATCAATTAAATATCTTTCTGCACCGAAAGCTTCACAAGCCTCCCATCTATCTTGTATTCTTTTGGATCTGGTGCAGGACCATAAACAACTGACGACGCATTAACTTCAGCGGCTATTTTTTTCTCGTTCTTTTTCACAATGGCCTCAATTTCTGCCTCGGTTTCAAGTACGAATTTAATTTTGTCTGACTCGACCAGTCCAGCATCTTTCCTCAGTATCTGGACCCTCCTCTTAACCTCATTCACCATACCCTCTTCATAAAGCTGTTCATCGATTTTTTTATCAATGTGAATTGTACCTTTCTCAAATTCAGAGCTGGACAGCTCACCAGATGGTTTTTCTTCCATGGTCTTGAGCTCTTTAACATTTGTAAGTGAGAGAATGGTTTTCTCAAATGCATTTACAGCATCAATAACTTCATGAGATTTGGTCTCTACATAAAGAGTTCGGATAGGCCATCTGACCTTGATTCCAGCTTCTTGTCGAGCTAGCATAGCAGTTGATACAACTTCCTTAAGATTTTCTACCTGCTTTTCATAAAGAACATTGATGTCAGCTTCATTTGAAGATTCAAGTCTCAAAAGAAATAGAGATTCTTCTCCTTCAAACTTCTTATAGAATTTCTGATAAAGATTTTCGCAAAGGAGCGGGCAGATGCAGCTGAGCATTTTCAAAGATGATAGCATCACATGATAAACAACATAGAGTGCAGCTTCGGCATTTTCACCTTTTGAAATTCTTTCTTTGGCTAGTTTCATGTAAAATCTGCTAATATCCTCGACGATAAATGAACGAAGTGTTTTTGCTGCTTTGTTAAGTTCATACGTCTCAAATGAAGTTCTAAATGATTTCAAAGTGGAATTAAGACGGCTAAGCATCCATTTATCAAGAGGCTCCAGCTCAACTTCCTCAATTTTTTTCTTTGGATAAAACCTTTCCAAAAACGAGATCATATTTGCAGCGATATTAAGATCAGACGAGGCCTTTTTCATCTCAACCCAGCTGAATTTGAGCTCATCCCATACAGTATTGCTAATGCTCCAAAGCCTGAAACTATCAGCACCATATTTTTCTAGAATCTGTTCGATCGGAATGAAGTTCCCCAATGATTTGCTCATCTTTTCTCCGTGCTCATCCACAAAGAATCCATGCATGAGCAAACGCTTGTATGGACAAGCTCCTTGCCTTACGACACCAGAGCCTAGAAGAGAATAGAACCATCCACGAATTTGATCTTGTCCTTCGAGGATCAGATCAGCACGCTCTCCATATTTCTTAGCCTCTTCTGGATTAAGAGATGCCCAAATGGCATTTCCAGAATCAAACCAAACATCAAGAACATCAGGAACGCGCTTCATTTTCTTGCCGCATTCGCAGTCAAGTTCGACCTCATCAATATAGGGCCTATGGAGTTCCTCTATTTTTGGAATTTCGTCCTTTGATCCAATTACTTTGATTTTTTCACATTCACATTTCCAAATAGGTAGTGGAATACCCCAGTACCTCTGTCTTGAGATGCACCAGTCAGGAGCATTTGTAACAAACTCCTTGAATCGATCTTTTGCAAAGTCAGGATGCCATTCTGTTTTATCAATTTCATTGAGCATCTGATCTTTTATTTTTGAAATTGAAACAAACCACTGGTTTGTTGTAAGGAAGATAAGAGGAGTTTTGCATCTCCAGCAATGAGGGTATCTGTGTTTTATTCGAGCTTCATAGAGAAGGGTGCCATTGCTACGAAGCAGTTCAATAATAGATGGGTTTGCTTCTCTAACATTTTGACCTGCAAATTCTCCAGCTTCTTCAGTATAATTTCCTTTGCCATTCACAGGACAAAATGCCTCAATGCCAAAACGCTTACCAATTATGAAATCCTCAGGACCATGGCCAGGTGCTGTATGAACCAAACCAGTTCCTTCTTCAAGAGTAACATATTCGTCGCTAAGAACAACCTTTCTATCATATTCTTTCTTGATTTTATCCTGGAAAGGATGATCATATTGAAGATCATTTAGTTTTCGTCCTGGAAGCTCTTCAACAACAGTTGCACTAGCCTCAGTAAGTTCAAGAACATGATCAAGTCTTTCTTTTGCAATAATCCAAATCTCGTCGCCAACTTTAGCTTTAACATATGAATGAGTCGGATGTACCATAACTCCCATGTTTGCAGTAAGTGTCCATGGAGTTGTAGTCCAGACAATCAGATATTCGTCCTTGTCTTTTACTTTAAATTTAATGTATATACTTGGATCAGTTTCCTCATCATACTCGAGTTCATAATTTGCTATTGTTGTCTCGCATCGATAACAGTAAGGAAGAACATAGAAGCCTTGGTGCATCAAGTCTTTTTCATGGGCCATTTTCAAAGTGCTCCAAGATGCATTGATGTAACTATCGTGATAAGTGATATAGGGAGTATCAAAGTCCATCCAAACTCCAAGGGATTGGAATTGTTCACCCATAATTCCGACATATTTTGTTGCGAACTCTTTGCATTTTTTAACAAACTTGCCAATGCCGTATTTTTCTATATCATTCTTGTTTTTGAATTTCAACTGTTGTTCTACTTTGACTTCGATCGGAAGACCATGAGTATCATAACCAGCCTGAACTCGAACGTCCTTTCCGCAAATTCTTTGGTAACGGCAAACTGAATCTTTTAGAGTCTTGTTCCACCCAGTTCCTGGATGAATCTGGCCAGTGGCATAAGGAGGCCCATCACAAAAGTAAAAGGTCTCATTGCCATCATTCTTTTTCTTGGCTTTTTCGTAAATGTTTTTTTCTTTCCAAAACTCCAGCATTTCTTGTTCTAGCTTCTTGTGATCATACATATAGAAACCTCTAAATTAGATGAATTTTACTAGAAATTAACCTAGCAAACTCTTTTTAAGAGAACATTTCTTTCGGATATATTATTTAAAACACTTTGTATCACTTATTACAATATGAAAACAAGACCAATAATGCGTAAGCTAAAACAAGGAGCAGCAGTTGCAGGTTTAACAGTCGCTGCTACAGCACTTCTTGCTTGCTCTCCCATGAGAGAAACAATTCGCACTCCTAATCATGCAGCTGTAGATCAACAAACACCTTCCGGAGTAATTGAACTTGGAGAAACCGAGGTCACACGAGCACCAACTAAAGAACAGGCAACAGTTCCTCGGGGCAATGATCATTTCGAAATGAATACTGCCATGAGAGATCTTGTTGAATCGCTTAGCGGAACTCCCGAACAGCAGGTTCAGGAACTTCATGCAATGATTAATTCAGGAGCAGCAGGAGGCCTTCCCGCAATAGACATGAGCGGACAACCGCCAAGAACTGCACAAGAGGCATTTGCCAGTGGAGGAGATTGTACTGATCTTGCAAATGCACTTGTTCCAATGCTTGAGCAAATCGGAATTACAGGTGGAGCATTGATTGTACATTTTAGCAGTGCGCCAGAAGGAGTTTTCCACATGGTTCCATACGTTAATATCGGAGGAAGAGAAACACTTGTTGATCTTCAAAGCAGCACTTTTGGAGCAACAGCTGATGGAACATATACAGTAGTTCATAGATTGACTTATGCTCAGGCAAGATACACATATCATGTTGAGCAGGGAGATTATCATAGAGAAGCTGGGAGAACGCAACCAGCAATTGATGCATATAGAAGAGCACTTCAGATTTACGATAATGATGCTTTTGTTCATCATAATCTTTCAGTTCTGCTTGAGAGATCAGGCGACACAACTGGAGGAGCAGCTCATTCCAGACGAGCAGCAGAAATTGATCCATCAAGATATGGCCAGGCGGAGGCCAGAGGCACATATAATGAAGAGATTAGACAGGCTTATGAAGCATATGAACAGCAAAGATGGACTGATTGTGCCAGGCACTTTAGAGCAGCACTTGCAGCTGGAGAGCAAATAGATCCTACAGAAAGGCAAACAATAACAGATTCCATAGGCGTTTGTGAAAGAAATAGTGCGACTACTGGTGGACAAAAATAAAAAGAAAAAAAATCAGAATACTTTTTCTCCAGTGTAGACTTTGATTCCCTGAGGAGTTACCTTGAATGGAACCAGATCTCTAGAGTGATCAGTACCTCTCATTTTGAAGATTTCAAGTGCTCGAACTCTCCTATCCTCGCGATCAAGATTATAGAGGTTGATAATACCATCCATAACAAAATGTTCAATATCATACTTCATTTCATCACGCTTTGAAGTAGATGCTTCGACAGTAGTAATGGAGGTTACATCCAAATTTCGAAGAAGAGAAAGGAATTCGAAAAGAGTTTGCCTATATTCAATTTCAGTTGCAAATGACATTCTGATCATTGTAGCAGAATCAATTACTGCTCTTTTAATACCGTTTGAGGTTATTCTGTCTTCTAGAATATTTGCAACATCCTCAAGATCAAGCTTATCTGGTTTTACAATCTCAAGAGTCTTGTTTGCAACAAGATCAGCAGTATCCGTAAACATAGGAAATGTACTTTTCATATTCTCAAGGATGTCTTCTGTTGTTTCTTCTAGTGAGATATAAAGCCCAGGCTCTCCAAGCTTTGCTCCACGATATAAATATTCAAAACAAAATGATGTTTTACCTGCACCAGGTCCACCATAAAGCGCCACGTGTCGTCCTGCTGGGACACCGCCATTTAGCATATCGTCCATTCCTGCTATTCCTGTTTGCACTCGATCCATATTATCACGGATCACTTTCTCTCGGATAAAATTTATTAATATTGGTCAAGAACTAGTAATGATGGAAAAGACAGATATATTGCCATGGACAGAGAAATACAGACCTAAAAATCTTGATGAAGTTGCAGGGCAGAGCGAAACAGTAACTAGTCTCAAAGCGTTTGTAAACGCAAAAAACATGCCGAATATGCTTTTTGCAGGTCCTCCAGGAGTTGGAAAAACAACATGTTCACTAGCCCTTGCAAAGGAACTTTTTGGCGATTCAATTGCAGGAAATTTCTTAGAACTCAATGCAAGCGATGAACGTGGAATTGATGTTGTACGAGGCCGAATCAAAGATTTTGCAAGATCTGTTTCACTTGGAGAAGCCCCATTCAAACTGATTTTCTTGGATGAGGGAGATGCTCTAACTTCTGATGCCCAGCAGGCACTTAGAAGAACTATGGAATCAAACTCGAGAGTAACCAGATTTATTATTTCAGCAAATTATTCTTCAAAAATTATTGAGCCAATTCAAAGTAGGTGTGCAGTATTCAGGTTCATGCCACTTCAAGAAGAAGAAACAAAATCAGCACTTGAAAAGGTTGTCAAACTGGAAGGACTGAAATTAGATGAAAGTGCATATTCTGCAATTTACTATGTTTCGGAAGGAGATATGAGAAAAGCGTTGAATATTCTGCAGGGGTGTGCCATGCATTCCAAAAACATTAATGAAAAGCTCGTTCATAAGATCAGCTCAAGAGCAATGCCCAAAGAAGTTAGAACAATGATCGAATGTGCTCTCAAAGGAAACTTCAATGATGCTAGGACAAACCTAGATACACTGATTATTTCATATGGGCTTAGTGGTGAAGACATACTGACTCAAATATACCGCGAGGTGCCAAAGCTTGAGATTGAAGAGAAAAAACGCATGAAACTCATTGAGATAATAGGCGAATATAACTTCAGGTTAGTACAAGGTGCAAACGAACGAATTCAGCTCGAGGCTCTTTTAGCGCAGTTTGTAAGCGTGGAATAGATGCTAAAAATATTTTTTCTTGTTTTTCTGATTAATATTGCAGGTGCTGCAGTAGTTGCTCCGACTATTTATGAGCAGCGAGATCTCGGAACCCCCTCACTTGAAGAATTCACATATTCTATTAGCGTGGATTGTACTGCTGCATCCATCAACCTGTATGTACTTGATGAAGAGTATAAACAAGTTGAAGATGCCAACACTTATCTAAAATACATAGATTTTGCACAGCCTCTTATTTCATCTGGAGAAACAGACAAAGCAGGATATATTTTGCACAAGCTTCCAGGAAATGTAAAATTGATGAGAGGATTTTTTGTTCTGGTTATTCAAAAAAGCGGATTTAGAAACAAGGAAATTCATTTTGATATTGGAAGGTGTTACAATGATGAAGTGCTTCCAAATAAACCAGAGCAAGAAAAGCCAGAGCCTGTAGTTCCGGAAGAGCCAGAAGTTGAAGAAACAGATGTACCTGATGTTATAGAACCGGAAAACGAAACTGAAGAAATAGATAACACAACAAAAACAGAAGAAGAGGAAGAAACAGCTCCAATTGAATTGTGTCCAGGAATACTAATTCTGCTCATGGTTTATAAATTCTTCAGAGGATGAATGATTCATGAAATACCTCATATTCCTATTACCCATATTATTACTTGGGTGTGTAAGCGATACTGGAGAAATAGTTGAAAATACAACTGAAAACGTAACAGAAAATATCACTGAAAATGAAACTGTTGAACCAGAATGCGTCTGTACTCTTGAATTTGATCCAGTTTGTGGAGAAGACGAAGTAACATACCAGAATAATTGCAGTGCAGAATGTGCTAATGTAAAAATCCAATACAAAGGTAGATGCCAGGTAGAAGGAGCTGAAATTGAGGACCAAAGCTGCGTTGATAGTGATGGTGGAATTGAGATTCATGAAAAGGGTACAGTTACTGCTTTTGGAGCAACATTTGTAGATAACTGCTCAGATACACTTGTCAAGGAATATTATTGTGAAGAGCGAGAAGCAAAAAGTTCTTTGCATGCATGTCCAGATGATTTCAAATGCGTGGATGGAGAATGCGTTCGTGGAAAAATAGAATGCACTGATACAGATGGCGGAAATGATATTTATGAGGCAGGAACAGTAACAATCCAAGGTCTGATAAAAGGAATATACCTGGACAAATGCATTGACCACACACTTTTGAAAGAGTATTACTGTGATAATGATGAGCTTACAATAAATGAAGTAGAATGCGAAATCGAGTGCAAACAAGCCAGATGCTTGCAGTAGTAACATTAAAAACAAATAATGTCAAAGAATTGTTATGGGATTGTTTGTCATTGCACTGATTCTTGCCAGCATAAATATGGCATTTACAGTAAATCCGGATTTTATAGGAGTTCAGGATACAGGAAGCAAAAGCCTTCCAACAATGGATGTTGAGCTTAGCATTGATTGTGAAACCAAAGACCTGAGCGTAACAGCAACTTCTGAGGATGAACCTATTGATGGAGCATCCACTGTGATGTTTTATACTGATTATGGATACCAACCACTTCCAAATCCAGGAAAAACGGGCAGCGATGGATCAGTAACTATGAGTGTTCCAGGAACAATAAACTTTCTCACAGGACTTTTCATATTAAGAGTTGACCATCAGGCATATCAGAGCAGAGAGATTGAATTTGCATATGAAAAATGCTTTGAAGATCCTCCACCTGTAGTAGAACCAGAGCCAATAGTTGAGGAGGAACCTGAAGAAGAGATAACACCTCCGGAAGAGACAGAAGAAACACTTCCTCCGGAAACTACCGAGCCGGAAATTAATGAAAGCGAACCGGAAGTGATTGTTGAACCGGTAGAAGTTCCTGATGAAACAGAAGAAAGCACTGCAGCATGTCCGATAGGAATTCTTTTGCTGTCAATGCTTGCAATTAGAGTGATAAGATGAAAGTTTTACTTGCATTATTATTGATTTTTGGAATGAGCTATGCAGCCATGCTCATGACATTCGATGTGGAAATAGAAAATACATGTGATGAGGAAACTGAAGTAACGCGCGTTACCGTTACTAGCGGCAGTAGTAACCCAGTAGAAAACGCATATGTGAAAGTTGAAGACATTGATCCATGGAAGCAAAAAACAAGTGGAATAGTAGATAGTGATGGAGTATTTGAATTCGAAGGATGTGGAGATACTTGGAATGTTACTGTAAGCTATGGTGGATATGAAACAACAATAGAAACTGTTGAACTTGGTAGTTGCGGCAGTTGTGTTGCTGTGCCAGAGCCCGAGCCTGAAGAAAATGAAACAGAAGCAGATCCACCTCCAGTTGAACCTCCAGAAGAAGAGACAACAACTCCTCCAGTAGTAGATCCTCCAGAAGTAACCAAGCCAACAACACCCCCAGTACCAGAACTATATGAAACAGATGATGAAGAACCTGAAGAAGAAACAATAAATGAGAAAAAGCCACTTCCATGTTGCGCATCAACTACAATTCTTTTGGGCTTAGTTGGACTTTTTGCAATTAGGTTGAAAGCATGAGAAGCGAAGAGGATTTCATAGGAAAGATAGAAGTTCCAGATAATGCATATTATGGGATTTTCACAGTTAGGGCAGATAAAAATTTCAAATTAAGCAGCAGCAAAGTACACATGGAATTGATCAGGGCAGTTATCTTGATCAAAAAATGTGCAGCACTTGCTAATATGGAACTTCAAAGATTGCCAAAAAAAGAAGGAGATGCAATAGTCCAGGCAGCAGAAGAAGCACTCGCAGGGAAATTTGATGAAGAATTTATCCTCGATGCATTTCAAGCCGGGGCAGGAACACCACTTCACATGAATGTAAATGAAGTTCTAGCAAACAGAGCAGAAGAAATTCTTGGCGGAGAACTTGGAAAGTACAGGATAATTCATCCGAACAATCATGTGAATATGTCGCAGAGTTCTAACAACGTAGTTCCTTCAGCAGTAAGAATTGCTGCAATAAAACTGTCAAAACCTTTGATTGAAGAAGCAAAAGCATTGCAAAAATCTTTTGAGAAAAAAGAAGCGAAATATTCTAAAACAATAAAAATTGGAAGAACCCATCTCCAGGATGCTGTTCCAATTACTTATGGCCAGACTTTTGCAGCATGGGCAAGTGCTCTTGAAAAAGATATCAAATCACTTGAATCTTCAGCAAAAGGACTGCGAGAGCTTGGAATTGGAGGAACTGCCGTAGGCTCAGGAATAACAGCACACCCAAAATTCAGAGAAAAGATAATTGAATTTTTGAACAAAGACGTAAATGTGGTCATGGCAAAAGATGCAATTGAATTGACCCAAAATATGAATGATCTTCTGGAATTTTCTGCATCAATGAGAAGATATGCTTCAACGATTTCAAGAATTGCAAATGATCTTCGCCTTCTTTCTTCAGGACCAAAGGCAGCAATTGCAGAAGTTATATTGCCAGAGGTTGAACCTGGCTCATCCATTATGCCTGGAAAAGTAAATCCATCTGTTCCAGAAGCAGTAAACATGGTCAGCTTTCAGGTAGTTGCAAATGACCTGGCAGTAATGCTTGGAGCGCAATCAGGACAGCTAGAGCTGAATTTCTGCGCGCCGCTGATTGCACACAATATTATCCAAAGCGAGGAACTTCTTACTAATTGCAACAAAATGTTCGCAGAATGCATTGATGGAACTAAAATTGACGAGAAGAAAACCAAAGAAAATTTCGACAAAACATTTGGCTATGCAACTGCACTCAACCCATATTTAGGATATTCTCGGGTTTCAAAGCTTGTCAGCGAAGCGTACCGTATGGGGGTAACACTTAAAGAGCTTGTTATTCAAAAAGGAATAATGAGCAATGAGGATCTTGAGCAGATTATCGCCACTGCAAATGGCCCATCTGAGATTGATCCAAAAATCAAAGAGCGAATAAAATGACAGATGTAAAGGAAAGTGAAGGATTCAAGAGCCTCTCCGAGCTTTTTGTCAAATTCAAAGAGTTTCATTTTGATCTTGCGAGAAAGGTTGATTATCCAAGCATTCCAAAATGGATAGATTTTGCTGATAATAAAGTTGAAAAAGTTCTTGATGAAGAAAAAAGCATAGTGGACAACATCAAAGATATGTATATCATTTACATTCTTTGGACAGCTCTTTCAATTATTGGTCTATGGTATATGTGGGCAATATATGGAGCAATATTTGGAACGATATTCCTAGCAGTGTTCCTAAATCCACTTGCAGTAATAGTCGTGGCAATTATCATCATCATGCTTTTATTATCTCCAGTAATTGGATTATTGTGGAACAGCTCGCTCTACTATATAGTTGCCAGAGCTTTAGGTGGAAAAGGATCTTTTAGAAAAACAATGTCAATACTGGTAAATTCAACTGGTGCCTCCATGATCCTCTCTGCAGGAGTACTATTATCATATGCAATAATCATAGGATTTTTCATATCTCCTTTGATATATGCAGTATTGTTCTATGTGGTTTATTTGCAATACAAGGGAATCAAACATGTGCATAAACTCAGCAGAAACAGATCAATCGGGGTAATTGTAGGAAGTATTATCGTGAGCTTTGCGCTTCAATTCGTGTTGATAATTGGAGCATATCTTGGCTTCATGGCATTTATGATGGGTGTAATATATGTCTGATCTCGATAAATATGTGAACAAATATACGGAATATGTTGACAAGGTAGCAGAATTCATCCCATACAAAGGTACAAAAGTTTGGAGGGAATTTTTCTTTAATCCAACCAAAACAGTCACTGGAAACATTGGCGGAATTGGAAATCGTGTAAAGGATCTTTATGTGATGCAGGTAATTGGACTTGTAATTGGTCTGCTTGCATTGATCCCATACGTTCTCATCTATGGAGCCACATTAGTATCAAATCCGATTGCAGGAGGTTTTGGAATAGGACTTATAGTTGGTTTGATGGTACTATTCTTCATCCTAGGACCAATTATCTCACTCCTGTATTCAATGATTGAATATGCAGTAGCAAAGATTCTTGGTGGAAAGGCAGAAGCCACAGCCCATGTCAATGCATCGATCCTGCCAACTCTGGCAACATTCTTGATCGTGCTTCCGCTCAGTATTTTAATTATTCCAATAAGATGGCTGGCCATTATCCCGCTAGTAAGCTGCTGCGTTGCAATAATTACCCTTCCAGTATCACTCGCAACTATGTTTGTGAATCTTTATGGGATATACCTCAAATATCTTGCATTTAAAGAGGTTCATAAGCTCACAGCCATAAGAACAATTGCAGTAATATTTGCTCCAATAATAATTCTCATTGGACTAATTATTGCAGCATACTTCGTTTTCGCTGCAGCAATTATTGGTGGTGGGCTTGGGAGTTCTCTTTTGCAATCCGGAGCATTAACTGGATAAGTCTTTGATATAAGCGTGGATTTTTCCCACCACTTTTTTATCAAAAGCATCTGGAACTATTTTTTCTTTTGTTGGACTTCCTACAGAATCAGCAATGGCCTTTGCAGCTGCAATTTTCATTTCATTGGTTATTTTTCTAATTCGAAGATCCAGCAGCGCTTTTAGAAAACCAGGAAAACAAAGTGAGTTATTGATCTGGTTTGGATAGTCGCTTCTTCCAGTTCCAAAAACATCGATTTCAAGTTCTTTTGCCTGCTCAAGTGAAATTTCAGAAATAGGATTTGAGAGGGCAAAAACAATATTTGGCTTGTTCATTGATTTTATAGTTTCAAGAGGCAGTGAACCTGGCATAGCAGCTGAAATGATAACATCTGCCCCACTAAACGCGTTAATTTTGCCAGAGAAATTAGAAGAATTGAGATTTGCAAGCTCAAGCTTGTGTTCACTAAGATTATCCCGAGTCTTGTGGATTGCACTCTTGCTGTCAAATACAACTAAATCAGTGAACCCAGCTGCATGAAACAATTTTGCAATTGCATATCCAGCACTTCCAGCTCCTATAATTCCTATTTTGACCTGCGACTTTCCAACTACTTTAAGTGCATTGTAAAGGCCGGCTAGAGCAACTGTTGCTGTTCCGTGCTGATCATCATGGAAAACAGGTATATCAAGAGCTTCGGTAAGTCTTTTTTCAATTCTGAAAACCTTGGGAGTTTCTATATCCTCAAGATTGATTGCACCAAAAGTAGGGGCAATTGCTTTTACTGCACTCACTATCTCGTCCTCATCCTTGGTGCCAAGGCAAATGGGAATTGCATCAATACCTGCAAACTGCTGCATGATTAATGCCTTTCCTTCCATAACAGGAAGTGCTGCCTCAGGGCCGATGTCGCCAAGGCCAAGAACACGGGTTCCATCAGTGACTATTGCAACAGTATTTCCCTTGAAAGTATAATCATATGCAAGTTCCTTGTCCTTTGCAATTTCAAGGCAAGGCTCCGCAACTCCTGGAGTATAAAGAGTAGAGAGATCCTCGATGGTTTTGAGCTCTGCCTTTGGCCCGATAAAAATTTTCCCCCGAAGTTTCCTGTGAATTTCAATAGGATCCATAATCTAACCCAAAAAGTTTCTCTTCCAGGAAGCTTCTCGAATGCCTTCCATCAGCATGGCTTGGTTTCCGGATTTGAAATTTTCGTAAATCCTGGTAGTGATTTCACGATATTCCTCATCAGGTTCAAAATCAATCCAGCCTAGAACCTTTGAAATTCCATCCTGGACATTCTTTGGCATCAGGCCAAGATTGGTTTTGTTAAGGTAGTGTGCAGCATCCTGAAGATCCTCGTCAAGCTTAACATACATGCTTTGCAGCTGGTCAAACTCTTTTTCATTTAATGCAGAAAGGCCAAGCAGTTCTGCTGGAATTCCAATAGAGTAGAAAGCAGCACAGAATTTGATTGCACGCGGAAGCTTTATTCCTTTGAGAGATCTTGAATAACCAAATAATCCAATATGTAGTTTTCTCGCTCTTCGGTTTGGAACAAATGCAGAAATTGCATTGATCAGATCAGCCATTTCTTTTATCTGATCCTGATATACCACACGCATTTTTTCTATGAGTGCAAGTGCATTCTCCTCATCAATATCAAGAGGAGCTGACCTGTGCCTATGATTGATCATGTCGATGGCATTTGCAACATCCCTGAAAGGATGATCATATTTGAATGAGGATTGCATAGAAAATGTTTGGACACTTGGGTATTCCTCTCCGCAGTTGTTGACTTTATTAGGAGTGAAGTTTCCGCGGAAGGGGGAGCCTCCAACTCCTAATATTGGAAGAATGGGCGTACTTGTTTTTTCCTCAAGATTGTGTAATCGTTGAAGGGCAATTTTTGATAGCAGAACTGCACTTGCAGAGCCATAATTAAGTGCAGGATCACTTCGAGCAAGGAAAACTCTCTGATATTCCAGAGATTTACCTTCGAGATATTTCTCCATGATCACATCGCATTTTGAAAGTGAATCTAAATCCTCAAAAAGTGGAATTACATTGATTTTCTCAGGCTGAAAATCACCAACCCATTCTTTTACTGATATTTGCTCATTTCCAAGTTTGGTTTCTTTTTTGCCAATAATGATCTGCTCATAATAATTCCTCACCCTCTCAAGCTCAAGATGAGAAGTCGTCATTGGCAAAATAACTTCAAAAATTGGAGCGTTATCAAATCCAGCTGCTTTTGCAACATCAAATGCTCGAGGGATACTGTGCAGGGTCTCAAGCAAAATCTTTCCCTGGTCTTTTTCAACTGAGGGGTTTGGAACACGATATGTGAGGTAAAAATCCTTTCCTATTGGTTTTTTGGAGAAAAAACCCATGTGTTTCGACAAGAGTTTCTCCACGACCTGATTGTCTACTGCTTTTCCTTCGCTGTCCCACATCTGCTCAGTGCAGCCGAGCTGTGAAAATACAAAAAAAGCCTCTTTTACTTCAGTCTCACCGGCAAGAACATCTGAATCAGAAAAAAATGGCGAAAAAACGTTATCCGGATGTTGAGTACTCATACATTTAGGAACTTCTCTCATAAAATGTCTCCGAACCACATCTAAGTGTTCACTTTAAATAATTTACTTCCGTGAAGGTTTTAAGGTGAGGGGTTTGATAGAAAGTCTCAAAAGATCATTTAATGTAGTTTCAAAACAGCCATTTTTATTTGTCTGGAGTTCGTTATTATACGTATTCATGTTTCTTTTGTTTAGTTTGGCTGCAATAGGATTGTTTTTGTTGTATTTCCTGTTCTTGTCCATTTTCGGACAGGAGTTAAACTTTGAATCAATTGCAACAATGGGAGTTATTGGAATAATTGGGGTTCTGGTTGTTTTCTTCATAAATGGATTGAATATGGCACTTTCAATGGCATATCACTCTGGGATTAAACGAGAAAAAATAAGCCTTACAAAATTCTATTCTTATGCAGTTGACAGAGCACCAACATCTCTTGGGATTTTACTTATCCGAGAACTGCTATGGCTCCTTCTGGTTGGTCCATTTATTGCTCTTTACATAGTATATCTTGAGCCATACCAGTACATGGATGCACTTCTTGCAGTATATGCAATTTTCACGACTTTCATCATACATATGCTATTTACACCATCATTCATCCTAGCAGGATCATTTGGAACAAGCATATACAGCTCAATGAGATTGGGCTTTGAATTTCTAAGAAAAAGACATGTGTTCTTCATAGGACAGTATATATTGTTTGCATTTGTATGGCTTATGAACTTCATACCATTCATACAAATTGCAACGATATTCTTCGCCTACCCATTATCATACACGTCAATGATATTCATGATCAAAAATGCAGTGAAAATACCTACAGATGGAGATGACGACTAATGGACAGAGTATATGAAAGTGAAATTTCAAAAAAAGCCGAAATTACAAAGATTCTGGAGGCAGACCCATATGCAGAAGATGCTTTTGCCAGAGTTGGTTATAAGATGAAGGATGGCACTGCTGTTGGAGAAGATAAGGAAAAAATCTACATTTATGTCAGTGCATCTGAAGAGTTCATCAAAAAAGCAGATGAAAAACTGGGCGATCTGGCCAAGCCTGCATCAGATGATCTTGCAAAGAGAGTAATCAAAAAAATAGAGGAAGAAGAAAGCACGGTTGCTGCTGGCGTAAGCATGTTCGGTGATTAAATAGTAAATTTGAATTCATTAAGCGATATCGAATTCTGTAAATGGCACATAAAAAAATGGGAAAAGAAAAAAACCAAATTGAAGATTTATCCTGAACTCAGTCTGACAGAAGGTGAAAAGGTGATTGCTGGCCCTTTGCCAGTTTTTATTAAAAAAAATCCTTCAAACAAAACATCTGCTATGAATAGGTATGGATATACCTATAGTGCTACTGACACCATAGTGACGAATAAAAGAATTGCTTTGGGATATGTTGCAATACTATCAGGAAAAGAAGTCTTTGGAGAGCACAATTATTGGTTTCCACAGATTAAAGAGATTCCAAAAACCAAATCAAAAATAGGAATACTGGGAAAAGTCATAGTTAGAGATATTATATTAGACAAAATAGAGGTTGGAAAGGATATGTATGGAGAATTTGTTAGGGCAGAGTTCAAATACTCGCTATCAAAAAACGAGACTTTCATTTATTTCCAATCCCGCAAGGTTAAGGATTTAATCTTTCTCTGATTTTACAGTTTATGGAAGAAAAAAAAGGACTCGCCTCAAGAGGCGTTCCATCATCAGAATCCATTTACCTGCCACGCCATGACAGTCCTGAGCTTAGAACTTTCCAAGATAAGCATGAGGGAATCACCAGAAATGCATGGTCACTTGAGGAAGTTGCTAATTTCGTATTTTCAAAAAAATACCAGCCAAAATATTTTGAGATTGCACTTGGATTTTTGACACTTTTAAGTAAAGAGATCAGCATTGGTGGAGAAGAGATTTCAGAATATGTAAAAAGCAATGGCATCTCCAAAGCAACCTTCTACAATAGGGTTTTGCCAAGACTCAAACGCGTTGGTATGGTAAAAGTTGAGCGAGAGACACTAGTTAATATTGAGAGTAAAAGAAAATACAGACCAATGAGGATATCTCTAAGCAAAACATTTGGAAACTACTTTATGAAAATTGGAGATTCCTGGCTTGCAATAGTAGATGATGCAAGAAGTAAAAAAGAAAAAAAAGAACAGACTAAACTCTAGTCTAGTTTGATAAGCATCCGATATAGGCCACCATCATGGAAGTACAGGTCCACCTGATAATCCTGGCCGTTATATTCGAATTTATCTCCATCTTCTAGCCTATAGTCATCATTGTCAAGTTCAAAGCGGATTTCTTCATCTCCAAGATCTATATCCACCAGATCAGCATATTCACCAAGTATAAAGAATGAATAGCCATCAAGGTTAAGACCTGAGGATTCAGTATCCAGATAAGGATGGAAGTACATGTCAAATTCTTCATATACCACTTCATCGTCTGGACAGGATGAACCAATCCAAATTAGCTCTTCACCTTCTGCTGAATAGACCTCGATTACTTTGAAATCATCCAGAATGATGTCAGCGTAATCATCTACGTCATTAACAGTGTCAACTTCAACATCACCAGTGTTTTCTCCGCAAAGATCATTTTCACTGACTCCTTCGTCCAGATCTTCTTCACATTCCTCGTCATTGTCGTCGAACTTTTCATAGTCCTGGAAAACGCGGACAGTTGCCTGAGTTCCTGAAACACTGACAAGCCTCATGATAAGATCATCATCAAGCTCTACAATATCTCCGACATACATTCTGAGGGTCTCTGAACTGTAATCTTCAATATCATATATTGAATCTCTGATGTCAATTTGATCAATGTCCTGAGTACAATCAAGCTCCTGGCATTCGCCAAATTTACATTCATAGCCAAAGCCACATGCTATTTTTTCAGTATGATATGCATCTCCAGAACAATAATACTCAAGAACAGAGGTATCGCTGTAGCATGAGTCTTCATATTCATGATCCGGAGTTTTGAGAGTTCCTTTAGCATATTTGTCCTTTCCGCCATCAGAATCAGAACAAGGAGCTATTTCAACGCATGCTCCATCAACACATTCGAAATCAGAAGCACATGGTATTTTTTTACTACTAATCTTATCTCCTGAACAATAGTACTCAGTTACTGCAGTAACCCCAGAACATTTATCATCAGATGATTGATCACCTTTAGTAACAGTTCCAGCTTCAAGCTCATCTTCACCATCATCAGAATCAGAGCAAGGATATTCTACACAAGCACCATCAACACATTGTTGACCAAGACTGCAGTCAACTGTTTTTGAAGTAACTACGCTGCCATCGCAATAATATTCTGTTACAGCATCAGAGGATTTGCATTCATCAGTGTTGGCCTCTCCAGACGAACTGACGGTTCCTTTTTCAAGGGGTTTGATTCCGCCATCAGAATCATCGCATGGGGAAACAATACACTTTCCAGATTCACATGAATAGCCAAGTGGGCATGGGATCTGCATTGATGAGATCGAGTTGCCTTCACAATAATATTCAGTTACTGTAAGCTTGTCTTTACAGGAATCTGTATTTGAAGAGCCTTCTGCAGATGTACGTCCAACAGCAAGAGTATCCTTTCCGCCATCAGAATCATCGCAAACCTGAGCTCTGCAAGGACCATCGTAATCAACCTTAACATTTGCTTTTTCAGCAAGACATTGATTATTATAGGTCTTTCCGTCTACACCGCAGACATAGTCCTTGGTATCTGGACAGTTTGTTCCACCTAAACAGCCGGCAGATAAAACCATCAATCCGATAAATAGAATAAATAGTAATTTCATAGGGAATAAAAGAAAGAAAAATAATATAATTACTTCTTCTTTTTCTTTTTGGCAGTTTTCCTTGCCCTAACCTTAGCACTGGCTGCTTTTGTTGCATCAGTACGTTTTGATTTTCGAGTATTCTTTGAATCTTGCGAAAGTTTATCCCGCTCGGATTGTTTTTCTGCAACAACACGTTTTGTTCTTGCAGTTCTCTTCTTAGCATTGGTTAGAACAGTTCCATAATCATCTGAATCAGATACGTCACCCTGAAGCTTTCGCATCATTTCTTTGCTCTCAGTAACAAGCTCTGTTATTCTTTGTTTTGATGCAGAAATCTTTTCTTCAATGTTTTGTTCGCTTGAAATTGCATCTTCAAGACCTGTTTCATACGCATCTGTCAAATTAGATAGTTCATTGAGGTATTTCTTTATGTATAGGGACTCGGAAGATTCCCTAAGAGATACAAGCTCATCATCGCTCTGAGAAACATAATCCTCAATTGCCTGAATTTTTGCCTCATAATCCCTAATATATTCAACAACATAATGCTCTACTTTTGCAATGTCATCAAGCTCTGCCTCAAGAGATTCAAGCTCCTCTCCATGAGATGCAACGACATCTTTGATTGAGTCTCTCATTTCAGTTACATGTGATTTTGCTTCCTCTGCAGATTCCAGATCTGAAGAAAGTGAAGACATTGCAGAATTGATCTCATCAATCTTTTCCTGAGTTTCATCTACAGTTTTTCTTAATTGTTGAGATCTGATATCAAGTGAGTCGCTGATTTTCTCAAGTTCAACCAATCTTTGAGATTGTTCTTCGATTGAGGAATTAAGGTCTCCAATTCTTTCTTTGACCTCATCTCTTGATAGGGTTACGCCTGAGATATATTCATCTGCTTTTTTTCTTGTTCTCTCAAGAGCAGCTCTGCTCTCATCTTTTAATTGGTCCATTGCTTGCTGGACTTTTTCTACTTCATCAACTTTATCTGGAAGCTCAAGAACATGTTCTTTGATCTGTGCAAGTCGGTTCTGCTTTTCAATAATTTTTTCAGTTAAAACAACAAGATCTGCTTGCATCCTTCCCTCAAGAGAGGCAATTTTTTCTCGGTAGAGGCTATCTTTTTCTTTTTTGAGAAGATGTATGGCTGCTTTTTCTTTATTGATTTCCTGCATATAAGTTCCCATAAGCTCTCTGATATCAGATGCGGCAACTTTTTCTGATTGAATTGTTGGTTGTAGTGTTTCTTCTGGAGAGTCATATGCAACTGATGGCTCTTCTGGTTCTTCAGTAGGCTCATCATCCGTAATTTTACTAAAATCAATTCCATGATCAGTATCTTCAGATGAAACAGAATCAGTTTCTTCGAGACTTGTGATAAGCTCGGAAGTAGCTTTTTCAACTTCAGGCTCGTCACCAGTTCTTCTTTTTGCAAGATATTCGCTGAGCATTTCTTCAGGATCAATTTCTTCAGGTTCGCTCACATGTTCTGTATCAACATCTTCAACTTCATTAGTATTTGATTGATTAGTTTCATCTGGAGTTTCTTCTGTTTCTTCAAGAGGCATGGAATGAGTAAACTCATTTTCATCGCGTTTTTCTGGCTCTGGAGTTTCAGGTAGATCTGGCTCTTCCTGACCTGGAACATCCTCAGAAACAGGATGATAAGTCTCATATTGTTCGTATGGAACCTCCTGAGGATCATCTTTTACATATTCGGCGGTTTCCACCTCGCCCTGCCAATGGATAAATGTCCCTCTAAGTCCATATTCAACAGATATATATCCCTCATCTTCAAGAACAGAAATCCATTTGTCCATATTTTTCTTATCAATACCGCTTACTTTGCGAAGTTCAGTAAGAGAAATTTTCTTCCTCTCCGCAATGGCTCTGATAAGACTGTCTACATCGGTACTAATTAGTGGTTCGTCAACTGAAATTTTATTTGAAGTCAAATTATTCACCCTCCCTGGCGTAAGATATAGTAATTTATGTAAGGAAAAGTTTAAAAAGAGATAACCACAAGCAAACACAAAAAACAATTATAAAAAAAATGATTATTTCTTCTCTACAACAATTTTATAGCTGCCAGAAAGCTTACGGGTTGCCCTCGTAAATGCAGTTCTTGCATGTTCTAGGTTTGAAGAATATGTATAGAGAGAGTATAGTTTTGTTCCATTTGCAAGCCTGGCTGCTCTATCAGTTGGCCTTCCAAATGAAGCCCTCATACCTTTCTGAAGACGATCTGCACCTGCTCCTGAAATCATCTTGTTTTCACGAATAACATGATGAGGAAACACATTAACAACAAAATAATAAGCTCCTGGCATGTGTACCTCGACAAACTTGTTTGTTGTCTGTCTTGCACTCTCGATTGCATTGTCCCGGATTATTATTGGACTTTGACTAACTAAATGCACAACAGTATCAAAATCATCTTTCATAGCACCCATCCTAAACTGATGAAGGTCTGGATGTGGCATAGCCTTGATATAAGACCTTCTAGGTTTACTTCTAGAAAATCTTGTCCAAGCTACTTTATCAGCATCTCTAACTGCTCTTCCAGGTCTAATTGACATAAATATCACCAAATAAACAGAAATTAAGTTTACTAATAGTATTTCGAGGGGTTTTAAATGCTATTGGAAAATTTCACGGATGAAATTATCCAAAATCATTACCTCACTAACATTTTACTATTCTTAAAATCGCCATAATTACGATCTTCTGCGAGAGGTAAATCAAATTCATACTCGCAATTACTTCTGATCCCCTCAAGGATGTAAGGCTCTAGAGAAATTCCGACTTTTTTTGCAAAGTCGGTTTGCCTTCTGCAAGGACCATCACCGCACATTCCTTTAATTTCAAGAACCTCCTGTGCGCCACCTTTGAAAAGTCTGCTCCTAACTCTAAGTGAAGTTGCTGATTCGCCCAAAAATCTTTGGATTTTTGAGAGCATTGGACGAACCTTGTTCTTATAGATTGACCAGGATGCCCAAGTAAATCCAGATTTAGTAATCTCTCTTGATACGCAATCACGAAATGCTGATGGATCTGCTTCTCTTCTCTTAAATGAACGAATTTGTTTTGCTGATGGCATATGACTGATATATCCATCAGTATCAAGAACCATTTTATCTGAAGAAACAACATCCAGCTCTGCCTCTTCTGCTGTTCTAGGATCAGGAGTTCTGGCAACTGGAAGCTGATCTGTTGGAGTAACTGGACGTCTTTTTACTGTAGTAGTCTTTGAAACCGGACGTACTTTTCTCAGAGGAGTTCTCTTTGGACGAGAAATTTTTTCTCTAGGTGTTTCTGTTTTAACAGGAAGCGGACCAATTCCAGGATCTGTAGAAACATGAGTAGAGGTAGTATCAATAACTGGAACAAATGTAGAAATTTGCATTTTACAACCAGATTCAGTTGGAATGGCAGCTTCTGGAAATTGGATACTGTGCAGCGATTTAGTTTCCCAACTTGGAACAGCTAAATCATGAGGACATCTGCTTCCAGATGTTCCACAGAACCAAGCAACACCGCCAGTTTTTACGCGGCCAGATTTACTAACTTGAACAAATGATCTTGCCTCAACTGGAGTATCCAAGGAAGCTCCAAGTAGTCTTCTGGTTTTTGAATGATCTTGTTTGAGAACTGCACTCTCAAAAGTAGTCGCAACTTTTTGTCCGGCGCTACTATATACAACAGAAGTTGGACATGTTTGTCCAAATGAATTTGTAGAAAATAATAATCCAGCAGCAAGAACAGTAGCAGTTGCAAACTTTCTTAGCACAGATGTTCGATTTTGATTTTGCAATCTTGATAGTTTCATAAAAATCACTTGTTACCCCCCAAGGTAGCATAGGTATTTTAGACCAAATATTTATAAAATGAGGTAAAAGGTGATAGTAGAAAAATCGCCGAGAGAGAGATTTGAACTCCCAATCCCAAAGGGAGTGCTTTTCGAGAGCACCGCACTACCGGGTTTCACGCCTCGCAGAAGTCACCTAGCAAGGCTTTATGCGATCTCGGCATAAAATGCATGCGAAGATACTTGAATATTCAATTCAAGAAAACCTCGGCATAGAAAGAATATTAAAGCTAATTTGCTTTTATCCTTTATGATAGTTCTTAATCTTAAAACATATCAAGCCAGTATTGAAAAGGCGCTGCTTTTTACAGATATTGCAGGCGAGGTAGTTGCTGAGACTGGAGTTCGAATTGTTGTATGCCCTCCAATAATCCATCTGAGTAGTGCAGCTGAGAGATTTTCAAACATATTTGCACAGCATGTTGATGAAGTGGGCTATGGAGCATATACCGGATCAGTTTCAGCTGAAATGTTAAGAAGTGTAAACGCAAAAGGATCTTTAGTAAATCATTCAGAAAAAAGAATCGGTTCTGAAGAAAAAATCAAAACAATAATCAATAACCTTCACGAGAATAACCTCGAGAGTTTGGTGTGTGCTGCAAGTAGCGAGGAAGCTTCTTCAATTGCACATCACGCGCCAACATTTATTGCAGTAGAGCCACCAGGGCTTATTGGAAGCGGCATAAGTGTTTCAAAAGCAAATCCAGATATTGTAACAAATTCAGTAAAGGCAGTAAAAGAAGTAGATCATAAGGTCATCGTACTTTGTGGAGCTGGAGTTAGCAATAAAGAGGATATAAGTAAATCACTAGAACTTGGTTCGCAAGGAGTTTTGCTTGCAAGTGCATTTGTCAAAGCAGCTGATCCAAAAGAATTTCTGATAGATCTTGCATCGGTTTTCTAAGCATTTAAAAAACCAAATACACAACAAAGAATACTGCGCGGTTGTAGTCTAATCTGGTTAGGACCTAGGGTTTCCAACCCTATGATCCGGGTTCAAATCCCGGCGACCGCAATCATCTGTTTTCTTTTTAAAAGTATAAAAAATACATATTTTTGTTTTAAAAAAAGGGAAAAGTCACAACTGAGTTTATAAACAGATTATAAAATGTGTGAAATGGTGTTTTTCAGAGAAGTATTATAAAAGAACATCACCATTACTTTACAGATGCAAAAACGAATTGTAACTCCCAGCCTAAGACCTAAAAAATTAGTGACAGTTGAACCTAGGGCTGAGGGGATAATTAAACCAGAAATCACAATGCATAATCTGCCGAATCTAAAGATTAGTATAGCTCCTGATTTTCATGCAGCAACTACAATTCATAGAATTGGAAGAATGGTTAGTGAAGATTTTCCAACAATAGGAGATTATGTTGCCAGGTTAATGGAAGAATTTAATGGCATAAATTTCTGTACGGTTTTTAGAGTTCCAAAAAATACCAGGCCAAGTGGACTGCTTGAACATAGATTAACAGTATCTAAATGTGAACAGGGCTTTTGCATTGATGAATCAACTGAAGGAATGGAACGACATGGAATAGTTAGGGGAGCTCTTGAAAAAACATTTTTAGAGCGAGCTCCAGTGATATTTGATTGGGATCTTGGAATCAAAGTCATATTTGGAGATTTAGATATGTATAGTGACAGGTGTGATGTTTATCCATTAAGTGAACAAGATCGCTCCGGAAGCCTAACAGTTATGCCATTTTACTATAGAGATCCAGTACATCCTTCAGGACTGGTTGTTTTTGAGGGAGACCTTGCATGCAAGGATTCGCAATTAGAAGGATTTGCAAAAACATATTGGAGTGCAAAGGCAATTGTTGCTGCAGCTGCACAGATTTCATTTCAACTAACGCATAAATTTGATGCAATAACAGTTCTGACAAAATTTGCAGACTTTGAAGTTGATTTCAAAAAAGGAATCATAAATCTCATGGAAAATGAGATAGAAAGTCTTCATTTGATTTTGATTGATGCTGATGACTTTAAACGGATCAACGACAATTATGGACATAACACTGGAAACAGAGCACTTCGTGCTATTGCAGAAAAAATCAACATGTCTGTTAGATCAAGCGACCTTGTTGCAAGATGGGGCGGAGAAGAATTTGCCGTTATTTTAAAGGACGTCTCAAGAGAAAGGGCAGCACAAATTGCAGAGAGAATTAGAGAAAATGTCTCACAAATTGAAATTGGAGATACAGGAATTACTTGTAGTATTGGAGTTTCTGATGTTGGAGATATCGCAGATAAAGTTGCGATAGAAATTGCACCAGCAGAAAGACAGCAAGTAATATACGATCAAGCATTTTCACTTTCGGATTCCAGACTAAAACAAGCAAAAAGAAAAGGCAAAAACAGAGTAGTATCTGAAGGACGTGCAGCTGTATAGTCTACCTAATTTTATAAATTCAACCAAGTACATTCCCATATAATGCCTCTGTAGCTCAGTAAGCTTTTTAGAAACAGCAATGAACGTTGTTCATTGTGCCCATTGAAACGAACTCTCGTTTCAGTCGGGAAGTTTTATCAAAACTAAAAAGTTTGAGCAATGGTAGAGCGACTCTCTCGTACCAACTTTTAGGAAAAAGTTTTACAAAAACTAACTCCTAAAAAACGAGAAAGGAGTAGGCCGGGGGTTCAAATCCCTCCTGAGGCTTTCAGATTTCCACTTTTAGTTTGTCAATGCAGTGAGCACGTACAAGTTCTGCTTCCTTCGTTATTTGTGATGAGGGAAGGATACCCATTACTTCCCTTGCAGTATCAGGATCAGTTACGTAGGAAATGAGTATTTGTCATGACCCGCCTTCGCAAAACCAATGATTCTGCGGTGAGACACCTAGCCAGGTTTGTAGGAGTGGGGTTTGGGTCGATTACAAAATCAGATGTAGAAATTTTTGTTGTTATCAGATATCTGCCATCTGGAGCAGTAGCGGAAGGGGAAGTGATTTGAGCTGAACTTTTTGCCTCAGGAACAATAGGACTTCTAAGTTTAGCAATGAATTCGTTATTATAGGAAGTAGAGGCAGTCAGAAGCCTCAGTAGTGAAGATGGCAAGGACTGGTGGTTCCTGTTCATGAAAGTTTCAGTCTCCAAGAACACGATTACGCTTTTCCTGATTTCTGCATTCTCATCACCATCTAGGCATTGGACGATAGTGCCAAGCACACTAGCCAAAGGAACTCCTTTGGTGGTTGCATGAATAAAACAGTCGAGTAAAGAAAAAATAACGTTTGGATCTTTTTCGCCCTCAAATGCACCAAGGGCAATTCCGACCAGCTCTTTGAGATCTTTCTCATCAGGTGTTGCTTCAATCATTGTGTTAAGATGTGTGCAAGCGCTCCAGCGTTCTGTAGAGGCCTCGCTCTCAAGACCACTTCTTATCGTGAGAAGTTTGGCCACCCTCATCTCCGGGATTGTATCATGAAGGGGCTTCTGCCTTGCAGCCAGGCCCTTTTTGGTCACAACTGGCATCGCAGGCCTTGTGATGGCCTCATGAAATTTAGGTGGCTTTGAATCATGCTGGGCACCTGTACGAATATTGTTTGGACGATCAGTTATTTGCCTTCGTCCGCCCATGTGACGAAATTTCGAGCTGCTCCTTCGCATACATATGTAGAATAGTGGGAGTAGTTAAAAATGAATCTTTGGGTAGACTACTTTGGGAAAGGGTAATCTCAACAAAAAAATTTAGAAAAATAAGAAAAGAAAAAAATTATCCAAGAATTCTGGAAAGTTCTCCTTCAAAGACTTCTGGACTTGAAACGAGTTTGTGTGCTTTCTTTCTCGTATCCTGATATTTGGAAAGTCTTGAAACGGATTTCAATGATTCCACATCATCCTGAAGTTTTTCAAGTGCAAGATCTCTTGAATCTTTGAATCGTGCTTTTGTTGCAACTGACAAAAGAGCAGAGCTCTGGCCAACAAGTCTTTCAACTGCAATAGATCTGCAGTCCTGATAAGGAGAGAGCATTGCAACTTCAGTTAGCATATCCGGATCGTCAATTTCATAGACAATATCTGAAAGTAGCATAAGTGCAGTTGATTTTGCATCCTTATACTTGGACTCATAGACAATTGTTCTAAGTGCCCAAGGGTGTTCAGAAAGCCTGCCTACTGCGAGATACCTCGTATCCTCATTATTTGAGAATTTAGCAAGTTCAACAAGAGCATCAGTATCATCAATCTCATCAACGTAATCAGATAACCTTGCCGCAGCAGATTTCTTAACATCAAGATGTTTTGATGAGATAACCAGCGAGGACAATGAAGCTGAATTAGATAGTTTGCTTACTGCCGCAGTTCGCATTTTACGATAAGCAGAATCTTCAGCAACTTTTTGAAGAGCAGTTTGATTATCAGCGATTTTTTCCATTGCAGATTCACGAGAATCCTTGTGAGGAGACTTGGAAGCAACGTCCGCAAGTACGTTTCCATCAGAGATCATATTAACTGCATCTCCCCTGGTATCTTTGAAAAGAGAGGAACATGAAACCTCTGCAAGAGAAGAGTTGTTTGATGAAAGATCATCAAGCGCAGAAGATCTGGTATCTGAAAATTGACAGAACTTTGCTATCTCAACAAGTGCGTCCGCATCGTAGGTAAGATGTGTTATTGCGGCTAGTCTAACGAACTGGAAATTCGAAAAACATGCAAGCTCAACAAGTACTCTTGCTCTTCCTTGCAAACGATCAACTGCCTTTAGCATTGAAAGCCTGTCCCCACTTGTGAGGAGCTTTGCAAGGTGTGCGAAACTGTATCTATCTGGAGACTTTTTATGGGAAGTGAGTTTTTTTGTTGGTTTTTTTACAACTTTTTTCGTTTTCCTCCCTTTTTTTGTCGCTTTAGATTCTAATTTAAACTGGGTTTTGTGGGATTTGGTTGCCATGCATAAGTTTTCTCCGATAGATATAAAAAGGATTCTGCACTTTTTCGGGAAAAATGCGCTTTTGGAGCAAAATTTGAATAAAAATCTGCTATTACGAATGTTCTTATTAGTAGGAAAAAATGGGGGAACCAAGATTTGAACTCGGATCACCAGCTCCCAAAGCTGGTAGCATACCAGATTAGCACATTCCCCCTAAATTGATACATTTAGGACTATTCTTTTGAAAAGATGCGTTCAAATTTCTTTGAGAGATGTTCTTTTATGTGTTTGGTTTTTTTACAAGCACATGAGTTGTGCCAAATTTCTTAATAAAAAAACCATATCGAGCATATAGATCTATTGCTGGATTCATTACTTTGACTTTTAGAAATATTGGACGTTCAATCTCAGAGAGCATTTCCATAGTGTGTTCAATGAGCAAAGTTCCAACCCCCTGACCTCTCATGGACTTTTCTACTCCAATTCCCTGAAGTATTATGCGCTCACCGTCATCGATTATATGAGCAAAGCCCACCAGTCTTTCGTCTTCTTCGGCAAGAAGAACTGTATCATCGTCAGTTATTTGTACCATTGCACGTGGAAAGATAGTTCTGATGAATTGCTTTGCAAGATCTAATTCTGAAGATCTTAGCATTCGGATATTGATCATCGCCTCACGGTAAAACTTAGGATATACGTGTTTATATCCTATTTCTTTTTCTGCTTTTTATACTGCGCCATGATTTGGGCGTATCGTGCATCAAAATCTTCGTGCAGTTTTTTGCCAATTTGGTTCTTGGTAAAAGCATCTGCTTTTGCTGCTAGGCATAGTTTGTTTGCAAGCGTTCTTGCAATTTTTCCACGCACTTTCTTTGGAGATGCAGAGATTCTTGCGTGCTGAAATATTATACCGTGTTTTGGAGGTGGAATTCGTTTGTTTTTCAGATGTTTAAAGAGAGCTTTTTCAGCTCCAATAACTTGAATTGCACTAGCAGGAAGAAGTGCTAATTTTGAAATTGAACCAACATGAGAAACAAGTTTTGCTGCAACTTCTGGCCCTCCGACCTCAGAAAGATTTGGACAGAGTTCAAGTGCCAATGTTTTTTGATATGTTTCAAAACGATCCCGAAGCTTCCCGAGATGAACGATTGACTGTGCAAGTGACTGGCATTCTGCCACATCAGCTGCTGGAAGCTTGACTCCCATACTTGTCTCGGATTTTTTAGATAGTTCTGTTGCCTTGCTCTGGCCAAAGATGGTAGATAGTTCTTTAGTGTCAAAATTATCCCGATCTATAAGAAGAACTGCATTGGAGAATTTCAGCTTGTCAACTTCCAGAAGCTCTGGGAAATAGACCCCATACCAGTCCTCAAGCCTCTCGGCAAGAAGATTGATGGTCTTATCAAGATCCTCGATAGACTTGGTAACACTGCCAAGAAGCATGTCTCTGCTTTTGAGTGCTTCTGTTATGCTTTCCTTTGATTTTTTTAGAAACTTATCTCTTTTGCCTTTCATGAATAAAACCAACATTAAGAATTATCAGATAAAAAATAAGATTAAAGAAATTAAAAAGGTTAGTAATAGCTGTAATTTGCCCAGTCTATGCAATCGTCTTTGCGATACTCCTCTGAAATGTTATTGCAAACATCAACTACATATGGATATCCAGTTGCATAGTCATAGTAACAATCATCCTTCTCTTCTGTTGTGCTTAATTTATCGCAGATGGAAGGGCTTTTCTTGTTTTTCGCAACTGAGGCATAACAACTTGTTTTGCTATAACCATAATAGTAGTCGTCCCCCGTTAGTTCATCACAATAACTCAAGTCACCTGTGTCTGAAGCAGCTTCATAGTAGCAGTAGTCACTATCGTCCCCCTTTCCAGAGAACATTCCGCAAACACTCCAGTCAGAGATGTAATACGAATTGGAATATACATAATCATACAGGCAGTCATCCATTTTTGGAACTGATTTGATGTTTTGGCAGATAGAAGGATCATCTAGGTCAGTGGCAAGATCAGCAAAACAATCATATCTTGATAAGACTGAAAGGTTGTTGCACAGCGCCATATTATCATTGTAAAGAGCAAGTTCAACACCACACCTGGCTGAAGTATAATCACTGTAGTAATCAGAATTGTGTATCATTTTGCAGTATGTTATATTATTGCGTGTAAGTGCAAGATCATAGTAGCAGATATCCCGGTCGCTCTCGCCATAATAATCAGAAGCAGTTGATGCATCCTGACATTCTTTTAGCTCAAGATCAACCTTTGGACAACTAGTCAAATCACTCACAATTGTCGAACCATCAGAACAGAGATATTGTTGTTCATTATTGGTCATATTGACACATCCGAATAATAATGCCATGGCCGCAAGACCCAATAAAATAACACTCTTCATACTAACTTTTAAGATACCACGACTATTTAAAGATATTTTCTAGAAGTAAATCAAAAATTAACCTGATTTTTAGATTTATTTTAAAGAGCGCAAAGATGTATAAATTATTCACATTTAAGTAATTGGTATGACAGACGTAGAAAAACAAATAAAAGACACAGTCAAAAATGGTGGAGTTTTGGCTATGCTTTATTTTGACATTCATGCTAAAAGCAAAGAATTGGTACAGGAGCTAGGAACAGGTTTCATCAATAATATGATCCAAAAACAGGGAGTGGTAATGGCACTTGGAGAAATTGATGAGCCTGTTGGCGGCGAGGAAGGCAAAAACTGGTCAAGCTGCATTTCACTAAAGGTATTAACAAGAGATTTCAAGGCACTTAGTGCAATCTGCATGGCCCACAGTCCATTTACAATTGAGATTCTTCGTCCAGATGAGATCGTGCTCCCATTGAATGAGGCGCATGATTTGCTTGGAACAATGTCAGCTACCACCGCAGAATACAAAAGATATATATTAACTAAATTGGCAAAGCCAGGAGAGATGGCAAGTATTGAAGAGAATCTTAGGCAGAGAGCAAAAATGGGTAAGAAAATTTTAGGTGATAAAAAATGAGACTTATAAAAAGCGGCATTCCTGGATTAGATAAAGTACTTGGAGGAGGTTTTCTTGAAGGATCTATTGTAACGCTTAGCGGTCCAACTGGATCTGGAAAAAGTACTATGGCACTGCAATTTATTCTTGAATCTGAAGCACCAGGATTATATATTTCAATTGAAGAGAGCAAAAAAGATTTCTTCTTCCATATGAGCGGATACAAATGGGATTTGCAGGAAGCAGAACAAAATAGAAGACTCATTATTTTAGATTACCCAATTTATGAAGTTGATCAGGTTCTCAATCAATACAGTGCAATTCAGGAGATTATCCAAACAACTGGAGTAAAGAGAGTTGTGATTGATTCTATTATGCCAATCGCACTGCATTTTCCAACTGAAGACGAGAGGAAAAAAGGCTTCCTTAAGCTTATAGACAATATGAGAAAATGGGGAGTTACCACGCTCATTGTTGCACAGGATCGCGCTTCTGAAAATTTGAAAAGACTTCCATATACCAATTTTGAAATTGAAAATTATACTGATGGCTGGATTAATTTGTATTACCAGTATGACGAGAAAAAAGAGGAGAGATATAGATCTGTTGAAGTGTTGAAGATGAAGGGAGTAGAACACTCAACCAGGAATTATCCATCTCAAATGGATACAAATGGATGGGTTGTTTTCAGTGATGAACAGCCAGACTCAAGCCTAAACAAACCACAAACAGTAAAGGTCGTAAAGCAAGCAGCTAAAAAAACTCCAGCAAAGCCGGCAGCCAAAAAAACTCCTGCCAAAAAGAATGATAGAGTAGTAAAAGAAGTAACAAAAAAAGCTGTAAAAAAATTACTTAAGAGAAAAACTCTTGGAATCAGAAAACGGGACTAGATATATTCTATCCCTTCAAATTCTTTTCTAAAGAACTTCCAAAGTGCAGTGTATGCCTTGGCAAGTTTAGGTGGAACGGATTTTAGAAATGAATCAAAGTGAGATGTTTCGGAAGTATCATTTTCGCTTTTGGCAAGTTCTTGCCTTTGGGCAATGCCTTCTGCAGTAAATGCTCCCTGGGTTATATAATGCAGATAAGACTCTGGACCAAATTCATTGGTAGAACCTAAAGAATATGGAATGCGGCTTTCGAGGCCATAAAGAAAATCGGCTGCAAGAACTAATTCTGGCTTTGCAACTCCAAAAATATCAGAGTTGGACTTCCTAGCGAGCATTTTCCTGAAATTATGCAGTGCTTGTTTTTGTTCTTTTGATAGAGTTTCAAAAAATGAATGACCAACTTCATGGAGAAGAATACCTATCAGATTCCTTCGGGCTCCTTGAAGTACGAACTTATAGATATGAACTTCAGAATCAATATACTGGGAGCATTTTGCTGCTCCGCCTCCCCATCCACCAAGAGTCAATTTCGTAAAATGCTCATGGGAAAAATGGTGATCTGGAAGAAGTGACAGAACTTCGAGGATCAGTTCATAAGTACTATGATGAAGATTAGGAAGTTTCTGGCCATCATGTGATCCGTTTCTGCTCTCAAGAACAACTCCTCTCTCTTTCAGAAAGGCACGAAGCTGCTCTTGTGCGAATGTTGTCTTTTCCTTGGATTCTACTCTAGGCCGCAGATAAAGAATTTTTGATAATGCATCAAATTCAGCAGCATATGCTTCAGAAACAGGCTCTCCCATTATAGTTCCGGCTCCGCCAGAGAGATAATGACGGGCAACAGGAATGTCATCCTCATATCGATGGACTGCCCCGTTGAATCTTAGCAGTGTCTCGAGATTCGGATCGATTTTCTTGGAGAAGAATGGTTTTTGCAGCTCTCGAACTGAAGGTGGGAGAATAATTCGCCTGCCTTTGGTCTTTTGCATGTGGTTATTAATGGCTAAACGTATTTATAAGTATATGTTAATAGTTAGAGATTTTTCCCCAGACTTTTTGCTTTGTTTTCAGTTCAGAATAGATGATAATTCGTTTTCCAAGTTTTGAGAACTTTTGAATGGAAGGCTCATCAGCATTTTCAAGAATTACATCATGAAAACCATCAAGGTTTCCTGAATAACCTGCTTTGACTTTTGCAACAAGAAGATTTTTCTCAGAATATTTTGAAACATCAGTCTCAGGAGGAAGAACAACCCTGCAGCGAAGAGAAAGCAGTTTTTTGATCATCTCATCTTTGGAAAAGCCTTCAACCTGTACATTGATAAAACAGGTAAGGTTATCATAAACATCAAGGTTTGTTGAGCTGCCAGATAGCGCATCTTCATCCACAATATGGATGAGTTTGAATCCGTCGTCTTTGATTTTCTTTGCAATATCTACTGCACTACCAAGAAATCGAAGCACGCCTCCAGTTCGTGAAAATGCCTGCTTGTCCTTGACAATAATCTGTGCGATTTTAATCATAGCATCTTCCCGATAATTTCTTCAATAGTCAGTTTTTCTTCTTCGCCAGAGGACATATCCCTTAGGGTAAGTTTGCCGCTCTCAAGCTCTTTTTCACCAATGATTATCATGTATTTGATGGAAAGAGAGTTTACAAGATCAAATTGTTTCCTAATGTTTCTTCCAATTAAATCAGTCTCGCATGAAAGCCCAGCTTCTCGAAGTTTAGCAGCAACTGCAAGAACATCTCCGTAGAATTTGGGATTGATTGCAGCTACAAAAAGCTTTGTCATGGTTTTTTGTTTTTCTTTGGTTTGCTCAAGGATCAGTGTAATAAGACGTTCAAGCCCAACTGAAATCCCAACTGCAGGATTATCCTGACCATAAACTCCAAGAAGTTCATCATAACGGCCACCAGCAAGACATGTTCCAATATCATCACTGAGTTTAACCTCGAAAACAGGGCCCGTGTAATAGCCTAGTCCGCGGACAAGGAATAGGTCAACTTCAACCTCAAAATCACATAGAGAAAGGATTTCTTCAAGTTCTTTTGTCCCTTCTTCAGAATAAGTTGAAGCAAGCTTTAGCTTCTCTGCATTGCTCCCCTTTGTTTTGATGATTTTCAAAAACTCATCAGTCTTATCTTCAAGAATTTCACGAAGTAGTTTTTCAACCTCATCGCTTCCAATCTTATCAAGCTTATCAAGAATCCGAAACACTTCAGCTTTCTTTTCACTTGGAACGCCTATTTTTTGCGCAACTCCATCAAGGATTTTTCTATTGTTGAGGAGAATTGTTGGTTTGTTAAAGCCAAAGCTTTTGCAAATCTTTGAAGCAAGTGTTAGAAGCTCTGCTTCGCAGCGCATTGAACTGCTTCCAATAATATCAACATCTGCCTGAGTAAACTGCCTAAAGCGACCACGCTGAGGCTCTTCCCTTCTCCAGACATTATCAATTGCATATCTCTTGAATGGCTTAGGCTCATCGCATGCAGCAGCATATCTTGCAAGAGGAACAGTAAGGTCAAAACGAAGACCATATTCCCCTCCATCAATTACAAAGATTTGCTTGGAGACTTCGGCGCCTGCCTTGGCCTGAAGTGTCTTTAGGTACTCCATTGCAGGAGTATCTATTGGTCTGTAGCCAAAGCTACGAAAGACAGTTCTGATCTTATCTACAACTTCTTCGCGAATTATCATATCTTGGGGTGGAATGTCTCGCATTCCTTTTGGAGTTAGCTTCATAATGATCATGCTCATTTTCGTCTTCTTTTTAGTTCATCTAAAATCTTTGAAAACTTAACATTTCTATTCTCTAGATAGACAAGCATAAAAAATAATAGATCAGCAGCCTCCCAGGAAACATTATCATCAGTATCTGCTTCTATTAGCTCATCAAGCTCCTCCCTAAGTTTAGCTACCACAGTATCAGTACTATTTACTATGCTTGAAACATAGGAACTCTGCTCAGGATTTTTCTTTCTTTCAGATATTATTTCTACAAGCTCTGCAAGAATTGGCTGGTCTGTACCAAAGCATGAGTATTGGCCAGTGTGGCAAGCAGGACCCTTGGGCCTTACCATTACCAATATGGCATCAGAATCACAATCAAAGGACATTGAGATTACTTTCTGATAATTACGGCTTTGCTCACCTTTCTTGATTACACGCCCAAGCTTTCTGCTATATCTCCAGACATACCCCTCACCCTTCATTTTTTCGAAAGCTTCTGCATTTGTATAGAAAAGTGAAAGTACCGCTCCGCTATCTGCATCCTGTATAATCATTGGTATTAATCCATTTTTTTCAAATCTAAGATTCATATTCACGCACATCAACTCCATTTATTTTTAGGTACTTTTTCAGTTCAGGAATGCGAATCTCATCATAGTGGAACAAGCTTGCAGCAAGTGCTGCGGATGCTTTAGTATTCCTGAAAACATCTACAAAATCCTGTTTTGAGCCCGCGCCTCCTGAAGCAATCACAGGGATATTAATCGCATTTACAACAATCTTATAGAGCTCCATGTCAAAGCCAGCATTAGTTCCGTCGCGGTCGATGCTTGTGAGAAGAATTTCGCCTGCTCCAAGTGATTCTGCCTCTTTAGCCCATTCAACAACATCCATCCCAGTATCTTCAGAGCCGCATTTGGAGAAAACATTCCAGCTGTTTCCAACTCTCTTTGCATCTATTGCCACCACCACTGCCTGCGAACCGAATTCCCGTGATGCTGCCAAAATAATCTTGGGATTTCTGATCGCAGATGTGTTAAGAGATACCCTGTCTGCACCAGCTCTCAAGATTGCACGCATATCTGAGATGGACCTGATACCACCTCCTATTGTGAATGGTATGAAGACCTCTTTTGCAACCTTTCTTGCTACTTCAACTATTGTTTTTCTGCCCATGAGGCTAGCTGAGATATCAAGGAATACAATCTCATCTGCTCCATCTTCATAATACTTCCTCGCAAGTTCTACCGGGTCTCCCGCATCCCGAAGACTAGTGAAATTTGTTCCTTTCACCACGCGGCCGTTTTTTACATCAAGACATGGGATAATACGTTTGCATAACATTTCATCCACGCCCCCTTCTCTCGAATTTGATGATGTCGCGAGAGTCAACCAAGTTTTCAAGAAACGCCCTTCCGACAATTGCAGCATCAATCCCAGCAGATTCAAGTTCGATAATGTCTATTGCATCCCTGACCCCTCCAGCAGCAATTATCTTCGCCTTGCAGCTTTTTCGAAGTGAGCTCAAAAGATCCAGATTTGGCCCCTTCAGAGTTCCATCTCTGCTCGTATCAGTAACTACTATCTCTGACAATCCTTTAACAGCATCTTCGAACGAGATTTTACTCTGCTTCATCCATCCTGCATAGCTGAGGCGGCCATCCTTGAAATCAAAAGAACCAATAAGCCTGCCGTAATACTTCTTCTTGATTTTGGCTGCCAAGTCCTGATCTTCAAGGAGCATTGTGCTGACAATTACCTTTTTGACTCCTGATTTTAGCAAATCCATAATATCATCTTCACTACGTATTCCACCTCCAACTTGAATTGGAAAGCTCTTTGCAAGTGACTTGGTAATCTCAAGATTCTTCATCTTTCCGCTGAAGGCGCCATCAAGATCTACTACGTGAATAATCCTTGCGTTTTTATCCAAGTATTCCTGGGCAAGCTGCAGAGGATCCTTGTTATAACTGATAAGTTTCTTCTTCTCTCCTCTGATCAAACGCACGCATTTTCCATCCATTAAATCTATTGCTGGTATAACTCTCATCTTCGCACCTCCATAATGAAATTCTCAAGAATCCTTAACCCGGACTTGCCACTTTTCTCAGGGTGAAACTGAGTTGCATAAATATTTCCATTCCAGAAAGCTGCTGGAAAACGCTTCCCATAAACTGAAGTGGCAGCTATACATGACTTTTCTAGTGGCTTGCAGTAGTACGAATTCACATAATATCCATAGAACTCATCCAGACCCGCAAAAAGCGGACAGTTTGGATTCTCTATTTTGTTCCATCCAATCTGCGGCACTGGAAGATCAGCAGAAAACCTCTCTACTTCACCAGGAATTATTCCAAGACCTCTACTTCGAAGGCTTTCTTCGCTTTTTTCCATCAGTAATTGCATACCAAGGCAGATTCCCAGAAATGGCATCCTGCGCTCAGAAATCAGCTCCTGAAGACCATCTGCTTTTTTTCCAAGCGACTGCATTGCTGAGCCAAATGAACCGACTCCAGGAAATATCAAAGCATCAGCCTTTCTCCATGCGGATAAGCTACTGCTGAGACTGATTTTTGCACCTATCTCTTCAAAGGCATTTCTGACACTTGCAGTGTTTCCAGCTCCGTAATCTATCATCACAAGATTCATTCCACCACCCGCGCCATGTTCATCACCAGGATGTCCTTTGCTCCTGCTTTCTTGAGCTTTCTGATAGTTGTGATGAGGTCACTGCTATCCACAACACTTTGCACAGAATAACTGCCCTGTTTGGCAAGCTTCAGGACAGTAGGGCTTTCCATAGATGGCATGACATCAAGTACTCTTTTCAGAGCCTCGTTGTCAGAAACATTAGCCAAAAGATACCGCTTAACCTCAGCCGTAATTACGCTCTCGATGGATACCTTCAGGGCATCGACTTCATCCTCTTTTTCTACCTTGCTTGTCCTGTTGGAAATCAGGTATTGGCCGGATTCTGCAATAGTTTCAACTATCCGAAGATTGTTCTCAATAAGCGTAGTTCCAGTACTCACCTGGTCGACTATGACGTCCGCTATCCCAAGATATGGAGCCAGCTCTGCTGCTCCTTCTATCGAAACTACTTCGCAGAAAATATTCTTGTCATTGAAATATTTTTTTGCAATGTTCGTGAGCTTTGTAGCTGCTCTCATGCCACCACGATAATCCTTGGGTGATTTTATACCCGAGTCCTTGGGCGCTGCCACTGCAATTTTGCAGCTTCCGAAATTCAGCTTTAGCAGTTTTTCCACCTTTGCTCCGCTCTCCAGGATCATGTCCTCCCCTGTTATTCCCATATCTGCTGCTCCGGATTGAACATAGAGCGGAATATCAGCAGACCTGGCATACACTACCTGAATCTCTGGATTGCTTGTGTTTATGTAGAGCTTTCTTCCGCTCTCGGGTACATCCAATCCTATTTTCCTAAGGAGCTTAAGGACCTCCTTATTCATCCTTCCTTTGTTTGGTATTGCTAGCCTTATCATTCATATCACCTCTTTTGTACTTGGAATATTCTTTTGGTCTGGATCGACCTGGCATGCCATACGCATTGCTCTGGCAAAGCCCTTGAAAATGATCTCAATCTTGTGGTGATCATTCCTTCCACAAAGCAACTTTATGCTCACATTTGCTCTGGAGCCTCTTGTAAATGCTTCAAAAAAGTCATAGACTAGCTCTGTGCTCATCTCACCGACTTTTTCCCTTGTGAATTTCGCATCAAACTGAAGATATGGCCTGCCACCTAGATCTATTGCAACCTGGGCCAATGCCTCGTCCATTGGAAGAACAAAGAAACCATACCTATTGATTCCTTTTCTTTCCATAAGTGCCTTGTCAAACGCCTGACCAAGCACAAAGCCCACATCTTCGATTGTGTGATGATCGTCAACTTCCAAGTCGCCTTTTGCATTTACAGTTAAGTCAAACATGCCCTGCCTGGATAGTAGCACCAGCATGTGATCAAAGAAACCGATACCGGTTTTGATTTCATTTTTTCCTTCGCCATCAAGGGCCACTTTGACAGTTATGTCAGTCTCTGTTGTTTTCCTTTTTACTTCTGCAGTTCTCACTTTAACACCTCTAAAATTTGGTTAATATTGGTAATAATAAAATCCGAATCTGGATCGGTTACTACTGAAACATACTTCATGTTTGCTGCTCTTGCAGCCAAACGATCATTCACAGTATCGCCAACATACATAACTGACTCAGAATTCATCCTCTCTTTTGCTAGAAGAAGTGGATCGGGATTTGGTTTTTCAACTTTGCAGTCTTCCAGTGCGATTATACAATCTTCAGAAAAGAATTCGGGGATAAATTGTTTGAGCGCATAAAGAACTTCATCCCGCGGTCTGCTTGTAACAATACCAAGTTTATAGCCTTTCTTTTTTAGCTTGTCAATGGTTTCTTTTGAAACCAAAACTTCTTCTTGATCTCTTAGGCCGCCCAGATAAAGTTCTTGGAATTTGTCTTTTGTTTTTTTGTATTGTGCGCAGGTTCTGCATATGCTTTTCATATCACGAATCCCTGTTATCAAAGCATACGTAACATCCCAATCATTGTTTGAATTTGGAAGTTTTTTGATTTCTTCTACATCAATATTGGTAAACTCTTTCCCAGTCATAGCAGCAGCTGTTTGTTTTATTGCTTCTCTATAGGAATTTGTAACATCAACCAGAACACCATCCACATCAAAGATTATTCCTTTGGATTTGGATTCGGCAAAAATATTCCGAAGAGCATCGAGGAATTTATCATTTTCAGCAGCAGTTCCAACATTTACACGCAAATAATTTTCTAGTCTGGGATATTGACAGATATTACGGATAAGTATTCCACTTTCCACAAGCTTTGCAAAAACAGAGTTTGGAGAGTTAACTTTGAATGTAATGAAATTACAATCACTAGGAAGCACTTCGACCATAGGCTTCAGATTACTAATCAGCCTCCTGCGTTCTTTTTTTATTTCATCTATACGCTCTGCGAAAATAGATTCATTTTCTAGAACAACTTCCCCGACAATTTGAGAAAAGAAATTCATATTCCATGGTAATTTTACTCGATTAAATCGATCAATTATCTTTTGATTGGATATTGCATAACCAAGCCTAACACCAGCGCATGAATATGCCTTTGAAAAAGTCCTGAAGATTATCACATTCTCGTATTTCAAAAAATCAAGACAATCTTCTTCGGCAAACTCAGCATACGCCTCATCAATACAAACAAGACCGCTGGTATTTTGTATGATTTTTTCGATGATTTTTTTATCAGATGAATTGGATGTTGGATTATTGGGACGACATATGAAAATCAATTTGGCATTAGCACTTTCATCAACAAACTCTTCAGTTAGTTCAAAATCACTGCTCAGTAAAACTGGTTTGTCATCAGCACCCATGATTTTAGCACAAATTTCATACATTGAAAAACTTGGAATTGGCCTTACTATCTTATCATTTTTTTCAACAAAAGCTAAGATCAGATAATAGAGCAATTCATCTATACCTGCACCGACAATTATTTGGTCCTCTGAAACATTGAATTTCTTCGCCAAAAGTGCCCTGAGTCTCTTGGATGAACCATCATTGTATCTGTTGAAATTTGTGTTATCCAAACGTTTCTGAATTTCACATCGAAGCTCCAGTGGAAAATCATAAGGCGATTCATTTTGATTCAGTTTTACATCTGCCTCGATTGTTTTGGGTGTTTGGTAAGGTTGAAGATCATCAATTCCACTTCTTGCTTTTATCATTTTATTTCACCTCTTAATTTCGCTGCATTTGAGTGTGCTTCTAAGCCTTCCAGTTTAGCAAAAATACTGGTTTGTCCTGCAAGCTCTGCCTGTTCTAAATCTGTCATGTATTCGACATAAGTGCGCACAACAAAATCATACACTGAAAGTCCAGAGAGGAATCTGGCGGTCCCTCCAGTAGGTAAAATGTGATTGCCTCCGCTCATTCCATAATCCGCAAATGATTCGCAAGTGTTGACAAACACTGCTCCGGCACACGTTAACTTTGATGCTACTGATTCTGGATCCTCAGTTATGACTTCCAGGTGTTCTGGAGCATATTCATTTGCAATTTCAATTGCCTGATCAAGACTTTTGACTAGTACAATGGCACCATAATCCTCAATGGATCTACGAACTGATTTATCGTTCTTTAGCATCTTTGCCTGTTTTTCAATTTCCGAACTAACCTCATCTGCGATTTTCATTGAATCAGTAAGAAGAATTGCTGGTGAGTTTACCCCGTGTTCTGCCTGGGCGAGCATATCTGCAGCTAGATAGTCAGCTCTTGTGGTTTCATCTGCAATAATTAGAACTTCTGATGGCCCTGCAACTAGATCGATCTTTACCAGTCCTTTTGATGAAACAATCTGTTTTGCTGCTGCTGCATAAACATTACCTGGTCCACATATCATATCGACCTTGGGCACTGATCCAGCTAAACCATATGCCATGGCAGCTATTGCCTGCGCGCCGCCAATTTGATAGATGCTGTTTATCCCAAGTTTTTTAGCAACATAAAGAATCGCAGGTGAAATGCCATCTTTTTGAGGCGGAGTGCAAACCACTATTTCCTTTACTCCAGCTACTCTTGCAGGGATACCTGCCATCAAAAGCGAGGAAGGTAATGGAGCAACGCCGCCAGGCACATATATCCCTATCCGCTCAATTGCCCTTGGCCTGAAAGCAACAAAACCATCACCAACCTTCTCTTTTGTTTCTGAAAGTGCAGTTTTTGCAATTGATTCTTGTACTTTTAATACTCTGTCAAAAGCAGTATCGATTGCCTGTTTTTGCTCTTTTGATAATAGATCCGCAGATATTGCAATTTTGAGCTCATCAACCTTTAGATTTTTCAGGCTAAGATCAAAATTATCGAATTTCTTAGAATATACAACAACTGCATCAAATCCCAGGTCATCTATTTTGGATATCAATACTTCTACTTTTTCAAAAACATCTTTTGGTATTCCAGCTCTTTGTTTTTTCCTAAATTGCTCTGGACCTATTACATCAATCATTTTGCACACCTCTAGGATTACTCTCAGCATATGCTTCATTTCTGGAGTATGAGTATAATTCAAAATCAGGATTCTGAGAAATCTTGGCCTGCCCTAAAGTAGCTATGCTATCTTTTGCAGATTTAATATTAAACAGAATTTTATAGATAGACCTAATGGCTATGGTTTGTTGGACTTGTAGTAATACAATTAGTCTTGTCTTCTTGTCCGGTTTGATGAAGGACATCCCTTTCCGCAAAGGCCCCTCCCTTTCGTTTCACCATCATTTTCACCATTAATACACAAATTATAACGCTCCTGGTATTTAAAGGTTTGTAACAATTAGAGAATTTATGGATTTTATTTCAGTCCAGGAAATGAAAGAACTCGAGGAAAGAGCATTTGCAAAAGGAAGTACTGTTCTTGATCTTATGGAAGAGGCAGGAAAAAACTGTGCAAAGATAATAGAATCAAAACTTGGAACAGGAAAAAAGATCATCATATTCATAGGTCCTGGAAATAACGGGGGAGATGGCCTTGTTGCTGCAAGATACTTAAGACCGAAGAACCAAGTAAAAATTATCCTGGTTAAAGATCCAAAAACAGATGCCTCGAGAAAAAATCTTGAGCTAGTACGTGATAACGTTTGTAAAATGACAGAAGTAAAGGATGCAGATATTATTGTAGATGCAATGCTGGGTTTTGGTGCAAATGGAGCTCTGAGGGGAGAAATCAAAGATGCCTGCAGGATGATAAACCAAATGAAAGGCTTCAAAGTAGCTATTGATATGCCAACTGGAGTAGATGCTGATAGCGGCGAAGTTGATCCAGATACCATAATATCCAATGCAACAATCTGCTTGCATAAGTGCAAAGTCGGAGTTGCAAAGGCAGGAAAAGAGATTGTAGGAGAGCTTTGGATTGTGCCAATTGGCTTGTAGGAAAAGCCTCAAGAGATAAAAAAGTTTCATCTGAACTATAGTTCAAATGGCAGAGTTCCTCAAGAAATTAACAGCAGTAATGTTTTATGCAGCGCTTCCCATGCTTATCCCGATTTTATATAGTTTATACGTCGGTGATGGTGCGTGGATACCAATTTCAATTACTGCACTTTTGCTCGCATTTCCAGCAATTCCACACTTGATTGCATCTCTTTTTGAAAATACTACAAATTTCCTCAAATCATTAGTCAATCCGGATACACCATTCAATTCATCACTACTCATTACAATGAAGGAAATGCGAAAGGAAGTTGATACTCTTACTCTTGGCCAGATATTAACCCTCACATCCGTAGCATGGATAATAGTTCCGCTGATTTCAACAATTCCATATGCATACTATGGAGTTCCGCTTGTTGATGCATTTTTCGAGAGCATGTCTGGATGGACCTCCACAGGACTTTCAGCACTCCCCTCACTTAAGGGACTTCCTGATAGCATGATATTCTTCAGAAGCATAACCCAATGGATTGGGGGACTTGGTATTGTTGTCCTTATTTTAACAGTAGTGCGAGGAAAGGAAGCAACGAGTTTCCTAAAAGCTGAAGGCAGGGCAATGACAGAAGTTGGAATTGGAGAAACTGTTGGAATTATTTTCAAAACATACGCTTTCCTGACAATATTTGGAATTGCACTTTTGTTTTTCCTTGGAATTGATCTTTTCGAAGCCGTTAACTTAGCATTTGCAGGCATTTCAAACGGAGGGTTTTTCCCATTTGATGATTTTGCATTTACGGATTTGCAAAAATTTGCTCTTGCCATTTTGATGTTTGCTGGGGCAACGAGTTTTATTTTCTATAGGAATATTTGGGAAGGAATACCAAAGAAATCCATTTTTGATGAAGAATTTTTGCTTTATGTATTTATTACAATTGTTGCAATCGGCCTTATCACATATATTGGAGGAGAAGAATTCTACAACACAGTACTCAACACCATATCAGCTATTGCTTGCGGAGGATTTGCAATTGGGGACCTTTCCATAATTCACAGCTTCCCATTGTATCTTTTGATTCTTTTGATGCTCACTGGAGGAATGGTTGGATCAACTACTGGAGGGCTGAAGCTCTGGAGAATTTTAGTCATTTTCAAGGCAATTGGAAAGCACATAAAAAGCGCATTTCTTCCATCTGGATCAGTGCAAGTTGTAAAGATAAACGGAGGAGCAATAGATGAACATATGATCGTTGAAAGTGCGACTTTTGTCTTTACATACATATTTTTGTTCCTGTTTGCATCAGGCGCATTTATGATCGCAAATTATTCTCTTGAAGAATCATTGTTCATGGTGGCTTCTGCTCTTGGCAATGTTGGACTCTCAACAGTAGATGTTCCAGAAATCGGACAAATGGGAAAGGCATTTTTAATCTTGCTAATGTATCTTGGTAGAATAGAAATATTCCCGAGTTTGGCATTGCTAAGCTATATTGTAAGGAGATGACTATGAAAGTAATTGTTTTTGGTGGAGGAAAAGTTGGAACGGCTCTTCTTCGATCTTTAGGAAAAAAACACAAGATAACGATTATTGATCATGATAGAGAAAGATGCGATTATCTTGCAGGAGAATTTAACTTAAATGTTGTATTCGGTGATGCAACAGACCCACAGCTTCTTGAAGAGTTAAAAGTTGGAGAGGCAGACTATGTTTTTGCAGTAACAGGAAGTGAAGAGACCAACTTTCTTGTTTCAGTCTATGCAAAGCACATCAATGCAAAAAAAGTCATCTCAAGAGCATCAGAAGTTAAATATTCAAGTTTGATGGAAAGGCTTGGTGTTGAGCCCCTTGTTCCGGAAGTAACACTTGCCAGAGAACTTGCGAACATGGTTCAGAATCCGCTGATATCACTCATGCTGGACCCCAGCGACTCGAATATTGAGATGGTTGAAAAAGAAGTAAATGGAAGCATGAAGAAAAAAACAGTACAGGATGTTCAGGAAAAGAATAATTATACAATCATCTCTGTTTTCCATGAAGGAAAATTCCTTTTCCCAAGCAGTGATTTTGTGCTTGATGAGGGAATGAAGATCGTTGTTGTAAAACACAACGTTTAATTTCCTTTTTATACAAAGTCCATCTTACAAACAGCCCCGTCGTCTAGAAATTTTACAATGGCAGGTTTAACACTATTGAACCTGGATATAGACAATGGTCAAGGATGCGAGGTTCTGGTCCTTGCGACAGCGGTTCGAATCCGCTCGGGGCTATTCTTTTTCTCAAAAAAAGCAATAGAAAAATTACAGAATTTTACTGTTAATCACCCACAGATAACCACATTCACCTCGAAGTCTAATATGTTTAAGAAGATTGCCTATCATGGTATAGGAAATGAGTCCTCCGAGTTCTAAATCTGAAGGCCTAGACTCAGAAGAATGGGAGTGGATTGCAAATACACTTGCCAATATGGATTGTGGAGTCGATGCCAAATGCGCGAAGACCAGACGACTTCGGGCAGAACTTGGACTAATAAGGCAAATTTTGAGTAGTGAAATAAAAGGATGGAATGGGAATAGTTCCATTGATTTATCATTTTTCATGGGATCATTTAAGGCAATCAAAAAAATGGAAACAAGATTCGCTTCTTTGGGTATTAAAAAAACAGACTTCTTAATATTCCTTGAATTAGTACTGAAAAGATTCGAAAAACAAAAGCTTTTGGTAAAAAAGCCACTAGCGACAATTTCGGAATTTAAAAAAATGAAGGGAGTTGTGGAAAATGAAGAGGAGCATTTATGAAGAGCCTTTGAAGATTGAACTAATTGATGATGTAATTTTCGTCAATGGAACTCAGCACCCAAAAGACGTTAGAACATATGAACAGATGAGAGATGTTTCAAGGGAAGAGCTTTTAGAAAAAGGAGAGCTCTATTACATGTACAGGGACATCTACAAGAAAGACGATATCAGATTTGATATTACAGTGATTCCGCAAAAAAAACTTGGAAAAGAATACGCAAAAACTCATGGGCATTATCACCCAAAAAACGAAGAGGGAGTTGAATATGCCGAGATATATCAGATCTTGCAGGGAAAGGCAATGTTTATTTTGCAAAAAAGAAAGAGCAATGATACAGTAGATGTAATCATCATTGATGCAGAAGAAAAAGATATTGTCCTCATTCCTCCTGGATACGGGCATGTTTCAATAAACAAAGGAGAAGAAACACTTGTTCTCTCAAATCTGGTTTATGATAAATTTACATCAATCTACGGAGATTATAAGACAAACAAAGGAGCTGCTTATTACTACGTGGAAGAACATGAGATTGCACAGAACACGAACTATCTTGTGAACAAAAATGAAAGATTTTCTCCAGAACAGATGAACAAAAAATTTGGAGTTGAATTCAAAGATCTTCTCTCTGAATTTATAGCAGAGCCAAGTAAATTCGAATTTTTGAAAAAGCCAGAAATGCTATAGTTCAACTATGGCGATTTTCTTTACTTTTCCTTGAGCCATATGCATTGCGCCACCGCCTGAGCCACCTAATTTTGCAAGTACTTTATCAAGCAGGGATTTGGCACTAATTGTGGAAGACTTTCCAGTAGCGCAAATCAGATTGCCGGAGTTATTGACAATGCACGCAGCAGCATGATCTGTCTTTGCTATTTTTCCAGCAAGTCTGCGAAGAGAATCAGGATCAAGATCAAGAAGTTTCATAACTGGTTCGGTGTGAGCTGAAATTTCTTTTGCTTCTTCCTGGATAAGAAGTTCGCTGAGGCTTGAGAGTTTCTTTTTCTGTTCCTTCCATTCATTAAAGAAACGCTCGGATGTTTTCACAAGTTCGGATTCCTGGACACTAAAGACAGATGACGCATCTCGAATTAGTTTTTCCTTTTCTTGAGTATATTGAATTGCGGGGATACCGCATTTGAATGTAATTCTCTCAACTCCGTCATGAACACCCTCTCGCTTGACAATCTTGAAACAGCCGATTTGACCAGTGCTCTCAAGCATTGTATGTGTTCCCCCACAAGCTTCAACATCTATATCCCCAATGTTTACTACACGGAGTTCTTTTCCAGGAACAGCTCCACCCTGATATAGTGTAAAACCATACTTGGATTCTGCTTCGTTTCTTGGTAAGACTTCTGTTTTTATTGGCAGATTTTGCATGATGTACATATTTGCTTGTTGTTCAATTTGAGCAAGTTCTTCAGGAGTTATTCTTGCGTAGTGAGTTACATCCAAATGAGCCTTATGTTCATCCTTGTTTGATCCACCCTGCCAAACATGAGGGCCAAGAACTTTTCGACAGGCTGCATTTAGAATGTGTGCACCAGAATGATGACGAACTATAGTAAGTCTTCTCTCAAGATCAACAACACACTTAACTTTGTCACCTTTCTTGAATTTCGTTGGATCCTCAACATTATGAAGCATAACCCCAGCTTGTTTGGTTACTTGTTTTACTTTAATTCCATTTATTGACCCAGTATCAGATACTTGACCACCGCCTTCTGGATAAAATGCACTTTGATCTAGTACGACATATTTTCCTTTAACGATATCAAGAACTTTTGCTTTAAATTCTGAATCTCTTGAGTAGTAGAGTGGTTCTGTTTTTGGAATCTTAGAAATATCAGTAAATAAAATTTTCACAGATGGAGCTTTGCTTGGAGAAGAACTTTTTCCTTCGCCTTCCTTTACTAGATTGTAGAAATTTCCTGGCATCTCAACTTTGACATCATCCCCAGCTGCTTCAATAATTGACTCTGGAGAAATTCCCTCACTTTTATAGAGGGTAACAAGATCATCTGTACTAATGGTTTTTGAACGTTTGACCATGTTTGTTATGATGCTTCGAGCCTTTTGCTTGGTTGATTTGTAGCGTTTTTCCTCCTCGGCAATGACATCAATTGTTGTTTGAACTCCGTCTTTTAGATGAGGGAAAATATATTCGAGATGATCTGCATGTGCTTCAATTATTTTTGCATAATCAAGATCATATGAATATCTTTCTGAAAAGCCGAATACCCTCCTCAAAACCATTCGGAGGTTATAGCCACCACCTGAATTGCTTGGAAGCATACCATCAGTTACAGTAAATAGAAGAGTTTTGAGATGATCTGCAGAAGCATAGAGAGCTTGAAGCGGCTCAAGAGATTCGAAAAGCTCAGTTTTACTAATTCCAAGTAACCCTGCGATTCTCTCTTTTTCCTTTTCAAGATCAGGAACCTCATCCTCATTCAAGCTTCCGGAAATTTTTGCAAATTTCAAAAAGAGATCCTTATCAACTCCGATTCCAGTCCGTTTTTTCATTCCCTGGATGACAGGACCGAAAACAACTTCGTAGCTTGTAGGCTCACCAGAGGTAATCCAGGAAAGCCGGCTGAGGCCTGCTCCCATATCAATTACTTTTGTTGGAAGTTCTTTTGGACCACTTGGAGTTGATTCGTATTGCATGAAAACACAATTACCAAGTTCGAGTCCACGGACAAAATATTCTATGCAAGGACCAAAATTTCCTCCGCCAGCCCATACATCTTCTTGGAATATAATTTCATCCTGAGGAATTCCGAGGATTTTCAAATAATTAAGATCATGTTGAAGTGCCTCTTCCTTCCAATAGAAATCACCGGTTTTTTTTGTATTGAAAGCATGCTGACCAATCATAACAAAATTGGTATAATGCCTTCCGCTTACTCCGACATTGCTAAGATCAGAAAATCTAATGCATGGCTGTGGAACAATTAATGGATTTGATGGAGGCTCAAGCTCGCCATTGACAACATATGGCTGGAAATCATTGATAGATGCAATAGTAAAGTAAAGATCATCCCTCCACCTTGCAACAGTTGGATATGGAGTTACATAGCCATGACCATTTTTAGTAAAGTATTTCTCAATTGCCTTCCAGGTCTCTATATAGCCAAGTTTCTTTTTTACTGGACTATCTCCGATAAATTGATAACCGATGCATGATGAATCTCCACATTGCTCACGTTCATTTTGACTCCAAAAAATCCGGCTGCAACTTTTGCATTGTCTTCGCGAGAAGCCTTCCTGCTCAAGAACATTTAGCTTGTAATGCTTCTTCCAGTCCTTTGCAAATTGTTTTCGAAGTACGTCTTTATCGATATCCATTAATACACCAATGACAGGATTTAGTTATTTCAGACAAGTTTTAACTCATTCCATTCTGAAGGAAAGAAGGAAATTGTCTCTGATATCCTCAGCTAGATCTTTATCTATTGCAAGTATCCTAACTTTTGCATGGAGCGAACGCTCTGGAGAGTAAAGATCAAATGCATAGCCCTGATAGGTAACTTTCGAATCAGGGAATTTAAGTTTGATTGGAACTTCTGCAATTTCTGCATCGCGTCCTATTGAGTAGGTTGATACCTCCCCAACATCCTGAGCAAGATGGAGAATCTGCGCTTGATCATCTTCCATATCCTCATCGAGAAGATTGGATACTGCAGCAGAAGGATTTTCCTGGAAAATCTTATCCTGATTCTCACCAAATGCCGTCTTAGTGTTGTAATAAACAACAACCATAAGCTCACCAGTCTGGCCGTTGATATTGTGAATTCCACTGAAAATTCCGGTTGATTCATCTACTTCCATATTATCTGGATATTCAAAACTAAACTGGCTTGCATTATAACGGAGGTAAGGTCTTTTTACTTGCTCAGTCTGATTTTGCACCGTTTCATTTTCTATTGTCTGATTTTCTGAAATATTGTCTTCATGCTCAATTGGCGTTGTTGTATTTTCACTAACATTTCCACGATCAACAGGAGCTGCGCATCCAAATAAAAGTAATCCCACAAGGAGAAGATATATTATTTTCATAGTTCCACCATTCGCTTTACATTATCAAGAAAATCGATTGCAGTATTTAATGCATATTTAGCATCATCTTCCGCGCTCGTCTTTTTTATTTTGCCAATAAACCTTATAATCAGATTGAGAAGACCAGGATCACTTCCGATAATCTGGGATTCTATAGTGCGCCAGGCATCAACCGGAATATCGTGTGGATAGTTTTTCTTCAAATACAACATAGTTTCATCGAGGGTATCGACACTTTTTCCGTCTTTCAATAAAATCGCAGATGCTGCAAAACGCATGGCATCTCGGGAATGATTGAAAGTTTCTAGATAGTTTTTTTCTTCCAGTCCACTCGATGCATGGCTGAGCATAGCAGATGCCAAATCGATAGCCCGCAAAGCAGAACTTCGATCAGGAAACCTCCAGTTGAGCGCATCCATGAAATATTTACTTGGGAAAACGATTTAAAACCACTTAGACTAAGTGAGATGTTATGCAATTACACGAGAGAATATTAGAGCTGGCTTTATCACGATCATTTTTCTTTCCAAGCAACGAGCCTTACAGTACAAGTGCAGGATTCTATGAGTATGGGCCAGTAGGGGTTTTGATTAAACACAAAATTGAGAATCTCTGGAGAACCAAATTCATAAAAAGCCATGGATACCATGAAGTTGAGACCTCCATAGTAACACCAGAAGCAGTTCTTGAAGCATCTGGACATGTAGCAAGTTTTGCAGATCCAGTAATTGAATGCAAAAAATGCAACACGCGCATTAGAGCAGATACTCTTGTTGAAGAAAAACATTATAGCAAACATGGAGAAAAATGGGATGGAAAACTCGAAAGCCTTGATGCAGTTGTAGAAGAGCAAAAAATACAGTGTCCAAAATGCAAGGGAGAATTTGGAAAAACATTTATGTTCAACCTCATGTTCAAAACAGGAATTGGTGGAGATCAGCGTCCTGCATACAACAGACCAGAAACAGCACAGGGGATATTTACTGCATTTCCAAGATTATTCAAAAATCACGGAACAAAATTACCTCTTGCAGTTGGCCAGATTGGAAGAAGCTTCAGAAATGAAATTTCCCCAAGACAAGGACTTGTTCGGATGAGGGAATTCACTCAGATGGAACTTGAGTATTTCTTTGATTCTGAAAAAGGAGACTTTGAGGACTTTGATGAGATTGCATCGTCAAAAATACGCGTGAATGCAGGAAACCAGATAACAGAAATGGATGCCAAAGAAATGATTGAGAAAAAATTATGCCCAAACCAGATTATGGCTTATTTCATTATCAAAGAATGGGAGTTTTACAAAGCAATCGGAATCAAAGAGGAAAAAATGTATCAGAGAGTTCTTGATATGAATGAAACTCCACACTACTCCAAAGGGAATATTGACATGGAAGTTGAAACTTCATTTGGAAATATTGAAACTATTGGAAATGCATATAGAACAGATTATGATTTATCGCAGCATTCTGCAAAAAGCGGAAAGGATCTAATGGTTCATGTTGATGGAAGAAAAACCATGCCACACGTTGTTGAGGTTTCAATGGGCGTTGATAGACTGTTCCTTGCTATTCTCGAGCATTGCTACAAGCCAAAGAGCGAGCAAAAGGACTGGGAATGGTTTGATTTGCCTCCAGCTATTGCACCATATCATGTTGCGATATTCCCATTGATGAAAAAAGACGGTCTTGGAGAAAAAGCAGTAGAGATTGCAGATCAACTTAGAACAGCTGGGCTTGATGTAACTTACAGAGACAGTGGAAGCATTGGAAGAAGGTATGCAAGAGGAGATGAGATCGGAGTTCCTTATGCAATTACTATTGATCATGAAACTCTTTCAGATGGTACAGTAACCATAAGATACAGAAATGATGGAGAACAAGAAAGAGTTAAAATAGAAGAGCTCGAAGTAAAGATACGTGAAAACCTCAAGCAGGGAAAGGTGCAATTATGAAAATTCTTATTGGGCTTTTGGCTATTTTATTACTTTTCGGATGTGTTGGAGAACGCGAGCCAGTTATCAATGAGACAAATGAAAGTGAAGGTCCTCCTCCAGTTACAATAATCATTGAAGAACAGCAAAACCAGACAACCGAAGGAGAAGGAGTTCCAGAAGAACCAACAGAGGAAAATGAAACGGAAATCTCTACGGATGCTACTTATGAATATGAACCAGATTTGCCATTTGGAATTTTCTTCATAGATATTGCGGGTAAAACAGAACACGGAAATTCGATTTTGATAAAAAAAGGGGACCTTGACATATTGATTGACGCAGGCCCGAAGGAAAAAGGAAACGAAGTTGTTGATTTTCTTAATTCACGAAGTGTTGATGATATTGAATTATTGATTTCAACTAATGCAGATCCAAGAAACTATGGTGGAATTGAAACAGTAATAGAGAACTTTGAAATAGAACATTTCTGGTGGAATGGCGGAACATTTGGAGACCAGGAATACATTTTACTGACTGATGAGATCAAAGAATCAGTAAAAGAACATGAAATTGTTGAGGAAGGCTTTAGCAAGGAATACAATGGAATCCAAATTGAGATAATCGGACCTCCAATGGCAAAGTTTGATGATATCAACAATGATGCAATTGTAACAAAGCTCACAAATGGAAATACGACCATTTTGCTCCTGTCAGGATTGCAGAAGGGAGGAGTTCAAAAGCTGACAAATGAAAAATCAGCTGAGATCAAAGCGCAGATAATCCAAGCTCCTTATTATGGACTTGGAGAAGGAACAAAAGACATAACTCTTTTCCTTCTTGCAGCAAAACCAGAAGTAATGATAATCACTGGAAGCGCAGATGATTCTCCAGCAAACGGAGGATCAAGAGAACCATACATAAGAGCAATGGAGCAACATGGAATTGCCTGGAACACTACATATGACAATGGAACTTTGAGAGTAACTAGTGATGGAAGCGATTATATTATCCAAAACGTCTCCAGCAATTAGTTTATATTAATTTCTTATAAAGAAGATATAATCTTCATGGGCCCGTAGCTCAGCTTGGTAGGGATAATATATGCTTCTGAAGTATTGTATTATTGCCAAAAGCGACGGACTCTTACTCATAAAAGAGTAACAGTCGTTTTGAGCTGTTTTTTTTAAAAAGGAGAAATCCGCAGGTCGAGGGTTCAAATCCCTCCGGGCCCGAATTTTCATCTAGTATCTGTTTCGCTAAGGAGAATTCGGGAATGAAGTGAACTTGTTCACAACAGCCCGTTTTTCCAACTATTTTTAAGTGTTTTTATTACTAACATAATTATGCAGAAATTACGAAATAGAATTGATCCACTCAGTACGATTGATACAAAAAGAGATCCTCTTGAAGAAAAAAGAAGAGGAACGAGAATCATTAATGCCAAAGACATAGTAATGGTCCATTGCGCTAATACATTGACACATATGCAAGATGAAAAAAGAAATGGATCAAGTGCCATTATGATGGGAAGCCATACCACGTATGGCAACTGGTGGCACCATTCCAAAGATCCGAATAAAAGACCATTCTACACATTTAGTCCAGAAAGAGTAACTAAGGCAATAACAGAGCTTAGCGATATGGATGTAGTTGCAATGGCTGACCAGTTACTTTTCATTGCAAGAAGAAGTGTTTTAGAATATCGGCCAGTAGTAGATGCAGCAAAAAAGAGATTAGGAGAAATTGGATTGCCAGTTTAATAGAATTTTATTCATTTTTCAGAAATTTTACCCTTCTTCCTTCTATTACGTATTTTCCTTTTGAGAATAAGTCGATTACTTTGGCATAGGCTAAATGCTCTATCTTCAAAATTTTCTCAGCAGTTTCTTCTGCAGTTTTACAGTTTGAAATGTCAATTGCTTGCTGATAGATTATGGGACCGCTGTCAAGACCAGCATCAACAAAATGAACAGTAACTCCGGATATCTTGGCTCCATGATCAAATGCTTGAGTTTGTGCATCAACTCCTGGAAATGATGGGAGAAGTGCAGGATGGATGTTAATTATCTGGTAGGAGTCCAAAAGTTTTTTTCCTTTGAGAATAAGCATGTACCCAGCAAGAACAACAAGTTCAACATCGTACTTATCAAGAGTTTCCTTGATTTTATCATCAAAGTCCTCTCGTGAAGAGAAGTTTTTCGGCTCAAGAATCTCAACTGGAACATTGTTTTGTGTTGCAATTTCGATTGCAGGAGCATCTGGATTATTTGTAATTAGAACATTGACAATTGCATTGCATCGCCCTGCATGGATTTCACTTAAAATAGATTTGAAATTGCTTCCACGCCCAGATGCAAGTACTGCTATAGCTACTTTTCCCATAATAAAGAATGGCGCGGAAAATATTTAATTATCCCATGTAATTGTAGATTATGGCCAGGACCCATGTGGCAGTTCCACAAGTAGAAAATGCAGTTCCTGTAGACGACCTCATACAAAACCTAAAAAGAGACATAGAAATAGATTGCAGGATGATCCTTCAAAGAGCGCAAGTAATCAATAGCGCAGTTCGCGGAGGAGGATTCAATATAGGATTCTGGGAAAATAAAGTAACAGAGGTTAGAAAAACCCAGATTACAACCTATAACATAAACGATCTGAAATGTCTCAGATACAGATGCGCAGTGCTTTCCCAAGAACTCGAGGAATTTAGCAAAAAGCTATCTTAGAGACGGATTGCAGATTATTCGCTCGATAAGTGGCATATGCTCCAGAGTTAGGAAGTCTGATGTCTGAACATCCCTAATTGCCTGTCCACTAACTAGATCAGTATGAACTTGGCCTGTGAGATTGAGGAACTGCTCGTCCAGTGCATCAAGCGCGTGCGCTCGAAGGAAATCTTCTCCTTCAAGAAATGATGGTACTGTTCCTTTTAGTTCGACATCCATTCTAAGAGCTGGCATAACAGCATCGAAATCGAATGAGCGGTCAAGAAGGTTTCGGTATGCTACATTTGGATTGGCATAGGTTGCCTCCATTAGATATGCAAGAATTTCACGGACTTCTTTTGAAACTGGCATTGAACCATTTGCTTTTCTCTCTTCAATGTGAGCAGTTTCATGAGCAACAACAGAACCAATCTGCTGATTCAATGAGCTTAAAAGTACTTCCTGAGGCGAAGTGGCATCTTCCATGACAGCCCGAAGTCTTCTCACATCTTCTCTAAGGCTTATTGTATGGAGAATCAGCATCAAAGGAGCACCATTTTCCCCAAGATCAAACCTCTCTATAAATGCTGGAAGTTCGTCTCTTGGAATTCGAACCAGGCTTTTCTGGATAACATCAAGATTATCAGTTGCCCCGCAAAAGAGCATATCAAGAACTTCCATCAATCTGCCGCCAGATGATGAAACATTTACTGTTAGTCTTGGTGTTTCTCCATTAATTGGAAGATAAAATCTTCCTGAAAAAGAATTGACACTCCAGGACTCTCCGAGGAAAAAGTATGTTGGTACTCCTTGTATTTCTCTTTTGGATAGTATAAGGCCAACACTAGATGGCCTTCCAAAATCAGTATGGATTCCATGTTCAATAAAAAGTGATTGTACTTCCCGCCAAAGAATAAGTCTGGCTTGGTGCGCTTCCTGGGGATCAGTATAGCCCTGCTCTCCAAATTCATCTAGCTTATCTAATATTGGTTCTCGAAGAGGAGCTCTTGCAGATTCTAGAGCAGCAATAAAATTGCGCGCTCCTTCTCCTGGATTTGCAAATGCCTTGGCAAGTCTCAAATCCTTAAGTTTGGAAACACTTAGAACTCCTTTGAGATGTTTGAATCTACTTGTTTTGCGAGCAAGAAAAGGATCACAATAGTCCTTAATTTCTCTAACAGTAACAGACATAACACTAGGATATGAGTAGAAAAGATTAAAAAGTGGGATATGTTCTACTTAGGTGGTAGAACTATTATATCATGCCCTGGTTCTTGGCATTTCCCGAGTTGCAGAAACTACATTATCCGTGAATTCCTGAAGAACCTTCTCAAAAGGTTTTATTCTCTCTGGAGCTCTTGGAATTGTAGATGGAGGCCTAGCGCCAAGCTTCATTAGTGCATCTTTTCCTATTTCAGGATCAAGAAATCCTGAAAAAATGGCATATGCGCCTCTTTTTTTACCAACTGGTTCCGTAGGTTTTGCTTTGGCAGTGGGACTGCTCGCTCTGGCAATGGGGGGTTTCTTTTGCATGTTTGTTCAACTCTAATTTTCTGGTCACATGGAAATACGAACAAGAGGTTTATATATTTTGTCTCATAAACTATATTGGTAAAGATGGAGAATTGTGTATGTTGACTATCATCATCCCGACTTTAGATGAAGAAGCATTCATTGGAAAAGTACTTGGGAATCTAAAGCCGCAGTTAAGTGCAAAAGATGAGATTATTGTCGTAGACAGCTTCAGCAAAGACAAAACAGTTGAGATTGCAAAGAGATATGGAGCAAAAGTTTTGATGCAGCCCAAAGTAGGAAATGGACTTGCTAAAACAGAAGGAGCAAAAAAAGCATTAAATGACATCATTGTGTTTGTCGATGCAGATACTGAGGTTCCAAAAGGATTTGCAAAAAGAATCAAGGATCATTTCAAAGACCCGAATCTTCTTTTCCTTGGAGGATTAACCCTCTATAGTTCTGAATCAAAGGCATGGAAATTTGTTTATGATTCATATTCACATGTGATTTTTCATCTTGGACGGGCAAACCATGCAATTACAAAGGAATGTTATGTTCCACCAAATAATTCGGCATTTAGAAAGAATGTTTTCCTGAAAGCTGGCGGATATAGATCAGTTGTTTGTGAGGATGCTGACCTTATGAGAAGACTTCCGCGCTCAAAACAGATAAGGTATGACAGCAAACTAACACTCACACTTTCAGATAGAAGGTTCAAGTCAAATGGATTTTTCAGAACTGTTGGGCTTTGGACATGGGGGAATATTTCTCTTATGCTTGGAAGAAAGGTTAGCTCTGAAGAATACAAAGAGGGGTACTAAGATAATTTCCACTTTGTACCATCAGGTTTATCTTCAAGAGTAATTCCAATATCAGCTAATTTTGAGCGGATAAGATCTGCTTTTGCGAAATCTTTGCCAGCCCTAGCATCAGATCGCATTTGAATGAGAGTTTTCATACTTTCTTCAACAGATTGCTTTGCACTGGAGCCCAACTCTTCAAGAAGAGAATTAACTTCAGGCAATTTGTTTGATGCATCAGGTTTTTGCTCAACAAGACCCAGTATCCAGACAATTTCTTCAAGAGAAGAAAGAACTTTGATTAATTGTTCTTTATCTGGTTTTTGCAAATGAGAATTTGCAAGCCTAAGCAATGAAAACATTGATGCAAGTGCTTCTGGAGTATTGAAATCATCCTCCATGTTTTTGTAAAATGAATCCAAAAGATCGCTACTCTTTGATCTAAATTCTGCATCTGCTCCAGAATCAGCCCCGCTTCCCAAAATTTCACGGATAAGGCCCATGGAATTGAAAATGCGTTCAACTGTTTCTTCCATTGCAGAAATTTTTTCAATATCATAGTCTAGTGGGCTTCTATAGTGAGCTTGAAGATAAAAAAGACGAAGAGCATTTGAACTGGATTTTGAAAGTGCCTGGCCTACTGTTATAAAATTGCCAAGACTCTTGCTCATTTTCTCTCCATTTACAGTAAGAAAACCAGTGTGCATCCAATAATTACAAAATTTTTCTTTGGTTGCTGCCTCACTTTGTGCAACCTCATTTTCATGATGTGGAAATATTAAATCACGTGCACCGCCATGAATGTCCAAAGTTCTCTTGGCATATTTTCTTGCCATAGCAGAACATTCTATATGCCAGCCAGGACGTCCGGTGCCCCATGGACTATCAAATTCTATTATTTCTCCAGTTGTTTTTTTCCAAAGGGCAAAATCCTCGGGATTTTTCTTGCTCTCATCAACACCAAACCTTGAGCCTGCTTTTATTTGCTCTAGGTTCTGCCCTGAAAGCTTTCCATACTTTTCATACGAAGAAATATCAAAATAAACACCAGTTTCAGTTTCATAAGCACTTCCTGCTGCAATCAACTCTTGAATAATTGCAATGATATCAGGGATATGTTCGGTAACCTTTGGATAAACATCTGCAGGTAAAATGTGAAGCTGAGCAAAAAGATCAAGAGCATCATCATGGTTATGGCTTGTCAGTTTTTTTGGATCTGCTCCAGTTTCCTTGCATCTTTTGATGATCTTATCATCAACATCTGTGATGTTTTGGATGTGATATAGGGTATATCCTCTTTTGATTAAAAATCGCTTAACAACGTCGAAAGAAACATAAGTTCGGGTGTGGCCTATATGTGCATTGTCATATGGAGTCAAACCGCAGACATACATCATTATTTTGTCTGGTTCTGTGGAATTGAATGGCTCAAGCTTCTTGGATAGTGAATTAAAAATTTGCATTAAGGATTTGTCTCCTCCGAAAAATATTTATAAAGATGCCCTGTTAGATATCAACAACACACTAACGTGGATTCGAGGTTAAGTTAATGGCAGATGAAAAAATTGTGAAAAAAGCAGCAACTGAAGTAAAAAAAGAAGCTGTGACTGATGTGAAAAAAGCAGCAGTAACTGGGAATAAAGATTTCAAATTGTGGGCAGCACTCTGTTACGCAATTCCAATATTAGTTCCAATCATTGTATTGGCTACTGATAAAAAGGAAGACAAAAAACTCCAATTCCATGCATGGGAAGGACTTATCCTTGGCGTTGCATGGTGGTTAGTTAGTTTTGTTTTGAGTTTTGTAGTCATTGGAATTGTCTGTTTCCCAGCAGGTTGGCTTGGTCTTCTTTACCTTGCATACAAAGTATACAACGGAGAAGAAACAGTCATTCCAACAATAACTGAAATGGCCAAGAAACAAGTAAAATAATTTTTTTTATATTTTTTTATTCTATTTTTATGAGATATCAGAATTAGTGTAAATTAAAAAAGGAAAAAAAGAAAACTATTTTTTCATACCTGCAACAAAGGCACCGATTGCACCTAGTATAAGACCAAGGACGGTTCCGATAAAGATACCAATTATGATACCAATGATTCCGCCGACTCCGCCCAATGCTGCAGTTCCAATGTCTCCACCAGTGGCAACATTAGCACCGAATCCGATCATGTTGAATACGAAACTAACTATTCCGCCAACTGCTGCTCCTGCAAAGCCAGCAAGACCACCTGTCAAGACACCGCCTACAAGATCCAGTTTATGATCTTTTACTGCTTGATAACCAGACCAACCAAGAACTGCTATATTCGCTATGGCAATTGGAATACCCAAACAACATAGCAAAAAGTTCAGCAGAGGAATAGCTCCAACAACTGTTGAACCAACTGAAATTGCAATAAGAATTCCAGCAGGAATCATAGCTGCTTTAATGACTTTTTTAATATCCATAATAAATCACGGGATTTAGATGGAAGAGAAAGATTATAAACTTCATGAAATAGTCGACTTGGAGACGGCAATAAACGAACCTAGTAAAACTAAAGAAAATCGGATAATCCCATCTGCTTGATCTTATCATCCTCAAAAATGCTTTTGATCTCGCGCTCGAGAAGATCCAGCCTTTGTTTGAGATAGATAGGTAGATCATATTTTTGAACAATGGCTCTTGAAATTTTCAAATACTTTTCAATTCCGCCTTTATTGATAGTAAGAAGAAGATTGCCACCACACCGATTGCATTTTCCGGCAAGAGGAACTCTGCGGTATATTGTATTGCATGAAACGCACCTAAAGGTCTGCCTGGAATAGGATCTGAGATTACCGTATAGATCCGGAATAAAGTGACTTAGAATAAGACGCTCCGCAGCATCACTGCTATCAACTGAACGAAGACGCTCTTGAAGTGCAAATTGAACTTCAATCTTTTCAGGAATTGACTGCAATTCAACATAAGCAGTTCTGACATTTCCAACATCAAGAGTTCCTCCAGTATGAGTTATTGGAATCTCGTATTGCTCGTCAGTTCCAAGAACATCTTTGACGGTCTTGATTTTTACAGCGCTAAGAGATGAATTTTTAGCAGCAGCTTCATAGAATTCAAGCGGATAGCTGGAAACAAATTCAACATTGTGCGCCTCATCATCAACTTCTTTAGGATTAATTTCAATTGAAAGAACAAGAGGCGCGTCCATTGTACCTCCTCTTCTTGTATCTAAAAATTGGCGCGAGAAATTCAGAAGCGCGTCCATAAGAAGCATAATACAATCCTCATCACCGTCACAATTTCTTCGTTTTGCAGTATGGAAATAAGGATGAGCATATCCAACATGGGCATTGGTAAAACCCACAATGCGACTTAGCGCGCCAGCACTTGTATGCGGAGATAAACCAACAGTAAGATGCCCTATCAGATCGTCTTTGGTCTTTACATTGTAGAAAGGCTTCATACCATATAGATTAACCAAAAGATCATCTATGAATGCAGAAACCCGGACAAAATAATCTGCCCCGGAATTTGCAAGTAAAATGTCTTGATGCCGAAGAGCAACTGTCTGATCCCCACGCTCAAGTTTGTTTCCAAGATAATCAGTTTTGTATCCAAGTTTGATCAGTTTGGAAACAGAAACCCCAACTTCATCAGGAGTGAAGTGAGTAAGCGCTACATCTGTTGCATCAAAACGGCAGGTCCCGTCACGGAAAACATAAACATCATGTTTTGCACGTAAAAATCCTTTTTCAAGGCGCTCTGGAATTCGAAGAGCATTGGAAAGGCCTTTTACTCCTTTGACCTCAGATACATTAACTCCAAGCTTTTCCCGAGCTGAATCATAGAGTTCAATGATGTTCACCGGACGCTTATCATAAGATATAAGTTTGCGATCCTCTGGTGGCTCTCCTTTCACAACAAGACCAGAATCAGCATAAAGGCGCTCTAAATCTGCCTTGGATCCGCAAACATGACACTTTTTGTAAAAACACAGAGCATTACAATTTTGGCATCTTGTTCGGATAACTTCCAGGTTGATATTTTTTTCTCCGCTGGCATTTTGAAGAGTGCGGTATTGTTTTGTGATGCTCCTGTTCTTGAAAGAACCAGTAGGGAAAAGAGCATGTGGAGATCCGTCCATTTTCCTCTCTTTGGCTTTTTCTGGCCTTCCCATCTTTGCACCAATATATGTGGGAGACTTGGCCCGGATAGTAATTCCAGAAAGTTCATTAACTAAATCAAGCGGGTGTTTATCAGCACTCCAAGCTTTTTCAAATGCAGAAATATCAATTTTGTTTTCTGCAATTATACCGAGTGATGAAAATAATGCAAATGCATTATCCGAATCAATAATAACATGTCCCTCATGAACACGATGTTCTAAAATCAATTCTTCGAGAACTGTTTTGGCATCTGAAATTGGCACTGAAAACTCTCGAATCTGATCATTTTCCACATGCAAAGTTCCATGCGCTAACCATTTTACAAGATCACGAATCTGTTCTGATGAAATGTCATGCCAATGATAAGTGAAATCTGGATGAAGAGGCACGGAATGTTTTGCTGAAAATTCAAACATTGACCGGGCATTTAATTCAGGCGACTGGTTTCCTTTGAGTTCGAGCTCCCACCACTCCAAGCAGTATCCGCATGGGATAAGAGGATGGTTTGATTTGAGAAAATCACCATAAGGACAGAGCATATCACCAAGGAAAAGAATTCTTTCAACTTCATCTTTGATTTTATAGGATTCTTCAAGTGTTCTGACTTTCATAACTCTTCCGCATTTCAATTTTACTGCAGGAGGCTCAAGAGTTTCAAGTGCAGTAACAACACATCCCTTCCCAGGCCTCTCAATTTTCATATGAGTTCCATATGCAAGGAAATTATCCAGAAGAGTCATTGTTGCCGGGTGAATGGTTTTTCCCATGAGCCCGCTGCTTTTACACCTGCCATAGCGAAGCCTGAATCCACCTTTGGCAGATGGATGACTGAAAACAGGACGACCGGCAACCAAACCTTCAAGAAAACTTGGGTCTGGTTTGACTTCAATTTTATCTGCCTTTTTCTTGATCTTGATAATCTTTTCAAGCCAGTTCCAGTTAAGTTCAAGTTTTTTTGTATATTTCAAAACCTTGGCGGCCTTTAGGGCAACACCTTCGCAAAATACAAGGGGAACCCCACCACGAACTCGGTTCGTTTCAACCCCAGGAACATCACGATATGCAGAGATCTCTATTTCTTCTGTAGGATCTCCATCAATACAAATAGGAATATTTTCTGCAATTATTTTCATGTTTTCCTCAGATGGAAGATACTGAAGGTGAACACAACGGTTTTCATACGTTAAAATTTCTTCAATATAACGAAGAACCTGGGAATCGGTAGCTCGATAATCTCCAACTCCGCAAGTACGGCGTGCAATATCTGCAAGAAGAAGACTCAGAGCAGCTGCAGTACCTCCAGCACTTCGAATTGGGCCGGCATAATAAACAGCAACATAATCACTGCCGTCTGGATTTGTTTTTATCTTGACTTTCGAGATGCCTTCAGTTGGAGCAACAAGAACACCTTCGGTAAGAATGCCAAGTCCAGTCCTAACTGCCTGTTCAATAAGTCTCTCTTTGGTTCCTTTAATTACATCCCCAGAAGCGATACGACGTGCAACTTCAAATGCTATTTTTTCTCTTGGCATTCCGCCCTGCTCGAGAGACCTGATAAGTTCGGAAATCCCAGGTGGGCCAACAATACCTTCAACTCGAGCCGCGACATCCTTTGCTATTTTTACCTCGATTTCTGGGGCAGGATCAAACCCCTTTGAACGGGCTTCTGATGCCAGAGAGTAGGCCTTTTGTAACTCATTTTTTAATAAAGAGAAATATTCCTCGCTCATAGACCTGCCAGTATGGAATTTAAATGTAAGTAAATTAAATAACTTCTAACAATCCTTTAACCATAGGATTTGTTTTTAGAATGCCGAGGTAGCTCAGCAAGCTTTTAGCAAAAGCTTGACCAAAACGGTCATGCTGAAAGTTTGAGCAACTGGTTAGAGTGCACGACTCATAGGTGCAAATCCGATGAGTTATGAGGCAGTTTGCCGATGATAACTACTGTACTCGAGAAATCGTGAGGTCGGGGATTCAACTTCCCCCCTCGGCACTATTTTTTAAGGTGAAAAATGAGCGTGTGTGAAAGTTGTGCTATGCCAATGGAAAAGGAAGCAGACTTTAGAGGGGAGTCCAAAGACAATAGATACTGCGTTCACTGCACAAATAAAGCTGGGAACCTTTTACCAAAAGAAAATGATTAATTTCTTTATGAAAATGAAAAACACTGATCAAGAAAATGCAGAGCGGTTTGGTGACGATCATATGTCTAAAATGCCTGCTTGGAAATAGAAAGTTGTTATTTTTTTCTAATTTTGTGTATCTTATTTTTAGAGGATAAAGTTTATCTTTTTAATAATTAGACTTGTAGACTTTGTGGGATGACCATGAGCGAAGAAAATATTCAAATTCCGGTAAATGAAATAAATGTTCCAAGAGAAGTACCTCCTCTTTCTGAAAATGAAAAAATCAAAAAAGGCATTTGTCCATGTTGCGATGGCAATCTCGTATTCCAAGAAGGATGCAAGATGTGCTATGGATGTGGATGGGGCGGATGCTCATAATGCCCTAAAACCAGCTTGAGCTGGTCGATATCTTAATTTTAAAAAAAGAAGAATGTTTCTAAAACCTTTTCATCCAATTCTTGATAATTGAATTCTCTAAACTACTATTTTTTAGAGTAAAGTTTGGGCCCATAGCTCAGTAGCAGAGCACTCGCCTTGCACGCGAGGGGCCGGGGGTGCGAGTCCCCCTGGGTCCATTTTCTAATTCTTGATATTTAGGATAGATAGTACCATTTACAAACACTTATAAAAACAAATGGAGATAATATATTTATGAATACTACTTCAATCAGACCAAAAAAGGAAGAAGATGGCGATAAGGCCAAATCAATGAGCACAAAGGCTCCACTAACTGAAAGAATTATGAAAAAGGCTGCAGTAGCAGTAATTGCAACTGCATGCGCACTTGCCCCAGTATCCTGTCTTTTAGATGCAAGTGGAACTAGGAGTGGAACACCTACGGATGCTGGACATGATGCAGAAGTAGATGCGGATCATGATGCTGCTGATGCAGACAGTGATGTTTTGGATGGGGATGTTGCTGATGCTGACACTACAGACGGCGATGTTCTTGATGGGGATGTTTTAGACGCAGATGTAGCTGATTCTGATATCACCGACGCTGATGTTTCAGATGCTGATGTTGTTGACGGAGATTTAGCAGACAGTGATATTACTGACGGCGATGTTTTAGACGGAGACGTTGAGGAAGATGCTGATCTTGAGCCTCTGTGTTCTGGAGTTTTTGATGAAGTTATTACTGAAGAGACATTTGACAAGGGAACAGGCAGAAGTGTTGGAGGTTACATGATAACTTATGTAACTCAGACAACAGGTGGGATAACCATGAATATTGATTGTGGATCTGACAGTGAAGAGATCACAAGTGGAGATGCCATTACAACCATGGTTGAGCATACTGTGAATGTTCCGGATGATGGAAAGAGAATCAGGATAACCGTTCACTCAAGAAATACGTTTGATGCAACTATGAGCGTTGCAGTAGAACCATTGTAAATTTTCAGAAGATGATCATGTGAATACCAATCTAACAAAAACAAAAAAGGAAGAGGATGGCGATAAGGCCAAGAGCTTGAGCACTAAGGCTCCACTAACTGAAAGAATTATGAAAAAGGCAGCAGCATTTGTACTTGCTGCTGGTATGATATATGGACCATCTGCCTGTAGTTTGATCGTCCCAGCTCATGAAAGAAATGATCATGATTCGGATACTGCTTCTGAGACCACTGATGGAAGTGTTGAAGAGGATGCTGCGGTTAGTGACGGAAGTGTAGATGAAGATGCTGGTTTTGAACCTTTATGTTCTGGAGTTTTTGATGAAGTAGTTACTGAAGAGACATTTGACAAGGGAACAGAAAGAGAGGTTGGTGGCTACACGATAACATATGTTTCTCCAACAGTAGATGGATTAACACTTGATATTGATTGTGGATCTGACAGTGCACAGATCACAGCTGGAGATGATCTCACTACATTAGTTGAACATACTGTTGAAGTTCCTTATGATGGAAAAAGAATCAGGATAACTGTTCATTCAAGAAATACGTTTAATGCAACTATGAGCGTTGCAGTAGAACCATTATAATTTTCAAATTAAGAAAAGGTAATGATATGAATACGAAAACAATTAGACCGAAAAAGGAAGAAGATGGCAATAAAACCGAATCAATGAGTACTAAAGCTCCATTAACTGAAAGAATTATGAAAAAGGCAGCAGCAACTGTTCTTGCAGTTGGAATTGCTGTTAGTCCAATGGCATGTAGTTTACTGACGGATTTCGAAATTCCAAGAGATTTGGATGTTAGTCACGATGGAGATGTTTCTGATAGTGATGCTGATTCTGTGCAGGATGCAGAAGTAGATGGAAGTCAAGACGCTGATGTGAATGTAGTTGATTCTGATATTAGAGACGGCAATGTTTCTGATGCTGATATTTTAGACGGAGACGTTGAGGAAGATGCAGATGTAGTTGACTCTGATGTTGTTGATGCTGATGAGGATAGCGACGTTGCAGATGCTGATGTTGTTGACGGAGATTTAGCAGACAGTGATATTACTGACGGCGATGTTTTAGACGGAGACGTTGAGGAAGATGCTGATCTTGAGCCTCTGTGTTCTGGAGTTTTTGATGAAGTTATTACTGAAGAGACATTTGACAAGGGAACAGGCAGAAGTGTTGGAGGTTACATGATAACTTATGTAACTCAGACAACAGGTGGGATAACCATGAATATTGATTGTGGATCTGACAGTGAAGAGATCACAAGTGGAGATGCCATTACAACCATGGTTGAGCATACTGTGAATGTTCCGGATGATGGAAAGAGAATCAGGATAACCGTTCACTCAAGAAATACGTTTGATGCAACTATGAGCGTTGCAGTAGAACCATTATAATTTTTATTTTTCTTTTGCAGCAAAATGACAACTTTCTAATAAAATGGATCATATTTAAATATTAGTATCCCCCTAGGAGGATACAGTGTCTGATTTTTTCAAATAATAACGTCGATAATTATAATTTTAGAAGTATAATAAGCATCTTAAGTTTCCACATACGAACACTTATAAAAGATGAATGAGGATTATATTTATGGATACTATTTCAATCAGACCAAAAAAGGAAGAGGATAGCGATAAGGCAAAGCCAATGAGCACAAAGGCTCCTCTTACTGAGAGGATTATGAAAAAGGCAGCAGCAGTCGTACTTGCTACGGGCATTGTATTGGGAGTCTCGGCATGTAGCCCTGAAAAAAGAGAATTAATCGAATTTGATGCAGGCACTGATGCTGGAGATGTCGTAGATGGGGATATTGATGAGGATGGCGGCGTTACTGATGGTGATGTAGCTGATGCTGATATTTTAGATGGGGATGTTGATGATGGCGGAATCACAGATGCTGATGTTTCAGACGGCGATGTTGATGAAGATGCTGATCCAGGACCTCTGTGTTCTGACGTTTTTGATGAAGTATTTACTGAAGAGACTTTTGACAAAGGAACAGGAAGAGAAGTTGGCGGATACATGATAACCTATGTTTCCCAGACAGTAGATGGATTAACACTTGATATCCATTGTGGATCTGATAGTTCTGAGATCACAGCTGGAGAAGATATTGAAACTCTGGTTGAACATACTGTTGAAGTTCCTGAGGATGGAAAGAGAATCAGGATAACCGTTCACTCAAGAAATACTTTTGATGCAACGCTGAGCGTTGCAGTAGAACCATTGTAAATTTTCTAAAAGGCGATGACATGAATACTATTTCAATTAAACCAAAAAAGGAAGAAGATGGGGATAAGGCTAAATCAATGAGCACAAAGGCCCCGCTTACTGAAAGGATTATGAAAAAAGCAGCGGCAGCTGTTCTTACAGTTGGAATTGCTCTTAGTCCTACATCATGTAATTTGATTTGTCCATTTGACACTTCGGCTCTTGATCGTGCTGATGGAGACGTATCTGACAGTGATGTTGATGCTGGTTCTGATACGGACATTGTTGATAGCGATATAAGAGATTCTGATACTGTAGATAGCGATGTGGCAGATGCTGATAATGAGATTGTTGATGCAGATGTTGCTGATTCTGATACTTTAGATGGAGATTTAGCTGATGCTGATACTATTGCTGATTCAGATGTAGCAGATGGAGATATGGAAGACAGTGATGTTGCTGATTCTGATGTGGCAGATGCTGATCCAGGACCTCTGTGTTCTGGAGTTTTTGATGAAGTATTTACTGAAGAGACTTTTGACAAAGGAACAGGAAGAGAAGTTGGCGGATACATGATAACCTATGTTTCCCAGACAACAGATGGCATAACCATGAATATTGATTGTGGATCTGACAGTGAAGAGATTGCAAGTGGAGATGCCATTACAACCATGGTTGAACATACTGTTGAAGTTCCTGGATGATGGAAAGAGAATCAGGATAACTGTTCACTCAAGAAATACTTTTGATGCAACGCTGAGCGTTGCAGTAGAACCATTATAATTTTGTTTTATCCTATTTTCTTTTAGATGAACACAAAAACAGAAGGAGTAGTTCAAATTTTTCTTTCAGTACTAATTGTAGTGCTCATAATTATTTTCTCCGAAGAAATAGAAAAATTAGCTGCATTTGGATATGCTGGAGCTTTTTTTATTGCAGTGCTCGGTTCAGCAACAATAGTTCTTCCTTCTCCTGCTTTTGCAGCAATAATTGCAATGGCGGCTTATTTTGACCCAGTGCTTCTGGGAATAGTAGCTGGAATCGGTTCTGGTATTGGTGAGCTGACAGGGTATGTTGCAGGGCAAGGAACCCGCAACATTCTCAACAGTCACATAAAAGAATCAAAAAAGATTGAGGATTTTGTTAGAAAATATAATGTAATTGCAGTGTTTATTTTGGCATTTATCCCAAATCCGCTCTTTGATGCTGCTGGTCTTGTTGCAGGCGGACTGAAGATAAAATGGTGGAAATTTCTAATTGCATGCATCGCAGGACGTGTTTTGAGATATGTATTACTTGCAGTTTTAGGCCATTGGACTCTGGAAGTACTAACTTAGATTTACATTAACAATAACTATAAAAATATAACATTGTATAATACAAATCATGACAAAAACAAGAATACTCTTAGCCTTTGGAAGGCACGGCAATATTGGCAGAGGCAACGCGCCAATGGTTGGCAATTTAAGATTCTTCCAAAATGCTGCATACGATTTCATTGAAAAGAACCCACATAAAAAAATAATTATTATCCACGAACAAGGACCTGAACTTGGTGGGATATCAGCCGTCAACATATCAAGATTAACAGATGTCTGGACTGCTCTTCATGCATTTAAAGGATTCAAAAGGGAAAGAAAAAACGCAATTGCTGAAATAGAACCTAAAAGAGCATATATGGAGAGCGTAATGAATGCAGAGCTTCAGGACAATATCAGCGGCAGATGTGGAGCTGAAAGCATAAGTGATCCGTTTGGAATGATTGATTTTGCGCAAGTAAGTCCGGAAAAGATAAAGGTCTTGGTGGAGCCTCAGACCGGAGAAGCATACTACCTTGGAGTGTTGTATGGGATACTTGAGAAAGCAATATCAATCAGAATGTACGAATACGACGGCAAGTGGTCTGAGCAAGACGTTGGGATAGCAATTGATTTGCTCAAAGTTTTTGCAAAACTAAGCGTTAATAGAGACAAAAGTGTAGTCAGGCAAATTGAAACAATTGCAGATATGCAGCCAGATGCACTTTTCATTGTACCCAGAGGCTATGGTCATAGGCATATGACAAGCATTATTGATGAGGACAGGTTTGATCTTACAGTGCACGAAGAGAACGGGGTTTGTCTTGGTTTTGTAGATGATGTACTGACCATGAGCTATTCTGGAGATCTGGAAGAGCCAGAATTGAGAAGACATGCTATCCTCAATCTTGATTATGAAAAAGAGATGGAAAGACTATGGGGAAGTTTCCTTCAGGAAGTGAGGCGCATATTCGAGATACAGGATGAAACAGATCCATGGCTGAATGTGGAGCAAAGAATATCATCTGCACTTAATGATATATCAAGAAGAGCACGCGAATTTGCTCTTGATAATGAGAAAAAGAAATAGCGGGGGGTGGATTTGAACCACCGATCTCTGGGTTATGAGCCCAGCGGGAACTCCAAGCTCCCCATAGGGCAAATCCTAATATAAAAGTAGAATTTGTTACCCCGCTTTGCTTGGAGATTTATCCCAAGATAAATTGCTCTAACTCTTTAGATGTTAGAACATTGATATTATCCGGCAATAGCCTTTTATACCTATCACGCAGGTGAGCTTTAGTAACTAGGATTAATGAATGATTGGGAAACTGATTGTTTAGGTAGATAAATTTTTTTGTTAATTTTTTGCATTTTTGATTTATTTTATCCCAGTAAGTTACCTCTATAATTAAAGGCGGATCATCAATCATGAAATCAATAGAATAAAATCCATTTAGACCAGGATTTTTTATCCGTGATTCATAATCATATAAAAGTCCCATATTCAAAAGCAAACGAGCCACTGTTATTTCAAGAGGATTATACATTTTTTCTCCATTGGGACCATTGAATTTCCGACCAGTTTTTTGTAAACCTTTTATAGACCAACAAGTTCGAGCAGCACGCAACCTAGGATCAAATATGCCTTTCTTGGAACTTTGCAAAATGCAAGCAGCTTTGGAACACCTTTTAGACCAATCTCGTGAGAAAGTTGGGTTTTGAAGTAATTGTTTAATGCGCAAATTGCCTTTAAGAGAAGCTAATTTGGTTTTTTTCTGCCAAGACTCAGAGAATGTTGAATCTTGCATTTTTTTACGAATTGTAGAACTAACAGAAGCAGACATTTTCTTAGAATATTTGGCCTTGAAAGAAGGATTTTTTAACTTAAGAGAAACTTTCAGTGCGCCTATCATATATGCAGTTTTTAGATATAAATCATCTGGCATGGCATTTCTTAGAATGATCTTTACATCTGATGGGACTAAAGCGGAATAATTGGCAATTTCTTTTGCAGATATGAGATTTAAATAATCTAAAATAATATGATATGCATCAATTTCCATAATAAAAAGAGTTCAAAATAGCACATAAAACAAAACTAGGTGCGTATTTCCGCAGAAAATAAAAAAGAAAAAAATTATTTCTTTTTCTTGGTTTTTGTTCGTCTTGGGATTTCTTCTTCATCCTCAGGTTCATCGAATTCCTCAGGCTCTGAATATTCAGGCTCTGGAACTTCTTGAACTTTAGATTTTTCAGTAGACATTTTCTTGACGACTCTATGAACCATCATGCGTTCCATCTCTTCGACTTTCTTAAGCTCTTCTTCGTGTCTTCCCTTGTGATAATGATATCCACCAAGGAACATCAAGAAAGATAAGATGATCAATAGTAGTGGAAGTCCTATGTATAGCGAAGGAAGTACCACTGTGGTTAGATCATTTTTCAGTTTATTAAACTGAGAAGGTGGAGCAACTCCACATTGTTGAAGTTTGGAAAAGTCATTAGTTGTTACAAAGTCAACAATAGCTGTCATCATTTCGCTAGCATAAGAGATTATTACATATGCTGAGCCGACTATCATCAAAGCCCCAAGGACTACGAATAGATATCCCACTAGTTTTGATTTGTTCATATGAACACCCATTAACTATCATATTAAGGTAAAATAAATCCTTCGGTTGTCTTTTCCTTTGTTTTCAAGCTTGAGAATCTCTATTTTTCCTACTTCTTTTAGGTTTTTCACGTGGGTTCCGCCATCTGCCTGAATGTCGATTCCAGGAATTTCTACAATACGAAGAACGCTGATAGATGGAGGAAGAGCACCTGCAAGTTTTACTACATCAGGAATTTTCATTGCCTCTTCGCGTGGAAGGGAAAAAATTTTGAGTTCGATATCCTTTTCCAGCTCTGCATTTGCGAATTTTACTATTTCCTCAAACTTTGTCCGGTCAAAATCCTGCATCTTAAAATCAAACCGGGTTTTTTCAACTTCCAGCTGATTTCCAGTAATCAGAGAATTGGAATGTTTGCACATTGTAGCTGCAAGAACATGCGCTGCAGTATGCATTTGCATAAGTCTGTATCTCCTGCTCCAATCAAGTTTGCAAATAACAGAATCTCCAACCAATAAGCCAGCGCGATCAAGTTCGTGGTTAATCTGTCCATCACGCTTGATGACATTTAGCACTTTGTACTCGGTTCCATCAGAATGAGTCATGGTTCCTTGGTCAGAAGGTTGTCCACCTCCACGAGGATAGAATAGGGTCTGATCAAGAACAACAGAATTATCTGAAATGGATTTTACATTTGCAGCGCACTGCTTGCAATAGCTGTCTTCAAGACATAAAATTTCGGTCATATTTATAAATACTGGAAAAGATTATTTAACAGGTAGATACTTATGGTAGGAAGACCAAACAGGCAAGTAGTTGAAGACCCAACAGTAGGACAAGTGATGCAGCCCCAACCTGAGAGCAGATTGGCAAGCATGGTTCCGGTTAGAGAACATGTTGAAAGTGCACAGAGAAATGCAGATGTTGCATTCAGATCAGTTCTTGGAAACATGCTCGATAATCCAGATTGTCGAAGAACAATGAAAGGAGAAGGATACCAACTTTTGGATTTGTTCAATAGAGAAGATATTTTTCAGGACTGCACTGTCCAGTTTGCATATAATCAAAGACAGCGAATATATAGTATTCAAGCTACGCTAGATGGAAGACCAAGAATAATCACCATGAGAGTAGGAGATCAATTTTCAGAAGTTTCATTGGCAGATTCAAGTGGCAATGTACTTGAGGTTGTTCGGGAAGAAGATGGAAAAGGAATAACAATGAGCAGAACTGGTTAATATGAATCTCTCAAAAATTAATGCTGCAAAAGCAGCTCTAGATTATGTAAAGGACGGAATGTGCATTGGACTTGGCAGTGGAAGCACAGTAAAGGAATTTATCAGATTGCTTGGAGAAAAAGTAAAAGCAGGCTTGAAGATAACTTGCGTTACAACTTCTTTTGATTCAAGAATGCTTGCTGCTGAAAATGGGATTTCTGTAACTGAACCAGATTCAATTGGAGAGATTGATCTTGCAGTTGATGGTGCAGATAAAGTAACTAAAACAGCTCTGCTCAAAGGTGGAGGCGGAGCACTGACTAGAGAGAAAATAGTTGATTACAATGCAAAAAGGTTCATTGTAATTGTTGATGAGAGCAAGGTTTTGGAAGGGGTACTTGAAGGAGATGTAAATTTAGAAGTACTGCCTTTTGCAGCACCTCTTATTATGCGCAAACTAAAGCAATACAATCCAAAGATCAGGATGTCAAAGGCAAAACTAGGGCCTGTTATCAGCGACAATGGAAGTTTTATCATCGATTGTGCTATGAAAATTGAAAATCCAAAAGAGTTGGAGCGAGAGCTCAAGAATATGCCTGGAATTATTGAAAATGGGATTTTCACACAATTTGACCAGATAATTGTCGGAAATGAAAAGGGATTTAGAATTCTCTAATATTAAAAAGTAAGAGGAAAAATTATCTGCTATGCTCTAGCTTGAGCATTATCGTCGCTCCTTTTGTGTTTCCCACAGCACCAGCTTCAAGCTCGAGCGAACCTGCTTCACCCTCAAGAGCACTGCGAGTTTTAAGCGAGCCTCCTGCATAGAAATTACCAGTGATACCCTCGTCTGGTCCACGAACAAGAGGATAGTAGAACTCGCCACCTCCGATAACCGAAGGAACGATTGTACCGAATTCCCAGATAGGAATTCCGACAAGTCCGCGCATGTAGAGGTTGTCGCTTCCCAGTTCAGCAGCACCTACAGAGTCAGCTGACTGCACTTGTCTCATGGTCCTAAGCCATAGAGAATTCACTTCAATCCATGGGTTAGAATGGCCCCCAGATATCCATCCTACTGGAAGCATACCATACAGGCGTCCTTTCACCGGATTGAAAGGATTGTTGACTACGCTGGCATCAAGAGCCAGGTTGTGCTTTAATCTGTAGCCTACCTGACCTCCGATTTCGAACTGATCAGTAACATCCCTCATGCCAGCAGGGGATTCAAACAAAACAGTAGTTGAAATCATTCCACGATATCCTGCATTTGCCAGTGCATATGCATAGTGTCCGCTGTTTCCATATGCAAGTCCCAAACTCGCATCAAATGAAAAGCTTCTGAAGATAGTTTGTGTAGTATCAGAATCAAGTTTCAATGCATAGGAAGATGACATTCCACCTGCAACAATTGCCCAGTTGTCATCGAACCATCCATTTACCCTACTCTGCCAATAGTTCATATCACCATCGTTCTCAGGAGTGTTAATCCAGGTTCTCTCTGCATCGAACAGAACCACTGGTTTATCATATTCTTTTGAAGGAGTTTCTTTCACCGTTACGGTTTTAGCAGGCTCTGGTGCTGTTGGTGTTTTTATTACACGTCTTGCTGGGGGTTCAACTGGCGGTTTTTCTACCACTACTGCTTCCACACTTACAAGTTCAAAGAATCCGTTTGGAGATAGAACAGAAAATCTGTGCTTTCCTTCTCCAACTTCTTTGGTAATTTCTATTGGAGTTCCGATAACAAAATTCAGTGTGTCAACATAATCCCCACTGGCTGTATAAGGAGATATTCTTGTTTCCATATTAGTAGTCTGTTCAACTCCTTCAGATTCACCCGCTTCTCCAAAGGAATATAGAAGATCCCGTTCATAGGTTTCCTTTCCTTCTGAGAACTGATCACGCTTTACAACTGGATAAAATCTTACAGTGAATTTTGCTGGCCCTTCAACTTCAAGTACAGGATCACTAATCTGATCGCTTTCTCCTACAAAGTATTTTGTATAAACTTTAATGGATTTTTCTCCGGCCGTTATTGTAAGCTCGTTGCCTCGCACAATATGTTCTGCCTTGGGACTATCCTGCTGAGCAGACTGTGGCTGAGCCAGTGCAGTTCGCTCAAACATAGGAGCAAATACAATAAATGTAGAAACAGCAGCAGCAAGTGCCTTGGATGATTTATGAGCAGCATGAGCTCCTGTAGACCTTCTAACTAATTCCCTTTGATTAGATGATTGATTCATGGAAAAACATTAATTGAAACTCTTTAAAAAGGTGTTGTTTAGTGCAATATCCTGTCTTCGTAGACCATAAGACCAAATATCTGAAAAAGTGGTAAAGATGCAAGAAAGAGGTCTTTTAAAGACTTTCTAACATAAAGTGTAACATGCACAAACCCAAAGCGGGCGAACTACCAGTTAAAAATAAGCCTCCTGTCAGGAAGAAAGTATCAGAAAAAGTTCTTATTGATAGAGCAACTGACAGCCAAGAAACGATTATTGGTATTGCTGCTAATCACAAGCCCAAAGAAACTGATAGGCCGATTGTTGAAAGTCTTGATGCAACAAAAGTAGGAATGTTAGATACATTACATGCTAGTTCATCTGTCAGGGATTTGGGTGAAAAACTTGTTGATGATGACGAGGATATTCCAACTAGTCCAAAACTAGATGTTTCAAAGCTAAGAGCCAAACACGTAATTAAACCAGAACCAGGAGTAATTTCACAAGATGAGGATACAGTACCAGCATTAGAGATAGGAGTAGAAGGAACTGGAGTAGAAGTTTCAGCTTTAGAGGAAGAAGAAATTCTGAAGATAGCAGAATATGATTCAGATTTGGAATCAAATGATACAATAAAGAAGATTAAGGATCTTGGCTATCAGAATATCCATGTACTTGGCAAAGGCGGAATGGGAATAATCTACACTGCATTTGATAGCAACCTCGAGCGGGAAGTAGTTATCAAAGTAATGTTGGATGAGCTCAAAGGAAAAGAAGCCCAGGCACGTTTCATGCAGGAAGCAAAGGCTGCTGCAAGAATTCGCCATCCAAACATTGTTGAAATTTATAATTATGCTCAATTCTCAGATGGATCTGAATGTTATATAGCAATGGAGCACCTGCACGGAAAAAGCCTTGAGCAGATATTGGGAGAAGAAGGACCCATGAACTGCGAACGTGCAAGAGGGATATTCAGACAGATCTGCGCAGGGCTTGCAGAAGCACATAAAAATGGAGTATTACATCGTGACATAAAACCAGACAACATATTTATCACAACAGTAGATGGAAATGACCATGTCAAGATTATTGATTTTGGAGTTGCAAAAGTACAGAGTACCAAAGATGAGTTCAAGACGCAGGCAGGAGGTATAGTTGGAACTCCTGAATACATGGCTCCAGAGCAGGCATTTGGTACTAAAGGTCTTGATGCAAGAGCTGACATTTATTCAGCAGGAGCAGTAATGTATCATGCTATGACTGGTGTTGATCCATTTGATACTGCATCTCATAGTTCAAATGCATCTTTATTCAGAGCAGTTCTTAACGAAACTCCAATTTCTCCTAGAAAAAGGGCACCTGCAGCCAATATACCTGAAGATTTTGAAGAAGTAATAATGCGCTGTCTTGCAAAGGAACCGCAGGAAAGATTCGCAAGTGCAAATGATCTTAAGAATGCAATTGATAGTGCACGTGGTCAATCTGGAATTGCTCCAGGCCCTATTTCAGGAGCAGTCAGACCATTAACACAAGTAGGAACCAAATCAACAGGAACAGGAATAATGGTTGATGCCACACCACGCGAAATGTTACGCAGAAAAAACAGAAAACTTTTCTGGGGGGTTACTGGTGCAGTTGCCTTGGGAGCAGTTGCTACAGCTGGCACCATAGTTTTGATGGATAGCGATCAGCAAGAAACTGTACAAGCCCAAAAAGGGAACATACGAGACCCTCTTATAGAAGAACCAAAAGCACCACATAGCAATACTGTAGATTCGGCAGACATAGCCAAAACCGCAGAACCAAAAGTACAAGAGCACGAAATAATATTCAAGCTTGATACAAATAATGTTGAGGTTCTTGTTGGTAATGATAGTATATGCCAGCCAACGAAATCAAGGGAATGCTCAACAAAACTTCAGGAAGGAGAGGAAAAAGTAACTTTCACTTTCAAGAAAAAAGGATATGAGAACAAGAAAGTAGAGGTTGACCCAACCAGCAGTCAAACAATCAAAGTTGCAATGAAGCCAATCATAAGAAGACCAGTCAGGCCCAGAATACCAAAGATAACATCAGAAGACTGAACGCTTTCAGAAAGATATTTCATGGTAAGAGAGAAAAATTGGTTCCAAAAGCAAATAAATATACTTTTAAACACAATGTTTCAAGTATTAGTGGGTGGATAAGATATGATTAACAAAAATTTACGTATCAGGAATTTAGGAAATACTTTTTGTGGAAAACCTTTGCAGCAGCAAAGGAACAGGTTTCTTGCGATGGGAGCAGTAGCTCTACTTACAGGGACAATAGCAACAGCAATTTCTGCTTGTGATGGACATAGTTCTCTAGGGATACCTATAAGCTCTGGAGGAAATGCCGGCTCTGGCGCTGTCGGTGGTGCCGGTGGCACAACCACAGGTGGATTCGGCGGTACAACATCCGGCGGTTCTGCAGGGTTTGGCGGTGAAGGCGCACATGCAGGAGAAGGTGGCGTTGGCGGACAAGGAGGTTCTGCTGGATCCGGAGGCCAGGGTGGTTTTGCTGGAGAAGGTGGTGTCGGAGGCCAGGGTGGTATCGCAGGAGCTGGCGGTTCTGCTGGATTTGGAGGACAAGGTGGAGGAACAGTATGTTCTGGAGTATTTAATCAAACAGTAACTGGTCTAACAATTGCAAAAACCTCGACAGAAATGGTTGGTGGATATGGATTCACTTACGTTTCACAAACAACAGGCGGAATTAACATGGATGTTGAATGTTCATCTGACTTAGTAAATGTAGCTAGTGATGAGATGCTACTCAATGTTGAGAAGTTGATTAACGTTCCAGGTGATAGTAGAAGATTAAGGATTACAGTCACTTCTAGAAATACGTTTAACGCAACATGTAATATTACAGTAGAAAACTTATGAAGATACTAAAGGATGTTTTAAATTAAAATGGGTGGGAAAATGAGCGATACAAGAAATCAGTTGAGAAAATCAGATGATAAAGAAGAAGCAAAACCAGGTTCAGAAAAAAGTGATGCTAATTCAAGAAAAGTAAAATTCGGAAAATGGTTTTTAGCAGCTGCCGGAAGCGCAGCAGTTGCATTTGGAATAGCATGCAGTGATGCAAGTAAAGATATTTATTATCCGGCATGCCCTTCATGTTCAGAAACATGCGAAGATGGAGGCCAGGATACTGAGGTTGATTCTGGTCCTGATTTGGATGCTGATGTTGATGCAGATACTGACTCTGGTCCAGACCTAGACGGTGGTCCTGATTTGGATGCTGATGTTGATGCAGATACTGACTCTGGTCCAGACCTAGACGGTGGTCCTGATTTGGATGCTGATGTTGATGCAGATACTGACTCTGGTCCAGACCTAGACGGTGGTCCTGATTTGGATGCTGATGTTGATGCAGATACTGACTCTGGTCCAGACCTAGACGGTGGTCCTGATTTGGATGCTGATGTTGATTCTGGACCATCTTGTATTGGAGTATATGATCAAGTTGTTACTGAAGAGACATTTGACAAAGGAACAGCTAGAGAAGTTGGAGGTTATATGATTACATATGTTTCTCAAACTTCCGGCGGTATAACCATTGATATTGGATGTACACCTGGTACTGATGATATCCTAATGGGCGAATCATTGGGAACTGAAAGTGAAGAAAGTTATGAAATGACTTCTGATTCCAAGAGAATAAGAATTACAGTGCATTCAAGGAATACATGGAATGCAACTATGAGTGTAACTGTTGAAAATCTTTAGGTGAGTCTTATGGCAGATGCTAGATCGGCAAGGAGTGAGGAAGAAACATCAAGAAGAAAAGCAGAACCAGACAAGGCAAGACCTAGTAAAATTGCCAAGTTCAACAGATGGTTTATCGGAGCTACAATTGCAGCAGGAATAGCAATATCCTGTAGTGAATCAGCAGATGATTTTGTTATCCCATTCCCCCCAAATAACCAACACGAAACATCTGATGGTGGTTCCGGTGGAACAGAGGATGCTGGTCCAGACCTAGACGGTGGTCCTGATTTGGATGCTGATGTTGATGCAGATACAGAAATGGATAGCGGTCCTGACTTAGATGCAGACACAGATGCTGATACTGAACTGGACAGTGGTCCTGATTTGGATGCTGATACTGATGCAGATACAGAAATGGATAGCGGTCCTGACTTAGATGCAGACACAGATGCTGATACTGAACTGGACAGTGGTCCTGATTTGGATGCTGATACTGATGCAGATACAGAAATGGATAGCGGTCCTGACTTAGATGCAGACACAGATGCTGATACTGAACTGGACAGTGGTCCTGATTTGGATGCTGATGTTGATTCTGGCATTGAAACATGCGATGGAATTATTTATGATGAAATTTTGATCGCAGGAGATTTCGAGAGATATATCCCTGCGGTTGTTGGTGGGTACCACATTACATTTGTAAGTCCAACTTCAACAGGAGTTCGTTTAGATATTACTTGTAACGGAAGTGGAAGCGATGTAGTAATAGACGAGCTATTTGGAATAGAGGATGAGACGATAGTAGAGGTTCCATCAGATGGAAAAAGAATTAGGATTACTCCGCATTCTAAGAATACCTGGGAAGCAAACATGACAGTTATTGTTGAGGACCTGCCAGGTGGAGTCACAGATGGAGGAGTAAGCGATGCTGGGCCTGATTCCAGTATGGATGGCGGTATAAGCGATAGTGGCCCTGATTCAGATGTAGATGGAGGAGTCGAAGTTTGTGTTGCTGCTTATAATGACAGTATAAGTATGGAAACATTTGACAAAAATATTTCAATAGAGCTTGGAGGGTACAATATCGTATATTCAGAACCAACACCAGGTGGATTGGTATTGAATATAACCTGTAATGGAACTGATACAGATGTTGTAATAGGAGAGAATGTTCCTCTTAGTTCTGAATACATTATTGACATCCCAAGTGATGCAAAAATAATGAGAGTCACAGTACATAGCAGAAACACGTGGCACGCAACTATGAGCATTTCAATTGAAGACAGCTAATTTTTAATTTTATTTTACTTTTATTATAAACATGCAGATATCCCAGAAGGCAAAGGAGCAGCTAAAGCAACCTCTTGGAGAGCTTCACATAGACTTCAAAAGAATAAAGGAACTGAGCCAGAATCACAGAATAATCTCTATTGGCGATGTTTGCACTCTTGGACTTCTTGTAATGGGAATACGCCCTCACCTGGCAGTATTTGACCATAAATTTATGAGAATGCCACTTGAAACTGAAAGTATTGAAATTCTTAAGAGGTATTTCAAAGACCCAAAAAAATATTCTAATCCGGCTGGAACAATTTCGGATGAAATAAGCAGAGACGCAAAAAAACTTATTGAAGAAGGCGGAAGTATTCTTATAGACGGAGAAGAGGATTTGACTGCCCTAATTTTCATATTAAATGCAAAAGAAGATGATATAATAGTCTATGGACAGCCAAAACAAGGAATTGTTATTGTTAGTCCTGATAAAAAGATTAAAGAAAAAATCAACAAGTTATTATCCGCCTGAATTTCCTTTTGATATGAAATACAGAGCAACAAACGAGAATATCGTTAGAACAACTGCGATGATAATCCTTGTTTGTTCGTCTAGAAATGGGAGCAGATCAGGAATTAGAAACATGGCAACTCCGACGCCGATAGCGAGGGAAACCACCAATAAAATAATATTGATTAAAGTTCCCATATCCCATCACGATTTGCCTGCTGGGCCTTTTGATACAACAATTACATCTTCGACTGATTTTACATTCGTATAAAGAATGCTCTTTTCCCGAAGTGCTTTTCGTGCATCTTCTTTACCTTGTGGAAGTGGCTCAATAAGTACTCTTGATACTTCACCAGCTTCCAAATCAATAATAAAATCTTGAGCATTGCCAATGAATTTACCAGAGTCTGTGAAAATGTCCATTCCGTATAGTCTTGAGAGTTTTGTGCTCATTTTAGTCACCTTGTCACTTATTCGTGAATTTAATTAAAAAACCTTTCTCTCGTTCGTATTACTAATGAACTGGACAAAAATTACATATGCAGGGTATATCATAGTTTTTCTAATGTTTATAGGGATCACGTTAGCAGTTCCAATATTATCTTTTGAGAATGATATGGTAGTTGCATATGATGTTTTTGGTCCGCTTTGTCATCAGAAATTATCCCGTTCGCTCTGTATTTTCCAGGAGGAAGGCTTAATGTGGATAGATAATTGCAGCCCACAGGATGGTCAGTTCATAAACAGTAATATTGACAGGGAACTGATCAAAGTCATAAAAGGAGATGCGATCGGGTTTAAAATGCCCCTCTGCTCGCGAGATATGGGACTTTATGGCGCAATGCTACTTGCAGGGCTTATCTACCCATTTGTAAGAAAACTGGAAGATAAAACGCTCTATCCATCAATATTCCTCATTGTTGCGCTAATTCCAATTGGGCTTGATGGTGGGGTGCAGATTATTTCAGAACTTGGGCTATTCCCAATTGTATACGAGAGTACAAACCTAATTAGGCTAGCTACTGGTGCAATTGCTGGTTTTGCTGCAACATTTTATGCACTGCCTCTTCTCATAAATATGGTTTCTAAGGATTAAAATCATCAAGGTTTTTTTGTTTTTTATCAACTACATTTTTTGGCATTGAATTATCCAGAATAAGATCTCCAAAAACACCATCAAAGCCAGGAATCCATTTGATTTTGCCCTCTTTTACCCTGATTATTGATTCTGCTATTTGAGGGGTTGTTGCCATCTTTATTTGATCATTATCTGATTCAAAAACCGAGAATTCATTTCCGAAATATTTGATTATTTTGGAATATTCTGCAAGTACGGCTTGTGTTGTTTCTGATTTTTTGATAGTTTTTGAAATAATAGTATGAAGTGGAACGATATATTCAAATGGAACAGCAGACTCTGGCTTAAACCCAGGTTTCCTATCAGCAAGATCAGCAACCCGATGAAGAACGCCTATGGTCAAAGGTTTTTTGCATACTGGACAAATGTTATTTCTGCTCTTCGATTCCCATGGAGAAAAATTTATATCACATTTTCGATGGCCATCATAATGATACTTCCCCTCTTCTGGATAAAATTCAAATGTTTTGACAAATCCTTCCTTTGTTTTGATGGAATTCATAATAGAATCATAAGAAAGTGTTTTTAGATCAAAAACATTTGCCTCGCGCCCTAATTTATTCAGGCTGTGAGCATCGCTATTTGAAACAAGAGTGTATTTGTCAAGCGCGCTTAGCATCCAGTTCATAGCAGGATCACTTGAAAGACCGGTTTCAAGTGCAAAAATTCTCTTTGAATGCTCTTCAAACGCCTCCTCTACAGTGTCAACCCCGGACTTGGAGCCGAATATTGCAAACCACGGTGTCCAAATGTGAGCTGGAATAATTACAATATCCTTTGAAATAGAAAACAGCTCATCTGCAAGATTTGCACTTGAGAGGCCAAGAATAGGCCTGCCGTCGGCAGAAAGATTTCCTATTTTTGAAAGAGCGTCATTAATTTGTCCTGCTATCTCAAGGGATGGAGCGAGCATAACATGATGCATTTTCCGAACCTTGCCTTCTTGACTATATATAAGGCTAATTTCAGAAGAAAGGATAAAATGAACATTATTATATGGGAAGAGGCCACTGTCGTTTTCAGTAAGCTGGGACTTCAGTTCTTCAAAGTATACAGGATGAGTAAAATCTCCAGTAGCCATAACATTGATGCCTTTGACAGTTGCCCCCTCGCAAAGGCCAGAAATATCATTTTTTGGACTTGTTGCGCGGGCATATTTAGTATGAACATGAAGATCTGCTACAATTTTCATACATATGAAAAAACTCCAAGGTTTTTTTAAAGTGCCATTCCAATATCAAACCATGTATAGAGAGCTTGGGAAAGTTTGGAATAGTGCAAAGCTATTATTCGACTATAAAAAAATCAACAAAACATTCGAAGAAGCGCTTCCTAATGCTGATTTTCGCATTGGACTTGCGGCTTTTATCATAGCAGGATTCATAGGATCTGCTGTAGCGGCTATTAGCAAATTTGAAGAAGTTCATTTTGGAATATACACATATAATACTTTTTCAGAGGTTGCTGAAATAGGAACAGTTGCTCTTGATACTGAGCCAATTATAAAATTTGCAATGTTGCAGCTTCTCATCGCATTCCCATTTGGGGTTATATTCCATCTTGGATATGAAAGAATTATATACCAAATTTTCAAAATGGTCGGTGGAAAGGCCACATTTGCACAGCACTATTACGTTTCAGCTGTTATGGCAATGGCTTTTGCAATGGTATCTTTTCTAGGGCTTCTGGCACCTCTTCCATGCCTTGGCGTTACTGCAGTAATTGCAATAATAGTATTGACATTATATTTCATTTTGTATGTCAATGCAAGGGCATATGAGATAGCTCATAAAATACCATTTGCATATGCGCTAATAGCAATACTCGTCTTTCTTGTTCCAAGGCTTCTCATAATCACGTTTGTTATGACAATTGCAGGAAACGCCTTGGGAATTCCGGAATATTATGAAATAAGTGGGGCATAAATATGTTTGAAGCAAAGAAATTCATTGAAAGGTCAGTTGGAGAGATCAAAAGCACCATAGGAAAAGAAAAAGCGATTATTGCAGTCTCAGGAGGAGTTGATTCTTTTGTTGCTGCAACACTTGCATCAAAAGCAATACCAGATCAATTACACATAGTATACGTCGATAATGGGCTTATGAGAAAAAATGAAACAGAAAAAGTCAAAGAAGTTGCAGAAAAACTCGGAGTAGACTTAAATGTGATTGATGGAAAAGATAAATTTCTAGATGCACTCAAAGGCATTGTTGATCCAGAAGAAAAAAGGAAGATAATCGGTAGAGAATTCATAAATATTTTTGAAGAAGAAGCAAAAAAGCACAATGTCAAATTCTTAGTTCAGGGAACCATTGCCCCAGACTGGATTGAAAGTGGGGGAATGGGAAGAGATACTATCAAAAGCCACCATAATGTCGGGGGACTTCCTGAGAATATGGATCTAAAATTGTGTGAGCCTCTTCGAGAATTGTACAAGCATGAAGTAAGGGAACTTGGAAAAGAACTGGGGCTTCCGGAAACAGTTCACCAAAGACAGCCGTTTCCAGGACCAGGGCTCGGAGTTAGGATCGTTGGTGAGATAACTTCGGAAAATATAAGGATAGTCCAGAATGCATGCGATATTGTTGAAACAGAAATCGACAATGCAGATATGGAAAGGCCATGGCAATATTTTGCTGCAATGCTTTCATCAAAAACAGTTGGAGTGCGCGGAGATGAAAGATCATATCAGTATACAGTTATTGTAAGAGCAGTTCGAAGTCTTGATGGTATGACGGCAAATTTTTCGCATATACCATTCAAAGTTTTAGAAAAAATTTCAACTAGAATCACAAATGAAATTCCAGAGGTTGGACGAGTAGCTTATGATATTACAAACAAACCTCCTGGAACAATTGAAATGGAATAACTAGAGAGATTCTAGAAGCCTGCTAAACCTGGATGGTAATGAACGCTCAAGCCTAAGCGAAGATACATTAGAAGATATTCTACAGGCAAAATCAGCATCAGAAGACCGCCTATACGTCCCTTCTGGGGATAAACGCAAATGTGAGGCAATTCTGCTCATGCAATCTATAGGATTGTGCATTGACGGAGTTATCACTGGAAGAGTGATTTGCGCCTGTGATTCCCGTTCTTTAAATAATTGTACCATAATCCCACTTATTAACATAATTGTATAAAACTGTTTAAAAGGTTAGCGAGAGAGGAAAAAACATGCATGTTAAGGATGCAAAAGTGCTGATAAAGGAAAAAAAATACAAAAAAGCAATTGAAATACTAGATAATTTACTTTCAAACGACAGAGAAAACTCTGAAATCTGGTATCTTAAGGGCATAGCTGCAGTAAAATTAAGGAGTTATGATAGAGCATATGAATATTTTGAGAATGCGATTAAAATCAGAAAAAAACCAGAATATTACAGAATGAATGGAATCGCACATTTTGAAGTTTTTGAGGTTGAAAACGCCATTAAAAATTTCAAGCAGGCTGTTGCTATAGATGAAAAAGATGTAGTTTCAATTTTCTTTATTTCAATAGGATATTTGTTCCTAGATGACCCACAAGCAGAAGATTATATGAGACTTGCAAAAAAGATAAACAGCAAAAAAACAAAACAGCTTTTGAAAAATTTCTTTACAATGTTTCTGAAAAATGATCCACGCATAAGCGATGCGCAAAAAAGAAAAATGCAAGAACATATTTCTGAAATCAACTAGATTTTTTCTTCTTTGTTTTTTTAACTTTCTTAGACTTTTTAGTTTTCTTCTTTTTCTCAGAAGGTTTTGTCTTCTTCTCAGAAGAGAGATGAGACTCTTCAGCAGGTATATCTATTGCAAGTTTTTTGTTCATTTCATTGAGCCATGCACGCTCTTTAACAGTTCTTGGAGTGACATTTTCAGCTACTTTTTCTATAATACTAAGATTGTCTCTAGAAAGCCAGGTATGGCTCTTTTTCATATTGCGCAAAAAATTGGGATTGGCAAGAAGTATCTGAATCACAAGATTCTCATAATGCGTTAATTTACGAGCAATTTTATTGTGCTCTCGAAGAGCATTAGCTTCAGCTACAGTTCCCCTTCCACGCGAATATTTTACCTTTGCATCTGCCTGCATTTTGGCAACACGAAGCCGTATTATTTTGTTTGAAAATTTAGAGAGGGGAATCTTGATTAAAGAATCAGAAATTAAAAGCAGCCATCCTTCTTTCATTAATTCCTTATCCGCCTTGTCTATTGCCTGCACCACTTCTCCTTTGGTCAACTTGCCAGTAATTCTGCCTTTTAGAATAGGAAAAGTTGCAGCAAATGCTTTGGAATTAACAGTGCCAATCCAAGTTTTAATGAATTTTTTTGCTTCCTTAAGCTGCGCTCTAAACATTTTGAGCTGATTCATCTTCATCGCTGCTTCTTTTGGAGGAAGTGGTTTGTAATATAAGAGCCAGGATTTAGATGAAATTATTTTTCCTATATATTCATCCTCCATAAAAGCATCAAGAAGCTCTGGGAAATAAACCTTCAGATATCTGAACTCATCAAGATTGAGAAGAAGCTGATTAGTAATTTCAGATTTTTTCTTTTTGATATCCCTATTCACAATAGAGATTTCCCTTTTGAGATCACGATCATAGATTCTCCTGTATTGGTCTTCAAGCTTATGCCTGTTTTCCATTTGCACACGGAGGTATTCCGCTGCTTCTTCAAGGTAGTCTATCAGGAGCATAATTTCATCCTTTTGTATTCATCCATGAGTTTCATGGCATCAATATCAATTTGTGGACTCTCACAGATTACTGTTCCACAATATCCATTTTCGGCTAGCACTTTAATAAAAGGTTCATATGGAGGCTCATTATTTGATCCAAGAATCAGATGATTCCGCTCCCCCTTATCACTATAATTTATTTCAGAAAAATGGCAGTGAAATCGTTTTACATAGTCACCAAGCTTTGACTCAAGCTTTTCAAATATTGCAAGATAATCACTTTCGCCACGTATCTTGAAATCTCCCCGAGCATGAAGATGGGCAAAATCTATTACTGGCTCTACCATTTCCAGCTCAGATGATAAGTTGATATTCTCATCAAGGCTACCAAAAGCAGTTTTCTTCCCAACATTTTCAGCACCAAGACGAATTTTGATATTGTTTTGAATAAGGGATTCTTCAATTTCCATAAGAACTTTTTTTGCACGTTCATATGCTTCTTTTGGAGAAAGCTTTTGATAAAATCCGGGATGAAAAACAGTAATGTTTCCTCCTGCAAGTGAAGTGATTTTTGCTGCATCGAAAATGTGACGTTTGCTGTTGTTGATTTTGTGCTCATCATCAGTACAAAGATTTATGTAATATGGAGCATGTGAGGAGAGAGAAATATCGAGTTTTTTTGAAGCTACTGCAATTTCTTTGGCAGCAGGCTCGCCCATACGAACGCCGTGGACAAATTCCATTTCCATAGCATCAAGGCCAAGTTCCCTGCAGCAGCTTACACCATCTAGGGTTGAAGATCCTTTGCATTGTATTGGAATTCCTGCAGGTCCAAAGCGTATATCCATAATTAGACTTAGAAGAAAAAGAGATTAAATGCTAATGAAGTTGATAAAAAAATGAAAAAGAAAAAATTATTGGCAAAGATGAGTATTTTGATTGCAAACTTCGCCACTTACACAATCATCATCATCATTGCAATAGCCAAGCTTGGCATTACAGTAATGAGAGCTCGTACAAACCTGCCAATCGCCACAATCTATATCTGCACCACAACGATCTGCTTCTGGAGTACAAAGATGAGTTTTCTTGATCTCGCAGTATTCCCAAACATTGCACTCATTGTCACCAGTACAGTATCCTTGCCTTGCAATGCATTTCTTTGAAGAATCATCGCATTTGGCCCATTTATCGCAATCACCATCGTTTCTACAGAAACCTTTTTTTGGCTCGCAGATATGAGTTTTTAGATTACAAGTCTGCCAGGTTTCACAATCACCATCAAGATCGCATTTCCCTTCAAGGGTATAGCATCTTTTACTAATCACATCGCACTTTTCCCATGAATCGCAATCAGTATCAGATACACAGTATCCAGGTGCAGGGCCGCATTGATGCGTATTTGGGCTGCAGTATTCAAAATCTGGATCACATTGAGAATCTTCATCACAGTATCCAGGTGCTGCCTGACACGCATTGGATGCGTCGCAAACCTGCCACATTTCGCAGTTGGCATTAGTACGACAGAAACCCCCCTGGAATTGGCATGTATGAGTACCTGCAACATCACAGACCATCAAAGGATCACGTTCAATACAGGGATCATCAGAATCACAATATCCAGCAAGAGTTTCGCATGTAGTGGAAGTAGAATTGCAAAATTGCCAGTTTTGACAATCGTCACTATCGCTACAACCAGTAGAACCACGACTGCTCGTACAGCCCACAAAAATCAAAGAAAGGACTATAAGTCCAAATAGGAGAAATCTCATGAAAAATAATTGAATTGATGGATTTATAAGTGTTGCATAATTTGATACAAATTGCCAAGTTCTTCAATAGTAAAATCAGCAGTGGATGGAGTATGAGAATGTTTGCCTTTTAGAATTCTGATTGTTTTCATCCCAACTTTGTTAGCTGATACAATATCAGCATCCTCACGATCTCCTATCATGACGCATTGTGAAGGCTCAACGTTAAGTGATTTGAGAATCTTGGAATAGAATTCAGGGCTTTTTTCAACTCCCACTTCTTCTGAGATAAATACATTGTCAAAATAAAGAGCAAGGCCAAGCCGTATTAGTTTGTCCCATTGTTTAACAGAATCGCCGTTAGTCGCAACATAGATATGATGGCCATCATCTTTGAGACGAAGAAGAGTTTTTGGAATTTGAGGGTATGGAGCTATGGAAGATTTGGTATGGTGATATGCTGCAACTGCTGCTGCAACAAATTTTGCAGGCTCATTCACATTGAGAATCTTGCACAGATCATTGAAATGATTTGGATAATTTGAACCTTTTTCTTTGATCAGTGAAATTAGCAGATCGTTTAATTTTTTATATTCACAGTCAAGTCCAATAGCGATCATTGCATTGAGAGCATTTTTCCTAGCAAGTGCTGAAAACTCCGATGATGGAAAAAGTGTATCGTCAATATCAAAAAAAATATTCATAAGCATGATAAAGATGGAAAGAAAATAAATTTCTTTAGGAAGCTCTCAATATTACTGTCCAATAGCATTCCCTTCCAGGAGCACCTACAGTAAGTCCAGCAAGATTCAAAGACAATACTGAAGAGATTGTTGATTCGTCACCACAAGATTGTCCATTGCATACAGCTGAAATACTTCTTAGTGAAAGAAGGCCCGATGGACCAACTACAATAGAAACATGAATATCAAGTGTATCTTCAGGACGAATACCAAGGGAAGTACGCAATGAGGATGATGCTATTCTCAAAGAGCTTCCAAGTCTGGATAAAACCTCCCCAGTTCCAAGCGATGCTGCAAGATCAACCCGATCTGTTGGTGCAACTGCACCAGGACAGGTAAATGCAGAATTAAATCTTGGCGGAAGTTGATCTTCTCCAGCATCAGGTGGAGCCAATGTTCGAATTACCGCGCCACAATCAACATCACAAAAATGCGAAGACCTTGAATGGCATGATTCTGTTATTCTAATGGTTTCTAGTGAATAACCTTCATGCGATACCACTGCCCCATAAACAGTATTTACATCAACTCTTCCATTTCCGCAATGAAAATCAACAGGACAATTTTCTGGGGTTTCTGAAGGCCTTTCAGTAACGTTCTGAGTCCTAAAGGATGAACTGACAGTTGGAATTGACCATTGAGGTGCTTTAACCTGTCTGATTAAATCTCCGCAATAACCACAACTCTCTGGATCAAAAGTAGCTGAATAAGGATCAGCCTCTCCTTTTGCAACTTCGCACAAACGATCTCCTTTTTGTGGGGGGGTTGGACAGGGTCCTGAAGTATCACATGTCGAAATAGCTGTTGGCTCGGTCTGTAGTGGCTCGGTCTGTGGCTGTTTTTTTCCAGCCATAAATGCAACTCCGATTGCAATACCAACAACTGCTGCAGGCACTATGAATTTTGCTCGAATATTACGTTTTGGATTTGTCATTAGTATCATCCACCTACTGGAGGCCTCACTCTAACTGGAACAGTTATGACACAAGTTTCGTTAGGCGCTCCGGTTGTAACACCGCTTAGATTAAGACCAGTAACTTGAATTACATTTGCTGATGAAGGGCACCCTTGACCGCCGCAAGATGCATTTGCACCAAGTAAAGTTGGCACACCAGATGTATCTACGCTTACAGATACAGAAACATCAATTGCAACGCTTGAGACTCCAAGTGCGCTTCTAAGTTGTCCACCGTTGCCTGTAATAGTGCTTGTGATTCTCTGGACCAGTGTCCCCATACCAGGAACACGATTACCAGGACATGAAGTTACTTTTGTTGGTTGAACATCCTCGCATTCACATGAGGTCGTACAGCGTTCTCCAGTACCACATCCAGATGGAGTTGCCGTAGGATCACATTCTTCGCCTGGTTGAATTCTTCCATTTCCGCAAACAACAGGATCATCTACAGCAACAGGTGGAGGCGCTGATTTAATGACACAACGGCAAGATCTTGTACAAACCTTGCTAGTTCCGCATGCTACTCTTCCAGCTTTGCTGCTTCGATCACATTGTTCTCCTGCAGCTTTATCCCAACTGCCATTTCCACAATTTTGTGGTGGTGGAGGTGCGCATGCTTCAAGATTTGGACATGCACAGGGAACTAAGCTTTCAGGGGTACATAGTGGATGTGTTTCTGAAACTGCACAAACAGCTTCATCGTAGTTGACATCTATACGATAATCATTATCATCAAGTGAAACAGTTGCAGGATTTGCATGCATCTGCTCGATCTCAGAAGAAGTCCTCCATCTTTCGAATTGAATTGCAGTATCGCCAGTCATTCTTATTCTTGAGGTTTTAAGAATTTCATTGCTTCCATCTTCTGCGCGTTCTGCACATGGATGATCAGCAACTTTTTGTATTTGACAATCTGGAGAATTTTCATCTTCAAGTGGAAGTTTGATTGGTCTCTCTTGATCTGGTGCCCAGCTTCCATCTTCTGCTCTTTTAACATAGTGACTCATAAGATCTGGCACTGGACGTCCTTCGCGATCCCTAAGCTTTGCCCGTTCGCTTTGATCATCGCATTGATCATTTCCACGATGGCAATCTTCAAATGAGAAATATGGATTGAATTCTAAACACTTGCCATCTTCACTTCTTTTTTGAGTGCCATTGGGATTGAAATTGCATTCATATGCTTCTACTTCCATACAAACACCATCTCCTCGGATTGGCTCTACTATTGGCCGAGTTGTATCACATTCTTTTGCAAATAGGAATAAACTAATTCCAGCAACCATAACTGCCGTAGTTGCAATTGATGATGCGTTATTCTTGAATTTTCCAAGAGCTCTTTCCTTTAATGATTTTTTTCTAACTTTCATAAATGTCACCTTGTTTGTATTCCGCTTTCTGCTAGTATGAGTGCATAATCATCTTCAAGATCTGCAATAAATTGTCTTTGCTGATCTGATGGAACAGAAGTTTCATATTTGATATCTGAAAGTCTTTCTCGAAGTGCACGGTTTTTGTACGCCCCGCCATCTTTTTCAAATACTTCCGCCATTTTTCTAGAAAATAATTTATCTGAGAGTAAAAGTGCTTTGAGTTGTGTTTTTCTTCGTTCTGGATGATCGATATAAACTACAAGTTGAGCAAGTCTTTTTCCAACTACCACTCTCTCAACCTGATCAATAACAGTTGGAAGTTCTCTTCGGACCCTTTCATCAAGCCTCGCATCATCCATAAGATCATTCCAAATGATTTCATGTCTGAATAAGACATCAACAACATCAAAAAGTACTTCATCGGTTTTCATAACTGATTTGATATTTGCAAGCTGAAGACCAAGATCAGTGGATGTTCTTTTGATCTGCGTGAATCTTTGCACAATATAATCGCATGCTTCCTCTTCTTCTTTGGAAAGATCAGAACGTCTTTGCAAACGAACAAGTTCTTTTGTAACTTTTCTTCTTCGAATAAGCTCTGTTGCTGCAAGAGTAAGTGCAAGTATTCCATAAGGAATTGCCTTATCTGAATGTTCTGGAAGCTCGAATGTCGGAAGATGAAGTGTTTGTACCCAGAGTTTTGTAAATCCATTTAGCATTGTTTGATAAGCGCCAGTTAGATGTGCTGCAGTAGAGAAACCACCAACACTAAAAACTGCCCAAGTCATTGGACTTGAAATCCTGTTTTTGAACCATCCTTTGAAAGACCATTTAGGTTCTTGTTTTTGTGGACTTGAAGTAGACTTTGGAACTTCCAGAAGTACTGGCTCTTGAGGTTCCTGAACAATACTTTGAGGCTCTTCAACATTATTTGGTTTACCTGGAATAGTAGCCTTGGAATCTTTTTGCGAAAGTTCAAGTGAAGGAACTGCAGGCATATCAGAAGTTCGCACACTTCTCATTTCATCCTGAATAACATTTGCTTGAGAGTGTTGTTTTGCTGCCTTTCCATATGCAGTAACCAGCCCTCTTAAAATAAGTAATCGATTAACGTAAATTTCCTGAGGCTCCATCTCAGATTCGTTCTTTTTTGATTTTACAGATTCTTCAATTGTACTGAGCCTGGCCTCGCCAAATCGAGCAACAAGTTTTTTGACTTCTGCTGCATAGCGAACTTTTCCGCGCTCGAATTTTTCTTTTGAGGAATCAGCTGAGTCCCTAAGACCATTGATAAAATCAGAAAGATCTCCTGTAGCCAGAGTAAATTCTCCACCTTCAACTACGCTTGTTGGCTGATGTGAAACTGGACCATTGTCAACTACCCTGCCCATAGATGGAGGCAGAGGAGGCGACCGTGAACGTTTTTTAGGAGGAGGGGGTGGTGGAGGGATAGAACGCCTTCTTTTCAAGTCAGGCACTGGAGGAGGCTTGGGTTTGTTTTGCTGCCCATTTACCATCCTTGTAGCATCCTCTTGTACAGGAGATGATTGTGCAGGCTTTATTTCGAATAAAGGACCAAGAAGATCTCGCTGTGCAAGTACAACTCCAAGTTCTAGAAGATGGCTGAATAATTGCTGTGAGTTTGAAACGTTGTTTGCAGCACATTCTGATCTTGCAAATTCAAGAAGAACTCCGGCATCCATTTCAAAAAGTTGTTCTTGACTAGGTACTGGAGAATTTTGACCAATATCCTGAGGAGGAGGAGCATCTAAAACAGGGATTACACTACTTGTTGGTTTTTGTGGCTTGGATCTTAAAGTTTCAACAGCCCCATCTTTATTGAATATGCTTGTTGCTTCTGATTGGGCCCTCTCAAGTTTTTGCCTTCGCTCCTCTCTACTAAGTCGTTTTTTTGCCATTACACCCACTCAATAATATGTTTGAATATATATAATTTTGTGGGAACTGTTTTTAAATGTGTTGTTTTAGAAAAAAAGATGTAAAGAAAAGGGATATTTTATAAGATTAAAAAATATAAAAAAAATTATCTAAGTTTCACAGGTATAGAAAGAGTACATGATGATTCTGCACCAGCAACAGTTACTCCAGCAAGTGATAAACCAGCAACGCTAGCTGGATTTATACTATTTGGACATCCTTGTCCTCCGCAACTTGCTGAAGAACCTGCCAATGTAGGAACACCAGAAGAGCTAATTCTTACAGAGACCACAACTGTGACTGGAACAGATCCAACACCAGCTGCGCTCTTAATAGCACCACTGCTGGAAGAAATTGAAGATGAAACTCTGCTAATCAAATCACCTGCACCAGATCTAACACCAGCACCACATGGGCCGCCAGGTGTTTCCCTTGGTGGCCTGACTGCTACCCCTGTTCCTGCGCCTTTAGCTGGAGTTCTTGCAGATCCAGCTCCCCTTGCGTTGCCACCTTTAGTTGGGCAATCGGCTTCACAATAATTATCAGAGGATACTCTGCATGATTCAGCAGGAATTGTTTTAGTTCCAAGTGCATAAGTGGCATTTTCACCTGTTCCGGTTTGAACAATTGCACCATAAACTTTAGCACGATTTTGAACCTTACCATCACCGCAAGTAAAATCAACAGGACAGTTTTCTACTGTTTCAAAGGATTGTCTGATTCCATCACCGCAGAATCCGCAGCTTTCTGGATCCCAGTTTTCAGAAACCACATCGTGTTCTCCTTTTGTAAGTTCACAATTATTATCGCCTACTGCTGGTTCTGCAGCACAGGTAACTGCTGTTGGACACTCTGGAGGAGGCGTTATTGGACCTTCTGTTTGTGGTCCGCAGCTTCTGAAAAATAATGTTGCAACCATTGCTGCAGTTGCAAGACCTGCTCCTGCTCCAAATTTCCATCCAAGGCGTTTTGCCTTGCTCTTTTTATCATCAACTCTGCTAGATGCAGGACTTCCGACTGTTTGTTTTTGTTCTGCCATAATAATCACCTACTCTTGTTGAGAGACCTCCGCAACATTAAGTTCTTTTCTTTGATTTCTTTTTTCTAAAAATGACCATGTACTAAGACCAAGCTGAACTACTGCATATGTAGCTACTGCAACTTTGTGCCATCCCTGAAGACCATTTGCAAGATATGGGCTAGTCCATGCAACAGCAGATGTTGCTGCAGCAAATAAACCTGCCATAGTAAGCTCAGGAAGGTAATACCTTACATTTCCAAGGAATTTTCCAACTGCAGTTGCTTTATCAATTGCATGTGCAGTTGTTGTTTTTCCACCATCGATTGTGCAGTAAACACCATCACCATCTTTGTATTCAAAAGTTAGTTTGAGAGGCCCGTCTTTTGATGGAACTTCAACTTCTCTTTTTTGTGATGGTGCAATAGTTAATTCTACAAGAGTATTTTTACTTGAATCAAGAACAGTAAGTGCTTTCTTTCCGCTCAGTGAACCTTCGAATCTAACTTGAACACCAGAACGTAAAGAAGTAAGCTCAGCTTCAACTTCAGTTTTTACATAAACTGCTTTTGATCCTGTTTTTGCTTTTGGTTCTGCTGCTGTTGAGATTATAACTGATGGCTCTGCTGCTTGTGGAGCTGGAAAACTAGAATGCTCTAATGGTTCTGGGAAAAATTGTTCTTCTGGAGTTAGTGCTGGTTCCGGTGCAAGTGCTGCTGGAGTCTCCTGCTTTGTTGCTGAAGAATCAGGTGATTGTTCTGGTTCTTGTGCAGGTGCTGCTGGAGTCTCTTGTCTTGTTTCTGAACTAGAAGGTGCTGGTTCTGGATCTGGTGATGACGATGGAGGCGGACTGCTTCCAAGAATATCATCAAGCAAACTTCCACTACCCGAACTTGGGGCAGCTGGTGCTGGATCATCTAATACTGCAGAACCTGACACGATCTGACTATCAGAAAGATCAATAGTTTCTTCTTTTGCAACTGGAGAAGAATCAACAGGTTTTTCTGCTGCATCCTCTCTTTGATCATTTGATTCTTCATGAACTGGAGATGATTTAGGCTTTGGCTCTACAACTGGTTTTGGATCGTCTTTTTGTGGTGGCTCAACTGCGCCTTTTCCGCTGAATAGGCCAGCAGCATTTTCCTGTGCTGCTCTTAGTTTTTCTGCTCTCTCAGCTCTACTTAATCGTTTTTTCTTTGCCATTATGAATCACCTGTTTGTGCTTCGTAGGATTTTTTCACGAAATCCTGTGCAAGTCTTATTACACGCTCTGAATATTGTTCAACAAACTTGACGCATTCTTCACGTTCTTTAGTATCTATACTAGAATTTTGTTGAAGTTCATTAAAGAATTGTCCGTAATGCAATGATGAAATTTGATCTTGGACATAATCATTCTGATTTTCAACAATCAATTTAAGTGAACCAAGAACACGTTGTTCTCCATACTGATCTGCAAATTCAGAAAGATTTGGAGATTCTCCTTGCAGAAATTCAACTGCAAGTCTACAAACGACATCTTCATTAATTGAAACCATACCACCAATACTTTCTCCACCAGGACCGGTTAATTCTTCAAGCATTTCGCCCTGCTCATCAACATCTTCACGAAGGGCATTGAATACTTCAGAAGATACTGCCTGGCTCTCAAGAACTGCTGTTCTGTTTTCAATAGTACCCAAAGATACTGAAAGGCCTTTTTCGCCATCAATAAGATCGCGAATTCCTTTAAGATCGCTTTCAAGACCATCGACGGATGTTTTTAAGCCTTCAACTTTGGCTACCCTGTCTTTAAGTTCTTCAACTTCTTGGTCTGGCTCTTCATCTTCCTCTTCATCTTCGCCTAGGAAAGCATTTTCAAGACCAACAATCTTTTTTCCTAGTTCTTCTAATTTTGCTTCAATAGGAGCTAAAAGTTTTGTTAGTGCTGCTTGGACTACTGATTGTACAGCATCCATATCTAGCTTATCCCCATCTTCTTCTGGTTCCTCTACTTTTGGAGTTGCTCCAGTTGGATACCTTGGAGGCTTTACAGGGGCAGCTGGAATAGGAGGGGTAGATTCTTCTTCATCAGGAGTTTGAGAAAGATCTGCTTCTTCAGTTAGTGGTTCAACAAGATCATTATCAACTGCATCGATTGCTTCCTGAAGTTCAGCGAGAACCTGATCAGCATCTTCGGAAACTGCATCAACATCAGAACCTTCAAGTGCCTCAGCAAGACCTGGATCTTCTCCAAGGCCGTTTCCGCTATCAAGGTCTACTTCGCTTGTTTGCGCAGCCATAACTTCTGCTGCTGGAGGCCTTGATCTCTTTGCTAGTGCCTTTTGTTCGTCAACATCAGCTTCTCTAGTTAGATCCTTATCCCCTGGATTATTTCCTGGATTTGGCCCACAACCAGCTCGAGGTTCCTCTGGTTTTGGATCAGGTAATTTTGGAGATGAAGGTGCTTCTTCTTTTTTCTCAGCTCCGCCTTGGAATCGTTTTCTTAGGTTTCTTAAAGCCATTATGAATCTCCTCCTTTATCTCCTTCTTTTGGTTTTGGAGCTTCTTGTAATTCAAAGCCGCCTTGCTCTAATGTATATATAATATCTCTAAATAGAGCTTCGGCTTCTGGTGCATCGACTTTTAGTTCCTTAACATCAGTTTCAACTTTTGCAATTCTCTCCTGGAATCTTGCAAGTGTATGTCCGAAATTACTGACAGACTTAACCAAATGAGAAATTGCATCACCACCAGTTATTTGCTGTGCTTCTTCACCGACTTTTCGAACTACTTTGATTGTAAGTGCTTTGAGTAGACCAGCAACAGATTCTTTTGCAGAGTCTGCGGTTTCTTTTGCTGCAGTTGATTCAGATGTAACTTTTGCAACATCATCAGCCATTGCAGATGCCTTGTCAGAAGTTTCTTCTGCTGATCTTTGTGCTGCTGCTGCTGCTTGTTTTGCCTCTCCTGCGCTTGCTGCTGCAGTTGATGCAGATTTTTCTGCTGCTGAAGCTTTTCCTGCTGCTGCAGATGCTTCATTAGAAACAGAATCAAGTCTTTCCCCAAGTCTTTGCTCAAGGGATTCTCGACCAGTTTTAGCGCCGTTTTCGACGATTCTCAAACCTTCCATTAAGGTTTGACCCAAACGTCCACCCATTAATTTGGTAACGTTTTCAGAATGTGCTGCAAGTGCACGACTTTGTGTAATAGTTTCCTTTTTAGTTTTTTGTTCCGCCAAACTCATCACCTCGATGTAAATAATATAAAGTGTTTTAATCTATACATGTGTGGGATAGTATATTTAAATGTTTCGATAGATAAACAAACGTGGTTCATGATAAATCCTCCGAATCAGAGCCTAAAGCCAAAGTTACATACTTCTTATCAGCAGAATACCTGTCCAAGACCACGGTTTTGTCATCATTATGTCCTTTGATCTGCTCGGAATCCGAACCATTGGATGGATCTGGAGGAATTGATGAGGTATATCTTCCTTTTTGTTTCCTTGATTCTGCAAGTCTTAGCATAGCATGACCAGCATCATCCAAATCAGGACATTGATCAATTAATCCGACTATTTCCTTGTCCAATATAAGATCGCTGATTCCGTCAGAAGATAAAAAGTCTACATCCCCATCGACTAATTTGAATCCATTAATATCAATAAATGTTGAAACAGTACCAAGTGCAGAAACAATAACATTGGTTGGGAACTTCCCATTCGGCTCATGTCCCAGTGACTTCATCATATAAGCCATGTTATGAATTGGACATTGGAAAACAACTTCTCTATCTCGAATAATTTTGTATTCGCTATCACCAGCATGGATCCCATAGAACTGATTCCCAATTCTGAGAGTAATAGTTGCAGTTGTGCCCATATCATTTTCCTGATTTGTGCTTTTTGGATCGCGTTTCTTTGAAATTTGCTCAAAGACTACAGCCAGATCAGCAATAACAACTGCACGGCGCGCTTCTTCAGGAGTCTGAATCCAGCCTGCGCTTGCACAAAGTTCTACTGTTTCCCTTGCAACAGTGCTTGCAATCTGGCCATTGCTCATGTACCCAGGAACAGTACCCTTCATAGTGTCGTGTCCACCCATGCCATCAAATACTGCCTTCAAACGAATAACCTGGCCTGTTGACAAAGTGATCTCTACGCCAGTAAAACAATCATCATTTGTCTCGCAGTAGTCATCAGTGACATGCAATCTTTTTCTGCCATTATCACCATCAACCTGAAGTGTTTGGAATTTAGGAGCAGTAAGCCCTGCAACTTTAACAAAATCTACCTTTACTGCAAGTCTTGGGCCTCCTAGAAATTCTAGTAGAATATTAAATTCTTCATTCTTGGACACTGTATCCCTAAGGTTTTTTGGATCGCCTGCAATTTCAAAAAGTCTCAAAAGCTGAGGATAATACTCTTTACTATCTTCACTATCGCCAGCATATGTTTTGTTCAAAATCGCACTACCAAAAGCACTGATATTATCTTGAGGAATTTCTGCAATAGGTTTTTCATAAATTGCTTCGAGTATTTTTGTATCTGCTTCAGCATAACTCATTGGTTTAACAAATCTTAAACGATGGGCAAAATCAGAAACAGAAAACATGTTCACAGAACCGTTCATCCATTGCCTTTGTCTTTGCTCTTTTGTTGAAGTGAACCATTTGTATGCAAATGCATTCAATATGGAATATTCGTTAGCATCCCTCCAGAAATATGCATTGCGTCTTAGTTTTTTTCTAAATGTAGTAACAGCTTCAATATTTACAAAGTCCTGCGAAGTCATTTGACTGGGATCCTTATTTAGAATAAATGAAAGAATCATGAGATTTTCTGATGAAAGTCGATGATATGGTGAAGCTTTTGATGTGACCATGGATTGGGAAAGTGAAATGATATTGAAATCATCGAGCAAAGTTTGTTCCCAGTAACTCAGCAGCTCTGCAGGTTCTCCTCTGGTCCAAATTCCAAAACCAGTAATGTGTTTTCCAGTAACTTCAGAAGCCTGAATTCCAAAAAGACCTGCAACCATGTCTCTTTGAACTGGAGAAAGGTTTGCAGGATTTGTTATTGCACGCTCCTTTTCGTCTGGAGATGGCAGCTTAAGTGAAAACGTTTGGTATAGTGAGGCTTTGGCTTCCCGAAATGCCTTAAGGTTGGCTTTGAAATCTTCATGAGGCCAAACTGAGGCAATGTAGTTCTGCATACGAAGCTCACGAACTCCAGGATCCATTGTTCTGAACTTTTCAAGATCATCTGCAGTGCAATCGGTTTGATAGAGTGCTTTTGTAATCAGAATTTTTTGATGAGGTTGCAACCTTTGGAAAATGGTTTGATCGTCTTCTACAGGTGGCTGGTCAAATACGGAAGATATTGGCTCTGCAGCCTGCGGTGGCTGCAGCGGCTCTGGAACAACTGCCGGACGTGCCTGGACTGATGGTGGAACTTGATCTGGAAGCATTGCAGTTGATTTCTGGCCAGATGCTTCCTCGCTTGCATTAACAAGACCTACTGCAAGAGGAATAAGATTTGAAAGTTCTGGATTGTCCTTAAGTGATTCAACTGCCTTGGCATAAACAGGTGGAATTGATGGATCGACTGGAGAGCCAGAGCGGACAGTGAGTAGCATTTGAACTTGTTCTGCGGATTTTGTGTACTCTGAATTAAGACCAAGATAAAGGATCAAGGTTCTCGCAACTCTTCTTATGTTAACATTTCTAGGACTTTCTACTCCACCAATCTTACGGGGGAAACTTTGATTCAGAGCTTTTTCAAGATCATCATTAATACCAACGTTTGGAAGATCGAAAACCAATTCTGCTGAAACATCTTCAGAAACTTTTGATGGAGGTGGAGTTGTTGGAGCTTCTGATGGAAGCTCTAGCCATCCCATAACTATTTTGTTTGAAGGAGTAACCTCCGGATGAGTAATCCGTTCACTTGAGGGAACAGCAGGTTCATCAAATTCAGCTCCTACATCAATTTCTACACCTTCTGGCCAATCTACTTCAGTTGGATGGGGTTCAGGAGCACCAGCTTCTCCTAAAACTGCTTCAAGCGGAGTTCCGGGTTTGCTTCCTTTATCAGTGCGCTCAGAGTCAATCCATTGATGAAGATCAAATTCAGGTTCAGTAGTTTCTTCATCCAGACTTAAGTCTGGCACAGGTTGAACTAACTGAACTTCGCGCGCTTCAACATCCGCAGCTTCAACAGGAGGCTCAAAATGAAGATCATCCAAAGGATCAGCACTTGGTTCTTCAGAAGGCTCACGTAGTTCAGCTACTTGCATTCCATCAAGATATGCAATCGAAGGAGCCTCCCATCCAGTTACAAGATGAACACGACTTGTGTTTGGATCAACAGAAAATTCAAAATATAATGCATCCTGAGTTATCTCATCTGAAAGATCAGGATCATCAAAAGCAATGATAAGCTTTGTATCCTGATCATAATAACCGCAAATTTCTTCTGGAAGAGTTCCATTGCCCCATCCACCCATAACATGATTTCTGAAAATAGCAGGCCCGTTCTTGAGCAAAATCAATGCATTTTCAAGAGTTTCTGAAGAAGGCAATTCATCTTCAAAATGAGTAGTAATGAAAGACGGATCTGTTGATTTCATAGTATCTAAAACCGCTTCATATTCAACTCGCTCTACTGGAGTAGGAAATTCTGGATAGACATCAGAAATCATTCCCATTCCATGGGATATGCTTACAAGTGTTTTTGCCATTCGCACAGTACCAGCATGGGAATAGTCATGACGCAATGATGCAACAGATTTTTTGTAAACATCAGGAACATCCTTGTATGAGATATTGGAAAGTGAATATGTTTTCAGAGTTCTTGCCACTCTTTTGATTAGCTGGGAGTTTCGAACATCGGACCCTGGAAGGAGTGATTCAAATTCAGCATCATAATCTTCAACATGTGGGAATGGAAATGAAAAATCAAGTCTTGATTTTGGTGGAGATGATGCCCGAACCGGAGATGATTTAGAAATGGGAGGAGGGCGTTCAGTGGAAATTGCCTTGTATGATGCTCGCATCTCATCAATAACATCCAGTGCAAGTTGAAGTTCGCTATATTTGGAACCGTGTAGTTCTACTAATTGGGCAAGGCGTTTTACTTTTGATGATGTAAGTGAAGAGGAAATGCGTTCAGCTTTTACTGCTCCGTGATATTCGGCTAGAGTCTCAATTGCAGCCTCAAGATCCTCAACTGCAACAGGTATTGCTAGTTCTTCGAGTAGTTCCAGAGGCTTGGACATCAGCTCTTTAATGTGATCATTGAGAGCTTCAATTTCTAAGGAAACTTTCAAAGCAGCATCCAATCTTGGAGTATGTTTTAGTTGAGTCATGCGTCTTTCAACAAAACCCTCTTTTGTTAGATCACCAGAAACAGGATTTTGTAGCCGGTATTCGTAAATGTCAAGCACGTCTCTGGCATTTGAATAATCAGTAAGAACTTGGGCTCTGGCAGATTCATCAAGGATCTGTGGAATTCTGGATTCAATCCAGCGCAAATCAGGAAGCAATTCCAGTGCGAGAGTAAATGGAGCAGTTTTGGAATTATCTTCCTTTAGTGCCTTTTTAAAAATCGGAAGTCCGATGTACATGAAATTAAGTGGTGGTACCGATGCCACACCTCCTTTGCTATCTTCTGAATTCGGATCAGCCTGGTGATATAGAAGCATATCATTTGCCGATTCAATATCAGCTTTTGCCGAAGCACGCAATTCTTCAACAGATACTTCAGACGAAGATCTGGATAATTCAATAAAATGGAGATTGAGATCAAGTTCTTCAAAAGCAATTTTAAGCTCTGTTGAGCGATCAGATTTTATTGCAGCTTTTTTGAAATTTGGATTTGCAAGAATATTCATTAGAAGACGTTCTTTTTGTGGAGTTACTGTATCAGGTATTGGAGCATCAGGATTTGCAGCCATTTTTTCAGCTTCAATGACCAGACCAATTGCAAATGTACGCTGCTGATCACTATAATCTCTGCCAGGTAATTGAGGATGAGTATGTCTAAAATCACCACCTGGACGCGATACGATATTTGTCTCGTTTTCAAGTTCAGGAGATGTTGAAAATTTGATTATAGAAATTTTTGGAGCTTCAAAATAATACTGTACTGGAAAGGATCTTCTGATTAAAGATCTTGCAGTTGCTTCAGGAGAGGTGATCCGGGACCTTAAACTTCTCAGAGATACATTTGGTTTAGTTGGAAAATTGCCGGTTGATGAGTTCCTCTCGCCCAATGAATCACCTGTTTCTATACATATATACTTGTGTAAGTAGGATTTATAAACCGTTGTGTGTATTTGTGCCCACAACTGTATTAACATTAAACTGCAGGGTTTTTCAATATTTCTCAAAGGAACAATAATGGTGGGCTTGTAGCTCAGCAAACTTTTGGAAAAAGTTTGATCAAAACTGACTTACTAAAAGTTCGAGCAATAGTAGAGCGCTCCGTTCGCAAAAACTTTTTGGAAATGTCCAAAAAATTTAGGAAATCGGAGAGGCCGGGGGTGCGACAGCTATAAATTTGATAAAATAGCCGCAGATCCCCCCAAGTCCATATTTCCCAAGAAGGGAATTGGTTTATATTGATTTTGTAGCACTTTTGATTCAAACTGATGATTCTATGCTTCCTAATATATACAAGGGGGACTATAGATTGCTTTCTATAGCGCCTCTGATTTTAATGGCAATATCGCTCTTTTTCATTCCATCGATAAAGATGGGGGTCGACTTCCAGGGCGGAACACTTGTGACACTTACTCTTGAGAATGCAATAGATTCTGAAGAGCTTCAAGCGCAGCTGCAAGAAGAAGGACTTGAAGCAACAGTCAATTCATATGAAACTTCTATTGGCTACATTGCTGAGATTGAAGTTCCACAAAGCGATAATCTTGTTCGGGCAGAAGAACTCAAAGCAGAATTTAATGATAAAATTCCAGAAGTTTCGCAACTAGAAATTTTATCTTACCAGGATAGCTCATACATTTCAGAATTCAAAGAGAAAAAGACTGAGATTGATGAAGTTGCAAATGAACTGTTCGTAATGGCAGGTATGGGAAAGGTTGCTACAAACAGCACCAATGATCTTGAGCGCGAATTTTCAACAGCATATTCACAGGTATATTCGAATTATCAGCAATCAATATCAAAACCAATAGAAAAACATGTAAGCTATAGCTCAATGTCGGTCCAAACAGTAAGTCCTGTTCTGTCTGAAAAATTCATTGGAACGGTTATTGATACAATAATTTTTTCAGCAATTTTGAGTGTTATTCTGGTATTCATGTTCTTTAGATCAATACCACCGAGCATTGCTGTTTTGACAGGGGCGTTTGCAGATATTGTAATTGCACTTGGGGCAATGGGACTCTTTGGAATTCCACTCACACTAGCTTCATTTGCTGCACTGCTTATGCTTATAGGATATTCACTTGATACAGATATTTTGCTTACAACAAGAATTCTAAAAAGAAAGGGAGACCCAAGAGAAAATGCATTTGATGCAATGAAAACAGGATTGACCATGAGCGTTACTGGAATTATTGCTTTTAGTTCGTTATTCATATTATCAGTGTGGACACATATACCAACCTATTTTGAGATTTCAGGAGTAGCTCTCGCAGGACTTGTTGGGGACATGTTTGCAACATGGGGAATCAATGCGGTTCTTGTATTGCACTATGCAACGAAGAGGGATGACTAATGGACATGTACAATGACAAAAGAATGCTTGCGCTTATCGCATTATTTGCAGTATTCCTAGCAATAGTAGCATTCAACAGTTCAACAATCAGTGGAATCACAATTATATTGGCAGTTATTGTCTTTGGGTCAATTTCTCTTATGTGGAAAGAATCCCACATAAAAATAGGATCACTTGTGCTTCTCATCATACTTGCTATTTTGAATATTTATATTCATGGAATAACATTTGGCATTGACTTTAGCGGAGGAACACGAATACCAGTTGTACTGGATGAATCTGTGGACCAGACAACAATGAATGAGCTTGTTCAGACCATAAAAAAGAGAGTCAGTGTCTTTGGACTGACGCAGGTAAAGGTACGTGCAATAGGTGACAATCAGGTAAATGTAGAGCTTCCAAGTGATGATGAGGCTACAATTGCAATGGTTGAAGATACTCTATCAAAACAAGGAGTTTTCCAGGCAATTGTAGATGGAAAAGAAGCAGTCAATGGAGAGCAAATATTTTCGCAATCAATCAGACCAGCACCGCCACAACAGCTTACTGGAGGAGCTGCATGGGGAGTTTTATTTTCAGTAGATAATGAAGGAGCAGCACAGTTTGCTGCAACTGCAAAAGGAAAGAATGATTATCCGGTTTACATGTTCCTAGATAGGCCACAAGATGCAGCAGTATTCTATGAAAAAGAAGATTTCAAAAAATACATATCTGCGGATTCTGGAGAAAAAGAATCGCTTAGATCAATGGATGATGCACTTGCACTTGAGAATGATGATATTAATGTATACATCATAGAAGACATACCAGCAAACTTTACACCAAAATCCGATAAGACAAAGGCAATTGTTTCAAAAAACATGTCCGCAGCAGCAAAAGCAAATCTCACAGGATTAGGCTTTGAGGTTGTTGAGTATGATGATGAAGAGATGATACCGGACTTTACAAGAACACGAACAGGTGTCCTTATTTTAGCAAGACTTGAATCTGTAGGACTCCTAAGTTCGCCCCTTTTAAACAGCGGAATTACAAATGGAATTCAAAGCTACTCATATACAGTAACTGGAGGAGTTAGTGCAACTAATCCACAAGAGCGCGCACTTGAAGCTCAAGAGCGAGTAAAGAGCATGGAATCAATCCTTAAAGGAGGTTCTCTCCCAGTACAAATTTCTCTTGGATCTAGAACCACCGTACCAGCATCTCTTGGAAGTGAGTTCCTTAAGCTCAGTATGATGGCAATTGCAGCATCACTAATTGCAATTTCAGTGCTTATTGGAGTTAGATACAAGAATCTAAAGGTAACGGCGCCAATCGTGTTAATTGGCCTTGCAGAGCTTGTAATTCTTATATCCATTCTGGGTTCATTCACAATAGACCTTGCTGCAATGGCAGGTATCATTGCTGCTGTAGGTGTTGGAGTAGATGCTCAGATAGTTATCACAGATGAAATTCTAAAGAAAGATAATAGAAAAGTAGTTGAAAAAATAGAACTTGCATTTGGAATTATCAAAACAAATGCAACAGTAGCTATATTTGCAATGGTTCCGCTTCTTTTCTCAGGACTTGTTGAGATCATTGGATTTGCAGAATCAACCATTCTTGGAGCGCTTCTTGGATATCTCCTTACAAGGCCAGCATATGCCACAATAGTGGAAATGATAGTTGAAACTAAACACGACGGAACAGCATAGCTTATAAATACTATGAAACATAAAGTACAACATGCAAAGATTTCGGTCCAGGGCAAATAGGGGAATGGATCTGAGAAGGCCTCAGAGAAATTTCCAGCAAATTCAGCAGAGCCAGGACCCAATAGTTAGCACTATAGTAAGAGGAAGGCCAGAAGGAGGAGCACGTAAAAGCTATAGGGTAGTTGATATTCTTGGAAAGGGTGGAATGGGCAGTGTTTATCTTGCATATGATGAAAAAGGAGAAAAAGTTGCACTAAAGCTAAGCAACGCATCTATTACTGACGGCGATTCCGCATCACGTTTTTTCAGAGAGATTAAATCTAATTTAAGGATAAAACACCCGAATGTTATCCGTACTCTTGATTACGAATTATACAAAGAACAGCCATTTTGCATTATAGAATTTCTTGATGGACAAGATCTTGCAGAGGAATTGAAGGGAAATGACGGAGCATTGAGTTGGGATGAAGTAAAACCATATCTCATGCAACTTTGCGATGGACTTGGAGCAGCACATGCCAGAGGCATTATACACAGAGACCTCAAGCCAGGAAACATATTCATAACAAAAGAAGGAGTAGTTAAAATACTTGATTTTGGACTTGCAAAAAGATTAACAAACGGAAAAGAGGAAGTCACTGTTGGTGATGATCTTACACGAGAAGGAACGATAATGGGAACATTCAACTACATGGCACCAGAGCAAACACTTGGAAAAAAAGATGGGTATGATCATAGAGCAGATTTATACTCAGTTGGAATTATCATGTACAAGCTTCTTACTGGAGATGTTCCATTCAAAGGAGAAAACATCTTAGAGTTGATTGAAAGTATCAAAAATGATGCACCAAAGCGTCCTAGTGAAATGAAACCAGATGCAAACATCACTCCAGGAATTGAAGCAGTAATTCTAAAGGCAATCAGAAAAGATCCCAGAGACAGATTCCAAAATGCAGCAGAGCTAAAGGCAGCTATTATGGATACTGAGGTATTTTCAGATCAGCTTGAAAACCTTATGTTGCTTCATACAAGAGAAAGTACAATCAGGCCGTCAATGCATCCTGAACCAAAAACAATGCCAGAGAGACCAGACAGTAGGCAGATACCAACAGAAAAAGTTGTTCCAGAAAGACCAGCAACCATAGTCAGTAATTTGGGCAAAGAAACAGGGGGATTAAGAGACGAAGAAACTCCACAAGTAAAAACAGGCAGCTGGCTCAAAAGGACCATAGTAGTAGGAGCACTTGCTGCCATGGTTGGAGCTGGATATTATTATAGAAATGAAATAATACCTAGAATTGAGCCTGTCATAGACCAAATTCAAAGACTAGGGGAAGGTAGACAAGAACCAGTACAACAGCCAGTTCAATCAGTAAATTTCAGGGCAAGAATTGAAACAACTCCAACTGGCGCAGATGTATTTATTGAGAAAAACAGAAGATTCCACAGAATAGGAAACACGGAAAATCCACTTGAGCTGATGCTTGAGAGAAAAGAACACAGGCTAGTTATTAGAAAAAGAGGATATAGAGACAAGAGGATAACAATTTCACCAGATGAGGCTACAGCTTCGATAAAACTTAGTCCAGTGAGAAGACGACAAAGAAGATCTGCCATAAATATTGATGAAACTGAAATAGAAGCAGAAGAGGATAATTAAAAAATCTAATTGGATAAATTATCTCATGTGTAACCTGTATCTTGAAGGGACACGTGCCATTGTCGACCTGGCAAAGTGCCCGTATGAATTTGCTTCTCCAGAATTTTTGAATCTTCATCTTAAAGATCTTTCAACCACTGAATCTCCTATAAAAACAATTCGGTATGAAGAAGAGATTGTAGTCGAATTAAATGAGAAGAAAACCTCAATATTAACCCAATATGCTGCATTTATCAGGCAACTGGAAACAATACTTCTCAAAAATGACATTTATGGATTGAACCAGGATCCAGCTTCCGCCGGAAGGAAAAAAATGCTCAAAAGATTCTATGAATACGTTTTTCTAAATCCTATTCTGGCAGCAAACCAACTTGCAGATTATCAGGAAGATGAACCTGAGCGATCAATTTATTTTGCAGGATATAGAACATTCAAAGGATGGGTTGCAGGAATCCTGAAGAGATACAAATCAACTGCATTATACAACCTTGTTAAAGAAACAGGAGACCTTAGAGCTGCATTTTTGAATTTAGTCGGGCTTCGAACACTTTATTTTGTTCCGTCTTTGGTTTTGGACATTCCCCCAGGCGCAAAACCAGTAAATGCAGATGATGCAAGGTATGATCTTCCATTTGGTGTAAAGGCACAAATCTATGAAGTTCCAAACGCAGAAGCTTATCTTTATGTACAAGAAAATACAATAGAAAAGCTAGGAGGTGACCTAAATAATCTTCTGAAAACAACAATCAATGAACAATTCAAAGAACAGTTCAGCAACGTAGACTGGGATATTTTAATGAGTATCAAAACAAGGGAATATCGCCAGTTTTTCATTGATCGTGCAATGATGGAGGGGAATAAGATCACCCCGAAACAGGCAATGGAGATGGGAAGAGAATGCGCTGCATGGGTTGTTGGTATGGGAGCGCATATCGAAAATTTGGCACTTGATAAGGAGAATATTACTGATATTTACATTGACAGCGAAAACTCACCAATTTACATTGAACATGCAAAATACGGACTTTGCCACACACTGTACAGATACAACAGAGATCTTCTTGAGAGATGTTTCAAAAATATTGTCCAGACCCTGAAAGGAACGAGAAAGTTTGATGAAAACAGCCCTATTGTCGACGTTGTTTTGAAGAGACATGCAATGAGATGCCACTTGCAAAGGCCACCAGCAACATTTGGTGAACTTCAGGGAGCTCTTAGAATCATGAAAGAACAGCCATTTACATACGCACAGTATTTGAATTTCAAATCATTTACTCCATTCTTTGCTGGGTATGATGATGTTATGGTAACTCTTGGATGTTCAGAAGCAGTTCTGGGGCTTAAAGGTGTTGGTAAAACTTCATTTACTGCTGCAAAAGTAACTTCTATTGGTACAAGAAGAAGAATTATCCCCATCCAAGATATCGAAGAAATTCCTGTTCGTGCATTTAGAAAAAGAGGATTCCATATTGGTGCTGCAAGAGTACAAAGTTCTGAGTCAGAAGGAGCAGGAACAACCAAAGAACTGGATCTGGTTACAATGGCAAATGCACTTCTTCGTATGGGTGATGCTGCGCTTATTATTAACGAAGTTAGATCTCGTGTTGCTGTACAGGGTATTATCAACCTCCTCAACACTCAGCCAGGGGTTTTCCTGCTATATAACCTCCATGCAGAATCACTTCGTGATGTGCAGGACAGACTTGAACTTGTTTTCGGACTTCCCGCAGCAAGCATGTATGCAACAGACAGATACAGTTTCCTAAAGAAAATCAGGTTTGGTAGAAAGGGAAGAATATTCAGAGTTCTTGGTTTTGAATATGAAACAGACATTGAAGAAAAGAAATTTGTTGAAATCTTCAGATTCAGACGTGGAGATAGTATCGACGAGTGTACATGGGAAGCAAAATTCCTAAGGAATCCTGAAGCAACAATGACAGACTTTGAAAATGTTGATATTAGAAAACTGGAGAGAGAACTTGATATAGCATTTATTCCACCGGCACTTGGCAGAAGAAGTGAAGAAACAGGAATTTCACCAGAGCAGTATATTATCCAGGCATTCTGGAAAGGAAAAATGTATGATCAAATTTACAAAACAAGCCTAAGGCTAAATGATAAGCTGATGCTAGAGCTTGATTTTGTACTGAAAGTTAATACTGCTGCAACAAGACATCTTGTTGCAATGGAAAATGAACAGGGCGGAATTGACTTTGGTGATGCTTGGGACAAATGGGAACCAATATTCAAACGAATAGTCCAGGAAGAGCTAAGCAAAAGAAAGCTTGAAGCAGTACAAATTCCAGATGAACCGAAGGCAATAAAAGAAAACAATGTTTCATCAGCAGCACCAGCTTCAAAAGCACTGGATGATGTCGAGGAGGAGGATAAAGATGAGCCGCCACCAGCTCCACCACCTTCAATTAGAGCTGCAACAAAACCAGCACATCCTCCAGCAACAAAACCAGTAGCAAAGGCAAAACCAGAGACAAAAAAAGAAACTAAACATACGGAAAAAACTACGGCAAAAGCAAAACTTTCTCTAAAAGAGAGATTAAAACAAAAGAGAAGAGATAAGAAAAAATAATTATTGTGATGCTTCTTTCATGAATTTTTCAATTCTGTTAAATGCATCATCAAGTTGATCCTGCTGTGGAAGAAGAACCATCCTAAAGTATTTTTTATCAGTCTTCTTTGGTATAAAGCCAGAACCTGGAACAACAACAACTCCGGTCTTTAGAAGCTCATAAACAAATTCAGTATCAGTTTTCCAAGGACCCTCAACACCGATAAATGCATAGAATGCTCCTTTTGGAGGAGAGATGCTCAGGCCATCGATTTCACCGACCCGCTTCACCACAAGGTCTCTTCTTTTCTTGAGCTCTGAATTGAATGATTGGATATGATCCTGAGGACCTTTGAGCGCTGCAATATATGCACGCTGCATTTCCCAGTTAACAGAAAGCCTTTGGTTACAGAGCCTTTGAATAGTATCTTTGATCTCATCCCAGCCTTCGCCAGAGAATGCCAAGTATGCAGCGCGAGCACCTGGATAAATGTAATTTTTGGAAAGGCTATTTCCAGAAACAACAGGAACATCCTTGCACACTTCCTTTACCCGGGTAATCTCGCCATCAAAGACCATCTGATCATAAACATCATCTGCAATAATTGGCAGTTTGTATTCTCCAGCAATATCGACTATTCCTTCGATCGTTTTTCTTGAATAAACTGCTCCGGTTGGATTGTTTGGATTGATGACTACAAGAGCTTTCGTATACTCATTGATATTCATTCTAAGACTATCAAGGTCAGGTTCCATATCCTCATCACAGTCATAAAAGTCAACTGTTCCATAGTTGATCCTCTCCTTTGTCAGATAAAGTGGATATGTTGGAACAGGAAGGAGAAAATTGCGTCCGGGGTCTAAAAGAGCCTGAAACAAAAAGTCGATTCCTTCACTAAGACCTGCAGTAATAAAGACATCTTCTGGAGAAACTTTTTCATATTCAGCAACAGCTTCCAGAAGCTCCGGATCTCCTTCTGATGGAGCATAACCAGAATAATTTTGTTTGAGCGCATCTGCTGCTGCATCAAGTATATGTTGTGGAGGCCTGAACCCATATGGAGCAGGATCGCCGATATTCAAATAGATCATGTCTGTGCCTTGCTTTTCATATTTTTTTGCTGCTTGAACAATATCCCGGATTGGATATGAAACTAGCTCGCTTTTGATTGATGGTCCGATCATATTTTCACCTAAAATTATTGTCTTGATATATGCTAGAATGTTTTTATTGGTGACTATACGTCATAAGACGTGATATTTGATAGTGACAAAAGAATTTAGGTTCCCATGGAAAATTTGATTGTTTTAGGTTCAGAATTGAAGATAATTGTACGGTATGATGAAACTGAAAGACTATGATTATTAACTCCGCCCCTGCAGTTTGTAGTTTCAATTCCATCTAAAAAAAAGCAAAGTCCAGTAACACTGCCAAGTTGATTAAGGTCAGCTTCAACCAACTGCATATCCGACAAATCCTCAAAATTACCCCGAAGATAAAGAACTCTCCAAGCATCGCTGGAAAGTTGCATCTGATAAACCTGATAGTTAAGCTCTGGAGCCTCAAGGCTTACTAAACTCAGAGTTAGCATCCAGACAAAAAACAAAAGTGAAATTATTGCTTCGAAGGTTTGCATTTTAATCACCACATACAAAAAGTTTTGATATTTTCTTTGAGTTGCCAGAGACAACTACCCTATAGATACACATTGAAGATTCGTATGGCTCATCCAGAGAAATAAAGAGCTCATTGAGACTATATCGCATACGAAGAGCTTCTGAATATGAAGAAGAGACCTTATCTTCTTCAATCCAATTTGGATATCGTATATTTCCATCTCGTACTACTGCGCCGGATTTTACAGTATAATCAGCAACTAAAACCAGCTTGTCAAATAGATCCTGATCTTGAGAACTTTCATCTATTGACTGGCCAACATATTGGACAAATTGGAATAATAAAACAAAAATCATCAAAATTGGAATAACAGAAAAAAGAGTATCAAAAGAGATAGCTCCTCTATAATGGCTCTGACTTTTCATAATCAAAAACCCCCTCAATTTCAATAACTTCCTCATTATAAACGACCAAAAATCGATCATTTTCTATTCTGAAAAAAATATTTTCAGAACTAAAATCTAGCGGATAGATCCGTCCATTGTTTAGCCAAAGCGAAGCAGCAAAAGAAGCTTGTTTTGTTGCAGTTATTTTCTGAAGATCTGCATGAGCATCCTGCATTTTTTCTTGCTCAACGATTAGAACTGAGGCCAAAGTGGAAAACAGCACTAAGCTAATTGAAAACATCAATAAAAATTCAAGACTAATCTGACCTTTCATAAACTATCACCCCTGATGGCACATTTACCTCTCCATAAATATCAAATTTTTCAGAATGTATCAGAATAGGAATATTGTTTGTGATCTTTACAGAATCCAGACTAAATCCATTTTTTGATATTGGATCAGGACGAGTGTATGCTTCCAATTGCACTTCACCAATAGAAACCTCAAAATCTGGATCAAAGGAATGAGATTTCAGTTTATTTATTGATATAAGAGAATGTGTTTTGGCAGCAGCTCTGGATTCGGATTCTCTAAAGCACTTCTGGCATTTGAGAGGATCACAGGTCTTTGGATGACATGCAGGACAATGCACGCACATTGCAATATCATAATTGAGATTGTAATTGTCAAAACCAGCTTGAGCGCCTTGCCAAAGTGATTCAAGAATAGCTTCCTTTACATTCATTGAAAGAGAATAGGAACGCTCAATCAGAAGAGCTTTTGTGGAGCTGTAATGTATATTGAACTCTATAAGCGTAAAGACTAGACCTATCGATAACAATACAAGAACAAAAGATAGATAACCCCTCATTCATCCCCCAGAAATAAATTAAAGGTTAAAATTAATAAATTAACATAAAAACCACTGTTTAAGAATATAGTGGGCAATAATGAATTGTTATGATTCAAAATCAAAACAAACAAAGTGGTGAAAAAAAACCAAATCAACCTCCAGAGTTTCGAAATCCGGTTCTTTTAGTCGATAACATAATTGAAAAAACCATAAATAGAGGAGCAGAAAAAATTGGAATCAAAAAAAGAACTTTGGCATATACTTCAATAGCAACTGGTACGGTCTTTTCCATGTTTGCAAGCAGTCCCAACATGGAAAACATGAATGACTGGCTATCTGCCAATATTACTTTTGGAATAGGATATGCTATTCTTGGAACAGTTGCCCATTCATTTCTGACAAGCGATGATGATGCCATAAAGGATAAGGCAGGAATAGCGAAAATTGGAACCAAAGCCTTGCGCCTTTTGCAGACAGGTCTTGGAGTAATTGGAATTGTTGGTGCAGTAGCAGGCTCAACGCTGGAGCCGATTGCAACAACCATTTTCGATTTTGGAGTTGCTGGAGCATTTTACCTATTTGGAAATAAAGATAAGAAAAAAGAAGATGAAACTATCTAGGTTTTACTGCATAGTAGCTACCAGGAACTTTTATGCCAATGATTTTTGCAATTTCAGAACGCTCTGGATCAACTACTACAAGAAAAATGGAATATTTTCGAGATAAACCACTCTGACGTTTTACATATTCGTCTGAACTGATAATATCAAAGTCGCTCATTTCTTTCCACCTTTTTTGCCCCTAATGGGCTTTTTTACAGGTTTTGCACCGATCCAATCATCCCGACCCAAACCATCTGGCCTCATTGTAAGACCGATTTTGGTATCTGAAGAAGTTGCTTTTAGACTAACAGTAGAAACCTTGACCAAAACGTCATCCCCTTTCTTTATTGCACGTTTGAGTGCTTTGGAACTGAGGGTTTTGGACTTCTTTTCATAATAGAATTTTTCACGGTCAATTTGTGAAACATGCAACAGTCCCTGGAAAGGACCAATTGATGCAAATGCACCGAACTCTACAATCTCCTTGATTTCAGCCCGATAAACTTCGTTTACTGAAGGAAGAAACGCTAGTGCATCAAATTCAATTGTAAAATACGCTCCAGCATCTCCCGGAATAACTGCACCATCAGAAAGAATTTTTGGATCGTCAATAGAAAGAACAATACCAAGATCTTTGTAAATACGCCCTTCATATCTCTCTCGCAAAATTTTCAGAATTGCATCCTCAAGAGCACTCCCAAAATAGGCAGGTGGCACTCTTATTCTATCGCTTATAGTTTTTACATAATACATAAAATTTGCCTCCGTCATTCGCCTGAAGCATATTGCAGCAGGAGAGTCTAGTCCGAATTACAGACATACCAACTTTGACTAGGGCAATTTATAAAGCCTAACTCTTTTTCGCATCCTTCCTTCTTTTGTAAACTATGAAGAGCACCACAGCAACAAGTAGAATCAGAAGGAAAAGCCAGGAGAAGTCATCAGTATCTTCTGCAGTTGGTTTTGTTTCATCTGGGACTTCGGGCTTTAGAAGAGATAGTATAGATGCTTCTGCAGCAACTTCCCCATTCTCATCCATAAGAGCAAGCTTGTAGGTTCCCTTTATTGTAAGTGGAAGTGTAAAGTCTCCATTTGCATCTGTTTTTCCAGTAATTACCTTTCCTGTTGGATCAGTGACAACAATATCGCAGAAAGCGCAGGATTGATTTCCTTCAGTAGCGTGGAAATTTCCATGGAAGCCAACGAATGCTTCCTTTGTACCATTAAGGTCACGTGAAACGCAGATATGATCCCTGCAAATGAAACCTTCTGGACAAGCGCAACCAGATTGATTGCTGCATTCATAAGGCTCTGAAACAATATGATTTGAGATAACACCGCATCCGATCACTGGTATGCAGCTTCCGCTTTGAGCACCAGTATCTCTATTGGAACAGTATTCAATATCAGAACATTGACTGTCAGTAACACAGCAGGATGGTGCAACACATTGCGGCTCTGGTTCAGGCTCAGGTTCGAGCTCTGGAGAGGGTTCTTCTTCGCACTCACTGCAGGCAACTGTGCTTGCTGTTAGGGTTTTGGAAACATAACCGCTCTTGCTTGCCCGGATTATTATTGAAGAATCACAATCAAAGTCAAATTCAACTTCTCCATTTGAGTCGGTTGTTCCGACAACATCGCCGTCAACTTTCACTTGGGCCCCGATTATATCATCGCCTTTGCTTGTAACTGTTATTGTATTGATATCGCAAGTACTGGTTAAAGAAACTGAAAGAGGATCGTCTGAACTTTCTGATGATTCGTCTGGAGTTGATGGCTGAACGGAATCATCCTGAAGTATGCTGAAGACACTGAAGTCAGATAAAGTGAAATTTGACAATGTATTTGCTGTAGTATCTGGAGTTTCATTTACAAGTTCCCAAACGCCAGCATATTTGTAGAGGACGAAATTGCCCTCATTGTATGTAGCTGATTCTGAATCAAGCCAGTGCCATACTAATTTGTCTATTACTGGTGAGCCGAAATACCTTGTAATGTTCAAGTGCTTGTTTTCAAAGGATGTGTGATCTGCTGGAAGAGCTGCTGGAAGTGCGCTCCAGGCCATATAGAATGATGAGTCAAGCTCAAGAGTTTCTATTACTGAAAGATTTGTAAAGTCAATAAAGCCAGCTGCTGGATTATCAAAGATAACTTCAGTCATGGTAAAATCGAACGGATAAGTGAATGCAGATTCAGCATACAAATCCCGTTCATTCCCATAAAGATGATCACTGGCAAGAGATGAAGTGTCTGAATCAAAGATATGAATTCCATCTCCATTGTCAAATACTGTGTTTGATGAAAGTGCAGAACCGGTGCTTTCAGTTAGCAGGATTCCAACATCGCTTCCATTTACTGCGTTATCATCAAGAACAGCATTCTGGCTCTGATCTACTACAATTCCATAGGTTGGATTTGTACCCGCAGGAATCTGAGTAAATCGCACTGCATCGCTTGAGAGTGAGAAACTTGCCGAATTGCGGCCTGTTAGTGTGTATCCTACAGTTCCATCCTGGTTTTCTATACCCTGAGTGTGAGACCCGCCATCAGAAGGACAGTTCTGGCAATGGACCTCTATGTTTCCTGATGTTTCGAAAAGTTTTATCTGGTAGTATGTAGGGTTGGTGGATGGGTAGTGCGGAACAGCATTAAACTCGACGACCAGTATCTGGTTCGGGGCAGTTCCTATTGTTTCATAGCTGATTGTACCTCCTGAACTCGGATTGAGATCTTCCCAGAAACCTGCTACTAAACCGTCCGGAGATCCACCAGAAGGAAGGAAGTCTCCGGAACAGCAACCATTTGACTGCCCTGAGAGGAAAGTGATGAATCCATTGCTGCTGATGTAGAATTGATTATAGTCAGTGCCAAAGAAGTTGAAATTGAAACCTATTGGAAGAGCTGAACTTACTTGATCATCGCCAAGACCAACTGCAGTTCCGCTGATTGTTGAATAACCGTAAGGTGCAGATGCAACAACATAGGTCGTTGGAAGCGAAGGCGCAACACCGCCTCCTGCTGCATGGCTTGACATTATATTTACATTGCTACTTTGGTTGAGCACAAAGTCACTATTTGATGAATTGAATGATGTCACAGAAGAAATGGTTGAATCATCCGAGTCCATATTATAGACACCAAATGAATAGCCGGAGATTGATGGGCAGTTCTGCAAAGTAACATTGTGTGATCGAACCATTGAGCACAACTCCCATGGTTGGATCTGTTGTCCCGTCATTTGTTATGCTATATCCATTGCAGTCAAAGACAACATCTGATGATGCAATCTTTACACATGCAAATGCTGAAGGAAGAACTTCAGTTGCATCGTTTGGAGCGCCAGTGTAATCAAATGGCTGGAGATAATTTCCAGAAGTTGTTATTATTGGACAGTTGACAGGAGCATTCATTGTGAATGTCCATACATCACTTGCATCAGTGAAGTTTCCGTCACTACAGTTGACTTGCCATGTATGCGGACCATTGGCAATGTTTGATATTGGAAATGGTGTAAGCGTTCCGTTCTGTACTGTGGCATTTGTCTGGTTGAGGAGACTGTCCAGATAAATAGAACAATCCAAAGTTGTCTGCTCATAATCAGTCCCAGTGAAATTGAATATTACTGTACTTGATGTCAGCGTGCTTCCGTTTGCAGGAAGATTAAGCTGTACATCTGGAGGGTTGTTCACAACACCGCCACCTTGCAAAATACCAAATGAACTGAGTGGAGATGCAGATAATAGGCTAAGTGTGTTTGCACCAGTATCCAGGCTTGCATTCATATCAGTCCAGGTTGAATTATATTTGAAAATATCAAATAAAGATTCATCATATCCACTGAGTTCTGAATCGAGCCAGTACCAAATTGCAGTGTCTATGGACGGAGTTCCAGATAAGGCTTCGATTTTAACAAATTTGCCATGAAGCGATTGATATGGAGCGCCAGATGGCTGATCAGACCAGTTGATATAATAGGTTTCACCTGAAGCCATGCTGTCATTCATGGAAAATGTACTGAGATTGGTTCCTCCTTGACTAAAGTTGACCATTGTCAGGTTGAGTAGCATTGACCCAAGAGTTGATGAGGCTACTATTGAACGATTTGATTCGTTGAAAAGTTCTTCCTGAATTATGGTATCATTTGAACTGTTGAGAAGATAGTCTGCAAGTGCAACGTTTGTTTTTATGTTACCTATGAAATTGTTGCTCGATGCATTCCAGGCAGATACTGCATAATCGACATCATCTATGTTGTTGGTTCTGAAGGTGCTCCTTGTAGTTCTATATGGAAGGTCCAAAAGATAGAATCCGACAGTTGAAGAATAGAGGCGATTGTCCTGCATTGTGTTCTGGTAGCTTTGATTTAGGATGAAAAGCGGACTTGTGTTTGAAGTAACATTATTCCTCTGGATACTGGCATAGCGCACATATTCCATAGTAATTCCATGGAGGCTATTTGCATAGATATTATTGTCAAACAGGTAGATGCCGGAAATCAGTGAAGGAGCAACTCCTTCTGCACCTATTCCGGTCCCATTGTTGCCATATATCTGATTCTGCTGAATAGTATTTCCATAGCCCCTTTCAGTGAAAATACCATGGCCATTGTTTGAGTATATTGTATTGTTTGTTATCTGGCTTGTCTGAAGATTAGAGCCATATATGCCACTCAAACCATTGTCGTGGTATGTGCTGTGGCGATATTGGCTGCTCTGAGGGCCAGTAAGATATGTCCCATACTCAGTGTTGTTGTATGATTTCGAATTGTCAATCCTTGATGAGCCACCTGACATATAGAATCCGGACATGTTATTGTCAAAGGCTGTTGCGTTGTTGAACCTTGAGCTGGTCGCGTGAGAGGAGTGGTATCCATGCTCGGAATTGTTGTATGAGGTTACGTTGGTGAAATACGTTGAAGTGCTGGGAGAAGTGATATACACACCAGACTGGCCATTGTTGTATGTTACAGAATCAAATAACTGGTTAATGCTCGAGCTGCCAATAACAGCGAAACCATAATTGGAATTGTTAACTGAAGTACTATTCCAGAAATTGTTGCGTGTAGCACTGCTAAGGTCGAAACCAATAGAACAGTTGGCTGCAGAATTGTTGTAGAAATTACTTCGGGCATCGGAAATGAAGAAACCATTACTGGTTTGAGACATGTTTCTCACTGTGTTATTCACTACATATGAATAGGCCCCAGTAATCCCAAAACCTATTTGAAGCCCATCCTCAACAACGTTGTTGGTCACATTATTATACCAAGAATTTCTAGAAGGATCAGTAATCAGAATTGCATAGCTAGTTAGACCACCGCGAAACGTGTTGTTATTAATCAGGTTGTAGTTGCATCCATTATTAAGTTCTACACAAAGTTCGCAGCGGTTGGTTATGTTGTGGTTCAGAATAACAGAATAATTGGTATCCTCTAAGTAAATTCCGCTCACCGCAGTACTTGTAGGGTTTCGCCACACATTATCGCTGATGTTGATATTGGACGAGGATCTCACCTCAGCAATGGATGAATAGTTGAAGTAATTGTTTACAACTTTGGTGTTGGTGCTTTCGGTTATTATAGCCCCCCTTCCTTTCGCAGTTCCCGTAGCTGTTACTGTGTTATTATAGATGCTAATATTATCCCCATAAACCGATACAAATGCGCGGTACCCAGTACTACTGTATTTGTTAATCGCAGTGACGTTGTGAATTGAACCATTTGTAACATTCCAATAAGCGACCCCATACGAGTAACCGACCAGATTAGGACAGTTCTTCACTGTGATGTTGCTGAGATGCTCTGCGCTTGAGCCCATGGCAAGTATTCCGATTTCTTCTATTGCAGGTCCCCGGTCTATCCCATAGCCGTTGCAGTCGATAGTAACATCGGATGTGGAAATCCTAATGCATGACTCCCAGTGTGCTGGATATATTGGCAAGCAGCTCTGGTTCGCAGCTACGAGATTTGTAGTCAGATAATAGTCATCTGAGGTTGTGATGTTCATACATCCTGAAATCGGAGTTGCTGAAAACGATAAACCTGCCAAAAGCACAAATAAAAAAATTATGTGATAATATTTCATGCCAAAATATCAGAGGTAACAATAAAAGGGCTTGTGGCTGTGGGAGTGATAGCTAAGGTCTGTGATTACAGAAAATTTTGAAAAAGCTTTAATAGTTTTATACTATTTAATATTTGTTAAATAGTTTATGGTGAATAAATGGGAAAAATCAAATGTGCTGTCGTCGGAGTAGGGAATTGTTTTGCCGGGCTTGTTCAGGGAATTGAATACTACAAGAAGAATCCTGAGCAACAAGTTATAGGAGTTATGAGCCCAGAAGTCGGCGGATACTCCATACATGATTTGGATTTTGCTGCTGGTTTTGATGTTGACTCAAAAAAGGTTGGAAAATCTCTCAGTGAAGCTGTTTATGCAGAGCCTAACAAGGTTAAATGGGTAGAATCACTCTCAACTATGAATGATGTGATGGTTTTGCAGTCACCACAGCTTGATGGGGTCGGCAGCTATGTAGAGAAAGTTGTCACACCAGTTCCGGAAAAGCCTATTGAAGAACTAAAAGAAGCGATTGTAAGGGAACTGAAAGAAAAGAATGTTGAAATTCTTGTTTCATATCTTCCGGTTGGCTCTGACAATGCAACGAAATTCTGGGCGCAGGTTTGCCTTGATGCAAATGTTGCATTTGTCAATTGCATGCCATCTTTTATTGCATCAGTACCTGAATGGGCAAAGAAATTTGAGGATGCCGGACTTCCGATTATTGGTGATGATATCAAAGGCCAGGTTGGAGCAACAATTGTCCATCGGACTATGGCAAAATTAGCAGATAGAAGAGGAACAAAAATAGAAAAAACATACCAGATCAATGTTGGCGGAAATACGGACTTTCTTTGTATGAAAGAACAAGACCGGCTAACATCAAAAAGGATATCAAAAACAGAATCAGTTCAATCACAGCTAAACCAGAGATTGCCTGATGATCAGATTTATGTTGGACCATCAGATTTCATACCATTTCTTGGCAATACAAAGCTGATGTTCATGCGCATCGAGGGCAAGATGTGGGCAAATGTTCCATATAATATGGAAGTTCGGCTTGAAGTAGATGACAAAGCCAATTCTGCTGGAATCGTAATAGATGCAATTCGTTACTGCAAAATTGCCCTAGATAAAAAAATAGCAGGCCCATTGATTGGGCCTAGTGCATGGCTGATGAAGCACCCGCCAAAGCAGTTCAGTGATGATGAGGCTCAGCGCATGGCAAAAGAATTTGCCGAATAATTTTTTCCTCATTTTTTATTTCTTTGAGAAAAGTAAACTATTCCTGCAAGCAATATTCCTAGTAGTGCAATCAGGAATAATGTTGACATGCCTTCATCTTCTTCTACATTTGGTTTTGTTTCGACTTGCACAGCAGGCTTTGGAAGAGATTGGATGATTGCCTCTGCAGCTACTTCTCCGTTCTCATCTACAAGAACAATCTTGTATGGACCTTCAAGACTAAGAGGCAAACTAAATTCCCCTTCCTCATCTGTTTTTCCAGTAAATGTTTTGCCATCTGGAGCAGTCACTTGTATATCACAAAGAGGACATGGTTCATTGCCTATTTTTACTTTCACCTTTTTGGAGTCGCCAACGAATCCATCTTCTCCTGAAACATCGTTTTTCTCACATGAGTAATCAACACATGTGTAACCTGTTGAACATGAATCACAATTTGCATCTGGACCGCATTCTCCAGGACATTCTGGCAAATCATCTTCATCTTCTGGCTCTGGTTGTGGTTCAGCTCCAGGTTCGGGCTCAGGTTCCGGCTCTGGTTCAGGTTCCGGCTCAGGCTCTGGCTCAGGTTCTCCATCCTCGCAGCATGAGATACTCTTTGAAAGTGAAACAGGAGAATAGTCATTCTTGTTCACGTATATTTTGACAGTGAGGCCACATTCATCAAATGTGAATTCTCCGTCTCCATCGGTTGTTCCAACTGAAAGTGATGTGAGAGATTGTGCATCTGATACCAGTACGCTGGCGCCACTCAGAGGCTCACCACCATCACTAACAGTAACAATTGCACCATCGCATTCGGATTTGACTGATGCCGAAAACTTCTCTGCTCCACCTTCATCAGACTCATCAATAGGAACAGGAACTGCAAACAATCCATAGATTCCCTCATAAAGGTCAAAGTCTGGGAGGGTTGGGAACATATTCCGAAGGAACTGATTCTCTGGAGGTGGAAGACCATCAACATAAATCAAATTAGGCTCAAGTACCTGGCCTTCAACTGGAACCCAGTCAGCTACGATAGTAATGTTAGTCGGTTCAACAGACTTTGGACGGAATATTTCAGTTACATTAAGGTAATACAATCCCATTGTAGCAGGATCATATCCAAGAACTTCTGAATCTTTCCAAGATACAGCAAACTGTTCTATCGAAGGAGGCTTTTGATCGGCCATCATCATGATAACAAAATGCTTGTTTTTCACCGAAGATTTGTTCTCAGGTTTTGTGAGGTTGAAAAACAAAGTTCGGTTGTATATGCCATCAAAGTACTCAATACTATCAGTTGATCCAAGTATTGTCTCGCTGGTTATGTAGATTGCCTCAGCATCATCTATAAGGGATAGTTCAACTGAAGGAGCTCCTTTTCCATGGCGTGCTTTTTCAAGTTGCCAGGTTAAGATTGGGACTTCCCCTCCGAACATACCCCCAAGCATGTAGTTTGCCTCAAACACCTCTGCCCAAAGGAGTCCTTCCGGAAATTCAGGCATTTGCAGCTCTTCGATTTCCTCACCGCCAAATGATGAGGACATGAATTGCATTACGTCTTTTCCATTGCTATAAAGATCAGTATTAACTACATTCATTCCAGGCATTCCACCAGACATATCCATTATTCCAAAGAGGCGGTTGTCATATATTTTGGAGTTGTTGATTGTCACATTTGGAGTAAGGAGTAATATAAAGCCAAGATCGTTGTCATAGAATTGTGAGTCATTGTAATAGGTAAACTCGAGCAATGTGGATGCCCCCAAATCCCTGCCCCCTCCAAATGGAAGGGCACTTATCTCAATAACACCTGCTCCAAGAGGAAGCATACCAAGGAAACCGGCTTCTCCGCCAAAGAGATCTGGAACTAAACCGCTATTGCCACGAGCAATGTGCTGATTAACGAAAATAGTTCTTGATAGCGTGAAGAAAAGACCTGCTATGGCATTCTCATTTGTATCAGTGTTGTTGATAAGAATAATCTCAGAACCATAGAGCCAAACCCCCATTGCATTGTTGTTTGATTGTGAATTGTTAATTACAGCATTATCAGTAAAGAAGAGTGCAAGAGCATTATTGTCAAAGGTATCAGAACCATCAACAGTTACCCCATCAAGGACAGAATTATCAGCATTACAAAGTATGATTTCTGAATAGATGCCACCGACCAAGTTGACCGGATCCTCAGAATAAAGGATTGGTCTTCCACCAGAGCCTGTATTGTTCTCAATAGTATTGCTGCATCCAGAAATGTCAAATTCAAGTGTTCTTGGGTCCCCTGCTACAAGAAGATCAGCATATTCATTCTCCTCGATCAGATTATCAATGACAACATTAGAATCAGAAAACCGGTCAAGGTTAAGACCAAGATAATTGTGATAAATGTGATTGTTGCTCAGATTATTTTCTCCGTCAGAAAGGTAGATTCCGTTGCTGTTGTTTTGTGCAGTATTATTGATGAGCAGATTACGAACCGAATGGATATCAAAACCGGCAGTATAAATATTGCTAAGACTGTTGTTCCTTGCAGTATTTCCGAGGAATCTATTATCAGGAGCTGTGCTATCAACAAAAAATCCAGATCCGCCGTTTTCTGCTGCTGTATTGTTTATGAAAAGATTATCAGTTGCATAATCAATATGAAAACCGTGTTTTCCAACGCCAAGAACAGTGTTGTTCAACAAAGTATTGTTACTGCTAGTTAGAGATGCAGATTCTCCACGAAGATTGAGACCCGAGGATCCAGTGCTGCTCACGAAGTTGTTGCTTATTAATGAGTTAGAGACCATGAGAAAATCAAGTGTTGGATCGGCTGTGTTTCCGTCTACAATAGCTCCATCTACGCGATAGACGACCATATCAACATCTGTACTGTTGAGAGTGTTATTGAGAATATTCAAGCCAGTGAGATTACCTGACTGGGTACCTTGCATGCTAATAGCATATGCGAAGCCGTTTATCTCACAGTTCTTGACAGTGACGTTGTCCAAAGCCTGAAAGGTATAGACACCAACTGGCGTTCCATTTGTAGAAGTTATTGAATGTCCCTGACAGTCAAGCACAACATTGGATGTGTTTATCCAATAGCAGCCATTCTCCCCGTTGTCAAGAGCAATGAGACCATCAACAAGATCTGTTGTCAAAGTATATTGCCCAGGATTCACGATTTGAAGACAATACGAGATATCCCCAGGAGGAACGGACGCAGCAAAAGAAAATCCACTCAATAACATCAGTAAAACTAAAGCCGAAAAAACCTTCATGGTGTTCACGGACCTTTTAGTCTTATATAAATTTTATATACCTTATGGGGGGAACAACGAAAATGATAGTTAGAACTGATTATTTTCGCAGAAATTAGAAACAGGCAAGCAATTAAATTTCTAGCATGCAAGCTCTTTGTATGCTCCTTTTTGCTGATGTTGCTGCGGTCTTTGATAAGCTTGAGCAGCGCAGCGGCAGGCTTGAGATGACAGATATCCTAGCCGAGCTCTTCAAAAAAACAGGCAATGATGAAATTGAAAAACTAGTTTATTTCATCCAGGGGATAATTGCGCCTCCATATGAGGGGATTGATCTTGGACTCGGTGAGAGATTTGCAGTTGAGGCCATCTCATCTGCATCGGGGTACACGGTTGCACAAGTGGATCGCCATTATGAAAAAAGCGGAGACCTTGGAGATACTGCAGAAGCGCTTCTTGAGAAAAGAAAACAAACTGCTCTTTTCACAAGTGAGATGGATCTTTTGTATGTTTATGATGCCATGATGAGGATATCCATTTCAAGTGGAAGTGGAAGCCAGGAGCAGAAAATCAAACAGCTCACAGAACTTCTCAACAATGCATCACCAACAGAAGCAAGATTTCTTGTTCGTTTTGTGCTTGGAAGACTGAGGCTCGGAGTTGGAGACCCTACAATCCTAGATGCAGTCTCAGTTGCCCATGTTGGAGATAAATCTCTTCGGAAACCATTAGAACATGCATACAATGTTTCTGCTGATATGGGACTGGTTGCAAGATTGTTCTATATAGATCCAAAAAATATTGAAAAATTCAAAGTACAGCCATTCAAACCACTGATGCCTGCGCTTGCAGAGCGACTTAGCACTCCAAAACAGATAATTGAAAAGATTGGAAAATGCGGAGTTGAAATGAAATATGACGGCTTTCGACTCCAGTGCCATAAAAAAGGAGATCAGGTTGAGCTATATTCAAGAAAGCTGGAAAAAATGACATATATGTTTCCAGATGTTGTTGCTGCGGTGAGAAAACTTAAGGTAAAAGAACTGATTTTCGAAGGAGAAGCACTCGCTTATAATGCAAAAAAGAAGAGATATTTTTCATTCCAACAAACAATGCATAGAAGAAGAAAACATGGAATTGAAAAAGCATCAACAGATTTCCCACTCAATCTGTTTGTATTTGATATTCTATACCTTGATGGAGAGGATTTGACTGGAAGAGAATATAGGGAAAGAAGAGACATTATCAAAAAACTTTTCAAGGGAAAAATTCTCAAGCCAAGCAAAAGCAAGGTGGTTGCAACTGCAAAAACTCTTGAAAAAATCTTTGATAAATCAATTTCAGAAGGACTTGAAGGCATCATGGCAAAGGATTTGAGCGCGCAATACACTGCAGGAGCCCGCAAATTTGCCTGGATAAAACTCAAGAAATCATATGGAAAGGCAGTTGATACTGTTGATGGAGTTGTTATTGGGTATTATAGAGGACATGGATCCCGGGCAGAATTTGAATTTGGTGGACTTTTAATTGCAACATATAATCCGGATAATGGAAAACTTGAAACAGTTGCCAAGATCGGATCTGGATTTTCTGAAGATGAGATGAAGCAGCTAAAGGAAATGCTCGATGAGATAAAAACAGAAAAGCCACCAACTAATTTGAATTACAGACTTGAGCCAGATTTCTGGGTTGAGCCAAGATATGTAGTCGAAGTTGCATTTGATGATATTACAATTTCGTCAGTACACAGCTGCGCGCAGAAAAACGATAAAGGTTTTGCACTTCGATTTCCAAGACTCGTAAAACTCAGAGATGATAAAACGATAAAAGAGATTACAACAAGCCATGAAATTGAGCAAATGTTCCACCTCCAGCGATGAGCAATATTTTTTAACCTAAAGAGGATTAGTTGGTTCATGAAAGTTGATTACAAAAAGTTAGTATCAGGAAATCTTATTTGTATTTTACTCGCAGAAGAAGAGGCCCCGCCAGGAGACTTTGTTTTGCATAAGGTAAGCTTCGAAGGAAAAGAAGGGCAAAGCTTCTCATTGAGTAGTGGGAAGAAAAACATTCTTCTTGTTGGGCTTGGAAAGAAAAAAGAGATGAAAGGAGATAGTTTCCGGATTGCTGCAGGTACTTGTGTAAGATATGCAGAAAAAATCAAGGAAAAGGAAATTTCTATTTATTATCCTAAAGCAGATGAGAAATCAGCAGGAGCAATAGCTGAAGGAGCAATTTTGGCAGGATACAAATTTAACAAATACAAAACAAAAAAGGAAAAGTTTGAAGTAGCAAAAATACATCTGGTCGCAACAAAAAATTTAACAGACGCTCTTGGAAAAGGAGGAATACTCGCTAGTGCACAAAATTATGCAAGAGCACTTGATGAGGAACCGGCAAACATCGCAACCCCCCAAATGATAGCAAACGCTGCGCGTAAATTGGCAAAGGGGAATAAGCTAAAGGTCACAGTATTTGATACAAAAGCAATGAAAAAAATGGGAATGAATGCAATTCTTGCAGTAGGACAGGGAAGCGCAGTTCCGCCTGTTTTGGTAAAGTTGGAGTATAATGCAATGTCCAAATACCCCCTCTTTTGCATTGTTGGAAAGGGGATTACTTTTGACAGTGGAGGAATCAGCATCAAGCCATCCAAGGGAATGCACGAGATGAAATATGACAAAACAGGCGCAATTAATGTGCTTGGGGTTTTCAAGGCAGTAGCAGAGATGAAACTTCCAATCAGGCTTATGGGCCTAATGCCGCTTGCTGAAAATACTCCTGGATCAAAGGCTCAGAAGCCAGGGGATATTATCAAAGCATATAACGGAAAAACAATCGAGGTTCTCAATACAGATGCTGAAGGAAGGCTTATTCTTGCAGATGCACTATCCTATGCCGCTACGCAAAAACCAGATTATATGATCGATATGGCAACTTTAACCGGAGCAATTGTTGTTTGTCTGGGCAGGCATGCAATCGGTATGTTCAGTGATGATGACAAACTTGCCAGAACATTGATTGAGGCAGGTGAAGAAACGCATGAGAGGGTGTGGAGATTGCCACTCTGGCCCGAATATGGAAAAATGATGGAATCTGGCATTGCAGACTTGAAAAATATTTCAGAGCTGCCAGAAGCAGGATCAATTACAGCAGCAGCGTTTCTCAAGGAATTTGTAGGAGATGTTAAATGGGCACATCTGGACATTGCTGCTGTTGATGCAATAAGTACAGAACATGGATACCTTGGAAAGGGAGCCAGTGGAATTGGAGTAAGACTTGTTACCGAAGCTTTTGAAAAGCTTGCAAAGAGCAAATAAAAAATAATTGTTGTAAGTATATTACAGGTGGATAACATGAGCGGATATTTATTTCGAGAATCAGCAATAGAATGGCTAAAAGAAAACAACTTTAACGACGAGGAAATTGACGAGCTGCAAGAAATTCTAAATGTTGTTGCAAAGAGCAGAGGAGAGGGACTTATAAAGCTGCCAAAAGACGCAGGAGTCAAAGTATCTGCAATGGTTTATCTTCTTGATTCGATTACTGAAGAAGACGGAAAGCAAATATGTTTTGATGAAAAGGGATTTATTGAAATCCCAGATGAGGCGAAAATACATTATGACGATGCAATAAAGATTGAAGAGCTGGAAGGAACAATCTCCAAGCTTCGAAAAATCAAAGTAGGCCGGGATCACTCATCTCCAAAAAGAAGGGGAAGTGTGAAAAGTGAGAGATATTAGTTTCTTATTTCAAATTTTTTAAATTCTTTTTTTGAATCATGCCAAGAATGTTCTATTTTTGAAACCACAGCTTCAGATGGACCGTGAGAAGCCCAATTGAGTAGCTCTTCAAGTTTTTCTTTTTCCCCTTCTGCAACTACTTCAACAGAGCCATCAGGAAGATTTAACACATATCCAGAAAGACCTAGATCAGTTGCTATATCAAAAGCATTTGCCCGAAAAAAGACACCTTGAACAATTCCAAAAACATGAATGAGAATTCTTGAATCCATAAATAGAAATAGAAAAAAAAGAATAAAAAACTACATATCCATTGGTGGCATACCGCCAGGTGGCATTCCTCCACCGCCTCCGCCCCCTCTGGAACTGATGATATCATCAATTCTAAGGACGAGTCTGGCAGTTTCAGTTGCAGAAGATATTGCCTGAGATTTAACTCTCAACGGCTCAAAGATACCTTGTGCTTTAAGATCAGAAACCTTTCCTGCAAGTACATCAACACCAAATGTTTTACCATCTTTCTCTTTGTGCTTGTTCTTCAGAGTAACAAGCGTATCAATTACATCCATACCGGCATTTTCTGAAAGTGCTCTTGGTATGCATTCAAGTGCGTCTGCAAATGCTTGAATTGCAAGCTGTTCTCTGCCGCCGATTTCAACTGAATATGCATGAAGTTCTCTGTTGAGTTCCATTTCAACACTTCCGCCACCAACGACATATTTTCCATCTTCGAGTGCACTTGCAACAGCGCCTCTGGCATCAACAACTGCTCTTTCAACTTCGCTAACAACATGGTCAGTTCCACCACGAACAAAAATTGTAACTGACTTTGGATCTTTGCATTTTTCAACAAAGATCATAGCTTCGCCACCAACTTTCTTCTCCCTAACATTGCCTGCAAAACCAAGCTTTACATCTTTGAGGTCTTCGAGACTAGATGCAATAGCAGCGCCAGTTGCTCTTGAGAGTTTTTCCATATCGCTCTTCTTTACTCTTCGGACTGCAGCAATGCCTTTCTTTGAGAGGAAATGTTGAACTAAATCATCAATTCCTTTTTGACAGAATACAATGGTTACTCCAGTTGCAGCAATCTTTTCTGCCATATCCCTCATCATTTTCTCCTCTTGTTCAAGGAATGCCTGCATTTTGTCTGGAGAAGTGATTTCAATCTTTGCATCAGTCTCTGTTTTTTCAATTTCAAGTGCAGTATCAAGAAGCATGATCTTTGCATCTGCTATTGATTTTGGCATACCACTGTGAACAATTTCTTTGTCAATAACAACGCCATTGACAAGCTTTGTGTCCATAACGTGTCCGCCTGCTTTTTTCTCGATTTTTATCAGATCAAGATCAACTTCATATTTACCATTTTTCTCAGTAGAAACCTGCATCACAGCATCAGAAATTATCCTTGCAATCTTTTCTTTTTCAGCATCAGAACCAATTCCTTTGGAACCCATAGCAACAAGAGAAATTTTCTTTAGAGTCTCAGCATCATCATGGCTAACTGTTTCAGAAACAGACTGAAGAACTTCATCTGTTTTAGCTGAAGCAAGTTCATACCCTTTGATAATTACTGTTGGGTGGATTCCCTGATCCAAAAGCTCTCCTGCTTTTTTGAGTAGGTTACCTGCAATAACTACAGATGTTGTAGTTCCATCACCAACTTCCTTATCCTGGGTTTTTGCAATTTCAACCATTAATTTAGCTGCTGGATGATCAACATTCATTTCTTCGAGGATTGTTGCGCCGTCATTTGTAATGACTATATCCCCAAGATCAGAAACAAGCATTTTGTCCATTCCCTTTGGACCTAGCGTGGTCTTGACGATATTTGCAACAGCATATCCAATTGCAATGTTAATTCGCATTGCATCTCTTCCTAAAACCCTTTGGGCTCCTTCTGGTAGAACAACCGTTTGTTCTCCACTTACTTGTCTACTCATGTTTTCACCTTAGTTTAACAATTATATCAAATTATTTCTCGATAATTAGTTTTGATAGATTTCCTATCGTAAGTTCATTCGTAGCCAAATGCTTTTAAAACTAACGAAGATGTGAAAAATCATCAGATTATTTGCACAGCTGAAAAATGCCATAAGGCAAAGCTTTAAGAGGTGAAAGAAGGCTAAATATATTGAATTTTAATAGAGGATAATTATGGATTTAGGAAAAAAACTACGCCAGGCGCTTTCAAAGCTTACAAATCGCCCCTATGTGGACGAAGCAGATGTAAAAGCACTGATAAAAGACCTGCAAAGAGTCCTGATATCCTCAGACGTAAATGTCAAGCTTGTTTTGAAACTTTCAAAGAAAATAGAAGAAAGAACACTAAAAACAGATAAGCTCGAGGCATTATCTCTCAAGGAACATGTAACCAAGATCGTCTATGAGGAATTAGTTAACCTAATGGGAGAAACATACCAGCCACGCCTAGACAAACACAAAATTCTCATTTGCGGACTTTATGGTTCTGGAAAAACAACCAGCTGTGCAAAGCTTGCCCATTTTTACAAGACCAAGGGGTTGAGTGTTGGGTTGATTGCAGCAGATACTGATAGGCCAGCTGCGCAAGAACAACTGGAACAGCTCTCAAAAAAGGTTGGAGCGGCATATTACACAACAAAAGGGGAAAAAGTTCCGGCAAAAATAGTTGAAACTGCCCTTGCAGAGGCAAAAGAAGATGTGATAATAGTTGATTCGGCTGGAAGATCTGCACTGGATGAACAACTGGTTGAAGAGTTAAGAGAAGTTGCAGATATGCTCAAGCCAGATGAGAATTTCCTTGTTATGAGCGCTGATATCGGGCAGGTTGCAGGAAAACAAGCAACAGAATTTAATGAAACAATCCCACTATCAGGAGTTCTGGTTACTAAGATGGATGGTTCTGGAAAAGGAGGTGGGGCACTCAGTTCTGTTGGAGCATCAAACGCAAAAATTGCATTTATTGGTCTTGGAGAAAAGATGGGAGACCTCCAAATTTATAATTCGGAGAAGTTTGTTGGAAGGCTTCTTGGAGTTCCTGATATCGGAGCTTTAATGGAAAAAATCAAGGAAATTTCAAAAGAAACAGACGTAAAAAAGCTTGAAAGTGAAAAACTTACTATTGAAGCATTTTATGAGCAGCTCAAAGCAGCAAAGAAGATGGGCCCGCTTGGAGATGTGTTTTCAATGCTTGGAGCAGCTGATGTTCCAAAAGAAGTTGTCCAGCAGAGTGAAGGAAAACTTACAAAATTCGAATCAATGATCAATTCCATGACAAAGGCTGAAAAGAAAGATGCTGGCCTGCTCAAAAACAATCAGACAAGAATTTCAAGAATTGCAAAGGGCAGTGGATGTGAAGAAAAAGAAGTTCGTGAATTTTTGTCTCAATTTGAAAAAATGGAAAAAATGATGAACATGTTCAAGAAGAATCGCGGCTTTAGAAAGAAAATGGAAAAAATGATGAAAGGCGGCGGACTTCCAGGAAATATGAGTGTATAATTCTAGTTCTTGCAAGCTTTTCGCATGGCATCAATGCCATCCATTGCCTGCTCACCAAAAACAGACCTCACTGCATCATCCTCAGTAGACCAACTAGAATGAGTCTGCTGGATAAAACGAGTAAATCTTAAGTTGGACTTGTCAAACCCAGTAGCAGTTTTTCTAAGAGCATGGGAAACTTCCAGTGGAGCTGCTTCTGCAATGCAACTGTTCGGATCAGGCTCACCCTTGCACTGCTCTACAGTGTTACGGATATTTGTAACTGCAAACTTGCCAACATCCCTGCCCACATGCTTTGAGAGGGCATCAGCACTTTTCTTGGATGTCAGGCACTGGACTGTCACTCTGCCTGAGCGCAAATCTTCCAATAATGGATCGGTATTGTTGATTTTCATTACTCTGGCAAATGACAGGGCCATAAAACCTGCTATTACTAGTGATCCTGCAGTACCAATAATTAGCCTTTCATGGCGAGATAAGAATTTTCTGCATTTCATAAGGATAACCAAAGGAGATATACACACAAATATTTATAAAATATAACAATAGGTTACAAGAAGTTTTGGTGCTATTGAAAATTATAACATCCGAGTTTTTTGCTTCTTTTTTCCTAAAAAGAAGAGGTGAGGGACATAGTCTGCCTTTTGTGTTCAGGTAGCATTTGACTACCACAAAAATCATTACTGATTTTTGGGCCCATTGACCGGTTTACCGGTCAATTGGGAGCGGCGCAAAGGCCTTGCTCCGTCATTGGATAATAGAACACTCGTTTCAACCCCGAAGGGTATCGTTTCTGTACTGCTCTACTGGCCCTTAAAGCCAAATATCCTCATGGAGGGCAGAACTTCCTCACTTTTGCAAGCGTGAGCTACCTGCCCCTCACCCAGCATATTGTTGATGCAAAAATAAGAAAAACCTATCTAAATGGCCGAAAATTTCTGCGAAGGGGACTAAGGCCTGCTTTGGAATGAAGGGTTGCTTCGATAGATTCGATTTCAACTGGATCAAGCGCAGCGCACATGTCAGCTTCAATTAGAATAGCTGGATAGGCAAAATGATCGCTGATTGCAGAGAGAGCATAGACGATTTTGGCAGCTTCATCAACATCTCCAAGAACTTCAATTCGAAGCGGAATGTCAAATTTAGATGGTTTGATATAAAAGAATTTGATTTTTGATCCGAGTGAGCTCAGATCTTTTTTCGGAGAACCTGGATCAAAATAATCCATTTCTATTGTACGCTCTCCAGACTTCAGCAAATAATCACAAAGAACACTGTCAGAACATTTTTCAGAAAATCTTTGAGCGCGAGAATCTTTGATAACCCCTGCAAAAAGACATTTTGAAGAATAAAGTTTTTCATATTGAGATATGACTTCCTGATAAAGCGGATAGAGTTTGCTAGCTTTAGTTGGAATGTCTGATGGAACTGGAAGAAGAGATCCATCAAGAAGAAGAATTTTGGGAGAATACTTTTCTACAAGCTCATTTGCGCAGGTAATCTCATGCTTTAACCGAACAAGAGAACGAAAAACATTTGCTTCGTGTTCATCGAGCGCGCTCATAAGTTCAACCGAAGATTTTGGAACTTTGCTGGGATGATGATCGAATGTTTTGATCTTGGAATTTTCATATACAAAATGCACGCCGGCAGCTCGGGCAACGGTTATATCAACCCCGTGCATGCGATGAGCAAGAAGGCCACCATCAACTGCACAAACAGAAAGATTAAGCGATGAGGATTCTACTTTGCAAACCTTGTCAGTCATTTGCATTGCAGTTTCTTGAATAGAATTTTGTGATTTGTGAATTTCAGAAATAAGCGAATCAACATCCATATATCAAAAAATCAATCAAAAACATATTTTAATACAGCCTCCAGAACATAGTATGGGGATAGAAAACCCCAACCTAAAATATTGAGGGTTTTGACATGATACTTTCTGATATTGACATCAAGAAACTTTTGAAAAAAGGAACAATAAAAATAGAGCCGCTTGAAGATGGACAGATTGGACCTGCAAGCATTGATCTTACTCTTGCAGATGAATGGCATTTTTTCAAGCCAGAATTAAAAAAGAAGACCGTAGACCTCTCAAAAACTCCTTTCCAAAAATCTTTCAATATTAAAAAAGCAAAAAGCATTATACTAAAACCAAGGCAAATGTGCCTTGCTAGGACCAAAGAAAAGATCACTCTGCCAGCAAATATCATGGGAAATCTGGAAGGCAGAAGCAGATATGCAAGAATGGGACTTGTAATTCACATCACAAGCGCTCTTGTTCAGCCTGGAAGCAGTAATCACCAGGTTCTTGAAATCGTAAACCTTGCTCCGTTTCCAGTGAAACTTCATGCAGGAATGAGAATATCCCAGGTAGTATTTGAAGAGCTTAACTCAAAAACAGGAAAGCCATATGCAAAATTCGGAGAAATTGCAAGAAAACAGTAGAATTAAGTTCTGGATTTGGCAATAAATAATGGAGATGATTGTTTGTTTGACATTGGAACGAAAAATACAACGCTAGTTGCAGTCATAATCTTGATTGGAATAATGCTGTTTTCAGGATTTGCACTAAAGCCGCAATTTGAAAATCCAGAAATAGTATTCAATGAAGAGCCGCTTGAGAAAAATGTCAAATTGCAAATTCTTCCTGGAGAGGAATACAAATACAGATATCTCATCAATGACACAGGAGTCAACATAACATACAGGTTAATGACTGGAAGCGGGTGTACAATAATCTACATGCAGGAAAGTGCAAACTTCACACATATCTGCTTGGATGAATGGGGCATGGATAGTACCAAATCAAATTCAACTTTTGGGAATATGGCATTTCTTCTCTTCAAACCTTGGATGCTGGCTCTTGATGACAACTGGAAGTGGAACAATTCTAAGTATGTGAAATATGAGCAAATTTACAATCATATTTCAGACAATCAGTATAGAGTTATGAGAAAGGAGAACTACAGCGGAAGAATGGCTTATGTAGTTGAAATCAGCTCATCCAAAGGACCGTCTGAATACCAATGGATAGACGAAGAAAAAAGAGTTCTGCTAAAAACAATAGGAGAAGGATATGTAGTAGAGCTGATCACTCAGTGAATTACTGTAAGTGGCATGACTTTTTTATCAAGTTCATGCTCTGCAACTTGGATAAAGGTCATTTTTTCATCTTTAATTTTAATCAATGGTGGAGCACCAAGTGAAAGTTGTAATGCTCTTGCGCCAAGAATTCTTGCAAGTTCATATTTAGTAAGTTCCATTTCAACACCGAAAAGATAAGCTCCTTCAGAATCAACTCTGAAGATTTACATATATAAGTAACGTTTCTCACAAAACAATATAAATATTGCTTTTTTTACCCAAAGTGAGTGCAGTCTCACCAGAGAACTTAAATGTCTTGGCAAGTGCCTTCTGCACCTTGATTTTCATGCCAGGCTGAAGCGCAATTCCGCGATCTTCAAAAAGGTAGACAACACCCTCATTGCCCTCGTCATCATTAACCAAAATACGAGTAACAATTGCCTTGATTTTCTTGGTTTTTTGATACTCCATATTTTCTACGCTTCGAACTAGAAGAGGGTCAGTATTGATATTGCGCATTTTATCTTTGATTTTTGTGATATTGGTTATGTTTGCTTCTTTGAATTTATTTTTTGCAAGAGTAAATGCCAATGTAATTTCATTTTCAGCTTCCTTTTTCATGCGCTTCATTTCTCTGCGCATAAGATCATCATCGCCGTTAGAAAGCATCATAAGCTCGTAGGCTTTTTTGAAGAATGTATCTGGAAGAAATTCAATTCCCTCGCGTTCTTTGAATTCCTCGATCTGATCCATCTCAAGATTTGCAATCTCAGCAGAAATTCCTTCAACCTGAGTATTCATACCAACTTCTTCAAGTTCAGTTGAAAGTACAGGTTCCTCAGAAATTGTTTGTGCTTCTGAGACAATTGGTTCAGTTGATGGAATTTCTTCAGAAGTCACTTCAAGAAGAGTTTCTTGTGAACCATCACCAATATGATCAAGGTCAGAGATTACTTCAAGATAACTAGTAAGAAATTCTTGCATTGCAGCTCTGCTGCCATCTGAAGATTTTTCTTTGGAAGAAGGTTTGTTCTTGAGATAAATACGCTCTATTGTCGGCATCATCTTTGCCTTGACAAGAGCTGCTTTCTCTTTACCAAGCCTCTTTTCAAATAATTGAGTAATTGGAAGAAGAACCTTTTCCCGAGAGTCTCTTGGAACTGTCTTTTTCTCTTCGGTTTTTTTGTTCGGAGTTGAAAAGATTTTTGCAAATGACATAACCTCTGGTTCGTTCTTTTTTGCTTGTTCCAGAAGTTTCAGTGCAGTTTCACGGACAGACTGATCCTTATCATAACTAAGTTCAACAAGAGCAAAAAGAGCTCCTGGATCGCCATGAGCAGCGAGTGAAGAGGCAGCTTTTTTTCTGACCTCTGGATCCTCATCAAAAGTTAGTGAAACCAATTTGTTAATGTTAACAGTTGCATCTTGCATGATCTGACCTCAAGCCCGAAATATATCTAAGTTAAGCTTTTTTAAGTGTTCACCTAGTCAGCTTCCCAATTGCATCAAGAGCAGTATCAATATCCTCAATCTTGAAGTTGCCCATATGTGCAATGCGAAGACCGCTTTCTTTGAAAGCTCCTCGAGCGCCGACAATTTTTATCTCATATTCTGAATCTAGTTTTGATTTGACATCTGATGCCAGAATGCCTTTGGGGCATATGAATCCAGTAACAGTATTTGATTCAAAACCAGGCTCTGCAATGATTGGAAGACCCATTTCAACTAATCTCTCTCGAACATGAGCTGCAGTTTCAGCATGGCGTTTGATGCAAGAATCAAGTCCACCAGTTCGATCAATAACATCAAATGCCTTCTGAAGTGCCCAAAACAGGGTAACTGCAGGAGTGTTTGGAGTTTGTTTGTCTTTCTCAAACCTCTTTTTATGCCTTCGAAGATCAGCATAGTAGCTTGGAATATAATCCCTTGAACTGAATTTTTCAATAGCATCAGAACTCAATCCAAGAAGTGCCATTCCAGGAGGAGCTGCTGTTCCCTTCTGACTTCCAGTTACAAATGCATCAACATTGAAGTCTTTCATATCGAGTTTAGTTCCTGGCCAAGCAGAAATTCCATCAATAATAGTGAGCATTCCTTTGGATTTCGCATAGGTGCAGATTTCTTTTATGTGATTGGTAACTCCTAGGCTCGTTTCATTGTGAACCATTGCAAGAACATCAGCTTCGCTGCTATCTATTGCTTCTTTTGTTCTCTCAAGATTCCAGCCTTTCCCATCCTCGATTTCATGGACAATTGCACTAGAGTGCACCTTGACAGTAAGGACCTGCTTTTTTCCAAAATCACCATTTGGAAAACAAACTACAGAGTCTTCTTTTTTACACAGATTAAGAGTAAGTGTTTCAAGACCAAGTGCGCCAGAGCCTGTGAGCACGTATGCCTCTTCGCAGTTGAAATAACATGTGAGACGAGCTACAAGATCGCCGTATAATTCAGTCATGGCTTTGCTTCTGTGGGTAATCATTTCCTTTGTTTGTGCCTGAGATATTTCATCAAGCAAAGGTACTGGACCTGGAGAGAGTAATATTCCCATAATGATAGATTAGAAGAAAATAATTAAAAGAAGTCACCAATCATTCACGGTTTTTTGGACAATCTGGCAGAAGCCCCGACTTTTTTCAACAATAGATGATTTTATTGCATCCTTGTTTTTGGCCTTGTAGAGAAATTCATAGCCACCTCGATCTTTATTTGACTGATCACGCTGGACCAGTCCTTTTTTCATTAAACCTGCAAGGCCTCTTTGCACAACACTGCGCTCACGACCAAGAGAAGCAGAAAGATGTGAAACAGAAACATATTTTTTGTTCTTTAGAAGTTTCATAAAAACAGTAACTTCGAGTCGTGAAAGACCAAAGGAGCATCGCAAAAGATCTTCCACAGAAAGATCAATACATGACATGTCAACCATAAGTTCACCAGTGTATTTATTTTTGATAACTGCATTACTCCAATTGATTTTAAAAAACAATTGTGCATCGAACATACACAGATGATATTTATGACAGAACAAGAAAAGGTAATTGTATACTCAACTTCAACATGTCCTTATTGTGATATGGTAAAAACTTATCTAAAAGAAAACAACATTGAATATGTTGACTTTGATGTTGCTGCAGATCGCGAGAAGGCAAAGGAAATGATAATAAAAAGCGGACAAAAAGGAGTTCCGGTACTTGAAATTAAAGGAAGAATAGTTGTTGGATTTAGGCCAGATGAAATACAAAAAGCACTAAATTCAACTCCAATAAGCAGAGACAGTGCAATAAACAATGTTATCTTTGATCCGTTTGATCAGTAGATAACAGTTACTGGTTCATAGTACTTTCTAACATTTCCAGCATATACACGAGCACTTAGCATTCTCTGCATTTCTGCGTATGCATCTTCAACAGAACGGTGCAGCCAACCAATTTGCATGTTCAACCTGATAATTCGCCCTGGAACAAGATGACGGGTTGATTTTGGTGGGAATGGAGTATGATCCTGTGCGGATTTTATGATCTCTTCTTTTGTATATGACCTTCTGAATAAAACAGAATTTCCGGCATCCAAATCTCTTTTTGTTTCCTCATCAGAGATATAGTCAACTGTTCCTTTTTCAAGAAGCGAGAATATGTAGTTTTGCTCTTCCACCATTTCCTCGATTTTATAAGAACCTGGATTCACAAGAAAATGTTCTTCTTTGTATTGGAGCATAAATGGTGCTTTTAGATTATTTACTGCCTGCATTCCGGCTTCTGGATCAACACTTTCGTGTTTTATTGAATCGAGATTGAAGATTTCTTCTGGAGAAAGTGAAACAGAAGGAAACCATGTTCCTACAGTAATATCTTTGCGCGAATAATCGACCTTCTGAACAGGAGCATATGGACACTCTATTATCCGGAGTACTTTTTGCCTGTGATTCCCATCTATTACAAGGCCGGTCTTATCATCAATAATGATTGGATCAACAACCTGACCAATATTCAGCATCGACTCTTTGAGTCTCTTGACATTGGGGGAAATGGTCTGCTCATGAGGAAGCAATGATTTTACCTCTCTTATCTCTAATCGTCCCAACATTTCATCCATTAATGTACTCATAAATTCACTAAGATTGGATGAGTTTAAAAAGTATCGGAAGAAGCTCAGGCATCTGACGAAGAGTTGGTTTTTTAGGCATATGCTAGAGAAATTGAGATATGAAGAACTTAGGCATATTGGAAAGAGAAGGGACAGTATTTGTTCTTGTTGATATTCAAGAGAAATTTTTGCCTGCGATGAGCAATATTGATGAAACTATTGCAAATGCAAACATACTAGTAAAGACATCTGAAATACTGGAAATGCCTCTTGTTGTTACAGAACAGTATCCACAAGGACTGGGTCACATAACAGATAAGCTCAAGCTTCCTGAGAAAAAGCATCTGATAGAAAAAATGAGTTTTGGCTGTTTTGGCTGTGATGGGTTTTCTGAAAAGATCAAAGAGCTTGGAACGCGTAGAATTGTTCTCTTTGGACTTGAGTCTCATATCTGCGTTTTGAAAACTGCACTAGAGGCCATGCATAGGGATATTGAAGTTCATGCAGTTGGAGATGCCATCTGCTCAAGAAAAGAGGAAAATACAAAGATAGGCCTTGAGAGAATGAAACAATCAGGAGCATTTATTGTGTCAACTGAAATGGTAATCTTCCAGCTGATGGACAGAGCGGATACTGAGGAGTTCAAAAAAATCAGAAGTTTAATTAGATAAATGCGACCGCCGGGAATCGAACCCGGGCCTCGAACTTGGCAAGCTCGAATCATAACCATTAGACAACGGTCGCGTGTTTGAGTCATTCAGGTAAGCTTCTTGCTTTACATGAATTAGGAAAATAGGTTGTTTGAAAACAAATATAAATCATATATGCGGTAATAAACTTACAAATAACCATTTATACAAACATTTAAAAACTGTTTTTGGTAAACTAACTTCGTGAGAAATTAATGCCTAGTGAAAATAAAGACAAATCTAATGATATGCGCCGAATGCTACAGAGACTCCCACAGTTATCAGACACTAGGGCAAGAAGATTCAGAACCTCAAGACTCCTAGAAGATAAAAAACCAGATGAAGAAACAGCAGAACCAATACTACTTGTTAAATTATCAAAACCACCTCCACCCCCAGAAACAACAATGGAGATTACTACTGGAGATATTGAACTTGGTGAGGGCATTGAACTTATAGACATAAAAAAAGGCGATTCTCTTCTTGCACCGATTACTTTGGATGATGATGAGAAAACTTTAGAAGGTTGAAGAACCAACTGCAGAAGTAACAGTTAAACGAGATTCATTGCTTGCACCGATTACTTTGGATGATGATGAGCAGACAATACCAAAGGTAAGAGTACCTAAAGCGCCACCACTTCCAAGTTTTGATATTGATCCAGATGGAGAGGATACTACTCAAAATGCAGAATTAAAGTTGCCGTCTGTTACTCCACCAAAGAGAAAACCATGGATTGGAGAAAAACCTGTTGATGAAGTACTTTTTGTTCTTGAAGGAGAAGAGATCCCAACAACAGAGTTGATGAACGAACTTCAGAAATTTGAAGAAGAGAGAGTTCTTGATGAGATGATTGAAAGGGAAGAGGAAGAGTTCAATGAAAAAAGAAGAGAGCTTCTGGCAGTAATAGTTGCAGCAAAAGAAAAGAAAATAGCAGATGACGCAGCAAAGAAAAAAGCTGCAAGAGATGCAGTAATCAAAGCAGAGGCAGATGCTAAAAAAGCTGAAGAAGAGAGAAAAGCAGCAGAAAAAGCAGAGGCAGAGCGAAAATCTGCGCAAGAAGAAACAGTTGAAGAAATTGAAATTGAACTGGATCTTGGAATAGACTGGGAAGACAAACACACTACACACAAGCTAACTGAAAAGGAGCTTGAAATGTGCAAAGAAGTTCTTCCAGGAAGAGCGAGATTGTGGATTTTGCCAGTTCCTGAAGGAAGGAATGAACAAGAACAAATAGTACTCGAGACATGCAAAGATGAGCAGAAGGTAATGATCGCTGGACAAGAATATTATATTTTAGAAAAACCATTTGCAGAATCAAAATCAGTTGCACGAGTTGGCAATGTACTAAACGTCTGGCCCGAATCCCTAACAAACTACGAATTTCTCGGCAATATAGGCGCTGAAGTCAGAGAATACAGGGAAATTGAATGGCCAAAAGGATTTTGCGGATATGAGCTCACAGAAAAAGAACTTGAGGAAGTAGATTTATACATTCCAGAAAACGCACCAAGACTTCTGCATCCAGCTCCAGATGAAGATACAAGAAATCCAAGGAATCTTGAGATTTTACAATTATGTCAAAATTCATCTAAAATTACGCTTGGAGAAAACCAGTATTATATTTTCAACATCCACTCAATGGCAGCTTGGAGAGATATTGTAACCAGATTGCCAAAATCAAGAATAGTATCAAGAAAAGGAAGAGAACTCAGTATCTGGGGCGAAGAAAGAAACGGTAGGAAAATACTTGAAGGACTTGAGATGCCAACTGAGATCAAGGACACTCGAAGCGTACCTCCAATTCCACCAAATGGAATGGCAATTCCGCATCCTGAGGAGATTCCTGCTATTGAAGAAATGTATGCAGGAGGCAAAAGGAAATATCTTGTACAAATGCTTGAGCGAGTTGGAGATACAGAAATGGAGACATTTGTATCAAATAATATAATGGCCCATGCGGCTTTGGAAAAAAATGGAAGATCGCCATTTGTTTCGATTCAATGGAAATGGTATCTTGCACTTGATCTTCCTCATCCTATTTCAGGAACGCGTGAAACAGTATACGAGAATGGAGTAATCAAAGGAGTCAGACAAGAAACGCCTGCCCAGGGAATGGAAAGATTAAAAGAACAAAACCGGATAAATTTAGAGAGAAAACGAAAATTAGACGAAATAAAAAGAGAATTTTTAAAGAATTTCCCAGAGGGCGAAACAAGATATATGCTGGAAGTTCCAACTGATGTACAATCAGAGCTTCCTGATATTGAGATGCCAGATGGAAATGGCGGGTCAAAAAGATATTTAATTCATAAAGAACCAATTGGCGGCAGCATCGCAGTTGTTAGAAAAGGAGAAAACCTTCACAAAACCAGCGGAAATGAACCCCAAAGCGAATTATAAACAATAGCTGAGAAAAACTAGTTATGGGAATGGGCAAAGGCGCATACCTGAAGAAAATTACTTCTGGAACCATGAAATGGAAGAGCATAGAGGTAGATGAAAAGCTGGATGGAAGCTCTCCACCTTCAGTGTTTATTGGAAGCTACGGATACCCAAAAGTTGCAGTAGGACCCATGCTCACACCTAGCACTGGAGATACATTTGTGATGGATAGTCCAGAGCAATGGATTGGTAGATATGAACAGAATGATATCATCAAATTCAGGTTAGACCTTGTCCGGGGGAAAAAGGAAGTCGGGATTAAAGATCTTGAAAACAAGCTGGTTCGAAACATGCAGGAGATCTCCCTTGCATCAAAATCTGTTGAAAGTGAAGTTCAATTTCACTACAAGCCAAGAGGAGTCACGTTTAACCAGGATCATCAGCCATATGGCCCAAGTGCACCTCTAGATAAATTCGAAATCGGAAACACAAAATGGGATCATCATCTTGAGAAATCATATTATGATACTGATTGGAAAGCAGCAGATGCAGTAACGGATTTGTACAAAGATGGAGTTGCTTTTTCTCAAATGCAAAAGGCATTTTCAACTGGAACTATGGGTCTTGGCAAAAATAGAAAACTCGTTCCAACGCGCTGGTCGATTACTGCAGTTGACACAATACTTGCAAATAATCTTTACCACCAGGTAAAATACTTTGATGCCATAGAGAATTACCAAGTCTATGAGTTCTCAAGCCTGAATAATTATTATGCTGTAATCTTGACTCCGACCCCGTGGATGTATGAATGGATTGAGGCATTTATCCATGTTCTTGGGAGAGAAGAAATGATTTTTGCAGATCAGGAATATACCCAGGGGAAGAGTGAATATTCATCTGTTGGTGGCTGCTATTATAGCTGCAAATTTGCTGTTCTGGAGGCTCTTTCAAAGATGAAAAAACAGGCTGGAGCAATTGTTCTTCGGGAAGCATATGAGGGATATGTGCCTCTTGGTGTGTTCAATGTACGCGAAAACGTGAAAGCTGCAATGAAAGAAAAGCCAAGGGAATTTGAGTCATATAGAGCAGTTTTGAACTACTTATCAACAAAGCTGAGACTCCCTATTTCAAAATTCACAGAACAAGGAGTTTTGATAAAAGAAATGCTGAGCTCAAGGCAAACTACATTAACTCAAATAAAATAAAAAAATAATTATGCTCTCCAAAGAGCATATCTTTCATCGATATTGATAATGCTTTTTATGTCAACTACGCTATCAACTGCCTTGAGAATATTTACAAACACAACATAGCTTGCAGCAATTCCAAGAGCAAACAGAATTCTCTCAAATGCCGTAATTGGAAGTAGCATCAGCCATTGCTCAGCTGCCATAGGAACAGTCCAAATCCAAAGCACTGCTCCAACAGCATGTGCAGTAAATGTTGCTCCAAGACTTCGTAGAATCAGGTTTTCTGGAAGGAACTTTGCGATCACTGGAATTACCCAGAATAATGCATAGACCCAAGCCTGCTGTCCAACTGGATGAATCCAAAAGGCAAGCATAGCAAGAATCGGAAGGGCAAGACCAAGCTTATCCTTTATTCCTCGAATGCCATTTCGGCTAAAGTAGATTGCAGCAAAAACCATTGGAAGCAATCTAAGAAGGTTCAGAATAGAGATTTCTTTCCCGACAAGAACCCAGTTAATGAGCTGAGCGCCTAGTACTGCCGCAGCGCCCCAAATGCCCAAAAATCCACCTGCAATTGGGCCAAAGAACTGATAGATAGTAAGGAATTGACTTTCTTCTCCAATAAGTGTTGAGAAATTCAATTTCATCCCAACGAGTGCTAAAACAGTAAACAGCACCAGGAAAACAATCCCTTTTTTAGAGAATATTTTTTGCATTGATACACCTCAAAGAATGATAAAGTATCAATTGTGGAGCAGGTTTATTAAACATAAAGGAAAAACGCTTTCCAGCGAGGTGGAAGAGCCACAGACTAGCAACTGATAATAACGCTATTATAAACAATTCAATATAATTTTACAGGTAATGCGAATGGAAAAAGTTAGAGAATATTTATTTGCACTTAGAAAAAGCGGAGCAAAGCTTGGTCTTGAGCGGGTAATCGATCTGGCAGCAGAACTTGGAAACCCGCAAAATGATTACAGAACAATACTAATTGGAGGAACCAGCGGCAAAGGCTCAACTACTGTAATTCTGGATTCACTGCTTCAGGAAAGCGGACTTGTAGTTGGCAGGTATACAAGCCCGCACATGAGCGACCTTCGAGAGAGAATTGCAGTAAATGGAGAAAAAATTTCTGAGCTTGAACTTGAGCAGATAATCAGCGAGATCAAAGCAGTAATTGCCATAATGAAAGAGCGCGAAAATTTTGAACATCCGACTTTTTTTGAAATTATGAGTATGGCTGCATTTGTTTATTTCCAAAAGAAAAAAGTTGATATTGCAGTTTTGGAAGTTGGACTTGGAGGAAGATTAGATGCAACAAACATCTGCAAGGCAGAAGCATCCATTGTAACTAATGTTTCGCTTGAGCATACCAGAATTCTTGGAGACACTGTTGCAAAAATTGCATATGAAAAGGCTGGAATCATAAAAGAAAATGGAGTTCTGATAAGTGCTGCAAAGGGCGATGCCATAGAGGTTCTTGAGAGAGTTAGTAGAGAGAGAAACAGCAAATTGATGAGAGTTGATCGCGAAATTTTAATCAAAAAGATCGAAAAATCTGGAAATGGACAAAAATTCAGTATTGAAATTAATGGAAATGAGTATTTTGGATTTATTCCGCTTCTTGGAGTATACCAGATAGAAAATCTGGCATGTGCACTTGGAGCAATTCATGTAATTGGAATTGAAATTTCAGATGAAACCCTAAAGCAGGGACTTTCAAAAATAAGCTGGCCAGGGCGAATGGAAATAGTTCAGAAAGAGCCCCTGGTGATTCTAGACTGTGCAAAAGATCCAGATGCAATGAAAAAATTAAGAGAAACAATTGAAGGTTTCGAATACAAAAAACTCATTGTAGTTCTTGGAATTTCATCAGACAAAAATCTGGAGGCGATGACAGTGGAGATTGCAAAGATAAGCAACCAGCTCATCATAACTGCGCACAAGGTAATGGAGCGGGCAGCAGACCCAAAACTGCTTGCTAGGATCATCGAAAAACACTCAAAGAAATGGATTATTGTTGATGATGTGAAGCAAGCTACCAAAAAGGCTATTGAAATAGCTGAAGCTGGAGATATTGTCCTTGTTACTGGATCATTATTCACAGTTGCAGAAGCACGCGAGATTTGGCACACTGATAAGGCAAAGCTTGGACGGGAATTCAATGAAGTACCTCGCAAATAGCTTTAAAGTTTGAGTGAAGATATAGCACCATGAACTTCAAATATATGCTATTATTGCTTATTTTATCACAAATAGTGATTGCAGATTGCGCTGGATATGTTGATGAATTCAGCGTAAGGGTTCTTGATGCCAAAAACAGGCCGATTGAAGGCGCTGATGTCTGGGTCAAATTTGACAGAGGAACTTTGTTTGGTGAACAGTATTTCACAACTGAGATAAGACAAACAGATGCCGCTGGAAAAGTAGACTACCAGATCATAAATCAGGGAACAAATACTCGAGAAATTGACTGTGCTATAGTAATTAATGGATCTGCTGGAGGCGGAACAAAAGAAATTGAAGTAGAAGCAAATGGCCATGGGCCATTAGTAGATGTGATTCTTGATGATGTATACCCTGTGAAGTTCTATGTTAGGGATCATCTCAATGCTCCAATCGAAAATGCATCAGTCACAATTGGAGACAAAAGCGGAAAAACAAACGAATATGGTTATGTGAAGTATCTTTTTGTTGAAGGGAGTTATGATTATCTTTCCAGCTATGAGATTGCAAAACAGGCAGGAACGATAGTAGTTGAAGGAGAAGATGTTGAATTTGCAGCAATATTTCCACATTATCACATATACGTGGATGTACTAGATGATTATGGAGATCCTCTTCCAGTAAATCTCACAGTCCTCAATGAAACAGTATATTTACCAGATGGCCATTATGAAAATGAGAAAATATTTGGAGATTACATACCATACAAAATAGGATACAAAGGACTTGAAAAAAACGGAGAAATTCTGGCAATTGAAAACCCAAGAGCAGAAATTATTCTGGATATTCACGCACCTCTCTTTGGAGAAGTGGTCTCAGAGACAATAGCCAACAGGACAAAACTCAACATCCCAATCAGTGATCCTGGAGCAGATGCAAGCGGGGTTGATGTAAAAACACTTCAAGTACAATACAGACTAGAGCCAGCAGATGCAAGTACTCCTTGGAACACAGCAGTTGTGTTTACCACAGGCTTTAATACTTTTGCGGCCGAATTTCCTGAGTTGGCTCCAGATAGTATTGTCCAATTCACAATTGAAGTGAAGGACAAAGAGGGCAACAAAGCAACACTTGGTGGAAAATTTTCAACACTTGTTGGAACCGCTCCACCAATTAACAACACACAAAACCAGACAAATCCACAAGAAACGCCAGGTGAAAGTCAGGAAATACCACTACTTTACATAATAGTTGTGGTTTTTGTTGTGATTTTTGCCATTATTTTGGTAAAAAAATTGAAAAGCAACGAATAGAAAGGTGTCTTCACAAACAACATCTTTTTAAACTGTGTGTTTTATAGTATTGTATGGAAGAAACATACAAGATCATAAATTATCATATTTAAGGTGATGCCATGCCTCGAGGAAAAAAAATTATTATTGAAACAGAAATCAATGACGACTTTGTCGACAGATTTAGATCTATCGACATTGGGGAGATTAGGAAAGGCCGAACTAAGACCGAGAAAGGCCTCTCTTCATCAATATCTAACGTCTTTAAAGTAGCTCAAAATTTATATCGACAAAAAGCTTCTGAAGACGAGCTCGAAGAAAAACATGATTTGTATTCTGTGAGATCTGCATATGACTATTTGAAGAATAATGGAGTTTTCATTTCATTCAGAGCATTTGGTGGAAGAATCGAGAGAGGAACAATCCCATTTGTCAAAGTAGGAAGAAAGAGATATATTCCAAAAAGCGTTCTTGACGATATTACCAACACAAAAGGTGAATTTTACACAGTAAAAGAAGCCTACGAACAGTATAGAAAAGCAAACCCAAAGATCAACTTCAGAGCATTTATTGGAAGAATTGAGAAGGGATCTATTCCATCTGTTAAATTCGGAACAAGAAGGCTTGTTCCAAGAGAAGCAATCGAATCACTTACTCATATCAGTTCAAATTACTTCTCAGTAAGCCAGGCAATTAAAGAGCTTCACAAAGGAGGCATCAGGATCAAGAGAAACGCATTTGAGCGAAGACTTGATCGTGGAAGAATCCCACATGTTAAAATTGGTGGTCGAAGATTCATCCATGAAGATGTACTTCGAGAGCTTGTTGGCAAAGAAGTATCTCTTAGAAAATAACATTCCAAAAGGCATCTAATTTTCTTTTTTTCTTTATCCTAGTTGTACTTTTAGTAAGTTTTAAATAGTGGTAATGCACATAATCATATGGTCCAAATGAAATTGAGAAGAAGGGTAGAAACGCATGCGGTTAAGATTGTCCAAAAGAGATTAGAAAATGTAATAAAAACCAGGCCAGTAAGACCATTTAATTCTAAACCAGTGAGATCAGAAGGAGAACAGGACAGAAAACCACCCAGAACAACACACACCCAAACTAAGCCAAGGGCAGAGCTGGAGAAAATAGCAACAAAAGGCAGCATGGGCGAGATTATCAAGACCCTTGAAAACGGCCATCTTGAGCAGGCAGGAGGATACAGGGAAGCTGCAATAGTAGGACTGCCTGAAGATATTCAGAATAATCTTGCAGATAGATTGTACAGAAAAAGAAAGCTGCAAAGAGCTCTAATAAAGGCTGTTTCGTATGCTGTTCCAATTGCGCTTATTTCAACATTAGCACTAGCAGGCGTTAATTCAGGTGCAATAGGCCTGGTTGTTTTGTTTTCAGTAATATTCAAATACGTAGTGCCAAAATTAATGAAAGACATTAGCATCAAACCTGGACAGATAGCAGGACTTCTTGAAAGTGGCAATAAGCTGGCAGAAGACGCCAGGCAGACAATTGCAAAGCTGTCCAAAGAGGAATTATCGGCATGGTCGCCAAGGTCCAGAACAGATACCAAAAACAGAGTACTTATGAAACCGGCAAACGAAGTGGAGTTGCAAGGAGTTAATAATAATACATGGCAAGAGTTGCCAAGATTTAATAGATTTGAAGGCCCTCCTGCTGATGGATGGATCACTTTGGATGAGAGATATAGAGAACAGCAAGCAGAAGCAGAATGTCTTGAAGCAACTGAGCAACAGACCAAAAGAACACGATAGAGCCCAATTCTTATTATTTTTCCTCTTGATAGATATATATGAAGAGAAAGAGAGCATATTTCATTGATGCTAGTTATATTGTCCGAAAAAACAAAACATATGTTTCATTACTTCTAAAGGGAAAGAAGACAATAAGGTTATACTATCGTGCTGATCCTTATTTCCTTGTCGATGGACCACTTGATAAGATAGATCAGTTTTTGGATATACAAGCAGTTAGAAAAAACGGAGAGCCCACTTCACCAACACATGTTGAAGAGGTAGAAAAGCAGATTGGACTTGAGAAAAAGAATTTGATTAAAATCTACTGTGAAGTGCCCTCAGATGTCCCAATAATCAAGCGTAGAGTGCCTTTCAAATGTTATGAGTTCAGTATTCCGTTTGCCAGAAGATTTATCTATGACAGGCAAATTTCGCCCTTTGACATCATTACCTATGAGCGAGAAGGACGATTAATCAAGAAAATAGTCAAAATAAAGACCCCTGATAAGCCTCCTGAGCTAAGCAGTATGGCATTTGATATTGAAACATATAATCCGAAGGGAATTCCAAGAGAAAACGTGGATCCTGTAATTATGATCAGCTATGCTGGAATGGGAAAAGGAGTTCTAACGACTAAGGAATCAAAGAACGATTATGTGAAGAAATTTGAGAGCGAAAAGGAGATTCTTGAGCAATTCTCCAAGATTGTTGAGGAGAAAGACCCGGATGTGCTCTTTGGATATAACTCGGCGAATTTTGATATTCCATATCTTCAGGCAAGAGCAGCAAAGCTCCAGGCTAAAATGGAACTTGGGCGATTTGGGGATAAAACACGCGAGCTCAAACGCGGAATGATCAAGGGAATGGAGATAGGCGGAAGAGTACATGTAGACTTGTATCCTATTGCAAGACTCTTTGGATTTATTGGAGTAATCAAAGCACAGAGATTCACGCTCAATGCAGTTGCAAATGAGGTTCTTGGAAAGGGCAAAGAAGATGTGAAGCATGATGAGATCTGGCAACTTTGGGATAGTGGTGGCATTGACAAGCTCTCGAAATATTCGATGATTGATTCAGATATCACCCACGAACTTGGACTACGATTCCTGCCACTTGAAGTCGAAGTTTCATCAGTTTCAAAAATGCCATTGTTCCAGACAACAATGTCAACAAGCGGACAGTTAGTTGAAAGCCTTCTGATGTTCAGCGCATCAAACAGAAATATGATTATTCCCCCAAGGCCGATTGGAGATACGATTTATGAGAGGCTCAACGCCCCAATCAAGGGAGCTTTTGTAAAGCTGCCAGAGCCAGGAATTTATGATAATATGGCAGTTCTGGACTTTAGAGGACTGTACCCATCGATTATCATCTCATACAATATTGATCCAGCAACTTTGATTGAGGAAGGAGATGGAATAGAATCTCCAACAGGAGCAAAATTTTCAGGAAAAGAAGTAGGACTGATTCCAGGTGTGCTTGATTATCTTGTTGATCGAAGAACCAAAATCAAGCAGGAAATAAAAAAACTTGACAAATCAAGTGACGAATATGTACGGATGAGCGCAAGATCTCAAGCTCTCAAAATTCTATCAAACTCATTTTATGGATACTTAGGATATGCAAGATCCAGGTGGTACTCAAGGCCATGTGCCGAGAGTGTCACTGCATGGGGAAGAAAACATATTTCAGAAACAATAGAAATGGCAGAAAAATCAGGATTCCAGGTGCTTTATGCTGACACAGATTCTGTGTTTTTAATTTACAAAAACAAGGACAAAGTACTAAAATTCATGGAAGATGTGAATGATATATTGCCTGAAAAAATGGAGCTGGAACTTGAAGGATTTTATCCGCGAGGAGTTTTTGTCAGCAAAAAAGGCGGAGGAGAGCGAGGAGCTAAAAAGAAATATGCTCTTCTTGGAGAAGATGGAAGAATCAAGATAAGAGGCTTTGAGCTTGTTCGAAGAGATTGGTCAAAGATCGCAAAGGAAACCCAACGCGCAGTACTGGAAGCGATCCTTATAGAAGGTAGCAAGGAAAAGGCTGTAAAAATCGTAAGGAAAACTATCGAGGATTTACAGGCAGGAAAGGTTCCTCTGGAGATGCTTTCAATAAGCACACAGATAAACAAGGATTTAGGTAGCTATGAAGTAAAAAGCCCTGAGCTTACAGCAGCACAGAAGCTAATGAAAACAGGCGCCCAGGTTGGAAAGGGCACAATGATCACATATGTAGTTGGAAAAACTGGAAAGACAATCTCAGAAAAAGCAGAGCCATTTGAACTTGCAAAAGATTATGATACTGAATATTATATCAACCACCAAGTTTTGCCAGCTGTAATGAAAATCATGAAAGAACTTGGCTATGATGAATATAGTATGAAACATGGCGGCAAGCAGCAAAGTCTTGATTCATTTTTCTAAAATTAGTCACGTGCCATGAAATTAACGAAATTTCTAAGAGGTGCAGTATCGGCTCTATGAATCCGGCATAAGCCAAATAACACAGAATCAACATCAATTATAGGCTCAAGAATTTTTTGTCTTGCATGTACAAGGTCCCTGACAACTCCAGTTGTGTATTCTGGATGGAATTGAAGACCCCACGTGCTATCCCCTGCCCTAAATGCCTGGATACTGTGATTTTCTAAATTAGTTGATCTGAGCAAAACAGTAAAATGAGGGGATTCTGTTGCAAGATAATCAAAATGAGAAAACAAAGCATCAAACATTGCAGGACTCTCTCCAAGTAGAGGATCATTTGAAGATTCAGATGTTCGCATTACTTCTGAAAATCCTACTTCACAGCCAATTGTTGAGTTGAATTTTTCCAACTTGGATCCAAAAGAAATTCCAACTGCCTGATGGCCAAAGCATAGACCAAGAATCGGGACTTTTTCGTGTGCTCTTTGGATAAAATCAAGAAGTTTTTTCATCCAATCATTTTTTTCAAGATCATGCAAACTTAATTTTGATCCGCCAATAACAATCCCGCCGATTTTTCCAATAGCAGGAAAATCAGATATATCATTTAATGGTCTGTGGATTATTGGCTCAAGCCCAAGTTCACGAAGTCTGATTGCAGTTATTTCACGGATTGTTTTGGATTTCCCCCTAAAAGACAGTGGCTCCTGGGAATCAGGTTCGCAGCTGATAACTGCAACTCTTCTTTTGATTTGCAATCGCATAGTGTTAGCCCTGTTGTAATAAGTAGAACTAAGTGTTTTTAAATACGGCTACTGAATGCATGAAATGATTAAAAACAATGCAGAAGATAGATAATCCATGACTCGTGCTACAACGCGAAAGAAAGGGGAAGATTTGAGGATAAGATTCAACAGATTCCTTGATGAGGTTTTTAGTGCAGGACCAAGTTTTTCTATGCAGACTCTAGATAGATATGCAGAAGCTGCAGTTGCAGAAAGAGAAAGAGCACAGGGAGAGCGAATGCGTGAGGTTACGCCAATAAGAAGAGAAGAAGGCTCAGAATTATCTGATCTGGTCTTTACCCGCGTAGAACAAGCTGGCAGAGCAAGTAGCAGAGACATGACAGAAAGAGGCCTCAATGCAGCGCTTGAGCTTGGGGAGCGGATGGAATTATCTGTACGCGACAGTAGACAATTTAGTCTAAGAGAATGGGTGAGAAGCTAATGGTTTCACTAGATCTTCTGGATGAGAAAAGAAAGGGAAAAATTTTGGGTACATGGAAAAAGATGAGTGAATCTGATAAAGCCCATTTCATCAACCAAGTTGCACTTGCACTCAGTGTTTGGGGAAGCGACCAAAAAGGAAAAAAGGTCGTTATTGAAATCCTTAAAAAAATGAGCAGCAATGGCTCTGGCACTCTGGCAGATTTTGGATTGTATATTGAGGGTATTATAGGTGTTCGTGGCACAAGTGGCATGGATGATCAGATAAAGAGAGCTGCATTGATTATTGAAGGCTACAGGATCAAACATGCACTTCCATCGGAACCAAATAAACCATTAGTATAGTTCTGAGGAAAAAACATGAAATTATGTGAGATATGCAATCAGGCTAATGGCTCTTCTTTTGAAATTGGAAAATGCTACATCTGCAATGATAGCGCTCTAAAAACAAATGAAATGATTGAAAAAGCAAAAAAGCTTCTGGAAAAAGAAGGGAGCAAAAACTTCTCTATTTCAACAAAAATCCCCAAAGACTGGCTTATTCAAGAAGAAAGAGTATGGGACATGAGCATTGGAAAATCAGAGAGCATCAAAAATAGGCTAAACAAAAAAATAAGTTCAAGCCTGCCTGGAGAGTATATAGTTGATGGAGAGGTACGAATTGTTTTTGATTTTGCAGCAGATACAGTTTTACTTGAGAGAAATGACATGTTTATTTTTGGAAGATACAAAAAACTCGTTTCAGGACTTTCCCAAAGCAGGTGGAAATGCAATAAATGTGAAGGCAAAGGTTGCAAAGCATGCAATGAAAAAGGAAAAATGTACGAATCTGTTGAAGAGAGAATAGGAGAGCCACTCAAGACATTAGCTTCTGCAGAAGATTATGTACTGCATGCATCTGGAAGAGAGGATGTTGATGCAACTAATAGCGCAGGGCGGATATTTGTAATGATGCTCAAATCCCCGAAAAATAGATCAGTTGATTTGAAGGAAGCGCAAGAAAAAATTGGAAAAGGCAATGAGGTTAGCGTTGATGATTTGAAAATAGTTGGTCGTGGATTTGTGGAACTTGTTACAGAATCTCATTTTGACAAAGCATATACTGCAGAAGTTGAATTTGGAAGAGATATTGTAGAGGAAGATGCACAAAAGATCTCTGAAATTGAAGGATCAACAATCGCACAACAAACTCCAAAAAGAGTTGTTCACAGAAGAGCAGATTTGATAAGACACAGAAAGATAAAGAAAATTCATGTGGAAAAAATTGATGGGAAAAAGGCAATGATTTTCATCAAAGCTGAAGCTGGAACATACATAAAAGAACTGATTTCAGGGGATGATGGAAGAACAACTCCGAATATAAGTAATATTATTGGAACAAGTGCAAAATGCACTTCCCTGAATGTTTCAGAGATAGATGATAAATTTATTGATCAGTTTTAGAGCCCGTATTTTTTCATGTAACTGGCATATTTCTGATAAATTTTTTCAGTTACATATTGATTGTTATCCACTTTGTTTTCCTTTAAATATTCGAAAATATTTTTTATATTCTCAATTGAATGAACTGGAACTCCAGTGCTTTCAGTGAATTCTTCTATTGCTGTTTTTTTATTGGATCTCTCCATTCGATCAACTGCAATAATTACACCAATGAGCTCAGCATTTATGGATGATTTGATTTTCTCTATTGCTTCAACCTTTGTTCCGCCAGTGGTCATAACATCATCGACTAAAATAACCCTAGCGCCACTATCTAGGTCCCCACCAACAAAAGCCCCCCGATCTCCATGAAGCTTCTTTTCCTTTCGATCAAAAATCCAAGGCTTGTTTATTCCATATTCATTTTGAAGTGCAATGCAGGTTGCAACCGCAAGAGGAATTCCTTTGTAGGCAGGGCCATAAATTGCATCAAAATCAGTACCAAATTGATCTTTGATTTTTTGAGCATAATATTTGCCAAGTTCATATGTCAAAGAGCCATCTGCAAGAACTCCAGTACTTATGAAATACGGTGATTCCCGTCCGCTTTTGAGAGTAAATTCTCCGAACTTGACTGCTCCTGATCTTGCTAAAAATTCTATGAAAGAAGTGTTCATCGTAAGCTCGCCCCTTCTCTAACTGCTTTGACCATATCCTTGATTTTTGAAACAGAATTCTCTTTTTCAAATGCAGTTCCAACTTGGATGATGTCTGCACCTGCCTTGATAACTGATTTAGCCTGGGCAGGAGTCCTAATTCCCCCAGCTGCGATATAAGGAATATCAATTACAGAGCTAACAGTTTTCACCATTTCAAGAGGAATGTGGCCCGATTCTGGGTTTGATCCTGCATCGGTTATGAAGAACCTAAAGCCCATATACTGTGCAGCCATTCCAAATGCTGCTGCTATTTTTGGTTTGGCTCTTGGGATGCGTTTTGCATCGCCAACCCAGCCAACAGTACCACCAGGCTCAACAACT
>CAVRPK010000002.1:0-285359 GCA_963723105.1 uncultured Microcaldota archaeon
AATTACTGATGCGCTTGGGGTTAATGTTGCTTCAAGTAGTGTGAAAAATTTGGATCCAACTAGTTGTACGACTGGTTCTTTTCGAATTGCTGATGCGTGACCTGCTGGCAAATACTCTATGACCCAGGCGTAATCCTCCATACAAAACACTCTTTTTAATTGATTTCTTTTAGGATGCTAGCTGCTTCCTCTTCAGATATCTCTATTCTATCCTTTGCAAGGATAGTTTTAAGTGTTGCTGGGTTTTCAGGTGCAATGTCGATAATCTTCACTGCAATCTCTTCTGTGATCGCTTCATGCTTTATAAGAGCCTCAACAGTTTTTTCAATTTTATTGTTCTTTTCTTTATTGAATTTCTTTGCATGCTCAAGAGCCTGAGCCTGTTCATAGCCAAGTTCTCCGTCTTTTTCCCTTTTTGAGAGTACTTTCTCGGTATACTCGACTGTTACTGCTTTAGATGATTTAACTTCCATTGGCCGCACCTACAAGTTTAAGATGAATGGATCCAACAATGATCTTCTTCGTTGCTTTGATGTCTCTTACTTGGACAAGGTAGCCTCTTCCTCTCTTTTCTACAATAATCCCATGTCTATTTGCATATCTGAGATGAGGTAGTCCTGATCTTCGTGCTTTTGGAGTTATAATAACTTTATCTCCGACACCGAACGTTCTAACTGCTTGAGTAACACTAACTTTACCTTTACCGCGTAGTTGTCGTGTTCTTCCACTAAATGCCCCTTTTGATCGTTTAACCATTGTAATCACAACATAATTCGTGTCAGAATGATGAGAGAAAGTCTTTAAAAAGACATTGCTCCCTTTATAAAGCCTTATAAATACTCTGAAAGGTGGTTAATGTGTCTAAAAGTAAAAGTTTTGATTATGTTATTACTAATATGGTTGCGTCTGCTTCTTTGGGATTGGAGCTTGACCTATATTCACTTGCAAACAAGATTCCAGAAATTGAATATGAGCCAGAACAATTTCCTGGCGCTATCCTAAAGTATACTGATCCAAAGGCATCACTACTTCTTTTCAAAAACGGAAAGGTTGTGTGTGTTGGTTGTAAAAAGAAAGAAGAGATTGAAAAAACAATCCAAAAAACAATCAAAAAACTAACTCCGTATGCAAAAAAGATTACCAAAACCAAAAAGCCAAAAATCGAAATCACAAATATCGTTGCTTCTGCAAATTTACATATGGAACTTGACTTGTATAAAATTGCATACAAACTTCGTGATGTTGAATATGAGCCAGAACAATTTCCTGGCGCTATCCTAAAGTTCAGGGATCCAAAGGCATCACTACTTCTTTTCAAAAACGGAAAAGTTATTTGTGCTGGTGCTAAGAATGAAAAAGAAATCAAACTAGCACTTGCAAAAGCAAAAAAATTGCTGATTCCGTATGCAGAAAAAGTAATGCGGTGATAACTGTGAAATGGCAGTTAGCCCTGATCCTTATTCTTCCTTTTATCTTGTTTGGATGTTCAGATCAGGAACGTTCTCCACTTGGATTCAAAACTGTTGGAGAGTGTAATGCACAAACTACCCGAGCCTCAGCAACAATACAATGTTATCACAATGCAGCAATAACAGCTGCATATCTTGATCGTAAATCTGAAGCTATTTCAATCTGCAGAAGTATTTGGACTGAATTTAGGGGTCACCCTGATGATGGAAATGACATTCGAAGAAAGGCAGAACTTGCTTACAATACCTGCTTTTATGATATTGCAAAAATAACTGTTGATCCTTATCTTTGCGGTTCAATACAGCAACAGGATAATCTAGGAACTGGACTTCTTGGAGCTCAGGTTACTCAAGATCAGTGTATTGTTGATGTTACTGGGCTTGCTGATTCTGATCCAGAGCATTATTTTGAGACTCACAGTAGCATTTGTTCAGTTACTTTCCTATTACCACTACTAATGCTATTTATTCTTCGCAAAGAGCGTCCATAATCTCAAGAGCTTTTTTTACGCTCATGCCTTCTCTTATCCCCAAGTCTTCAGCCCAGGAAGTGGCATGTCTTATTTTTGCTTTCTTAAGATCATCCATGTTTTTTACGCCAGATACAAATGCAGCAACATCGCCTACTTTTTCAGCAGTATCTTTGTCAATATAACTGCATGCAACGTACCCGTTTTTTGCTTTTACAACAATTAGCGGAAGGTTTCCGATTTCATGTTTGACTGCTACGTATCTTTTCCCCTCAAAAGATACTTCATTCATACATGTCCCTCTCTCTCTTTCTTTTGGCTTGTTCTTTTTTCTTTTCAAATATTTTTGAATGCTTTCCACAGCTAATACAATAATGTACTGTATTAAATCCTGTGAATGTTACGTTGTCATCGCCTTTTAGATCTGTAGTAAAATGAGTTCTTTTTGTGTACTCAACAGCTTTATCGCGCGGTACTGTTCTTCCACAGTTCGCACATGAAACTGATCGTTCACGTCCTCTTCTTTTTTTCCCCATGTGCATCCCTTTGTTAAAATTATTGCATGTTTAACTTTCCCAAACATGTTCCATCTAACAAAAATATTATTGCATGGTTGAGTTTAAATAGTTTGTTGTTAAGGAGCGGACCAAGTTGTTCTTTTTTTGAAAAATTGATCGGAAAACCGACGAGAGGATTGAATGCTGGCAATAAAATTAACTTTATTTTTTCATTAAATTTTTTGTACCTTTCTTTTATCTTTTCTTTATCTGGTTCTGCAATTATCCAAACCGGTTCACTATGTTTCTTTCCAATTGTATCAGTAGAACTAATCATTGGATGCTGGTGTCCCATCACTATATAATCACATTCCATAAGCTCATCTGATGGCCAGGAATGTCCATGCAAAAGTCCCAAATTTTCAAATACAAACCCTTCTGCTGGATGAACTTCTATGTCATTTACTCTTTCGATTCCACCATCATGGTTTCCACGCACAATAGTAACTTTGCAAATTTTTGATAATTTATTTAACACGCCTTCTGTTTTTTTATCCACGATTGTAATCTCTTCTTTTACATCTCCAAGGAAAATTACATGCTCAACTTTGTGTTCAGCAATTACTTCCTTTAACTTCTCGAATAATCTCATACTGAAGTTGTCATCAAATATTCCCTTTGCCCTTAATTTTCGTTCCATGCCAAAATGAGTATCTCCAACTATCAATGTTTTTTTGATCAAAAGCGCAGGTGCATTATAAATGAACTTCATTATGTTTCTAATGAAACATCCTGCTTAAATTATTTGTTTTTAATATATCATTATGGCTATTTATTTCAGGCACAATTCTGTTAGACCCTCCCAGAAAGAGCTGATGGAAGATGTCTATGATGCCATTACCAATAATCATAATTTTTTAGCACATGCACCAACTGGCCTTGGGAAAACTGATGCTGTGCTTTCTGCTGCGATAACCTCTGCAATTGAAAATGACCAAACTGTCTTTTTCTTAACTCCAAAAATATCCCAGCATAAAATTGCAATGGAAGTTGCTAATGGAATTGCAGCAAAACATAGTCTCCCAATTCGTTCTGTTGACATGGTTGGGAAATCTCATTGTTGCATTGATCAATCATTACAACAGTTGGATAACGACAGTTTTCACACAACATGCGCGCGTAAAATCAAAAACAAACAGTGTCTTCCATTTGCAAATGCCAGGGGCAATGGCCGTGTCCAGGAAGCTCTGGCAAACCTGAAATTCAAACAAATGCTTGAAGGTTATGGAACAGGTATGCTAAGCCAGGATCTAATAAAGCTTGGCCAAAAGAAAGCCTGTTGTCCCTATGAGTGGCTTATCAAACTTGGGGCAATGTCCAATGTAATAATTGGAGACTATTATCACATGCTGATTCCAGGAATTAGAGAAATATTCCTTATGAAGATCAAAAAAAGAATTGAAGATTCTGTGATAATAATTGACGAGGCGCATAATCTTGCTGGAAGAATACGAAACTCTCTATCAAGAAGCGTCAATAATTTCACCTTTATCAGAGTTGCAAAAGAAATGCAAATGATGGGGCTTGATGCTGGTCCTGTCGAAGAGGAATTTGGAAAATGGGCAGAAGAGCTTCTTGGAAAAAAACAAGAGATTAACATTGCTGCTTTTGAATTTGATTTTTTTATTGATAAATTCGGCCTTACTATAGAAGAAGCAACTGAGCGACTGATTGATGTTGGAACTGAATATGTCGAAAAAACAAACAAGAAAAGTGCATGTCTGAATCTTGCAAAATTCATGTCTGAGTGGAAAATTGATAGCTATGAATGCGTACGCGTTCTCAAGAAAAAAGGAGACTGGTTCTTTTTATCAAAAAGACTTCTGGATCCAACTCCGGCAACCAGAGTTCTAAATCAATGCGCATCATCTGTTCTAATGAGCGGGACACTTCTTCCTCTTGAGATGCATCGAGATACTCTTGGACTTGATCCAGATCGAACTCATTTGAAAACATACGGTTCTCCCTTTAATCCTGAAAATGTCGTTAATATAATAACTGAAAATCATACTACAAAATATTCCCACAGAACTCAAAGAGCATATGAATCCATGGCAAAAAGCTTGGATGATATTATAGGAAAGACTCCTGGAGGAACAGCAATATTCTTTCCATCTTATGGAGTTATGAAGAGCATTACTCCTCTAATGCATTCGCCAAATATTCTTACTCAAGTCTCTGGCATGAAGCCAAAAGAAATCCATGAAATAATAGGGAAATTTCAAAATGGTGGTGTTCTTTGCGGTGTTCAAGGCGGTTCTCTTTCTGAAGGTGTTGATTATTCCGGAGGAGAAATCAAAACAACTGTGATTGTTGGAGTTGCGCTTGAGGAGATGGATGTTGAAACCAGAGCGTTGATTGATTATTATGATGAAAAATTTGGACGTGGATGGGATTATGGCTATATCTATCCAGGAACAATAAAAGCGCTTCAGGCAGCAGGCAGGGGACGAAGAAAAGAGTCTGATCGAGTTGCTCTAGTATATATGGATGAGAGATTTAGATGGGGCAAATATAATTGGATTTTTAATAAGGACGAGCCGATAGTGATAACTGACAAACCTGAAGATATGGTCGGGGAGTTCTGGAAGGATTAATATGCTTTATACTGACAAATACGCTCCAAAAAAAGTCGAAGACTATATTGGTAACAGAGAGAAACTTGAACACATTAAACAATGGATACTCCAGTACTTAGCCGGAAAAAAAAGAAAACCTCTTCTTCTTTGGGGCCCACCAGGTGTTGGAAAAACAAGCATAGCATACGTACTCAAGAATCAATTTGACTTAGATCTCGTTGAGATGAATGCAAGTGAACTTCGAAATAAAAAAAGAGTTGAGCGTATTCTTGGCGGTTCAGCCCTTGCTGAATCCTTGTTTGGACGCGGTAAAATTATCCTGATTGATGATGCCGATATTCTCGCTGGACGAAAGGACAGTGGGGGTTCTTCTGCAATAAGAAACTTTCTCCGTGATTCAAACCACCCTATCATTGTTACTGCTGGGGATATTTGGGATAAGAAATTTACTCCAATCAGATCTGAATGCGAGCCTATAGAACTAAAACGCATCAATAAAATTTCACTAAAAAATTATCTTCTTACAATTGTTAAATCTGAAAATCTTAATATTTCTCCAGAAAAAACCGAAGAGATTGCTGATGGGGCTGAAGGAGATGTTCGAGCAGCACTCAACGATTTACAATCCATGCGCTCCAGCTCAAGAAACAAAGAGATGGATATCTTCAAAGCTGTGAGGGGGATATTCAAAGCACGTACCTATGCTGAGGCCAAAGAAGCAATTTCAGGGGATATGGATTATGAAATTCTAAAGCTTTGGATAGATGAAAACATTCCACTAGAATACGATGATCCAAAAGATCTATCAGCTGCTTATGACTCTCTTTCCAAAGCAGATGTGTTTGATGGAAGAATCCGAAGAACCCATTGGAAGCTTCTCAAATATTCCATTGATCTTTCTACTGCAGGAGTTGCACTTGCAAAAGAGAAAGTATATCACAAATTTACGAAGTATGCATTTCCTGGTTATCTTAGAAACATGGCAAGGACTGTTCAAAAGCGTGCAATGCTCAAATCAATTGGGAAGAAACTCGGTACAAAACTCCATGTAAGTAGTAAACTTGCGAGAGATTATCTTCCAATATTCAAAGAACTTGGAAAAAAGCATCCTCAAGATATGATGAATTTCTACGACCTTGAGGAGGATGAACTTGCCTTCATTCTTGAGACAAGTGTAAGCAAGATAAAAAAATAAACTAGTTAAAATCGCTCATTTTGGTCTGTCCGCTTAATTCCGTTTTCCTTTTCTTAATTTTTTTTCCTGCCTTTCTCATTCCTTTAATTGGAGTTTCTGATTTTTGCATTCCAGTTAGAATGCTTTTCATTCTTTTTTCCTTGTTCTGCGAGGCATAGTAGTAAAATTCATCTCTGGTTCCTCTTGTCATAAGAACAATAACTTCCCCTTCTTTGAGCCTTGCTGCTCTTCCTCTTCTTTGTATGCTTCTAATTTCACTTGGAACCGGTTCATAGAATATTACTGCATCGACTGCCGGAATATCCAAGCCCTCTTCTCCTATCATACTCGCAACAAGAACATCGAATTTTCCTTCCCTGAATTCTGCAATTGTCTGCTCCTGAATCTTTCTTGTTACTCCATCTTTCTTTCCAACAAATTGCTTTGCGCTTATCCCTTTTTCGTTGAGGACTTTCTCAATTCTTGAAATTTGCGCCCGATATTGGACAAAAACAATCATTTTCTTTCCATTCAGTTCATTAATTTTTTTTATCAGAATTGGCATTTTTGGATGATCCTCATCCTTTGAACAAAGCCTTTTTATGTTTGCAAATGTTGGTTCTCTAATTAGAAGCGCAGCTGATTTGCTTGTTTTTCCTTCTATTTTTTCGATATATCCTCTTATCGGATAAATCCCCTGAGTTTCAAGCAATTCACTCATATGAAGAACATGGAGAAGAACAGAATATTGTACCATTGCAGGGAATTTGATGCTATGCCTTGATTCAAGAATTCTTTTTCGAAGTTCCATGAATTTTCCCTTATGTTTAATTGGAGGCGGATAGCCCATTGCAGCAAGTCTTTTTGCATATTTACTAGATAATGAATCAAGTTCTTTTTTTATCAGTTTGAAATGGGGAGACAAGGCAACCTGAACCCATGTAACTGTGCTTTTTTGAACATATGGCTCGACGTCTGGATCGTCCTGACTTCTGATCTCAACATTTTCTATTTTGAGGGCTTTCATAACTTTTTTTATCCTGTCCATTCTCCCTCCTGGGGATGCGGTAAGACCAACAAATAATGTTTTTTTATCATCTAAAACTTCTGCAATATTCGTGTATGCATAATCTCCAATTGCCCTATGGCATTCATCAAAAATAACTAGTGAAAAATCTGGTTTTAGTACTTTATTCTCCATGTCGTTTCGGATTGTTTGGGGAGTACTTACTATGACATCCGTGTTGTACATGTCCTTTCTTTTTGCCGGAGTTATCTCTCCAGTAACTAGAGCAACTTGCACCGCATCCAGTTCAAGAATTTCCATTATTGAGTTTTGGTGCTGCTTTGCAAGCGGCTTTGTTGGTGTTAATACCAGGCATCGCCCTTCTTTTATTTTGTCTTTGATCAGCATCACTGCAATAAGCGTTTTTCCAAGTCCAGTTGGCAGTACAACTAGAGTATTGCCTTTTTCCTTTACTGAATCATAGATTGCCTGCTGATATTCTCGCGGAGTGATCTTCACACACTTATATCAGATGATTTAGATTAAAATCATTCCAGTTCATTGTATGCTTCTGAGATGTCCACATTGCCAATATCCTGCTCAACCATAGGTTTATCCTTAATCTGAGGCAGAGTTGATTCATATGTTGGTTTTTCAACCTTGTAGAACACACCAATTGGAACCTTTTCAAAGTTGGTTTCTTCGTCTTCTGCTGCATTCTTGAGAGCTGCCCACTTGTCAGTTACATCATTGTTCTCAAGTTTGTATACTCTCTTCTGGAACCATGGGTATGTGTTGATTTTGTTGAAGGTCACACAAGGTTGGAACACATCTACAAATGCAAATCCTTTATGTTCTATTGCCTGCTTGAACAATTCCTTTAGGTGTGCTGGGTCGCCCACATATCCTCTTGCAACGAAAGTAGCGCCACCATTGATTGCAACTGTGAGTGGTCTAAATGGCTCTTCAACAACTCCCCATGGAGTGGTCTTGGTTTTTGCTCCAAGCATTGTAGTTGGAGATGCCTGGCCAGTTGTCAATCCATATATCTGATTATCGTGCACTATGTATGTCAAGTTGTAATTTCTTCTCATGATATGGATGAAATGCTGAACTCCAATTCCATATCCATCACCATCCCCTCCAACTGATACTACATTTAGGTCGTGATTTGAAAGCTTGATTGCAGAAGCAACAGGAAGCCCTCTTCCATGGATGCTCTCAAACCCATAAGTATCTACATAATGTGGCAACTTACTAGAACATCCAATTCCTGATACAACTACTGTTTCGTGTTGCTTGAGATCTAAATCTGCCATTGCTCCTTTGAGTGCTGCAATTAGTCCAAAATTTCCACAACCAGGACACCATTGAATCTTTTCTTTTACATCAAAATCTTTTGAATCCATAATTATCACCTATAATCCATGCCTCTGAGGATTGTAGTATTCAAGATCCTCTTTTTCACAGATTCTAATTTCTGCATCTCCTTTGAATTTTGCCTTTGTAAGTTTTTCTATTTGTTCTGTGATCTGCTCAGCAAAGAACTGTCTTCCATCATATTTCAAGATTAGGAAATCTGGTTTAACATCACAATACTCCTTGAGCATTCCAGTAAACTGCCCAGTTGAATTATTTTCAATCATAACTGTTTTATTGCAGCTACCAACTAGTTTGCTTATTTTATCCTTATCAAGAGGATAAAGATAGCAGAAGTGCATGACATTTGCCTTTATTCCTTTTTCCTCTAACATAGCAAGTGCATCTAGCGCTGGCAATTTATGAGATCCCCAGCACATGATAGTAACATCTGCACTTTTTGGTCCATATATTTTTGGTGCTGGGAGCTCCTTCAAAAGCCCCTTGATTTTTGCAGCTCTTTTGTCAACTTGTTTTGTTCTCATAATGAAACTTTCACTGCTAAAGCCGCTTTCATCATGTTCATACGAAGTTCCTACATGCATACCATTAGGTGTTCCTGGAAATACTCTTGGTGAAACTCCATCTTTTGATAATGCATATCTTTTGTATCTTGTATTTGGCTCAAGTTTTGGTAATTTATCGACTATTTTTCCCCTCTCGATCTTTATCTTGCTCTCATCAAATCTCTCGCAGGAAAAGAATGTTTCTCCGAGGAATTTATCTGAAATAATTATTACTGGCAACTGGTATTTTTCTGCCCAGTTGAATGATTCTGCTCCAAGTTGGAATGATTCTTCAACATCTCCAGGAGCGAGGATTACTCTGAGGAAATCTCCCTGGGAAGCATGAAGTGCAAATCGGAGGTCTGCCTGTTCTGTCCATGTTGGCATTCCAGTGCTTGGTCCAACTCTTTGAACAAGAGCAGCTACTATTGGTGCTTCTGCAAGTGCGGCCATACCAAGGGCTTCAACCATTAATGCAAACCCTCCACCTGAGGTTCCTGTCATGGATCTAAGTCCAGCAAATGATGCTCCAACAGTATAATTCATTGCTGCAATCTCATCTTCGGTTTGTTTTACCAAGATGCTGAACTTTCGCTCATGGGCAAAAAGATAGTGCAGAATTGAAGAAGCTGGCGTCATTGGGTATGCAGAGTAAAATTTCATTCCGCCTTTGACTGCCCCAAGTGCCACAGCTTCATTTCCGGCAATTAGGATTTTTCTCTTTTTGGAAATTGGCTTTAGCCTATGTGGAAAGTCCCCACTTTGAGAAATTATGTATTCATAGCCTTCTTTTGCTGCTGCAATATTTTTTTCAACAATTTCAGCTCCTTTTCTTCCAAATTCGTCTCCAATTACTCCAGAGAGCATCTCAAATGGATAATTAACTAGAGCAAGTGCAGTTGCAAGTGCAACTGTATTTTTCATTTTAACATTTCCATTTGCCTTTTCAATCAATTCCATTAGAGGAACTGGGATGACCCTCACTCCTTTTGGTATTTTGAATTCACTGATATCAAGTGCACTGTCATAGATAATTATCCCATCTTTTTCAACAGTATCTTTGTGGTAAAATACTGCATCCTTATTCAGTGCAATTACAGCATGGCACATTTGCCTTGGAGACCGAAGTTCCTTGTCGCTTACAGCAACTTCAACAACATTGTGTCCTCCTCGAACAAGAGATGGATATTCTGGATATCCAACAACATTATAGCCGCCTCTGGTGAAGCATTTTGCCATCATCCTTCCCGTAACCATTACACCGGCACCTGCTTGGCCAGCAATTTTGCAAATAAAGTCCATAAAATTCACGTCTATTTTCTATACCATCTTACAAATTCCTAATATAAAATTATCGAAATAGTCTTTGGCAATAGTCGATATTTATCTGCAGATACATTTTTATACTAACTGCAACGATATTGGTTGATATGGAAAAAAGAAAAATATTTAGAATTGAGCGTCCTCCAAAGCCTAAGAAAAAAAGATTATCTCGAGCAGAGCGAAAAGCAAAGCTTGAAGCAGCTCAAAAAAATGCATCATCATTATTTGGACAGGATTCTCTTGAAGCTTCCTCGCCACCGCAAAATCCTCAACCATCCCAAGAGCCTCAAAAAACTGAGGAAACTGATGCTACAAAACCAGAAGAATCAGTTCCTGAGGAAAAATAGTTATTGCATCATATCTTTTGGTTTTATTCCAGTATCTTCGAGAAGTTTTTTTATTCTCAGTTCCCATGGAATTTCCAATCCCGAATAACAGTATTCATGAAGTATTCGTGCCGTATCATTGTGCATCATAGTTCCTTCTCCAACTACTGCAAGACTGCTCATAACCGCACTTACAATTCCATATCCAATTGCGTATTCTATTCTTGCTCCTGGTTGCAACACGAGCCACTCATCCGAAGCCCAAGCACCTGCCAAAATATTATCCGCAATTCCAGGAACTCTTCCTGAAATTGAGTGCTGCTCTACTAATTTCAAGTATGTTTTGTCTATTGTTCCTTCTGGATTTGCATATAGCTCCATTTCAAGCAATCCACCAACCACAAATTCTCTCATACGCATAGCATCAAGAAATCTGGACATTAAAACTACATTATCCAGTTCAGTTTCTTGAGCCCCGCTCATTTCATGCAGGACATATGGATCTGCCAGAAAAGTTTCTACCACCATTGCCATCCCTTCTCTAAATGCTTCGGTGTCTGTTTTGAAAAAGTCAGGTCCTTTGTTCCTGTCAAGTCCATCATAATGAAGGACATGACCTCCTTCATGGAAAACTGCTGCGTTAAATGCTCTTGGATTGCTACTATTAGCAGGATTTACTAGTGTCAGGTATTCTTGCTTTCCTTTTGCAAGTCGAAGCGCTCCTTCTCCAAGTCCATTGACTGGATCTGCACTTACTTCTAGAACATGCGGATTTTTCCCAAAGTTTGTCACATCAAAATATTTACCAAAACCTGAAAGATAAAGAACATGTTTGAAAAGTGCAAGCGACATATCTCCGCTTGGAAAAGCATTCCAAAATTCCATTCTGCTGTAAAACTGGTTAACTACAAGAATATCATTTAGCGGATTGATTTCCTCAATTCCAAATGCGTCCTTAATATTATCCAAAAATTCCCGAATGTTTGAAGTTGAATATAGCAGCCCTTCAAATCTTGATTTTGCTATAACATCAACCATATCATTTCGAAGCATAATTACATCTACAAAAGATTTGACATCAAGTCCAAGTTCTGCTCCATATTCTCTTGATTTTTGATTAATCAATCTGACAAGATCAAGAACTTTTCCTCGAAGCTGGGTTGACTGCTCCAAATACTCCAAATATATTGCCTTGGAAAAATTTCCATTTGCCATTTGCCATTTTGAGACGATTTCATCCTTTGTCATCTCTACTCCGGCAATCTCATATCTGAATGCAGCAAATTCCTTTGCTGCCTGTTCTTTTGCCGCGTTAACTTCAGGATCACGTATCACTGCATTGTAAAGAGCTTCACTGAGGCGAAGTTCAATTTCTCTTTTTTCTTTAGGTTCAGCACTTTGCATGGCTGATTTTAATGTATTATAATAGTCAACTGATTTTGGAAGTGCAGCAAGCTCTTCGCCTGTCGCTCTCAATTCTTTATTCCCAGGTCCCTGCCCATGCCAGTTTCCCCAGATCATTTTTCCTCTACTAGTAGTAAGTTCTGCTTCTTTTCTGTCAAATCTGTCAAGTTTTTTCCTAGTTGATCTATCCATTTATATGCCTCAGAAATAGTAACTATGTCTAGAAACATTTTTAACTGTGATTTACCACGACCAGCCCTGACATTTGGCATTAAAACTAGAAAAATTGCGGTTATCATTATATCTTTATAAGAAGCAGTAATATCATGGTCAAACTGGTTCCTAAAAGCGAGAATGTCAAGAAGAAACTTGATGAAATAGAATCAGAAATGAAACATCTTGGCATGTGGAGCAAAACTCCTTTGCCTAAAGAAGTATTTCAGGACATGGGAGCATTTGGAATGAAAACAATGTCGTTTGACCAGTGGCTCCAGTTCGTTTTCGTGCCTAATGTTAGAAAACTTTTGAAGACAAATGGCCGTGGCCAGATAAAAGTGAGGTTAGAATCATGGCTGTCCGTGAATTTGATGGTAATCCAGAATTAAACGGACTGACCGTGCTTCTTGTAGAGTTTGATATGCTTTTCCATAAATAGACTTGAATTTTAGAATTAGAAATCGGGCCCGGAGGGATTCGAACCCTCAACCTAGCGGTATCTCCAGCAATCAGGAGATGGCTTCCGAAGCCGCTCGCTATATCCAGGTTAAGCCACGAGCCCAATTAGCTAATCTTTATTCCACTATTTTTAATAGATATTCTAAAATATTGTACATTAAATAGATTTAAATAAAGTTATAATCTATATATAATGATGGTTAAACAGCTTCAACTAGGTTGCAGGCATATTTTTCCAAAAGGCAGTAGGCCAGAGATAAGAATCCAAAGAAAGCCTAAACCATTCAAATTCAGCAGAGAGGAACGAATACTTATTTCTAAAATCGCAGAACAAAAGAGGAAAACTGAGCTCGGAGATGGGATTAAGCTATCAGCGCATAATGTTGAGGTTATCAAGCCATCAGAAGTAGTTATCGAAGTGACAGACCTCATGTGGAGCGAACTATTGGGGATCAAAGCAGCAAACAGAGGGGATTCTCCAGAAGAAGCTAGGGCAAGGGAATCTGCTCTGGTATTGATATCAAAGAACTTCATAGTAAGCCAGGATGGATACCTATTGATTTCACATAAAGGGGATTATACTAGTCCTTTGAACGGATTCGTAGATTCAGAAACTATGGTGGGTGGAGTTGATTCTGACTTAATTACTTCCACAGTTCTGAAAGAGCTTGATGAGGAATATGGAATTGAAGGAGAACTAGACATGATTAGTATGCATTCTGTGGAAGTAATGACATGGCCTGACCATCCAAGTGCTGTTCAAGTGCTTGGTTCCATCTCATTGCCAATGAATTTTGATGACATTATGGAGTCGCAGGCAAAAGCAGAAGATGCCTGGGAAAACCAATTTATCCATGGCATCGAACACACTGCACATGCATTAAGAAAAGCAGCAGAAAGATTTGGAGAGCCGCTCAAAGGTAGATTGGAAACGTATGTTTCAAGGGCATTCTAGAACTTATTTTGTTAGCACTTCGCAGCCATCAGCAGTGACCAATATAGTATGTTCAGCTTGCGAAACCAATCCTCTGCTTACTTCTCGAAGTACTGGGTATCCTCTGATGAACTGATTTTCGAGCAATTCCCGAAGAGAAGCGCTTACCAAAAGCTTGGATTTGAATTCTTTTCTAATCCATCTCTCTGCAAAAGGAAGCATCCCATAGTTATTGATAACATGTTCAACTATTTTTCTGGATTGCCTCATCCTTACTTTTGATGGAGCATAAATCGAAAAAATCTCGACCTGATCCAGATCCTCCACATAACCGTTTCCAGTAGTTGCAAATGGCTCAACTGCAAAGATTTCTCCTTCTTTGAGTTCATACGGATCTTGAGTTTTAATATTTGGAATTTCAACTCCTGCATGAAGTTCGTTTGATTTTATCATATGTCCTGAAAGATTTGATATTGGCTTGAAGCCATATCCTTTGATTGTTTGTTCAATGACATCTCCTATATCCCCAACTCTCATGCCTGGTTTTATTGCAGCAATTGCCTTTTCAAGAGCATCTTCTGATGCAGTTACTAATTTTTCATTTTGATTGCTAAGATCAATTGTGTATGCTGTATCTGAAAGTCCGCCATTTAGCTCAAGGCCCATATCAATTTTTACCAGATCCGTCTCACCAAGACTTTCTTCTGAACCTGCTTCTGGCGTATAGTGCGCTGCAATATCATTTATTGAAATATTTACTGGGAATGCCGGCTTTGCCCCTTCTTCTCCTATCATTTGTTCGATAGTTTCTGCAATATCCAGAAGGGATTCACCGACCATGATAAGTCTTTTACTGTCCTCGCGGATTTTAGAAGCAAGTTTTCCTGACTCCTTAAATGCCTCAATTTCTTCATCGCTCATAATGTTAGCCTCAATTAGGATTATTACTAGAATTGTTATGTGGGACATAGGTTTAAATATTGCTAATTAGATAGTAATATACATGAAAGAGCGCTTTAGACAACCAAATAAAAAACGATCCAAAATACGTCTAACTCAAATTGAAATACCCCCACCTCATGTCATTGATGACTGGTTAAAGCGCAACCGTCCAGATAAAAAACCCAAAAAACCTCTTACAATTGAGCTTCCAATGCACGAGGGACCGCTAAGAGAAAGGAAAAAAGATGATAAACATCGAGACGAACCTTCTGATTTTGAAGTAGACTATACGCTTTAAGTTTTGTTAATCTCTAATCATTTATCCAATGTCTACTGTAGCACAACTTGTCCAGGAACGTTTTGGGCAATTAACTCAAATTCAAAAAATTGCAATTCCCAGGGTGCTTGATGGACAAAATGTGCTTATTCTAGCACCAACAGGCTCTGGCAAAACCGAATGTGCTCTGCTTCCAGTTCTTGAAAAAATCCACAAAAAGGAAAGCGGAATTTGCGCTCTATATATAACTCCTCTTCGCGCCCTTTCTCGCGATCTTAAAGAAAGATTTAACTGGTGGTGTGAACGCCTTGATATTAGTCATGATGTTAGAAGTGGGGATACTTCGCAGGCAACTCGAACAAAACATAGAAAAAATCCCCCAAAAATTCTTTTGACTACTGTTGAGTCTCTCCAGGCTCTGCTCCTTGGTCGGGTTATGCGGGAGCATCTGAAAAATATTGATTTTGTTATTCTTGATGAAATCCACGATATTCTAGATAACAAACGAGGTTCCCAGCTTTCACTAGGCCTTGAGCGTCTCAATGAAATTACTGATTTTCAAAGAATTGCAATAAGCGCAACTGTTGCTGATGAAAAGCAAGCAGCAAGACTTGCATTTGGAAACCGTCCTTACTCTGTTTGCGAAACAGGAAAAAACCGTCATATGGATATTACTATTGAAAACATCTCTTCTTCAGAAAAAAGAACTGGACGAATAAAAACCCTAAGCGAAAAACACCGTTCTCTTATTTTTGTCAACACCAGAAGCACTGCAGAGGAATTGGGCGCCTCTCTTCGAAAGCTCAAAGCTCCTGTTTCTGTACACCATGGTTCTCTTGCAAAAGATGCCCGCCTTAGTGCCGAAGATCAATTCAAATCTGGAGAAATAAATTCTATCATTTGTACATCTTCGCTAGAGCTTGGAATTGATGTTGGTGATGTTTCACTTGTTATGCAATATGGATCGCCTCACCAGGCCTTTAGGTTGATACAAAGAGTAGGACGGTCCGGCCATAGTTTGGACAAAACTCCCAAAGGAATCATTTTTAGTTCTGATTTTGATGACATGCTAGAGTCTTCTGTTCTTTCTGTTTTTGCACAAAACGGAAAAATGGAAAACAAGGTTGTTGAGAGGGGGGCACTTGATGTTATTGCCCACCAGCTTGTTGGACTTTGCCTTGATTTTGGAAGAATGGATCTAGCCAAAGCACATGAAATTCTCTCCCGTTCTTTTGCATATGGGATAACCTATGACAAGCTGCGGATGATTGCACTTCAACTATATGGCGAGGGCATTCTCTACTATGACGAGTATGAAAATGGAATTTCAATTAAAGCAAAAATGAGGGGGAGAGAATATTACTACACTTTTCTCAGTACCATTCCAAAAACAAAAAGATTTTTGATGAAAGATATTTCTGGAAACAGAATCATTTCTTCTTTGGATGAGGAGTTTGTTGTTAATCTTGAATCTGGTACAAGTTTTCTTTCTCAGGGAAAACCCTGGACAGTAATTGATATCACTCAAGATGAAGTTCTAGCATCACCAGTGGCAGGTTCTGAAATTATGGTGCCCTCCTGGACCGGAGAAGACATTCCAGTTACATTTGATGTTGCGCAGGAAGTTGGCTCAATGCGCTCTGTAAAAAAGATTTCTCCAATTCCAGATAACAAGACAATTATTATTGAAATTATCTCAGACCTAATTATCATTCATGGATGTTTTGGGCATAAGGTAAATTCTGCAATTTCCCGTATTTTTTCAAAAAAATTATCCAAGCTTGTCGGAGAGAGTGTTTGGGCAGTTAATGATCCATACCGAATAATGTTCAAGCTTCCATTTCCTCTTGGCTCTGAGCACATTGAAAGAGAATTTAGAAATATCCGGAACATAGAAGGGCAGCTATTAGAATCTCTTGAGCAATCTCCTCTTCTTCGGTTCAAGTTTCTTCATGTTGGTCGTATGTTTGGTTTGCTTTCAGTTGATGCTCTTGTTAGCAACAGGTTCATCCATGCAATGAGAAATTCTGTTGTTTATGAAGAAACTGTCCGCTCAATATTTTTCAGGTATTTTGATATTAAACGTACTGAGGAGGTATTTAGTAAATTAAGAGCTGGGAAACTGAAACTGATTATTGATAAAAAAGAAAAGCCATCATTCTTTTCTGATGTCGGACTTTCCAGAATTTCTGGTGGGGAAAAAATTGGGAGCTTTGAGCCTCGGGAGAGAATAATATCTGCCTTCAAGGAAAATGTCCTTTCCAAAACAGTTGAGCTGGTTTGTATAAACTGCCAGGCAACAAGATTCATGCACCTTGCAAGCGCTCCTGAGCAAATTCTTTGCCATAAATGCAATAAACCTGCATATGGAATCAAAAATTCCGATCTTGAATTTACTTCCGGACTTATCCGAACCTATGGGAAAAAGGCACTCATTGCACTTTCAACCTATGGAGTCGGGCCAGCCAATGCTGATCGCATTCTAAGAAGGCTTCACAGAGATGAAGAAACATTTATTCTGGATCTTATTGATGTGCAAAAAAACTTTATTAAAAATAAGAAATACTGGAAATTGGGCTAACTAGTGTATGGCATATACCCTATCCTCGGGAGTTTTGTGACAGACTTTTATAAACATTCATTATCCGATAAACATGGGCGACCATTATGAAAAACGTACAATTCAGAAAAGCAGGTTCATCACTGCAACTTCGAGACGGGTTCAAAAAAGCAGCTCCCTTGCCAGAGGGAATCCAGTCATTATCAGAAGAACCAATGGGTCGCTTGGCAGTGGTTTTCTCATCACCATCAAAAGCCCGAGATCAGCTCCTTCAATTCCTGGATACTCGAGAAAAACTTTCCAGAGAATTTGGAGCACGGATAGATCTTGTTCAAGAGTCTCATGGCACAAGAGTTTCTGTTATGGCAAGACTTGAGATGGAAACTTCTGACAGAACTTTAGATCTTGATACTGAACAGCTGGCTGTATCTCGGGGGTTTTCCTTAAAGTTAATTGCCAAACTAGTTACTGGACCAGATTCACTGGAGACTGTAACTGTTGATCAGGGCGGTGGAAAAACAACTGAATTTAAGAGACAAAAACTTGATGCGGTTTATGTTGTTAGTGAAAGTCCAAATTCCCCGCAAAATTCTCCTGAGAGGGTTGCTGATTATGCGAAGGCTCTTTTCGCACTTGCAGAAGATCTGGGTGGATCATTTGAAGTGTGTGTTCCTCCTTCATCTTCTGATTTGGTTTCTATGTCATCTCCTAAGACTCCGGAAGTTCTACGATCTAGCATACTTCCAGATTTGGCTGCTGTGAGCGCACTAAAAACAAAGTTATAATCTTTTCTTTTCATCTTTATGCTGTGTACAAGCAAATCATAGTAATTCGGACTGATCTTGATATGGGCAAAGGGAAACTTGCAGCACAGTGTTGCCATGCTTCTCTTGGCGCTTATAAAAAAACACTAAGAGAACATCCAGAAATTGTTAAACACTGGGAAATAGAAGGACAGCAGAAAGTTGTTCTCAAAGTGACTTCCGGTGAACAATTGATAGAGAATTTTCAGCATGCAAAGGACAAAGGTTTTCCAGTGGATATGATTCGTGATGCTGGCAGAACTCAAATTGATCCTGGAACAATAACTTGCTTTGCAGTAGGGCCATGGAAAGAAGAAGAATTAGATCAAATCTATGGGCAGCTGAAGCTTCTTTAGTATTCTTTTACTGAAATCTTTTTGGGCAGATCATGTGGATCATCCAGGCTTTTTCTTACTTTATCAAGAGTAGCATCCAGGTTTTTTGGGAACTTGGGCGTGCCATATGTAATTCCTTCGACAAGTATCCGGTACTTTCCTGGGAATAATGGCACTCGAAATCCAGTAACAATAGTAGTTTCAGAACCACTGCCTACTACTGCTTCTGCTGTCCTGAAAAGGATAAAATTGCGCGTTTTGATAGTAATACCATTGCCACCCATATATATTTCTGAATGTGGATTAGTGTTTATGAAACTTTTCATTTTCCATTGTTGGGGTGGAGATTCACGTGGCTGCTGGAGGGGAAACCTTGCAGACAAATTCCGAGAGGATGGAATTGAGATTGCAAATCCTGATTTTCCAAATACCAATAATCCCAAGCTGGTTGAATGGCTGAGTAAAACTCGTGCTACTGTTCCAGAGTTTAGCTCAGAGTGGGTTTTGGTTGCTCACAGTCTTGGATGCCCGACCATCCTGCGTCTTCTTGAAACCTTTGGCGAAAATGAAAAAGTTGGAACAGTGATTCTTGTTGCTGCATTTGCAAAGAATCTTGGAATTCCTGAGATTGCAAACTTTGTTGATAGTGAATTTGACTTTGAAAAAATCAAGAAAAGCGCAGACAAGTTCATCGTAATCAATTCAGATAATGATCCGTTTATCGAGCTTAGCGAAGGAGAACGCCTTGCAAAACTTCTGGGTGCAGAACTTATTGTTGAGCACAATGGCGGCCATATCAATGAAGGCTGTGGCTATACCAGCTACCCAAAACTTATTGAGATAATAAAGTCACTTTAGTTATAATAAAAAATTCAATCTAGAATTCTTTGGATTAAATCAACCTGGGAAATGAGCCGTCTGAGTAACTATTAATGAGGAAAGAGATCATTTACTGCGGATCAAAAATTCAAACTAAATCCAGATATTGCCGAACTATGTGGAATAATAATGGGCGATGGAAATCTTTGGACCAACAACCGGAAATACGAAGTAACTATCACAGGAAACAAGGAAACTGATCTGTTATGTCTTGATAATTTGTATTCGTACATACATGATACTATTAAAAGAAAACCTTACTATCGGGTTATGGGACGTGGCCTCAGACTAACTATTTACTCGAAAAAATTCTTCAAATTTTTAACTATAGAAATGGACATCCCAAGTGGCAAATCAAAAAGATCCTCCGGTATTCCTTCTTTGATATATTCAAATCCGCTCCTTCTTAGGAGGTTTATCCGTGGTATGTTCGATACTGATGGATCTATCTTCACTTCAAAGAAGCCTGGGGCTCTAAATTATCCCACTTTGGAAATCTCCAATTCAAATCTTATTCTTTTGAGTGGGATTCACGAATTCTTAATACAAGATGGGTTCTCTTCTAACTTTAGAAAAACATCTAAAGGAGGATATAAAGTTTCGTTATATGGGAGACGGATGCTTGAAAAATGGAATTTGTCTATCGGTTCCTCAAACCCCTATAAAATAGCAAGAATTAATCTGATTTTAAAAAAATAAAAATGCCGCGAGCCTGATTTGAACAAGCGACCCCTCCGTTTCCAAGCTTTTTAAAAAAGCTTGACTAAAATGGGTTTCCAGTCAAGAGACTTCAGCTTCACCGGTTTCTTTTGTTCCATCACAAAAAGAACCTGGAGTGCTCTCCCACTGAGCTACCGCGGCGCTAGTAGGTACTACTTTCATAAAAAAGAATTTATAAACCAATTCGATTTTTTCCTGGATTCCCAGCCAAACATTCTAAAAGCAATTCGAGATAAATTCACCAACATGTCTTTGTTTGTTAGTTTGGCAGAATACCTATCTAAACTTCATTTTCTATTCAGCCTTGCGATGTTTTTCTTTATTGCTATTATGGTTGTTTCTGATGATCTTAATACAAGAGCTTTGCTTCTCTTACCAGTAGTTCTGCTTTTTAGCTTATCAAAAATCATGTATTCAATTGATCAAAAAACATCTACTGATGCTATAATTAAAAAATACAAAAAACGAACTCGCAATATCTAAGTTCCATATCGTCGTTTTCTTTTAGCAAAAACATCTAGTGCATCTTCAAAATCATCTTTGGAAAAGTCTGGCCAGAGTTTTTCACTGAAATAAAATTCGCTATAGCAACTTTGCCAAGGCATCAGGCCAGACAATCGCTGCTCTCCTGAGGTTCTGATTATCAAGTCTGGATCAGGCAGTTCAGAAGTGTACATGTGATCGCTCAGCGTCTTTTCATCAACCTTTTCTATTCCTTCTGAAATGATTTTGTTTACGGCATCTACAATCTCTTCCCGTCCTCCATATGACAAGAGAAGATTAAGCTGGTAATTGTTATTTTTTCCACTAACCTGCTCTGCTTTTTTTATCATTTCCTGAATTTCTCTTGGAAACAAATGCAATCTTCCAAAAAACCTGACTCTAAGTTCGTCCTTGTTTTTATCATCGCTCTCAATTGCTTTTTTCAGGTTTTCCTTGAAAAGTTCGAATAATCCCCCAACTTCATTTTTGTCTCTTTTGAAATTATCAGTTGAGAATCCCCACATAGTGAGCATTTTGATATCATGCTCTTTGCACCATTTGAGGATATCGCCTATTTTCTTGATTCCAATTGCATATCCTTCTTGACGGTCTATTCCATTCTGCTTGCTCCATCTGCGATTTCCATCAGGAATGATAGCTATGTGTTTTGGCACTTCCAAATCCTCACCTAATAAATAACCTCACTAAGTCTTTTCTTTTCAAATGCAAATTTTAATTCTCTTGCAACTCTTTTTCCAGTGCTCATCTGTTCATTGTAATAATATGTTGAATATGGAGAACCTTCAGGATACATGTTTGTACCAGCAACTATTCTGGCACTGACTTCAAATGCAAATATCTCAAGATCTTCATTGATAATTGTCTCAATGCAATATGGGCCATATATACCATTGAAAAGGTCAAATGAAGCATCACTTATCTTCTTTCCCATTTCCATATATTCATATAACAAAGATTCACGCAAGACCATTGGCTGGTTTCCAACTACTGTGAATGCGAGTTTTGGATTAAGTCCAACTGATACTGCCCTGGCAATTTCATCAGCACTGCTCTCAACTCGTGTATCGACGCCTAACATTTCTATTCGTCCATGTTTTGTCTCATATCCTTGTTCTGAAAATGGAGAGAAGAAAAAATGGGGATATGCGCGAACTCCTATTATGAATTCTTGCACCATGCATTCCTGGTCTCCTACTTTTTCTTCAAATTCTTTGTGGCTGTTGACAATGAAATATCCATGGCCTCCTTTTGCACCAGGGAATTTCACTAGTGCAGGTCCATCGATTTCTTCTGGTTTGAGAAGCTGGGGCTTTTTTACATCTGCCTTTCTCATCCACTCAAACATTCTGTCCCTGCTTCTCTCCCAGGCAATACTAGCTCGGTTTCCATAAACAGGTATTTCAAGATCATCGAATTTTTCCCCAACATATTCAACAAATGAGCCATGCGGAATTATGATCGCGTTTTTTTCTCTAAGCTCTTCAATCGGAAGGTCTGCATAGCTATCTACTTCAATAAATTCATCTGGTCTTCCATATGGAAATGATTCATAAAGTTTACGTCGCTCTTTTAGCACAATCCCAATTGTTTTGATTCCTTCCTCTCGTGCACCTTTGAAAATTTGCAAAGAAGAATGTGAACAAATAGTTGCGATTTTAATATCCTTATAATCTGATAGCAAATCATCTATCTTTTTTTTCTCAAGCATATTGTATATGGTAAGACTCTCCTTAAAAAAACTTGGCATTAATTACTTATTGATATCTATGGCTCAACCTCGTCAGCGTAGACCGGATAGACAAGGAGAAGTGACTGTACCACCTAGAACTCGAGCATTATTTCAGAGATTCACCCAAAGTATGCGGAATCTTACGAGAATGCTAACAAATCCAAGTGTTCTTCAAGATCCGCAAAAACTAGAACGAATTCAGAACATGCTTCGTGATATGGGAGAAACAATAAGTCAGCTTAGAACAACAAAGGCAACCCCCGCACGTGTTACAAGCCATGTTTATCGTGTATCTATCGGGGATAGACAATACAGAGTTACTTTACCTCAGGAACTTCCACCAAGAACTGCCAGAGCAACTCTGCATGATCTGCTTCTTCATAATAGATTAGTTGGTCCAGGAGGAAGTCCTCTTCGTGCGCAGGTTGAAATGATTGAACCTACTGGAACATCCCGAGCAGCACAAGAAGCACAACGAGAAGCTAGACGCTTTAATTCTCCAAGAACTCCAGCAGCAGCCCGGCTTGATCGGTTTAGGGATGATTATCTTGCGAGAACATATATCAATGACAGATATGTATCAGATGGAACTGTTCGCATTGCCAGAACAACTACTAGGAGGAGACCATAAATGGCACAAAGAAGAAGAACACCTAGCGCTGGCATGACAATGCAGCAGGTTAATTCTCAAATCAGAGAGCAGCTGGTAAGCGCTGGCTATAATCCGCAGCAGGCCTCGGCAATTTTGAATATGGCACAAAGAATGGCAAGAGGGCAAGATGTCCATGTTCCTCCGCAAAGTAACATCAATGTTTCTGATATCGAGAGGGTGCGTGATGTTCTCGGTGCAATCAGACAAAGGCCTAATTCTGCCAGAAGAATTTTAGCAACAGAATTTGGTCTTTTGCATGGCCCTGAGAGAAGGAATGTTCGAATTACTGCAGTTCCAAGAAGAGCTCCAACAAGAACGTATACATATCAGATTACAATGGGCTCAAGAACATATGAAGTTGACTGCAGCAGACAATTTCCAGCCCGCGGCAGAACTACTCTTCAAAACTCAAGACTTGGGCAATTCTACAGGGCAATAGCTGACAGTGATCGTTCTGTTACTGGGATTTACTTAGTAACTGCTTCTGGAAGAAGGGAATTGAGTGGCACTAGCCTACAGCAATTTAGAGCTGGGTATGTGCAACGTTTCCAAAGAATGCAAACGGCATCTCTAAGAAATCAGGAACTTCCAGAACTCATTACAATCTCTAGTGTCAGAAGAAGAGACCGAACTCCACCTGGATGATTTATTCCACTTGAATATTTTCAATTCCAGGCCCTTGAATTTTTATTTCAATTTTTTCTCTTTCATTTCTCAAAAATAGTTTTCCTTGAATATCCTCAAAATTTAGATCATCTGATTTGGATGGAAGATCTATAATTCTACTATTTAGTCCATCTTCAATCAATTTTCCAACCATTAGTTTTCCTGGTGCTGCAATAAACAAAAACCCTGATTTTGATCCTAATCTTCCTCCTCTAAACTCTCTTGGCAATATGAATGTGGGTATATGATCTCCCATCTCTCCAGAAGGGATTGCTGTTAAAATTCCGCTTTTAGTTAAGAAAAATGCATGGTCTTCTGTTGCTGTCCAGTCTACAATTCCATTTGCAATGACGTCTCTCATATCTGTTCTTGATCTTGATTCTTCTAAACTGGTATCTGTAAAAAGATCAGCCAGGTCTCTGTGGTTTTCTACTATCAATAAGCTTGTATTTGTTAGAGTGTATTGCAACCCCTCCCTGCAGAGTGTTCTTTGTATTTCTTCACCAGGCTCAAGCCAGTTTGGCTCGTTCAAATCACATGCTTTTTCAGGATAATTATATTCCTGCTGTTGAATTGTTTCTCTAATTGGAGTTGCGGTTTTTGGCATCATGACTCTTGCAGATGTGCATGCACTTAATGCCGTTGCTAAAACTAACGTCGGAAAAAACAGGTTTTTTCTTATTTGTGGTCTTTCTCTATTAAATGCAAGAATCTTTCTTTTTGGCATAAATATTAGATTAGGTTGTTACAGTTTATAAATTATTATGTCTTTGTGTTATAATCCTTTAATTATGATATTGTCTTTCTTATTTTGACACAGCGACTGAACCCAGTCGATTTCCAGGCCAGATTCGAAAACCTCATGGATCAAAACAATGAGATTGTGACAGATCAAATTGCAGAGAAGTTCATTCTTTTGTGCAACCTCGTCCTTGGATTTTAAGTTGGTATTGAGCTTCTTCTTCAACATTGAGAAAACAGTCTCAACATTCGATCTCTTATGGTATTTTTCCATGAAGAACTCTGGGTTGTTGTGAAATAGTCTGACCATCTTCATCCAGGTTCTTGATTTGTAAGCCTCGTCAGTTGGATGTAAACATGAAGAGCTTTTGAAAAGAATGTAAGGAGTTCCTCCGTGCTTTGCTACAGCTACCATATTGTAATCTGCCAGGTAGGCAGGATCAGCACAGACATCGCCTATTTTGAAATTCTTAGCGGTTGTATCAACAAGTTCTGGCATGTATTTTACATCATGTGTTCTGTTCCTTGAGATTATTGCTGCCGTGATGATATGAGTCGAGACACCGATCATAATATTGGCTTTGAGAAAGTCCTTAGTGTGAATCCTCTTTCCTTTGCCATATTTGTGACTGAAGTAGTGATAGTATAAACTAGTGCCAAAACCTGAGGAATCAGCAGCAAAGGTGGTTTCATAGTCTTTCAAAGGCTTGCTTGACTCAATAAGAAAGGTAGAGTAACTCTGAGGTGAGTTCTTCATCTCTAAAGAACCTGCAAATTGAAGGATAAGATGGAACTTCATTGAGATAACCTTTGCTTGCAGCATATTGCAAGAAACCAATCAATCTCCTTGAAGACTTCCCAAAATAGACACGAAGTAAGAGACATACAGAAGATTCTTTGCCTTATTCCAGTCTTTGGTCTGCCAACTTTCAGGTGGTTCTTCTTTCAGTGAATGACAGCATAGAGAGTAGGCAAACTCATGAAGCAGTGTTGCTTCTCTAGTCTGTGCTGCGTCGTAAGCTGGCCAGTTCTGAGAGTAGGTCTGCTTCTTTTTGGATAATCTTTCAGCTTCTTTTGCTCTGGAAACAATTCTAGTTTGTCTTTCTTTCCGCATAGTTATAACCATATAATTATAGCTTATCGTATAACTATTATGAGTATCGAGAAAGTTAATAAATATACGTCTTTCTATAACTATGTTATTTGAACGAGCTGGTTATATGTTTATTAAAAACCTTAAAAAGTATGAATTTGCTAACATTTGGGAGTTATATGGGTTGAAATTCAATACACATTTTCAACATCACCTTTGTTAGTAAGGGGAGGAATACTGCCAATAGAAAGTTTTTGTGGAAGGAAAGAAGAGCTTAAACGGATCTTTAAACGAGTTTAGGTCTTTAGGAGGAAGTAGAATACTGGTTGTTGGGGATGTTGGTATTGGTAAAACAACTCTTGTGAATGTTGCCAGACATAAAGCGATAGAGTGAGAGAAATATTTCCCGCTCAAGGAGATAGCTGTTCAGGAGGATTGGGGAGGAACCGAACTCATCCTCAATACATTATATGCTATTTATTCCACACTAAAATTACAAAAAGATCGTGAGAATATTTTATCTAAAGAGTCTTTTGAAAGAGTACGGGATTTGGTCGAACTATTAAAAACAGTTGAGCAAAGAGTTACAGGTGTTCATCTTGCTGGTTTTGGAGCAGAGTATGAGAAAAAATACAGGAGCGCAAAGGTAGTAACTGTTATGGCTCTTCATGAATTCTTAGAACAACTAGTACTTGAAATTCATGAACATACCGGAAAAGAACGTTATTTTGCATTATAATAATCTAGAACGACTCCCAGAAAAAACATTGAGAAAGACCTTGAAGATTTAGGGACTTTTCTAAATGGCTCATATATACTTTGTTTTTTGTAGGTAATTTGACTGTGCAGAGTATTTTTCAAAGCATGCGCAGATTATCATCAATAATCTCTGATACGCTAATTTTATTAAAGGAACTGGAATTTTGAAGAGAATAGAACAAATAATAGAGATTAGGTTGGATAAGTTAAATGTTGAAGATCTGAACTGATCAAACTATTTCAAAAATCTGCACTTAAATCATTGTATGACTTGTACGGAGGAAATATTCGCAACATACTCAATAGCTTATCGACAGCAATAACGGAAGATACACATGAAAGGTTAGTGGTTTTGAATAAAAACAAACTCGGTAAAATTCTGAGCAAAGTTGTTACAGAAAGATATTTAGAAAATCTCTAGCTTAATATGAAAAAGATATTACTAGTTGTGGTGCATCAAGATGAAATAACTAATAGAGCATCTCTCGAACCACTAGAATAGCACGGTCAAATGTTTCCACTTACATGAATAATCTCTAAAAATACGGTTGCGTATATCTAAGAAGGAAAGATGGAAAGGACAAATACTGGAGTGCAACGCCTAAAATTAAGTGGATATTACTTAAGTTTGAAGAGGAAGAAGCGGCTCAGAAAACAATGGGAGAGTTCTACTCTTAACCTCTAAGTTGTGTGTTAATTTTATTCATCATCACTTATTTTGGATAACATTAGTCTTTGGTGGAACTTGATGGTATTGATAATTACATTTCTTACATACTGCGCTTAGTAATAAAATTTTCATATCTTTTTCTCCACAATTGGTGCAAATAGTATCTGGATGCAGTTGTGGTGCTGATGGTTTAAAGAAAGCAAGAGCAATAAAATCAAGGAAAATCACTAAGGCAAGATGACCTGCTGCCCAAAGAACAATATCCTGACCTATGATCCAACTTATCTCCGGTCTTGCTGTTCCAAAAACATAGACAATAACTATTGCTTGGGAAAATGGACGCAAACCACCGATCTTTTTGATGCCTTCCTCTACGATGGATAATGTGGCATTCATTTCTTCCACCTCAAAGGAGCTCAACATCGACTGCAATATTGATCATTAGTTTGCACACGGTTTTTACAGACTGGACATTTTGGAGTAAGCGCATCGGCGAGACCAATAGCTCCGACGATGACAAGTAATGCTGCTGCAATATCCCTAGAATTTGCTATCTTAACCTAATGAGTAGGTGATGAGATAAGTTTTTATCTTGTATTTATTCTTCTTAGGAGAGAGGATTTTGACACAAGAATAGGTTACGACACAAAGACATAAAACTTATGAACTTTGTGCAGGATTATCTCAGGAAAAAATATAGGAACCAATCGTTACATTTAAATGTATCTTTTGTCACAATTTTTATAATGGAAACGCGAACTTGTACTGATTGTAATGCTGACATATCAAGCAGGCATATAAGAGCAGTATATTGTTTATCTTGTGCAAAAAATCGACGGAAACTAAAAAATATAGAATTACTATTGGAAAAATAGAGAACAAAAGCTAAGCTACAATAAGAGATGGAGACAGCAAAATAAGGGATACAATGTAAGATGGATCAGAGAGAATAATGAAAGATTCGAAAAAGCAAGACGAAGGTACAGGCAAAAACTAGAAGTCAGGAAAAAAGAAAGAGAAATTGCTAAGAAATGGCGCCTAGATAACCTGGAATATAGGATGAAATATGAAGAAAAGTATCGAAATGAAAACAAAGAGGAGAGGTACAAATATCAGAAAAAATGGGTAGGAGAAAGAATAGAGAAAAGAAGTACATGTATTCTCGTAATAGAATTGCATTAATTAAATCTTCAGGGGAGGAAATATCTCTGGAAGAATGGTTGGAAATTCGCAACAAATCTCCCATTTGCAAAAGATGTAAGCGTTTTGTAGGCTGTAATAATTTAACGATGGACCATATTGTGTCTCTATCGAAAAGATGGCCTAACACCACGTTTCCAATATTGAAGCTTTATGCAGATACTGCAATTCTTCAAAAGGGAATAAAATTTAGGAATGGGTAATTTTTGTGCAAGAAGAATTTCAATATGGATATTCTTGTGCAAAGCCTTTTGACACAGTGTTTATAATTTTGACACAAAAGTATATTATAACACAAAGACAATTATTATGATTATTAATCACAACACACTTAAATTTCGAAGAAGAACTTTATTCAGTGGATATTTATGAAAGCAGTAATTCTTGCAGCAGGGGAAGGGGTGCGTCTTCGTCCTCTTACCAGTACAAGGCCAAAGTGTATGCTCTACGTAGCTGGAAAGCCAATTCTTCATCATCTTCTTCTTGAAGCAAAAAAAGCAGGAATAACCGAAGCAATAGTTGTTGTTAGATATCTAAAAGAAAAAGTAACTGAGTATTTTTCCAATGTTGAGCTTGGTATGAAAATTTCATTTGTAGAACAAGGTTCTGAGAAAGGAACTGCCGCAGCACTTCTTTGTGCTGAATCTCATATCCAGGATACCTTTGTTGTTCTTGCAGGAGATACTGTTACCGAGTCTTCAATTATCCGAAAAACAATCGAAGAAAAAGAAGGCAGGATAACTCTTGCTGTTAAGAAAGTAAAAAATCCTCATGAGTATGGGGTTGTTGAACTTTCTGGCGATAAAGTCAGTATTTTTGAAGAAAAACCAAAACACCCAAAAACAGACCTTGCAAATCTTTCCATCTACTGCATGGAACCAACTGTTTTCAATGATCTAAAATCCATTGGAAAATCCGAGCGCGGCGAACACGAAATTGTAAACTTGTTTGTTGGTGCAAAAGCAGTAATTGCTGAAGGGTACTGGAGAGATATTGCATATCCTTGGGATCTGTTTGAAGCAAATGAATTTTTGCTTGAAAAACTTGAAGCGCAATCTGGAGAGGTTGTTAATTCCACTATTAGCGGCAAAGTAATCATGGAGGAGGGAGCTCGCATTATTCACAGTTATGTTGAAGGTTGCTCCTACATTGGAGCAGGCACTGTAATTGGCCCCAATGCTTATCTTCGCGGCCATAATTCAATTGGAAGAAATTGTTCTATTGGAGCCGGTTCAACTGTTAAAAACAGTATCTTGTTTGACAATGTTAATGCAAAACATCTTGCATATATTGGCGACAGTGTAATAGGTTCAGATGTGAATTTTGGATCTGGAACCCAGGTTGCAAATTTCAGATTTGATGAGGGTCACATAAATGTCCTGACTGAAAAAGGCTGGGTCAATACTGGCAGAAAAAAACTAGGTGTAATCGTTGGAGACAATACCAAATTTGGCGTACTATCTGCAACTATGCCAGGAAAAATAATTGGAACAAATTGCTGGATTCATTCAAGTGTTGTAGTAAACAAGAATGTCCCTTCAAATGTTCGTGTGTTTACGCGCCAGCCGATCGAGTTTGCAAAAGAGGAATAGTATTTATTCTGATTGCTTAATGTTCTAAATGATCTAAAGCAGGGGTCACCAAGTGGTCAAAGGTGCCAGGTTCAGGCCCGCTTTTAGGAAAAGCGGGACCAAAACGGTCTTCCTAAAGTGGTGGAAAGCCTGGTCGGTTAGTCCGTTCGGGAGTTCGAATCTCCTTCCCTGCATTTTTTATCTCAATTGACTGAACAATAATCATATTTATATTTCTATTCCCACAAAATACTTTCATGCAATTGACCATGAGCCTTGGGCCTTCAAACTGGCGTGAAATAAAATTTCGTGGAATTTATGACATGGCCAAGAAAAAAAATCGTATTATCCGAACCAAGTTAGGACTTCATGAGTTTGAATATGCTTTAATAAATCCAAAAGATGGTTATGGGAGATGCCGTGTTTCAACAACCGGAGAATGTTATCGCTATTCCGGCAAGACTGTAACCCGTGAAATTATTAGTTCAGAAAAATCAAATTCTCTTGGTATAAACTTCAGTGGATGCGCATTCGTTTTTGAAAGAGTTGTTCCGCCAGATTTCATTGATTATGTGGGATTACACGAATTTGTGGAGGCAGTTGGAAATTCACATGTTGTTGCCTGCAGAGCTGATTTGGAAGAAGCTATGAAAAATCCAGCTTTATTTGAACTGTATGCAAATTTCCTTATGGGCCTGGCACAAGATGCCATAAAAAAGAGAGAATCTGGCGAACCATTCAACGGATATTTTGATCGTGCAGTTCCTAATTTTACTGATATTATCAAAAACAGTACTCTAAGCGCAGTTGAATTAGTAAAAGAATTTAAGAGACAAATAGATCAACTGGCTGCACCATTACAACCATTAAGTCTTTTATCTTCAGAGAAAACAGATTAATGTGAACTCAGACAAAACAAAATTTATCAGCATCAAAAAGTCCCTTATCAGAAATCTTCAAATGTGGAATAACAAGCAATCCCATAAATGATAAAGTCATAAACGGAGCTTTCATTTTACATCCGAGTTTTTTCACAAGTCTGCTTAGTTTTTTGTATTTCCTTGCAACAACTTCTCCCTTTTCATTGCTCATAATCCCTGCAAATGGCAATGGAAGTGAATGCAATCTTCCGTCGTAAACAACAAGCCCTCCTTTTAGCTTGATTATTTCATTTGCAACTTTGCAAATGGATTCATCATCAACTCCAATTACTCCGATATTATGAGAGTCGTGCATTACACTTGCACCAAAAGCTCCTTTTTTGAGTCCGAAGTTTTTGATAAACCCAACTGCTGGTTTTGTCTTTTTATATCTGTTTATTACTATGATTTTCAAAACATCATTTTCAGTTTTTTTTGCTCTGATTTTTTCTGTAATCAAATTTCCATCTGCAGCACCAATTATGTACTGTGGTTTTTCACATTCCAGATCTTTTGGAGAAATCTCTCTTGCATTAAATTTGTTTATCGGACTTTCTTTTAATGAAGTGAATTTCGTTGTTTTTGAAAAGACTTTTTCTCCATCAATCCAAGTTTCCAGCACTTTGAATTTTTTCAAATCACTAACAACTGTAATGTCTGCACGTTCTCCAATTTCTAGAATTCCTCCACCAATTCCATAATGCTTTGCTGGATTTTTTGTACAGCAACTGATCGCATCCATAGGTTTTATCCCAAGCGCAATACACTTTCGAAGTAATATATCCAAATGCCCCTCCATCAGATCATCTGGATGCAAGTCATCAACACAAAGAAAGTTTTCTCCTTTTTTCAAAACCGGATAAAGAGCTGAGAGATTTTTTGCAGCAGAGCCTTCTCTCACAATTATTTTCATTCCTTTTTTCATTTTTTCTCTTGCTTCTTTGAGGCTGTAGCACTCATGGTCGGTTTCAATTCCAGCTTTTAGATATGCATCAAGATCCTCGCCTCTAAGTCCTGGAGCATGCCCATCAATTTTTTTCTTATATTTTTTTGCAAGTTTTATCTTCTTCATTACACTTGGATCTTTGTTTATCACTCCAGGATAATTCATCATTTCTGCCAAATGCGTTATTTCCTTTTTCCTAAGTAGCTTTTCAATCTCTTTTTCTCCGAGTTTAGCACCTGATGTTTCATAACAGGTTGCAGGAACGCAGGAAGAAGCTCCAAAATAAAACCGAAGCGGAACTTTTTTTGAATTTTTAATCATGAATTCGATTCCTTTGATTCCAAGAACATTTGCAATCTCATGCGGATCGGCAATAACTGCAACTGTTCCATGGCACACTGCAAGTTTTGCAAATTCGCTTGGAATTAGCATTGAACTTTCAGTGTGGATGTGTCCATCTATGAATCCTGGAAGTATGAATCTCTTTGGAGCGCTCTTGATTTTTCTGATTTGTGTGATCTTTTTCCCGAATATTATTTCAGCTGGATAAATCTGATTTTTATTTAGATCAACAAACTGGCCCTGAATTTTCATAAAATAGTCATTTTCTTTAGATTATTTATTGTATTGTAATTTCGAATTTTTACATTCTCATTACAATGAGTACAAATTTTTGCAAATTTGTGCTAACTGGCTACACAGGCATAGCATTTTTAAACACTTTATGGCTAATTTATAATAATCAGTTTTTTGTGTTTTTAGCAGTTTATTCTATCTATGAAAACTGGTAAAAACTTTGTCGAAAATGGAAAACAATGGTTTTTAAAGTAATTGTTTCAAATAGTATATAGTAATGTTTAATGAGGATGGGAAAAATGGTAGGCTCCAGAATAAATGATTCTTTAAACTCCGGAAAGAAACGAAGAGAAGGTTTAAATTCTACTAACCGAAATTCTACTGTGGGAACTGTTAAAAGGTTCCTCGGTCGTGCACTTCTTGTTGGCGCGATGGTTACAGGTGTTACTATGGCTCAAGCAACTCGTGAAGCACATGCTCAAGAAGTTCGAAGGGGAGATGCTGCTGCTACTACTCAGGCAATGGGTGTAGTTGGCGATCGTTTAACTGCTGCAAGATCAGCACTCACAGAGATGCAATCTGCAGGGGTTCCAGCACAACTCAATTATAATTCTGTCAATGGTTCCGGTGAACCGGTTTCACATAATTTGCTTGATGCAATCGCTACTCTTTCAGAGAGACTTCGAGATGCAACTGGCAGAGATGTTATTCCAATTACTGGTTCAACTGACCAGGCAAGATTCCGTTCAATAAATGCGTGGCTTGGAAGGCCTCAAGATGCAGCACTTGATTCTGCAGCACTTGATCTTCTTCAAAGAAGACTTATGTCAGCATCTGGTACAGCATCTTCACATTCAGCTTCTGGCCCAGTTGTTGCAGTTATTCCAGCACCAACTGTAGTACAACCATCAACAGCACAACCAGCACCAACCGTAGTACAACCAGCACCAACCGTAGTACAACCTGCTGCATTTACACTTAATCCAGAACAAACACAGTTGCTTGAAAATCTTGAGATAATCTCAGCAACTGGTAGAAATCAACGAGTTCGCGCACAAGCTGCAAGATTGGTTACAAGAATTAATACTGAAGTAGAGAGAACAGGTGGCCCAAGAGAGGCACAACTTCGAAGACTCACCTCAGCAGCCCAAACATTAGTAGGTTCCGAACTTGCAAGAGCACAAACCCGTGCAGCAGAGCGAAGAGCATCTGTAGGAGCTGCCCGTACACCTACTGCAGCAGAAGCTGCTGTTGATACTACTATTACTGAAATTTTAACAAATGTTCAAGAAGTTGCCTCAGCAACTGGAGTTACTCCGGAGAGGCGAGACCTTGCTAATTCAATTGGAAACACGCTTGGAGATGCAAGGCTTCTTGGTGAAGATCCTATGATCAGAATGGTTACATTACTTGGAGAGGCACGTACTGCTTTAGTTGCAGGAAACGATGCTCTTGCTCAAACAAAACGTACTGAAGCTCGTGCAATATTTACTGCAGAGCAGAATTTAATGCGCCAGCAGTTAGAACAGATTATTATACCAGTTGCTCAAGGACTCCTAACTGCAATTGATGGAAGTCACTTGCCAACCAGAGCAGAATTAACTGCAGCAGAAGGAAGAGATATATCTGCTGGTGTTACTCGTGGCCAATATGCAAGAAGCAGCAATGGACTTAGGAATGGACGAGAAGATATTCGGGCAACCATGGATGCAAGAATTACTGCTGCAAGGCAAATGCTTGCTTCTGCAACTGCAGGAAACGATATATCCTATCATGCATTTTCCGAACTACTTGAATCAGTTACACTTGAAGAACGTATGATCGGAACTATGATTGACCTATGGGACTATGGCCAAAGCCATGGTGCTGAAACTGCAGATCCATCAAGAAGAGTTGGTCTATATACAAGATATTCAATTGCAGCAATGACTATTGTTGATGCAAACTTTGTTCCTCTAACTTCATATACAGCTGATACCAGAAGGGCAATGGCAAGAGCTTATCTTAGGATGAGATCAGGAACAACCCCAAGCGCTGCACAGGTAACTAGTGCAATGAGAGATCTTCTCCCAGCACTTATGCGTTCAAGAGAATATAGATATGATGATGTTCTTCATCAGCTCTATGGACAAATCTCACAGCTAGCTCCTTCAACGACCTCTCCAGAAATAACAAGAGTTGCTACTTTAAGATCACTTAGAATCGCAGCCACATTTGAATATGAGCCATACAGATCAGGAAGAAGATTTGAATTTGATCCTGCATCTGGTCTGGAACCTGCAGTACAGCTCAATGAAGCCGAGCTTCAGTCTCAGGATCGCCTTACAATGGCAACTGAATTCCTTCGCTCTGTTGTAAGCGCTTCCGGATTGCCAGCAACAGATCCTATGATTCAGGCAGCAAATACGAGATTGACAGCAGCAACAGGTACTCAGGCAGCAGATATTCCTGAGCTTTCTGATGCACTATATAATATGGGACTTGCACTTTCATCAATTGGTGAGGCGCAGGTGTTCAGGCAAACTGCGTCTATGAGAAGACAAGTCTCAGCAGAGCAGCTTCAAGATGCAGATCTTCTGATTGCTCAGGCAGTTGAATCATACAGATGGGCATTTTCTGTTCCAACAGTAGATTCAGGATTCCATCCAAACCTGGCACAAAGTCTTGCAAATGAAGCAATCAATGTTCTTGCTCCAGTAGCTCTTCAGGCAACTGAATCTCCAGCAATGTATGTTGCAATCTCTGCATATGATAACCCTGGTGAAGTTGGAATTGTGCCAGCTGATTTGGCAAATCCAACTCCAGCAGAAAGAAGGCAGGCAGCTCAAATTGCAGAAGAGCGATATGCAAGATTCTTGGTAAGTGTGAGAACTGATTCAAGCTTTGGGGTATCCACTCTAAGAGGACGTGGCTCATTTGCAGCAATGTCTCTTCTTGATCCAAGAGTTCTTCGAAACAGGACAATCATTACTCTTGCGGGTCACCCTATCTATGAAAGAAATAGTATGAGAGGGCGAACCACAGAAACAGCAATTGATCAGCATGTAGTTCCATTCTCGGAGCCCGACGCAGAGCTTCGAAACCTGCAACAAGAGAACCTCCAGCTTGCACAGTGGGGAGAGCTTTATCAGGAAATCTATAGATTGACACTGCTCCATGGAAATGATGCAAATCCACAATTGCTACGTGGAATCGATCCAGCTCCACTTCTAGCGCAAATGCAGCAGATGGCACGAGGATATTCAAGTTCAACTGCAGCACAGCAGCTTCAGAGGGGAAATCAAATCCTGATTGAAATACTTGATGCCAGAATTCTTGAACTTACAACAAGACTTGATGGCAATGTGACTCTAGTTAGTGGAAACACATTCCGCAGAAGAGAGCTTGCAAGATCTACAGCTCCAGAAGCACTTTATGTTACTCGTGCAGTTGAAACACTTGAACGGCTTACAGCTATTCGAGCAGGTTTGCACACTGATCGCGCAAGAGCAATCTCAGATGGTAGAATTACTCCAAGACTTGGTATTGGAATGGCAGAAATTGCAATCGAAAGTTTAGATGATTCTCACATACAACCAATACCAGATCCACCAGCACCACCAGTAATTTCTATTCGAGCTCACGTTCCAAGTGATGCAATCGAAGTTGAAAGACTTGGTGGAAACCCAAGACGTGTTCGATTTAGAGCAACTAGGGTTATGATTGCAGAAGAAGGTGGATCAGCAGTTACTCTTGAGCAATACCAAAGAGATCACGGTGAGCAGAACCTAACATATTATTGGTTCCATTATCAGGATCTTGGAAGAAGGGATGCTGCGAGAAGGCCAATTCAATATCTTCTTAATCCAAGATACCGCGAGCGCGGTCAACCTAGATATCTCGGTCAAGTAATGAGGGGTGTTACACTTACCGATGGTACTCAGGGTGATTTCGTTGTCAGAGTAAGACGTACTGGTCTTGAGCCATCACAGGGTCCTGAGTGGTCACCTGTTGTTGATAGCAGAGGAAGGCCAACTGATGTACTTTATGCAGTAACCTTTGATGCTGATGGTCAAGCACTTCCAGTAAACGATGCTAGACTTAGGGCAACTATGGGCAGACTGCCCGTTGCACGTGAGCGTGCATCTTCGGTTGATACTGTTGTTGAATTTGCAACAACCACACCGGTGGTCATTGTAAGTCCAAGTGCAACAAGAAGATAACATATTCAATTCATTTCTTGGGTGGAAATGAAAAAAAGAAGGAGGGAGGAATAATGAACTTACGCAAGGAACAAAACGCTCCTCGAGGAGAACTCGGGAAGCCTTCAGGATTAGTTAGAAGTAGTATTAGACATACAGCCAAATGGGCTGCTGCCGGAGCGCTTGGACTCGCATTACTAATTGGAGCTCCAAACAATTTACGTGCTCAAGATGCACAGCCGCCAGCTGCTGCAGAACAAACAAGACCAACCAGTGCAGAACAATTATCTTCATTTGTTGCTTCTTTAAATCAGCCAATGGATAGTGAAAGCCATCCAGCAAATGCAACAGATCCTGAAACCCTTGCAGGAAATATTCTTACTATGAACGCTCTTCGTGATCTTATTGCAAGAGACAGTCCTTCTGAGGAGGACCCTATGAGAGCAGTATATGATGCTGCAAGCTCAGCTCCTATTGATCAATCACTTATTAGAGCAGCTAGAAACCTTTTAGCAATTGCAGATGAAAGAGCAAGTGCTGAAAGCGGACCAGAATTTACAGTTGGTCGTCATAATGATGATCTAGTTGCTGCACTGTCTGCTATTGACCGTGGAATTGGTGAAGGTGAGGAAAGATATCTTGACCTAGATCCAGCTGGAACTTCTGTTGCAAGGATTCTAAGACTTCTTCGAGGAGGAGCACCTACAGTTGAATTAGATGAAGAAGATAGGGCAGTTCCAAGAGCTCCACTTCCACTTATTGCTCCGCCAAGGTTTGATCCAGGTTCATTCGTTCTTTTGACTGGAACTGGAAGCGACCAGGCAGTTGCTTTTGATCCAGAAGTAACTCCAACTCTTGTTTCACTATTTGGTAGCGAGGCAATTGCAAGCAATGTTATGGGTGCACTTGGAAGTGCATATGCAACTCAGATAAACAATCCAGGTGATCTTGGTGCGCAACAAGATGCAGCAAGAGCACTTCACGCAGCTCTAAGCCAGATTCCTGCAAATAAGGAAATTTGGTCAAGGCCAGAATTCAATGCAGCAATGGCCGCACTTGCTCGAGGTGATCTTCAAGGTGGTCTAAATCATCTTAGCAATGAAGTTTCTTTCAACGCAGCATACCAGGCACTAAATAACCTGCACTATATTTCAATTAGCCAGAGAGCAATTGCAAGAATCAGAGCAGGTGCAACTGTCAGGTTTCCATGGAGAGGAAATGAAGATGATTTCCTAGCTTATAGAAGAAGGCAAACTCCAGATTCCTTTGACTGGGATGCACTACACATTGATCTTGGAGTAGAGTATCTTAATTTGTTAATTACTGGGTTTGATCAAACTTTGATGATTAATCCAGATACAAACACAGCAACTGTTATGGGAGATCGAAGACGCATTGAGGGAAGCGGACATTCAATTGAAATGAATGCAGGACTTACTCTTGGTGGAAGTATGTTTGAGATTCCTACTGAATTGACACTTCACTTTGCTGCTGGATACAGATGGTGGGAAGTTGAAACAAATGTCGGTGGAAGAAGCCTTGTTGCTTCTGATGCAGCTCCTTATGTTGGTCATTGGGGACTTAGAGCAGATTTCCCAGGTTATGATGGACAGACAAGTTCATTCAGGCTTGAGAGACTTGGAATTGGTGCAGTTGCATTAAATCCACTTGTTTATGCTACTTTATCCCAAAGATGGATGGAAGGAAATGAAGTGGGTTTGCACACAAGACTAACTCCATATTATCTTCTGTTCTGGGGTAATAGATTCAGCCCTGATACATTTACTGAAGAAACATTCTTCCAGCACAGGATCGGTGCAGACCTTCGGCCAATTGACATTACATACCAGCCAAATGCTAGTTCAACATGGTTCTTTGGTCCAGGAGTTAGATATGAAATTAGCATAGATCATGATAGTGAATTCGGAGGAATCCATTCACTTGACGTTTATGGTAATGTTGGATATCGTCACAGACGCGGGTTTGAGTTTGATCTTCGTGCAGGTGCTGCAGGTGAAGTCGGTGGTGAAGAATACCAAAGACTTCCTTGGACACCAACAGGGTCACTCAACATAACATTAACCCCAGCACTTATGAGCTCTGACGAGCCAACTGATTCAGGGGGTGAATCCTCCGATTAATCGGACTGCGAAGCCATTTATTAATTATGGCGCCGTATTATCTCTATAACCTAGGTGAATTTTATGGCACAGGCTCGAAGAAGAACTGAAGAAGAAATTGGAGGATTTACAGCATCTCAACTTAATAGTATTGCTACTCGAATTCCTGGAAGAACAGGACCAACTCATCCTTGTACAGCTCCAACAGCAAGAGCTCAGGCAACAAATGTATTGATGATGTGGCAGCTTGTTCAAATTTTAAATGGCGAGAGGCCAGCTGAAGGAAGTTCTCGCAGATCTGTTTATGATCATGCAGTTCAAGCTTTGGGTGAAGGGGGAGGTCTGGCCGATGCAAGACAAACTCTTATGGGAGCTCATATTGCAGCACTTCGAAATCTTCATGAACAGATTGGAAGAGACGAAAGTGTCGGTGACAGGTCTGATGCGCTTATTGCTATGCTTACAACTATTGACCGTAATGTTGGTGAAGGAAGCGAACAATTTCTACCATATGATTCTCATGGCTCAACTATTACCGGTATTTTGAGATCACTTCGAGGTGGGGAAGTTGTTGCTGCTCCAGGAGAAGCAGACCGTGCAGTATCAAGAGCTGAACTTCCATTAATTCAGCAAAGGCTTGAAGAGCCTGGTTCTGTTGTTCTTATCTCATCATCTGCAGAAGAATCTATTGTTTCTACTGGTGGAACTGTTACTCCAACTACTCAATCCCTTTTTGGGGGTGCTGAAGTTGCACAACAAGCAATGACTGCAATTGGAAATGCATATGCAACTATGGCAAATCATCCAAATGATCTTGGAGCGCAACAAGCAGCAGCAAGCGCACTTCATCAGGCTCTTGCTCAGATTCCTGCAGACAAAGAAATCTGGAACTCAACAGTACATCCAAGATTTGCCGCTGCAATGCAAGCACTTCAAGCTGGAAACCTTCAGCAGGGTTTGAGCGAACTTGCACAAGAGCCTGCATTCAATACTGTCTTTGATTCTCTGAATGATCTTTATGTTATTACAATTCGTGGTCGTGCAATTTCAATTATGCGAGCAGGAGTTACTGTTCGATACGAATTTGAACAAAATCAAGAAGCATTTACTGAATTTATTCGAGGAGCTCGAGAAGGTAACATACAACCTCGTGTTCTTTGGATAGGTATGGGGCTTCACTACGAATACCTTCTAGTTAGTGGTGTTCTAGAGAGGTTCCAGGTGAATCCACAGGCAGGTACTATCAATACTGTTAGTCAAAGACAGATATCTGGTTCTGGACATATCGTAAGTGCGACTCCTCAGATTGGTTTTGGTTTTAGTTTGTGGGGCGCTCCAGTCGAAGCAGTTTTACATGCTACTGTTGGTTATCAAACTATTGATATGTCTGCAGATGTAACTACTGATAGTGGAGAAGCAAGAACAATTGATGCTTCTGGAGACTCATTTTATGTTGGAGTAATTGGAGCTGAGATTCGTTTCCCTGGCAGAGAAGGCCAACGTTCTATGATTAGAATTCCTCGTGTTTCTCTTGGAAATGTTGGAGCTGGATTTAATCCATATTTCAGATTCACACTAAGAGGAACATGGCATGAAGGAAATACTATGAGAATTTCTACTGACCTAACTCCACAATATACTTATTTCCTTGAAAGACACCGAGTTGGTTTTGATGTTCAGCCTGTGAACTTTGAGATTCAGCTTAATCCAAATTTGATGCTTTACTTTGGTCCAGGCTTTAGGTATGATGCTAATCCAGAAGATGGCATCCATACTCTTGAAGGATATGGTCGTATTGGTCTTGGTTATTCAGGAGGCGTCTCCGTAGATCTTAGAGCTGGAGGAGTTGGTGAAACTGGGGGTCAGGATTTCATGCAACTTCCAACCTCAGGCTTTGGTGCACTTAATCTTACACTTACACCTCAACTTTGGTTCCAAAGTGATGAGGAAAGGCGAATTCCTTCAGGAACTCGTCCAAGAAGAGTTGACGATGAATGAACAATAAATCGATTTTAGTATTATTGCTGTTGGTTTCTGCGGTTTGGGCCACTAGTATTAACAATGCTCATTTTGATGCATCTGATAGTACCTGGCATTTTTACACAGACATGCAGATCACTGCAGACTTTAACCTTGAATTAGTTTCAGGTGAAGTTGCAAGCGGGGTTGATGAAAACAATATTCAAACCGGAGATGCGGTCTGTAGTGGATCCGTACTTCGAGTTACTCCTGATCTGGATTCGGAATGGGCAACTCCTGATCTGGATATTGTTTCTATATATCCGACATGTGGTGGAGGTTATTGTCCTGCAATGATCAGCTACGGTACTGTTAATACAAATCGAGATATCACTTGGCTTACTTCTTCAGTTTTCAATAATCATCAGACATTTGGAAATGCGAATGATTTCTCACAAGACCAATCAAGATACACTCAACTCGGAACATTCCACACTCAGACAGTTACCTATAATCAAAACTTAGGAGTTTTTGATTCTGGAAAACGTGGTGGAGCAAACATCTTCTGTAAGGGAGACTTCCAAGTTCGAGATGGAGGTACTATTGCAGGAAGCACATCTCTTCCATCAACTGCTCCTGTGGACTTTACAGTAAGTACTGTTGGTTCTCATGCAATTACAGGTAGAATTGACAATGCTGATTGTTTCGGAGCTTTAGTAAAGCACCCAATCAATGATGTTGATCATCCTGCATGGTTCTTCATGTACTACTTTACTCATAAGTCGACTTCAACCTCGAACAGCCTTTCATCAGGTTCTCTAGGTCTTGATACTGTTACTATTACTGTTCAAGACTCAGGTGGAATTTGTCTTATGAACGAGATAGATGTGGATGCAAGCAGTTCACTTAGTGATGAAGACTTTATTATGCTCAGAACAACAATGCATAATAGTGGAGATCCAATTCAGGTAACTAGTGTTACTGGATCAAGTTCACACTTTGATGTTGATCCTTTCCCAGTAGCACTTTGTGATATTCTTGGTTTCCCACCATCAATTTGTCCATCTTCAAATGGATTTGGAGAGACAATAAACTCAGGTGGAAACAAAGATCTGTATGTTCTTATTGAAAGACTTCCAGGAGCAACTGGCGGTACAATTCTGACATTCAATGCAGAGACAATTTCAGCATCATGCGGTGGTACAGCCTCTTGTACAGACACTCTTAATCTTGGCAACAATGTCCCTGTATTCTGTGAAATCGAGCCAACAGAGTTAACTTATGGTACTCTCGAAGTTGCAGAGTTCTTAGTTGCTTGTGAAAACCTTGCAGGAGATCCGATCTCATGTGTTGGCAATAACTGGTACTGGGATAGCATTTCTGGTGGATTTGTTGAAGCAACAAATACTCATGCCCTTGCATATCCAGAATCGCCTCCAGGCTCAAGCGGAACACTTAATTATGAATCTGGAATTGCACACTGTCTTTCTGATGTGGATGTAATTACTCCATACTATGAGTGTGAATTCATTCCACCATCTGCAGAAATGGATACTGGAGATTCAGAATACTTTGAGCTCAACTGCTTTGCAGGAGGAAGTTCATCTACTCCAGATGATGCAGACTACGCACCAATCGATGGTCTTCTTGGATCGACTAGCAACTCCAGTACTGACGGTACTACATTTGATGCTGGTGCTGACAGCGATGGAGATCTTCAGGGTTATGCATTCTGGAATGATCCAGTTGATGATCCTGTTCTAGGTGCTATTGCTCTTGCCCCAATTATCATAGGAAACGGCAGTGGCAATGACTCCAATGAGACAGGCGATAATGATCCTGATGGTTCAAGTGAATGGTGTACTATCGGAACAGGTCCACTTGAAGTTTATCCAGGATTCTCAGGCTGGGTTCCAATTGGATGCGGTCCAAGCGGAGATCAGCCTTGTGAAAACGTTACATGGTATGCTACTGGTTATGTTTCTCTATCTGGAGGAACTGATAGCGGTACATCATACACTGCAACTGGAGATCCTGGCGATGGAGCTACAATCAATGCATATCTCAATGGAGATACCAGTAAGAGCTGCTACCGTGGATTTACCATACAAGAACCCTATTGTTGGGAGTTCTCATAATTTTTTATTTTACTTTTTTCAAAATTTGAATAGCTTCTTCTAGTGTTTCTTCATCCTGATTAATACAAATTCTAAAGAAATTGTTATGTCCTCCAAATGCTGAGCCTGGTGCAACTGCAACTCCCAGGTCCAAAGCTTTAAGTGCAAATTCATCTGCATCCACAATGTCCTTATGGGTTGCAAAAACATAGATTCCAGCCTGGGGCAAAGCAAATTTGAATCCAGAACTCTCAAGTGCTTTTGTTGCTACTTTGCTTCTTGATTTCCATACTCTCATATTCTGCTCAATCAGATCTGCCTCATTTTCAAGGCATGCAACTCCTGCTTTTTGTACAAAAGGAGGCACACATGTTATTGATATTTGATTGAATTTGAGCATTTTTTCAATTATCTCTTTTGGAGCAACTGTATATCCAAGCCTCCAGTTTGCCATATTAAATTCCTTTGAAAATGATCGAACGCGAATCGCTCCTTCATATGTTGGCACTTTATCAAATGCAAGTGCCTTGTATGCTTCATCCAGAATCACATGTCCTTTTGAGTTTTCTATTGTCCTTCGGATTGTTTCTTCCTTATAAACAGTGCTTGTAGGATTTAGCGGATTGCAGATGATGGTGATCTTGGATTCATCCGGGTCTAAATCGCCAAACTCCCAATTATCTTCAATTTTTGTCTTAATATTATTCATTTTCAGTCCAAGGTGTTTGCACAAAAGTCCATATGCTGGCCATGTTGGCGAGGGAGCAGTTACTTTATCTCCTTTTTCTGCAAGCACCTTCAAAAGCCCATAAATCATTGATTTTGATCCTGGTCCTATTATGATATTCTCAATTCCGCAACCTTCTCTCTCTGCAATTTTTTCTTTAAGCTCCATCATTCCTGATGAAGAAACATAGTCTGAATTTCTTTTTTTGATCTCTTCTATTGCTGCATGTGTTGCGCATTCTGGAGTCTGCAGGTTAGTATCCCCAACATTTAATCGGATTATTTTCTTTCCTTCTCTCTCGAGCTTCAATGCTTTTTCAGCAAGTTCGTAGAATCCCATAATCATCTCTCCGCTCTCATATTCTTTCGAAGGTTATCAAGATATTTTTTCATCTCTTCTCTATCCTTTCCCATTATTATGTGCTTTAAATATTCAAGTCTTCCAGTTATCTTATCAATTTGGGATACTGAATTTGGATTAAAAAGAATCTCTGTTAGAAGTTGATCGTCTTCAGACAATAATCCTGTTGCGATTTTCCTATGCCTTGCAAATGTTGCTCCTGGAACTATGCTCTTCTCCATACACCCTGCAAAAACCAATGATGAAACAAATGGCGTTGTTAGGGAGTATGCCATCATTTGATCATGCTCATCAAATGTGTATTCAAATATCCTCAGTCCAAGAGAACTGAAGAACTTCATAAAGAAAGCCACCCCCTCCCGGTATGATCCTTTGATGATTATTGCATTTTCTTCACGAAGAGAGTCTAGGTTTGCAAAAGTTGGTCCAAACATTGGATGTGTTGAGACATACCTATATCCGCAGTTTTTGTAATAATCCTCAACTTCTCCTTTGATTGATGCCACGTCGCACAGAATGCATTCTTTGGACAGGTGCTGCTCTATCTCCTTAAATGCCTGTATTGTGTATTGGAGGCTTACTGCATTAATCAACATTTGCGGATTGAAAATGCTAAGATCTGCAAGGTTTTCAAGAACCTTTACATTTTCTACTTTTTTTGCTCTCTCCAAATCAATGTCAAAGATTGCAATTTCATTTTCTTTGGAAAGCACTGCTGCTAGCCACGCCCCCATCTTCCCTGCTCCAACTATTGCTATTCTCATTACTTGGCCTCTTTGTAACAGCCTAAGAATTTGTATGTAGCTGTGTGCTTTTGCACTTCTTCGAGAGCGTTCTTTACTTTTGAATCCTCAGAAGACCCTTGGAAATCGAGTAAAAATGCATAATTTCCAGGGTCATCAATAAGCGGCCTTGATTCGATTCTGGTCAAATTAATGTCTGCTTCTGAGAATCTCTTTAGTACATTGAACAGAGCTCCTGCCTTGTGCGCAGTTGAAAATACGATCGAGCACTTGTTTCCCTTTTCTTTTGAAGGTTCTTTTGATATGACTAGGAATCTTGTTGTATTGGTTTTGCAATCTTCTATGTTCTCCTTTATTATCTCGAGATTGTAGATTTCTGCACAAAGCCTGCTTGCTATTGCTGCAGTTGCTGCTGGCTTATCTCTTGCAACAGCCATTGCAGAACCTGCTGTATCATAATGTTCTCGCGCTTCCAGTTTGTTTCTTGAAATGAATCCTCTGCATTGTGCAAGTGCCTGAGGATGCGAAATCGTTACTTTGAGGTCTCTATATTCAGTTCCTGGATATGCCAACAAACAATGGTGAATCGGCACTCTTATTTCTCCAATTACATGCAGGTCTGTTTTTGTCAATAGATCATTTACTGGAGATACAAGACCCGCAAGAGAATTTTCAACCGGCACAATTCCAAGATCAAGTTCCCCACTTGCTACTGCCTCAAATACATCTGAGAATGATTTGTGCGGAATTGATACTGCTTTTGGATCATAGTTTTTTACTGCAATTTCACTATATGCTCCATGCTCTCCCTGGAATCCTATTAGTTTCAGTTTTTTCTTTTGAAGTTCCTTTGATTCACTTATGATCTTGCTGTAAAGTTCATTTGTAAACTCTTTACTCAGAATTCCTCCTGAAAATTTCTGAATTTTTTCAAGTACCTCTTCCTCTCTTTTTGGATCTTGAGTTTCTGTTTTGAAGTTTTTTGTCATTAAAGTTGTTTCCATTCTCTTATTCAGAAGTTTAATCAGCTCAGCATCAATCCCATCTATCTCCTTTCTCAATTTTTCAAGTCTCATCCATTTCACCTCGAATTTTTTCTAATTATCATATCTGCTAGTACAATCGCAGCAGTAGCTTCTACCACAACTGGCACTCGAACTGCAATACATGCATCATGCCTTCCCCCAGTACTTATTTTTTTCATTTTTCCACTTTGCAAATCTATTGTTCTAAGTGGTTTTTTTATGCTGGCAGTTGGCCTTACAGCTACTCTAAATAAAATCTCATTCCCATTTGTGATTCCGCCGTTTATTCCACCCGAATTATTTGTGTCTGTTTTTCCACTATCATCAATTATTTCGTCGTTGAAAACGCTTCCCCTCATTTTTGTCCCATCAAAACCTGCTCCGAATTCAATTCCCTTGATTCCAGGAATCGAAAATATTGCATGAGATACTTCTGATTCAATTGAATCAAAGAATGGTTCTCCAAGCCCCACTGGAACATTGCTTATTCTGCATTCTATAATTCCGCCTACTGAATCTTCATCTTTGACTGCTTTGCTTATCTCCTTTTCAAAATCGTCAGATCCAGAGACTTCAATCAGTTTTGCCTCGACTTTTATTTTTCCAATGATCTTTTTTGCAATTACTCCAGCTGCGACAAGAGGGGCAGTAAGTCTGCCGGAAAAGTGTCCCCCACCTCTGTAATCATTAAATCCCTTGCTTTTTTGAAAAGCTACAAAATCTGCATGTCCTGGTCTTGGGGTATCTTTAATATTAGAATAATCCTCGGATTTTACATCTTTGTTCTCAAATGCTATGCAAATTGGGGAACCTGTGCTCACTCCATTCCATATGCCGCTTTTGATAATTGGAATATCTGATTCCTTTCTTGTAGTTGTTCCAAGCGCGCTGCTTTTTCTTCGATCAAGATCTACTTTGAAATCATTGTCCGATATCTTCTGTCCACTTGGGCATCCGTCAATTATTATTCCAACTTCCTTGCCGTGAGATTCTCCGTAAATACTTACTCTAAACATTTTTCCAAAAATATTCATTTTCTCACCTTCATATCCTCCAAATCATCAAAGAATTTTGGATATGATTTTGATATGCATTCTTCATCTGTAATCTCAACCTGGCCTTTACATGTTAAAGCTGCAATTGCTCCTGCCATAGCAATTCGATGATCGTTATGTGAATTGACTGTTCCTCCTTTCAATTCATTTCCCTCTATTATCATTTGATTTCCTTCAACTTTAATATTTGCCCCGATAGCAGATAGCTCTTCAACCAGAACAGCTGCCCTGTCGCTTTCTTTGTGCTTGAGTCTTTCTGTTCCAGTGATTATGCTTTTTCCCTTGCAATTACATGCAAGTACTGCAAGTGGGGGAAAGAGATCCGGACAGTCTGTTGCGTCAAATTCAAATGCAGTAAGTTCATTTTTCTCAACAATTGCAGAATCCTGGTTTTCTCGAACTATGGCTCCAGCTTTTTTCAAAGCTTTCAATATTGCAATGTCTGCCTGCGATGATTTCATGTTCAGTCCGCGTATTCTCGCTTCACCTGCAATCGCTCCTGCAACTAGCAAAAATGATGCTCCAGACCAATCTCCTTCGATATTATATCTTCTTGACTTGTATCTTTGCTTTCCTTTGATTTCAATTTTCTCAAGATTATTATCTGCATTGATTCGAACGCCAAAGTCTCTAAGAAGATCAATAGTCATCTTCACATATGGCTTGCTCTTGAGATTTTTCACATTTAGTTTTGAGTCTTCAGTGCACAGAGGAAGTGCCATTAAAAGTCCACTTATGTGCTGCGAACTTTCTGATCCATCAACTTCCATCTCGCCCCCAATCATAGGTCCCTTTATTGTCAGAGGTAGCTTACCCTCAGTTGTTTTGCATAAAACTCCAGCTTCAAATAATACATCTTCAATCATATGCATGGGTCTGCTTTCCAAAGAGCCGTGTCCTGTTACAGTTATCTCATTATCATAAAGTCCTGCTATTATCGAAATAATCCTCAAACAAGTTCCGGATTCCCCACAATCAAGTATATCCCCAAGCGGCATTCCTCCACCTTGGATAGTGATCTTTTTCTCATCATATTCAACTTTTGCTCCAAGAGTTCCAATTACTCCAATTGTAGCTTCTGAATCACTACAGAAACTTGGATTAGTAATTACTGACTCATCTTCTGCAAGCATTGCTGCAATCAAGACACGCTGCATCATGCTCTTTGAAGGTGGAGCAAGTAGTCTACCATTAATTTTTGAAGGTTTTATTGATTTCATAGATTATCCTCTCTGAGATTTCTTTTGGGTTTTTTCCATCTGTGTTAATCATTATGTCTGATACTTCTGCATATTGGCATTTTCTTTTTCCAAGAAGCTTTTCAATAATCTGTATTGGGTTGTCTACTTCTAGCAGCGGGCGAGATCCATCTTTTGGCACTCTCTCTAGAATCGTTTTTGGACTTGCCCATAGCCAGACTACAAGAGAATTTTCTTTGAGGATCTTTCGATTTCCCCCCCTCATTATTACTCCCCCGCCACAATTAACAATTATATTTTTATGATTTTTTATATCCGATAAAACTCTGCTCTCAAGAATACGGAATTCTTCTTCTCCGTCTGTTTCAAAAATCTCCTTGATTGGTTTGCCTGCAATATTCTCAATCTCTTTATCAATGTCAAAAATTGCCTGTTCCGTTTTGCCAGAAATTTCCTTTGCTATTGTATCCTTTCCACTTCCCATAAATCCAACAAGTGAAATGTTTCTTTGTCCTTGGCTTAACTGTGCACTGTGAACAGCATCCCTCATTGTCTTTTCAGGCGGTTTTTTCTTTGTAAATAGTTCGAATGCAAGTAGCCCCTGGTAAACCAGCCAGTCTCCTGCATCAATCATTTTACATCCAACTTCTTTTCCATCTTTTACAAGATAGGATTGAGTAGCATAATACGCATCAAAAATTGCCATTTCTGGCTTTAGCAAATCCTTTGGAACTACTCTTTCTCCGGTGCTAAGACATCCAATGATAATGCTGCACCCATCAAGAGTCTTCTTTAGTTCTTCTGGATCTAATGATGAATAAGAAATTCCAAATTCTTGTGCTAATTCTTTTGCCTTTTCAACTGTTCTGTTTGCGATAGTAACTTTTGCTCCGTGCTCAATCATTGCAACTATTGCTGCTTTGGAAGCTCCTCCTGCCCCAAGCACGACTACTTTTTTTCCTTTAATCTCTACTCCTTTTGCAATGATCGATTGAGCAACTCCATGTGCATCTGTATTATATCCAATTGTTTTCTCAGGTGTTATCACTACTGTATTAACTGCCTTGATTTTTTCTGCAGTTGGGTCTACTTCGTCGACATACTCAATTATGTTCTTGAATGGAGCTGTGATGTTCATTCCTTTAATCCCAGCTAATCTTGCTGTTTCCAGTGCCTCTTTTGGACTGTCTGCTGCCAGTCTAATATAATGAGCATGCAATCCCAATTCTTTGATTGCTGCATTGTGCATTTGAGGGCTTTTGCTGTGGAGAACTGGTTTTCCAATTACTGCAAACAATTCTGCCGGCTCTTCAGTCATTTTTCAAAACCTCCAGAATTTCTTCCATTTCCTTTTTGCTCAATTGCCCTTCTGCAGTTTCCTTTCCAGCACCAGTTGATGCAAAAGTAAATTTGCTTCCAAGAAGAGGGCCTAAAATACGGGTCATTCTGCCAAGCCTTCCCATTCCAATAACCACCAGCTTCTTCTCACAATCAAGAAGTCCAAGAAGCCTTGCATTATCCTTCTCAGAATTTACTTTACATGCAATTTTTGCAATATCTGCTCCCTTCTCAAAACATTGTTCAATAATCTTCTCAAGTTCATTTTTTGATGGGGTCTTCTCATAATTATGGTATGAAATGATTACTTCACAGGTATTTTCCCTGGCCTTTGAAATTATCTTTTTTCTATATTCTTCTGTTGATTCCAATTCAATATCAACCATCGAAGCTCCAGAATCTATTGCCAGTATCAATGTTTTCTCTCGTATCTCCTGTTCATCTCCTTTTCTGTAAGTGGCAATTAGTTTTTTCGAAGCTGAAAATATCTGCACTACTTCTTTTTCACTTAATTTTGTCTTGTCAAGTCTAACCTCTGCAAATTCTACTGATTCTAAAGCCTTCAAGCAAGCTTCTAGTCCTTCCTCTGCAATGCTAGTACAAATCATCAATGACCCTCTCCATCTCCTCTAGAGAAACTTCGACAATTTTTGCATTTCCAATTCCACAAAGTAGCGGCATCTTTAGGCTATCGTCCCTTCTTTTTTTATCGTGGCGAATAGCATCAACAACTTTCTTTGCATTCATCTTTGCCTTTGTTACAAGCCCTATTTTTTCAAGCAAATTCTCAAGTCTTGAAAGGCCTTTTTCATCTAGCAGCCCTCTTTGAACTGCAATTTTTCCCTCAGCCACCATTCCAATTGCAACTGCTTGTCCATGCGGTATTTTCAGAATTTTCTCCACTGCATGGCCTATTGTATGTCCAAAATTAAGCTTCATCCTCTCTCCGTGTTCATGTTCATCTGCAATAACAACATTGACTTTTATAGCAGCACACTTCGGAACAATATCTTTCAAATTTGAAATTGAAAATAAATCATCACAATTCTCTAAATTTTCAAATGCCTTTTCATCTGCAATTGCAGCATGTTTTACTATTTCTGCATATCCACTTTTCATCTCCTCCATATTCAGAGTTTCAAGCAAATTTGTATCTACCAGAACAACTTCTGGCTGGCGAAATGTACCAATAATATTTTTGTATCCTTTGAAATTTACCCCGTTCTTTCCACCAATTCCTGCATCTACCTGTGCAAGGAGAGTTGTTGGAACTAGGATCAGTTTCATGCCTCTGCAATATGTTGATGCTACAAACCCTGCAATATCGCAGACAATTCCGCCTCCGATTCCAATTACTACTGATGCTCTATCAAGCTCAAGCTCTAGCATTTTTTCATAAATTTGCTCAAGAGTTTCCAGAGTTTTTATCTCTTCCCCCTGGCCAATCTCCACTACAGGAGCCTTTGGAAATTTGTTTTCGTGATATTTTCGTACATTGGAGTCTGTGATAATGACTGCTCGTTTTTCACCAATTAATTTTTCCAGATTTGCAATCGGGTAATCAAGAAGCACCTCACAATTTCCAATATTCATTTTCATCTAAGTCCCTCAGCCTTCATTATCTTCTCAAGTTTTCTGACTTTAGCCATCAATTCCATGAACATTGGTGGGGTCATAGCCTGATCTTTGTCACTAAGAGCTTCTGCTGGGTTTCTATGCACTTCCACAATCATTCCATCTGCTCCTGCTGCAATTGAAGCAAGGCTCATTGATGGAATCAAGCTAAGTCTCCCAGTTGCATGAGTTGGATCTGTAATAATTGGAAGATGTGTGAGTTCTTTTACTGCTGGAACTGCACTGATATCAAGAGTATTTCTAGTGTATTTCTCAAAAGTCCTGATTCCTCTTTCACATAGTATTACATCTGGGTTTCCTTCGTTTAGGATATACTCTGCGCAATTTAGCCATTCCTCGATCGTAGAGTGCATACCTCTCTTCAGAAGAACTGCTTTGTTCGATTTTCCGACTTCACGAAGCAGCGAGAAGTTCTGCATGTTTCTTGCTCCGATCTGGAGTACGTCTGCGTATTCACATACCCATGAAACATCCCGTGGATCAATGACCTCAGTTACAATTGGCAATCCTGTTTCTTCTTTTGCCTTGTCAAGTATTTTGAGTCCTTGAAGTCCCAGTCCCTGGAAAGCATATGGCGAAGTTCGTGGTTTGAATGCTCCTCCTCGAAGCATATCTGCTCCAGCTGCTTTTACTGCATGTGCTGTTTCGAGTGTTTGAGCCTCGCTCTCTACCCCGCAAGGTCCAGCAATTACAGTAAATCCTGAGCCTACTTTAACGTTTCCAACCCGAACGGTTGTCCTTCTACTGCCAGAGATGGCAGCCAATTTCAAATTTTTCATCCATAACACCTTTCCATTAATATTACTAATATGTTTTGCATCAGAAAACCCACAAGAAGAAAAAAAGCTTTGCGGTTTTTCTAATAATCAAAGCTAAAGCTGTAGAAGCCGAAGAAATAGTTCCAGTTGTTTGCTTCAACAGTGTTGATCATTATTACCACATTATTCATTTTTCTACAATAAATTACCACATAAATATTTTTAAACCAGTGTTACATCTGTCTTCTGAAGTTTTTCCTTTACTATCGAACAGAATCTTGCAACCTCTTCAACGCTGTTTTCATTGGAGTATATCTTTGCTATCTTGCTTCCTATAATAACTCCGTCTGCTCCTGCTTTTACGTACTGTGATGCCTGAGCCTCATTTGAAATCCCAAAACCAATTACAACTGGCAGTTCAGTTATTTTCTTTGCTCGTTTGATAAGTTCAATTGCATCTTCTGATATTCCTTTCCTGACTCCAGTTATTCCAAGAACAGATACTGCATACAGGAATCCTCTTGCATTCTTGACAATTTTTTCCAATCTCTCGTTCGAACAGCCAGGCGTAATAAACTGCACCAAAACCAGATCATGTTCATCACATGCACTTCTAAATTCGTCTGATTCTTCTATGGGTAGATCTGGTATGATGAATCCGTCTGCTCCAGCTTCCTTTGCCAATTTAGTGAAATTTGCAATTCCGCTGGAAAATGGAATATTGTAATACGTCATAATAAAGATCGGAACTTCCACTCCCTCTTCTCTCAGTTCTCTTAGCATCTCAAGTGCTTTGCCAGGAGTCATTCCTCCTTTCAAAGCCCGGCTTACTGCCTCTTGTATTGTTTTTCCATCTGCCATGGGGTCAGAAAATGGGATTCCAAGTTCTATTGCATCAGCACCATTTGCGACCATTGCCTTGATTAATTTTTTTGTAAACTGAACATTCGGGTCCCCGCAGCAAACATATGGCATTAATGCAGGTTTTTTCAGTTCTCTCATTTTAACAACTCCATTACCTGTGGTGCATCTTTATCTCCTCGTCCAGAGAGGTTGATAATAATTTTTTTATCTTCTGCCTTTTCCATTTTCATCACATGCCCAACTGCATGAGCGCTTTCAAGCGCTGGCGTTATTCCCTCGTATTGTGAAAGTATTTTGAATGCGCCGAGAGCTTCCTGATCATTAACAGACACGTATTTTGCACGTTCCATTTCCCTGAGGTTTGAATGTTCTGGCCCAACGCCTGCATAATCAAGACCTGCTGAAACAGAATATGTATTTTGTATCTGTCCATTTTCATCCTGGAGGAAATAACTTTTCATTCCATGAAGCACTCCTTCTCTTGCCTTTCCTGTCAGTCTCTCTGCATGATGTTTTCCATTTCCTCCTGCTTCGACTCCAATCATTTCAACCGGATCATCCAAAAATGCAGAAAAAAGGCCAATGGCATTGCTGCCCCCGCCGACACATGCAACAAGGCAATCCGGCAGCTTTCCTTCTTTTTCTAGAATCTGTTTTTTTGCTTCAATTCCAATTACTGACTGGAAATCCCGTACAATGGTCGGGTATGGGTGCGGACCTAGTGCAGAGCCTATCAGGTAATGAGTGTCTTTGAAGTTTGCAGTATAATCCCGAAGTGCCTCATTAATTGCATCTTTCAATGTTTTTGAGCCACTCTCAACAATATTCACTTTAGTTCCAAGAAGATTCATTTTGAATACATTAAGTTCCTGTCTCTTTGCATCAACACTGCCCATATATATCTCGCATTCAAGTCCTAAAAGTGCAGCTGCTGTTGCAGTTGCAACTCCATGCTGTCCTGCTCCGGTTTCTGCAATTATCCTCTTTTTACCCATCTTTTTTGCAAGCAAACTTTGTCCTATTGCATTGTTGATCTTATGCGCTCCAGTATGAAGAAGATCTTCCCTCTTCAGATATATTCTTCCTACTCCAAGTTTTTTGCTCAATCTTTTTGCCAGGTATAATGGTGTTGGTCTTCCACAGTAGTCAACGAGGAGACTGCTCAAATTTTCCTGGAAAGATTTGTCATCTTTAATCTTACAATACTCTTCTTCAAGATGCGTTAGTGCTGGAACTAATGTTTCTGGAACAAACTGTCCACCATAATTTCCAAAATATCTTTTCATGATTCTGCACCTTTTAGTTCTCTTATCTTGGATTCCAAATCTTCTGCTTTCCATATGGCAGTTCCAACCAAAGCTCCTTGTGCTCCACTATCCATGACAAATTTGATGTCTTGTGCAGTTTTTATCCCACTTTCACTGATCAGTGGCCTATCTATTTCTCCAACTGCTGATATGATTTCCTTAGTGCGGCTCGTATCAACGTTTAGTGTTGTAAGTTCCCTATTATTGATTCCAAGTATGTCTGCCTTTGTGTTCAATGCGCGCTTCATCTCAAGCTCATCATAGCTCTCAAGCAGCACCTCCAGGCCTTCTTTATGTGCTTTATCAATTAGTTTATCAAGGTCCACTCCAAGTCGTTTAGTTACCTTTACAACCAGCAAAATACAATCAGCGCCTGCATCTCGAGCTGCTTCTATTTGCTCGAAAGTAAATACAAAATCCTTGAAGAGTACTGGTAATCCTGCTCTTTTAGCTATTTTAATATTTGAAATATTTCCCTTGAATATTTTTGGCTCAACAACAACAGAAATTGCATCAGATCCGCATTTAGCAAATGAACCCGCAGTCTTCTCAACATCGATATTCTTGAATTCGTATTCTCCTGCTGGCGATGCATGTTTTATCTCAGTAATCAATGTAAAGTTCTGCGATTCAATTTTTTTCCGAAGTGAAATGTGCGTTACTTCTGCCTTTTGGATGTTTTTGTAATATCCCTCGCCAATACTTATTTTTGCATTCTCGATAAATTTATCTAATATGTCCATAAGCTCATCCCTCAAACCTCTTTACCTGCTCAAGCTTTTCCATTGCCGAATTATCATCAATTGCATGAGCTGCCATTTCAAGCCCTTCTGCAATTGTCTTGCAAAGGCCTCCGACATAGATTGCTGCTCCTGCATTAAGAGTGCAAACATCTCTCGCAGCTCCTTTTTCTCCATTTAATATCTGCAATGCAAAACGGGCACTCTCATCTGCACTTGCTACAGTTGGAATTGGTCTTTTTCTAATATTAAATTCAGCTGCATCTATCTCATAATTTTCAATTTTTCCATTCTTTAATTCGCAAACCTTGCTAATTCCAAGTCCAAGCTCATCCATTCCTTCACTATGTACGATAAGAGCATGTTTTGTTCCAAGATTTTTCAGTACTCCTGCAAACTTTTCAGTAAGAATTGGATCATAAACTCCAATGAGCTGATTTGGAGCACTTGCAGGATTAGTCAGGGGCCCTAGCATGTTGAATATTGACCTGACTCCAAGCTCTTTTCTAATTGGCATGACGTTTTTCATCGACGGGTGAAATAGTGGTGCAAACATAAATCCAATTCCAAGCGCTTCAATAGATCGTGCAACTGCTTCTGGCTCAAGAATACGTACTCCTAGTTTTTCAAGAACATCAAAAGATCCGCTTTTGCTTGAAACTGATCTGTTTCCATGCTTTGCAATTGGAACTCCAGCTCCAGCTGCAATTATTGCTGCAATTGTTGAAACATTTATTGTTCTGCTTGAATCCCCTCCAGTTCCGCATGTGTCAACCAGGTTGCTAATATTCGGATTAATCGAAACTGCACTTTTGCGCATTTCCTTTGCAAAACCAATAATTTCTTCTTCGCTCTCTCCTTTCATTATAAGTGCAACAAGTATGGCAGCGGCCTTTACTGGATTAATTTCCTGTTTAATTAGAGAAGCTACTACTTCGCTCGCCTCATCTTCACTCAAATCTTTTTTTGCAATTAACTTCTTGAGCAGTTCCATAATCAGCACCTGATGAAATTTTCGAGAATCGTTTTCCCATGCTCGCTCATTATGCTCTCAGGATGAAATTGAACTCCAAAAATTAGAAGTTTTTTGTGTGCTACTCCCATAACAACATTATCGTCCTGGCTTCTTGCAGTAACCTCAAGGCATTCTGGTATGCACTCTCCAAAGAGTGAATGATATCTCATAACCCGAAGAGGATTTTCAACATTCTTGAATATACCAGATCCATTGTGCTCTATCAAACTTGTTTTTCCATGCATTGGTTTTTCGCTTTTTTTAATAGAACCTCCATAGTGCATTATAATTCCCTGATGCCCAAGACAGACTCCAAGAATCGGCATTGACATGTTTGCTTCAAGGATGTCTCTGCACACTCCAAAATCTCTTTTATTTTCTGGATGTCCGGGTCCTGGAGACAAGACGATCCTTTCTGGACCAAGCTCTCTTATACCTTCAAGATCAATTTTATCATTCCTTTGGACTATCACTTCCTGCCCAAGATCCCCGAGATACTGGTAGAGATTGTACGTGAACGAGTCATAATTGTCAATAATCAGTATCATGAGTGCACCCCCAGAGCATTCATGATGGCTCTCATTTTGTTTTCTGTTTCCTGGAATTCCTTTTCAGGAACTGAGTCATATACTATTCCTGCTCCTGCTTGCACATATGCATTTTGTCTGTGTGCAAATAATGTTCTTATTGCAATTGCAAAATCACAATTGCCATTGAATGAGAAATATCCAACTGCCCCACCATAAGGCCCTCTTTTACCTATTTCAACTTCTTCAATAGTTTCCATTGCACGAACCTTTGGCGCTCCGCTTAAAGTTCCTGCTGGAAATAGTGCATTAAATGCATCAAAGCAATCTTTTCCTTCGCTCAGCTGTCCACTAACAAGGGATCCAAGGTGCTGAACATGACTGTACTTATGCACTTTCATCAGATCAGTTACCTTCACAGAATTAAACTCACAAACCTTTCCAACATCATTTCGAGTCAGATCAACAAGCATCAAATGCTCTGCCTTTTCTTTTTCATCATTTTTTAGTTTTTCTTCCAGAATTTTGTCTTCTTCAGGGGTTTTGCCCCTTGGCATAGTTCCAGCTAAAGTAGCTGAGCTTTCAATTGTTTTTCCTTCAACTCGCACCAGATTCTCAGGACTCGCACCAATTATCTTTCGCTCTCCAAAGTTCAAATAATACATATATGGAGAAGGATTTGTCTGCTTGAGTATATTGTAAAAACGAAGAAGATCTCCCTCATATGGGAATTCATATCTGCGTGATAGAACTACTTGAAATATTTCTCCATTTGAGATTTTTTCTTTTGCCAAGATAACAGCATTTTTGTATGCTTCCTCGTCCATGTTTGTTTTTGGAGCTCCAGTATCAAAAGGCCCAAGAAACACATCCTGCTTAGCAAGATCCAAAATCTCATCTGACCTGTCTTTTCCATGAGATATATATCGTACACTTCTATCTCGATGATCATATACTATGCAATCATCAAATATTCCAAATTCAAAGTCTGGGAAATTTGAGCTCTGTTTATCCTTTTCTGGTATGTTTTCAATTCTGTGTACATAATCATGAGAAAAATATCCAACTGCTCCGCCCACAAAACCTTCCATTTCAAGCTCTCGCTTTGGAATATTATTTGCTAGAGTTCTAATTGGATCATCTGTTTCTTCTCTTGAGCCATCAATACTTATTGTTTTTCCTTCTGCAGATATCTTTTTGACTGGGTCAAAACCTATAAATGAAAACCTGGCAAGTTTTTCATCGCCTTCCATGGATTCAAGTAAGAATGAATGGCTGTATTTCCTATTTATTAGAGAATACATTTGGTACGGATTCAGATTTAGTTTTAGCTTTTTAGTAATCATAATGCCACCTACTGTTTTTAGCATTAATGATATATTTAAAGCTTTTCTGTACAAATATGTACATTATGTATCCAATTCTGGAAGATGCGTTCCTTCGCTATCCTATGCGCAGTAAAGTAGCCGATCTCTTGCTTCGTCAGGGAATGCGAGTTGATAAGGCGGGCTTCATCTATTCTGGGGATGTTGAGGTCAGTCCTGTAAAGATTGCAAGAGCTCTCAAAATTGACCGTAGAGTAGTTCTTGAAACCTCGCAGATGATAGCCGAAGTCCCAGAGCTTTTTAGTATTTTCGAGTCTCTAGCGCCAACTTCTTATATTCGTGGAGTTGCAAAAAGCCTTGGATTTGAAGTTTTAGAGCTTGAGGCAGAGCCTCATGCAATCGGTATTGTAAGTGCAGTTACAACTATAATCTCAGATGCTAATATCAGCATTAGGCAAATTGTAAGTGATGATCCGGATATCTATCCCAATCCAAAGCTTACTATAATAATAGAAAAAAGATTGCCCGGGCCTGCACTTTTGAAATTAAGAGAGCTCTCTCAAATCAAACGTCTTTCAATAGAATGATTCTATATAGAATATTCCTCAAGCAGTTTTGGAATTATCACTTCGTAGTCCTTCTCAAGATATTCTTTCATATCTGGTTTGTCTCCATGCATTATGAACACTTTTTCAAGTCCTTTGAATGATTTGATAAATTGCAAAAGTTCGTTAAAATCAGCATGGCCTGAAAGTTTCACACTTTCAACTCTTAATTTGAGTTCCACTTCATTATCCCCAATTCTGATTTTTTTCCCTCCTTCAAGAACTTTGCGTCCAGATGTTCCCTCTGCCTGGTATCCAACAAAAATAATTGTATTTTTAGGGTTCCCTGCAAGTTTTTCAAGATAAAACAGTACTGGTCCTCCACTGAGCATTCCAGAAGTTGTGACAATAATTGAAGGTTCTTTTAGTACGTCTTCCCTTGTTTTTGATCTTGATCTATTGAAATTCGGACTTTTGAAAGGATCATCCTCGCTCATCAATATTCTTCTTTTGATATCATCATTTGCATAAATCGCATTATGGCGATATATTTTCATTGCCTTTCCGATCATACCTTCAATAAATATTTTTGTTGGTCTAAGTGCACCTGATCTCATATAGTCATCAAGTGCAAGCAGCACTTCCTGAGCTCTTCCAACTGCAAAACTTGGTATTATCACATGTCCGCCCTTATCCAGTGTTTCATTGATGATTTTGACCATCTTGTGATAGCTGTCTTTATGGCTTGGCAGAACATCTTCTTTTGCACCATAAGTGCTCTCAACAATAAGCGTTTTTGCATTCAAGTTTTTTTCACAACTGTCCAGAACTTTTGTTTTTCTCATGCAGATATCTCCGCTAAAAACAAGTCTTCCCTCAGGTCTTTCAACAGCTGTTATTGCACTTCCCATTATGTGTCCAGCTTGATAAAATCTGGTTTTAAATCCAGCATTAAACAGCTCATCATATTCTGTGATACGTGCATCTCTCAGGACATTATTAACATCTTTAGATGTAAATCCCGTTCTTTCCTTTGTTCCTTTTATTCTGCAATAATCTGACAATAAAATTCCCATCAAATCGCGTGTTGGCTTTGTTAGAAATATTTTTGGCTTGAACTTTTTTGAATAAACATGCGGTAAATATCCGCAATGATCCAAATGTGCATGTGAAATTGTAATATTTTCTACTCTTTTTAGAGTATCATCATCAATTAATGGATATTCTGTTTTTTCTCCAAGTTTTATTCCACAATCAAGCATAAGATTATTCTTTTCTTCCTCGAGCAATATGCTCACTCGGCCCACTTCCCGTGCGCCTCCAAAAAATTTAATTTTCATATAATTCCCAATTTAATTTTTGCTTTTTCACTCATTCGCTCTGGTGACCAAAGAGGTTCAAATACAACATTGACCTCAATGTCCAGTTCTTCGAATTCGTCTAATTTTTCTTGTACCTCCCGCAATATTTCATTAATCAATGGACATGCGGGAGTTGTAAATGTCATTTTGATAAATACTTTTTGTAATTTTTCATTTGATTTTTTCTTTTTAATTTCAATTTCGTAAATAAGACCCATATCTACTATGTTTATCCCAAGTTCTGGGTCAAGCACTTGGGTTAGTTTTTCCATTATTTGATCTTTTGTAACCATACTTCATCTATCCATAGAAACCTTTAATTAATTTTGAGGAGTTTATTACCTGTTGGATGATTGTTATGAAAGAAATCATAGTAATGGCAAAAAATGATGTTGGATCTTTGGCACAAGTCTCAGAGGCTCTTGGTTCTACTGGCGTAAATATCGAAGCTATCTCAGCATATGGCGCTTCTGGAAAAGCTGTCTTTAGGATAATTACTGGCGATGTTACAACTACTCTGAAAGCATTGTCAAGGATTTCTGATATTGAAGTTGAACAAGCAGATACTATAATTTTCAAAATGATCAATCGTCCTGGTGAGCTTGCAAAGATAACCCGTAAACTTGCTAATCGTGGTGTTAATCTCGAGAGCCTCTATATCGTTAGTCGAAAACAAGATTTTACTGAAGTTGCAATAAGACCTGTAGAAAAAGATATAGAAAAAACAAAAGAAGTATTAGGAATTAAGTAACGTTACTCCACAGTAACGCTAGCTGTTACATGCCAGGTATTAACTGAATGTACAGTAATCTTAATTAGCTTATCTCCAGCATCGTATGTTCCTTCACTATCAGTACCAAAGCTTTGTGAATCTGTTTGTGTTTCATCACTTGCACAGGTAATCTGGAATATTGCTCCATTTGTTGTTGGTGCTGTGTATGTAATGATATATCCACCAATTTCTATAGGATCATTCTTGTCAAATACCTGATTTTCTACTTCGTCATCTGCTGCGCTTGAGCACATCAATGGTGTGCCACTGTCAGTGTCTCCACCATCAACATCAGGTCCGCTGTCGGTTTCTCCACCATCAACTATGCCTGAATCGACATCTGGTCCAGAGTCAGTATCTGTGCCTGAATCAGTATCAGCATCAGTGTCTGTATCAGCATCAAGGTCTCCACCATCAACTACGCTTCCATCTACTGGAAGAGGTGGTGGATTTTCATCACTGCCACTGCATGCTTCTGTTGCAAGACCAAAAGTTGTTGCAACTGCCAAAGTTGCTATCAATCCTTTCATTTTGCTAAATGCAGTTCTTCTCTTTGGGCCTTTATCTCCTGTGGCCTCCTTTCCTTCCTTTCGAACATCACTATTTTCTTTAACTTTTGTTGGTTCTGACATTTTTTACATCACCCTCTCCGTAATTGTTAATAATCTATTTTTGAGGGCAACTCTTTATAAATATTCCCTTCTTCACATAGTTTCCCACAACTTCCCTAATCCTGTTTTTTTAGACGAAAAGTTTTTATGTAACTTCGGCTTAGCTTGTGTATGGCTCCTAGAATCGTAATTCTTGACACTAATTTTCTTTTAGTGCCATTTCAGTTCAAAATCAATGTAATCAAAGAACTGGATTATCTCCTAGAGGTCAGTCATAAATTTGTCATTTCCTCTCGGACAATTGTTGAGCTTGAGAATCTTGGCAAATCCAAAAGCAAAAATGGCATTGCAGCACGTCTTGCAAAAAAAATTCTGGAGTCAAATCCGATTGAAGTAATTAAAAATGATCAACATGTAGATGATTGGATAGTGGAATATGCAAAAGAGCACAATGCAATTGTTGCAACTAATGATGCTCTTTTGAGAAAGAGACTGCGACCCTTTAAAATAAAGGTAGTCGTAGTTAAATCTCGATCAAGCTTGGGATTCATATGAGCGACGAAACTACCCTGGTATTGGGCTGTATTGGAGGATTTGTCCTACTATTTATACTAGCACTAGTATTCGTTATCCTAAGAAACAGGCCATTTAACTACAGAAAAAAGAATTTTGAGAACAACACTACTTTGACTGTGGTCGCTAACAGAAATCTTTACAAGGTTACAGTGGAAGCCAAGTTCCCTGGGGATAACATCAAGTTCGAGCGAAAAAGAATAAGAAAAGGACAGGCAGTAGAGTTCACCTATCCTCTTTCGAAAACCCCGGCAAAATTAACTATCGAGGTTGATTCCGGGAAGCCGAAGGTTTTCGATGTCTAACTGCTTTGTATATCAGGAACAATAGCCCAATTACAATAGCAACAGGAATCAAAAATCCAATTCCAATGACAATAATAGTTATAGCAGCTGCAATAGCGCCAAAGAACATAACTGCCAAGTTCTCAAGACTCAAGCTCAGGCTTTGGGTTGCTGGCTTATCCTCATAAAGAGTTAACCTGATTGTTGATCTGCTAATTCTGGACTCTAAATCCTGTTTTTGCCATTTGAGCATTTCCAATTCTGTCTCAACCCGTGTCAGTTCTCTTTCCACCTCAATAATTTCACTGACTGTTTCACTTTTATTATAAAGTTGATTCAACCTGGCCAGTTCATTTTCTTTGTTTGAGATTCTGGTGTCAAGATCCGTATATTGTTTTGTTACATCTTCAAGAGATACTGACAGATCCTTTACTTCCCCATATTCTTTGATCATATCAATTGTGCTATCAAATTTACTTGGAAGAACCTTGATCGTTACACTATATTGTATCTGATCTCCATATTCGTTGTAATTGATATCACTAACCTTTGCACTATCAGAACTGAGCTGGTCCTTTAATTTTTCAAACTGGTCATCCAACTCTCCACTTACTTTAACTTTGATGTAACTTTCTTTTGTTACATATTCTCCTCCATAAGATGCAGAATCTTCCATATCATATGGCGTTGGAGCAATTGCTGATTTACTATATCCACTTTGATTTGTTTCAGATCCTATGCACCCAAATGCCAAGAGTGCAATCAGAATTATTATTGGTAAAATTTTCATAAAATCCAATACGCAGCTGTTTTTTAAACTGCTTTTCTTTTTTTCCTGTGAACACCGAAATTCTTTATAGCATTGTCTACTTATCAAGTTCATGTTGCTTTTGTATCGGGGTGAGGAATTTGATCCGAATTTCTACTATCACTCCAAAGTTGACATAGATCATTCATTTCTTCTAATCAAAGATCAAAAGATATTATTTGTTCCAAAGATGAATGAAGCTCTTGCAAGAACTCAATTCAAGGGCAAAATTATTGTTTACAAAGACCCAATACAAGAGCTCTCCAAATATATCCATAGAAAAAAAGTACAAATGGATTTTTCTTCTATTTCTGCTGCACTTTTATCTCGTTTGGAAGTTCTTTGCAATCCAGTTGATGTTTCTCTCAAGCTCTTTCGAGAAAGGGCAAAAAAGACTCCTTCTGAAGTTGCATCAATCAAAAAAGCAGCAGGATTCACTCGTGAAATTTTTGCATCACTTGATTTCAAAAAAGCCAAGAGCGAGCTTGATCTTGAAAAGCAGCTCAAAATACTGACAATTGAACTGGGACTTGAGCCTGCGTTTGACCCTATTGTTGCAACAGATTCTTCCACTTCATTTCCACACTACAAAGCAAGGAAGAAAAAAATCGGAAATCTTGTTATGATTGATTATGGTGTTAAGTACAAACATTATTGCTCTGACCTGACCAGGTGTTTTATCCTTGATGGCAGCAAAAAGAAAAAAGAGGAATATGAAAATCTGCAAAATTTGTTCTGCTCTATCATTGACGAACTTCCAAATCTTAAAACAGGAGGGGCTCTTGCAAAACTTTCTGAGAAAAAACTTGAGAAATTCGGTTTTCCAAAACTTATCCATTCGATTGGACATGGAGTTGGCCTTGAAGTTCATGAGCTTCCAAACCTGAGATCAAAATCAAAAGATCCTCTTTCTGGTACTGTTCTTGCAATTGAGCCTGCATTCTATCTAAAGCAATATGGAATGAGGTTTGAAGAAACAGTTTTTTATGATGGAAAAAAAGTAAAAGTGCTGTAGAGTTATCCACAGCAGCATTTGCATCCTTTTGTTGTTTTAGCTTTGCTCTTTGCCTTTGAAGTTTTTGCCTTAGATGTCTTTGATTTTGCAGTCTTTTTCTTTGTTGTTTTCTTCTTTGTTTCAGTTGCCATAATATTCACCTTCGCATAAGCTATCTACGATGGGAATTTATTTGTTTTCCTTTACAGTTAGGTACCTATTCTTCTGAGCAGGAGTAGCAAAGTCCGGTCAAATGCGCAGGACTTAAGGAAATTTTCCTTACGTTCTTCTATTTTAAGAAATCCTGTGGCTTAGTGCCTTCGAAGGTTCGAATCCTTCCTCCTGCATTTAGTACTTAGTACAGTTCCTACCTGAAAAATTAGGCACTGTGGTGCTTTTTTTCACACAGATGCTAAAATATTAGTTCCGTCACAAAATTTGATTTTTGGTATTCATTCTTTAGAGGAACTCAATCAAGCTGCTTTGGCAAATTTCTTTTTAATTGCAGCTTCCCCCATCTGTAGGATTGATGGTTTTTTTCTTATGTATTCTTTGGTCTTTTCGAAAAGCTCCTTTTTATCCTGAGGAGATAAATCACTCGAGAATCCGAACCTGGAAACTGCAAGCGCAAGGACTTTTTTCCTTTTGCACGCTCTTGTGGTATATATGTATGGATGCTCCTCAGGATCTATTCCGAGCTCGCTAAGCAACCTCACAGATGATTCAATTGTCTGTCGTGAATTTGCAAGTAGATTAGGATAATTACAAATTTTTTCCTTTGACAAATACCTCCTGAGGGATATGTAATTTCTCCTTAATGTTTCTGGACCCCTGGCAAGGAGGCTTGCCCCTGCCGTCACTATCTTTTCTATTGGTATCCCCATATCCATCAAGGTTTGTGCATGAGACCTGATGGTTTCAGGATCATAAGGAATAAGCTGCGCAAGTGTCGTGATTTTTTTCTTTGAGAGACCAAGATCCAGAAGAGATTGCACATTATTTTGGATAGTTTCTGGGTCCATCATCAGCAGATGCGCATGAGTGGCGATTTTGCTGTCTGAGAGGCCAAGACCTCTGAGCAACTTGGCATTTTGTCTGAGTGCTTCTGGATCTCGATTGAGGAGTCTCCAATTTACTGCTATCTTCCTCTTACTTAGGCCCATTTCAATGAGTAAAGAATAATTTTCTTGAAGCGAGTCTGGATTCCTGCACAATAAAGCTCCATCCATAATACTGCTTTCTTTCATATTAAGTCTTCTTAGAAATTTGATTCGGTTTCGTACTGTCTTAGTTCTTAAGGTAAACAATCCAGGATTCTTCCCACATGCGTCTGGGGGTATCCCAAGAGCTTCAAGCGCTGCCATTTTTCTTTTGGTTGTCTCAATTTTCTGACCAATCAAGTAAGGAAGATTAGAAGGTGTCGCTATCCCCATTCTCAGCAAAGTTTTTCCTTTTTCAAGTATTCTCTCTGGATTAAGGGTCAGAAGAGATGGGATAGCTACAATGTTGCTTCTTTCCATTCCCAGTTTCTCAAGAACATCAATCGAACGTGCAATCCGCTTTTGAGTATGTCTTAGAAGTGAGGGTTCCTTGGCAATCTGCTCCATTTCAAATCCAAGGCCCAGTATAAAAACCAGATTTTGTTTGATTGTGTCTGTCGACCAGGTCAGTACGCGCGGGTCTTCTTGTATCACAGATAATGGTAGGTCCATCTCAAGTAGGATCTCGATTTTCTCCTTTGTTGAGTCGGCATTTCTACTAAGCAAAGGGGCCCAGTACAAAGCAGGTGCAGCAGTAAGACCACATCGCTCCAAAAATTCAAAGGTCTCATTAAGCGTATCAGTACTGGAACCTAACAAATATGCATAGGTGTTTATGATTTCTGGGGTTAGGCCAAGCGAAATGAGCATTTGATGCTTTCTTGCAATGGTCGTAGGAGCGAATGAAATGAGATTTGGGGATGTGAGAATTTTCTCTTTTGATATTCCAAGCTCAAGTAAAGCCTGATAATTTCTTTTTAGAGTCCTGGGATTTCGGCAAAGGAGCTTTGGAATGCGAGCAATATCTTTTCTTTTGAAATCAATACTTTTGAGATACGCATAGCTTGCATGAATGGTCTCATCTCTGGCTGTATCTAGTACATCTTTCGTCCAATCATCAACATTATCATAGGCATCTCCAATTATGCCTCGAATTACAGCTTCACCACCCATGCATAAACCTCTCTACACTATTGTATGTTGATTACAACTATTTAAGTATATAACGGAGTATTTTGGACTTTCATTAACCGTGCTGCTTTTACCAAAACCCGGTGATTTCTACATAGATCTGAGAGATAGTAGGGCCTATGGGCAGTATTTATAACCTCTGGGCTACATCAGAACAGCAATGGAACACAAGATTTCGGGTCTGACCTGTACTAACTACGGAGGTCCTTCCTCCTGCATTCAGATCTGCTCTGAGTTCCTACTTTCTGGGGAACTCAGATCAGCTCTCAGTTCCTTAGGGGGCGCTTCGTAATCAGGTCTGAGTTCAGACCTAGCCATCCGACCGAGGTTCTATCTGAGGGTCAGAGCTTATAAAGACTGCTTAACTTGGACTTGCCCCCACGAAAATTTCTTGTCCCGTCGAGGAAGCTATCATTAAAAAGAAAAACTTCCAATCCCGTGCAGGGACATTTACGCCGCGTAAATTTTTCGCATTTTACTTAAGTCAAAATCCCAACTCATTGAGCATCGGGCTTCTTAGGAACAGTAAATACGGCTGACCATCCATCAGCAACGAGCATCATAGCGACTTGTAATGCTGGCGTTACAATCAGGTTTTCGCCTTCTTTATGTACGTAATCCAATACTGCATGACAAACCAACACTGCGGCTTTGGTTGTCACCTGGACATATTCACGGGGACTTACACGTTCAAAGTCAACAATAGGTACTGAAACCAAACCACGCAATTCTTCAATGCATACCCCATTTTCAAATTTAATAGATGTAGCTTTTAGTGGCCCAAGCTTCATATCTCTAGTCGTTAATGAACCCTCGATTTGTCCTGTTTGTAATCCAAGTTCTCCTAGTTGTACTGGGCTTAATGTCGCAGTATAGCGGTTGCTTCCTCGCTTACGATCTTCGGAGTTCGGAACCTCAACATGATGATCAAATCCTATTTGGTCCCTTCCTCCAGCTGAGCAGTAGTATGGGAATGCTCTAAAAAGTTTGTTAGCAGATCCGCTTTCGATACCAAGCGCTTCTACTTTTGTCTCTATGAACCAATCACAATTATCAGGTGTAGAAATTTCAGATACAACAGTTGCACTGCGTGTACCTCCGGCGTAAGGAATAGCAAGATTCGCATTCTCTAACCTGAGTCCCCTTTTGGTTCTTTCAACCATGGGCATCTCATCCATGAATTTCCTAACGCCTTTACTGCCGTTTTCAATGTAAACTCTGGATGGTCTTTTTCTTTCTATCTTGGGTATTCTTCCATTAATAGTAATTGGTGACCTATCTGTCATATATTAATTGTGTGTAGATATGTTTAAATGTCTTTTCATAACCACTTATTTCGTCTATGTTTTCTTCAAGCTCAGGCCACCATTAAATCTCCATGTATGATTCTGTACGCGAAGCGGGAGCGCGGGCCGCCAAAGCTGCGTTCCAGCCGCCGGACCTGCAATCTGTTTAAAAAGCGGCAGCAAGTCTAGTGGAGATTGCTGCAAATAAAATTAAGTCCTAGTAGGGATTCTAACTTTACACTCAGATGTTAAATTTCACATCCTTATACAAAGAAATCCCTTCAGACCTCAGAGCTGCTCAGAGGGCCTTCCTCCTGCACTTTAAAAATATTCTACAAAAAATATATAATGAGATTCTGAGTGTATGGAAGTATGGCAGGATCAATGATGAGATCACCAATAGAACAAATCAGAAACTTATCGGATTCCCTAAACAATCCAAATTCTTCAGTAAGGCTTCGTGCTATAAATAGAATTTTTAATATAGGAGAAGCTGCAGGACAAGGATCGCGAATTAGACAAGTTGCAATCGATGCTTTAGTAAGAGGTTATCAAAACGAACAAAATGTAGATATTCGAGATAGAATAAGAACTGCACTAAATTCTCTTGGTTTTGAAATTCAAGAAGAACAAAGAGAGTTGAATGAGGTCGTACCTTCTCGGAGTGAGACCAGATCAACTGCTAGGGACGCAACAACAGTATCAACTTGGCATGCTATTTCAAGAACTGTACAAAGATCTGCAACTTCAGCAATTCTCCAAGGAATTGTTCCGATAGCAATATTATCATCATTATCTGGATGCAGTTCAACTTGGGATTATGAAGATTCAGTAATGTATGGAGAGACACACCTTGTACGCGAATATACTGAGAATTTAACAAGAGATTGCGAGACAGACTGGGAAAGAGTAATGACGATTGTACATTGGGGACAAGCTAATCTACCACATTATTCAAGTGAGTATACGGCAGAAATATATCAAACAGAAGTTACAGAACGCGGTGCAGCAAACCCTATGGACGTATCAATAAGAGATGTTTTCAGAGAAAGAGTAGTTGGTTGTCATCTTGCTGTATTTACAATTGCTACAATGTTAAGATCTGTTGGGATAGATGCAGAGTATGTAAGAAGTAACGATCTTGGAATTGGAGAAAGAGGACACGGACTTTTGTACATTCCGCAATTTGAGCAATATGTACATGGAGATAGGATATTAAACCTATTCCCAACTGAGGATATATTCGAGAGTCAAGATGAGTTGGGAACAAGAAGCTATGCTGGGAATGCTTATTCAGTAGGGTTTCTTCGTAGAGATGGAGAGTATCTTTTTATCGATGATGGCGTTATTCGTGCTGGACATGAAGAATCTGAACTTTTAAGATTGCAACAAGCATTTCCAGAGTACAATCTGCAATTGTCTGACCCTCATCCTAGTGGAGTTGGAACGACATTTGTATCAGGAAGAATTCGAATAGAAACCTTAGATTAGACTTAATAGCATAATTCCTTCAGACCTCAGAGCTGCTCAGAGGGCCTTCCTCCTGCATTTTTTTTCAATTAAAACCCCCATAGTTTTTGAATTCATCAGCTACCTACTTTTGGGGAACTGAGATTATGTCTCAAATTCAGAACCGCTCATATTAGCACATTCAAGGTACCGACATGTGGCCGATACATAAGCTTTTCATATTTTTCCTGCGAAAGCTAGAATAATCGTTGATAATTATGGCCCCAATAATAAACAAATATCTTGAAGCGGCAATGCTGCCCGCGGCTGTACTTATTATTGTATCTCTAATAACTGTATTACCTGAACCATTATTCTCTGCAATCTCGCTTGATATCTGGATCAGAATTCCAGTTTTGATTATCTTCTACGCCATAGCCGCATGGGCAGGCTACCGTTCAGTAAATAAGTGGGGTATGGGAATCAAGGGTGGAGCACTCACCAGCGCTATTGCAGGCACTACTCAAAGCTTTGTGATGGTTTTTGTAGTTGCCATTACTGGAGGCTACCCCCCAGATGTAAGCAGTAATGCACTAACATTGGTATTTGTAGCCTTGATACTAGGTATGATCAATGCGTTAATATGCGGAATATTCGGAACAATAGGAGCGTTCATCGCCAGCAGAAAACCCAAACCTGAATCGGTTTCCCACACCACGTCTGAGAACACTTGACTGTGTCCGGAATTCTACGGCCTCATATTTTCAAACTAGATTGTCATTAATTACAATAATCTCAGATTTGCTCTGAGGGCTTCCTCCTACTCAACCTTTTTAGGAAAAAGGTTGATCAAAAACTGATAAACTTTTTCTGCTCTGAGTGCAGAGCCAGCTGCCATTCGCGGTTCTATGACGCAGGGTTTTATAGATTTGTTTCTTATTCAGTATGATGGAATTACTTGATTTTCTGCCTTTTATCTGCTGCTTGACATTGCCACTGATTTTCATTCTTATACTATTTGTTGTTTCAACATTCTACTTTGGAAAAAAGCGCAATGGCATGCCGAGCGTCATTTCAATTACTGACATTTCATCACTTTATCTGGACGCATCAAAGGAATCTAGGTCTGCTCTTTTCATGAACCTACCTACCTCTATGAAGCTTGATAAAGAAAATATCCAGATAGCACTCAAGGACGGACCAATTGAAATTCCAATAAAAGACATTTATGCAGTAACTGAAGTACGCAATCTCACTAATAAGAAAGCATATTTCTTTTATAGGCGCAGTGATGTTCCATGCTATTTTGTAATCCGGGGTTTGCCTACTGATGATTTTTCCGGCATCTATCAGAAGATTCTTCCCGGTACTGTCCCCATTCGAAAAACCACTGTCGATTCTGCATTGCATTTTGCTGAAGTTCTGAAATGGAGTTTTGAAGGTGAAAAGAAAAAAGACCTGGGAACTCCACTATATAGTTATTCTTCACAGCTGCTCAGCCTTTCCAATCGCGTTAGGGTCTATTATCTTGAAACAAGACATATAGGGGGGAGGGATGGCGTCAAATTCATAGACAGGCCTCTTCCTCTGGAATCAAACAGACGCAGATGGGCCCGGCCAAACTCTCTGACTTTCGACATTTTCCGTGATATAATAAATATTTCAGTATTCGGCCTGGGTCATGATCTGACAATCAATAAGAAAGACATCAAAAAGATTCTTTTTTCTGATGGCGCTCCCCCATACTGCCATTGCATTACCATAGTACACAATTCCATAACGGCACCAGAGAGGATTTCCATTTACGGAACAACCCAGAACTTTGATGCGCATCTTGATGAGCTGGCAGAGCAATTAAAGAAGGCTGGATATGCAGTAGTGAGGGTATAGGCCGACTCTATCTCCAAAACCAGACTAACTGTTTACCTTCGTGTTTCTGAAAAAATCCGGATAGCTTTTGCTATTGTCATGGCAGCATAAGATCCGACAAAATCAATCATCCGAATGTTTTCTCTAGAAAACTCTGGGTTTTCCGACGCTAAAATGAATCTTCGAACATCATCTTCTTTAGGTGGCTTCTCGAGCAAAACATCTTCAATCAAATTAAAATCAGGAATCCGACTAACTATTCCTCCCATATCAAAAACAGAAACCCTGGGCATAATCATTCCAAGTGCTTCAAGAACTCCGATAGAGCCAACAGAATCCCTTTTTTGCATAAATTCAGGCTCTACGGCCATTCCACGCACAAGATCAAGGTCAAGCGTAAGATCAACTTCTCCTTCGAAAGACAATGCCTTTTCAGAAGCAGTATTAACGAATTTGATCATCCCGCGATTTGTCATTATCTGAACAAATGTATCTGCAATCTCAGCTAAGAACCCAACGTTCATTTTCTCAGTAGTAAATATCTCAACTCCTTCTGCTTCAGTGCAGCTCATGTGATTTGCAAATGTCATGAACTTGAGGTTTCCTCGCAGGGGTTTGTGTGTTTCAAAGTCCATATCCCCTCCATCGTCCATAGAGGTATATTCATCACTATGAGCATCAAGGTTGATCTTTAGCCTTCGAATTCCTTCAGCTACTGGTCTTGAAGTAAAATGATAGCTCTCATCGTGGCAGTGCCCATCCCCCCACATGAAAAGAGTTCTTTTTCGATTAGTCATATTTGCAAGAGCTTCTCTTCGCTCTGGAGTTTTTTCTGGAAGTGCAGTAAAATTAATTCCATCAAGCATTGGAAGATGCCTTATTTTTGAGAGTATAAGAGTGTTTGATCTGGTTGGCGAATATGCAACAGTCACTTTGCTCTTTGATGGATTTCTCTGCTGACTCATAACTATATTATGTTACAATACGTTTAAAAACATGTAATCAAATGCAAAATACTCTATTCTGCCCGCTTAACATAAACTGCAGGACAAACTCTGGTTACTCCTTCCATTTTTTCTAGATCTTTTATGAAATTATTGAGCTTTCCAGAAGATCTATACCAAACTTCAAACATCATCATATGGTCTCCAGAAGTCATGGCAGAATATCTGATTCCTGGAAGCTGTTTAATCTCTTCAAAAACAGCAACAATCCGCTCAGGAGCAGCATCTACTCCAACAAGCGCAACTCCTTCATAGCCCAAATAGAATGGGTCTACAATTGCAGTATAAGCTCTAATTATGCCCTTACCTTCTAGCTTCTTAATTCTCTTTCGAACTGCCGTTTCACTAATATTTAACGTCGATGCGATGCGAGTGAGTGGCACTCTGCTGTTTTCAATCAGGGCCTCTAGAATCACTTCATCTTTTTCATCCATGTTCGAATTATGAACCATTAGGTTTTAATAATGAACCAATTTTAGACTATATAAGTGAATTCTATGATAAAAATAGGAGAAAATATACCAGATTTTGAATTTGAAATCTTTCAGAATGAAGACATAAAGAAAGTTAAATTATCAGACTACAAGGGAAAATGGCTAGTTCTTGTTTTCTATCCTGCTGACTTTACATTTGTCTGTCCAACTGAACTTGAGGAATTTGCAAATGCATATGAGCTTTTCAAACAATCAGATGCAGAAATTATCAGTATAAGTACTGATACTACATTTGTGCATAAAGCGTGGCATGACAATTCTCCAGCGATAAAGAAGATCCAATATCCAATGGGAGCAGATCCAACACATGAATTGTGTAAAATATTTGGAACTCATATTGAAACTGAGGGTCTTTCTCTTCGAGGAACTTTTATAGTTGATCCAGATGGAGTGCTCAAGGCATTTGAAGTTCATGATAATAGTATTGGAAGAAGCGCAAAGGAAGCTCTTCGAAAATTGCAGGCAGCAAAGTTTGTTCGGGAGAACCCTGCACAAGTTTGTCCTGCTGCTTGGAACCCTGGAAAAGAGACTTTAAAGCCAGGCGTAGAGTTAATTGGTAAGTTATAGGTGAGAATTATGGCAGAACAAAAACAAGTTTTCAAATGTAATGTTTGTGGACAAATGACAGAAGTCTTAAGAGGGGGCGCAGGAACACTAGTTTGCTGCGAGCAGCCTATGCAGCTTTTAGCTGAGCAGACAGCTGATTCATCAACTGAAAAACATGTTCCTGTAATCGAGAAAACAGAAACAGGTGTTTTGGTCAAAGTAGGCTCAATTCCACATCCTATGGAAGAAAATCATTACATTGAATGGATAGAGGTAATTGCAGATGGAAGAGTATATAGAAAATACCTTCAGCCTGGAGATGTTCCAGAGGCAGAGTTTAAGATTTCTGTAGAGAATATCGAAGCTCGGGAATTCTGCAATGTTCATGGACTGTGGAAGAGTTAGGTGAAAACTATGAAAATAAGCAAAGCTATGGAAACTGCTCTAAACAAACAGATAAATGCGGAATATTATTCTTCCTATCTTTATCTTGCAATGGCAGTATATTTTGAGCAGAATAATCTCAAGGGATTTGCAAACTGGATGAGAATCCAAGCCCATGAGGAATGGGGTCATGGAACCAAAATCCTGACATATCTTCTTGATATTGGAGCAGGAGTGCATTTTGCTGAAATTGCCAAACCAGGAAGTTCCTGGAAATCCCCGCTTGAAGTATTCAAGGCCTCCCTTTCCCATGAGAGAAAAGTCACCGGGATGATAAACGACCTTTATAATCTTGCCAGATCTGACAAGGACAATGCAACAGAAATCTTCCTCCAATGGTTCGTAACAGAACAGGTTGAAGAGGAAGCCTCTGCCGAAGATATCGTTTCAAAACTGGAGATGGCAGATGGAGTTCCAGGAGCTCTGTTTATGATCGATAAAGAACTTGGGCAGAGAGTAAGGCCCCAAGAATAATTTTTTTTATTTTTTATGTCTATTCCAAATTGTCGTTATATATGGTAAAATACGTATATTTATAAACTAATTCAGACAATTATACTATACGATATTATGATGTCACTAGGGTTATCTTTAGGTGTTTACCATCAGATTCAGCATCGCATTCAGCTACCCAGTACTCAATGGAGCTTAGTTGATGCATGGAAAAAAAGAGCCAATGATAAATGCCAATTTTCAAAGAAACCAATTCCTGGATTTGGCAGCCTGCCTCTTGCCGAGCGCTTGAGGAAAGCAGATAATATCAACGAGGTTTTTAGATTTGCATATACTTCCAAAAAGCATTCTTCTGGGTACAAATATTACAAAATTCCGCTGATGCGTGATATTAATGTAGATATTGAAGATATCTGCACCGAAATTTCAAAACAAGAATATCAAAGAGCAACAAAAATTCTCAAGAATTCAGGAGAGCTGGAGAGAATTGTTCGCGCAGTTCCATACTCTAAGCTTCATGCTGATGTACTTAATCACTTAGCTGAAAATGGGGTTACTCTTGATGACACGGTAGTTGTTGGTATTGACCGCGGTGGAAGAATTCCTGCTATTATTATGAAAGAAGCACTTGGTCTTCATGCTGTCCGTTTCCTGAAAGTTGATCAGGGAAGCCGCAGAATTGATGAGGGTGCTCTGAAAAAGTTCATACGCCTTGGCGTTTTCAATGGGAAGCATGTGATGTTTGTTGATTCTACTGTTGACAGTGGAAGGCAGATTAGGGCTATTGAAAGGTATTTTGATGATTCAGGATATGCAAAAAGAATTGGTCATAGTGGCTGGTCTGTTGTCGGAAGCAATGAAGATGGAGAGACACTTGATCATCATTTAAACATAAACTGGGGTCTTAATCCAGACGAATCATTCGAAGATAATCCATTACTTCTAGGAGTTGATTATGCTCCAAATTCACATACAAGGATTCAGGCAGCTCCATCAAAATGTGCACAGGATATAAGATCTCTCCTGAGGGAAGTTCCAAGAGGAACAATACTTGATTTTGATAGTGTTAGTGCAAAAGGCCTCGATCCTCAAAAAGAAATCAAAAAAGTTTTAGCATCAAAAGGATGGGCAAATGCAAAAGCACGATGCGAAACATTCGGCATTCAAAAGCCAGACTCTTTTTTGCCTCGAAGACCTTACCAGGAAAAACCTGAGCGTCAATCACTTGTAGTAATTGGATCTGGCAAAGCTGCTGATCTTACTGACAATGAAGTTGAATTTCTACAATCTGCTCTCTCACCCGGTTTCAAGTTCCATGCAGGAACCCCCAATGGAAATCCAGGAAAACTTCTTCGACATGTGGATGATTGTTGTGGTGATGTAACTTTCATCCAGCCTCAATATATGGAAGGCCACACTTCATTGGATCATTATGCAACCGAATTTGTCGGTGAAACCAAAATGGAATTCAGAGAGCATATAGTAGATCGTGCAGATGTTGTTCTTGCACTTTCAGGATCTGACGGTACACTAACCGAAGCGCTCATTACCCTGTTATCTGGAAAGGATCTGGTTGTTGTTAAGAATTATGGGTCACTCGGCAATTACTTTGCTTCATCGCGAAAATACAAAAAATTCGATAACCTTCATCTTGTTGATTCTCTAGAATCTGCAGCAGATAAACTTCTGGAACTGTATGAAAGATAAATTATCCGTACATTGTTCCGCCTTCTTCAGTAGATGGACCTTTTTTGGATATTTTTGCCTTTCTAACAGACTCTTTAATATCTTCAGAAAATTGTCTTGCTTCTTTATCTAAGCTGGCAGTACTTATCACAAGCCCTGTTATTTTTGAAAAAACCCGGATTACCTTTGCTGCTGCTTTTGGATCTAAATACTCTTCGGATGATTCTGCTAAAATCGTACTGATTGGGAAGTTTTCAAGAGTTCCTTTTGTGAGCAAAATTCCAGTAACTCCGGTTGTTGCCCCTTCCTTTATTGGCTTGGCAATCTTTCTTTTTGCAACATCCTTTACCATCTTTTCGTCACTTGAAACAATATACACTTCTCCTTTTTCTTCGTTGAGTGAGATTCCACCCAGTGAAATAATTGAACTTGCGCCGACATTTTTTGAAAAATCAAATATTTTATCAGCAAGATCTGATGAAGAAGAGACTGGTATCGTCATCTCAGAGATTATAACAATCAAATTCTTTTTTATAGAATAATGAACTCTAGCTGCTGGCATAGGTTTGTAATCATGTATTGCTGCAAGTGGTGCAAAATCAGGACTTGATATATATCCGCCAAAATCCATATGAAGTGCTTCAACAATTTGTGATGCAGCGACGCTGCCCACAAGCCCGGTTCCAGGCAGTCCAACGATTATCGTTGGCCCTTTCATTTTTTTTAGGTTCACCTTCATGTGTATTTCGACGTCGCTCATTAACATAATGAAATGACAAAAGTTTTAATACCATTCGGCACACAGAGAGTATAATGAGTTCAAATAAAGTATCAATGCCCATGAGTTCTGCTGGAATTGTCGGTTTATCTCCAGATGTTAAGATCGATGGCGCAGAGCTTGATCCAAAATTTGTTATTGGCGTAATCATAGCCTTGGTTATAATTGTCCACGTAGCTAGTTTTATTGCCCCAGTTTAGATTTGATTTCTTTTACATCACTTTCTTTTGCCAGAATCAATATCTGCATTCTTTCTTCTTCAGCTTTTTTCAGTGATTGAACTAGTTTTGACATTTTTGTTATGGGTACAAGTCCATTATCTGTTTTTACCATGAAATCTACTGGCTTGAAGAAACTTCCTGGATAATCTACAATAACCTCGGGAAATTCCCCCTCTATATCTTTTGCCTTTTCCATTTCATTAATCTGCAATGCGCAAACTTCCTTGTAGAGCAATCTGTTTTCAAGTCCGTATACATGCTCTGAACCTTTTGTTTCCCGTATAGCATGCATTGCCAGCTCATCATCCATATCTGCCAGCTTTTCTGGAGAAACCCCATCTTCTATTGCTCCTTCTATTGCTTCATAAAGCATGGCAGTTGCAATTCTCACAGTCTTATGCAAATAAACCGTTGAGAACATCATAAACCTTGCCACAAGGAGGTATTCTGCTGCTCCAAGTCCTCCCTTATCTATACAGAGTTTTCCATCATCCATGATTAGAGTATGCATTATCCGGTCCATGTCAATTATTCCATATGCAACTCCAGTATTCTGAGCATCTCTCTCAAGATAGTCCATTCTGTCAGAGCCGATATCAGATTCAATAATATTTCCTTTTGGAGTTTTTCCAATTTTCCATATTTCTTTTGGATCATAATTTTCAGATAAAATATCTGAAATCTCACCACTCAGTATCTTTCTCTCTCCAAGCTTTTCGTGATCTCCAACATACTTGCTAAGGACATGCTCTCCTTCATGTGAAAATGGGGTGTGCCCAATATCATGAAGAAGGCCATAGAGCTTTATCTTCCTTATTTCTTCCTCATCAAAATCAAGTCTTTTTGCAATTAATGATGATAAATGAGCAGTGCCAATAGAATGCTCAAATCTGGTGTGGTTTGCCCCTGGGTATACAAGATTCGTTACCGACATTTGTTTTATTCGTCTTAGTCTCTGAAACTGTTTACTGTCAATTATTTTCTCTTCCAGATCACTGAATTCGATTGTTCCGTGGATTTCGTCTTTGATCATCAATTGAATCCCCCAGTTTTTTATACAGGAGCAAAACGCCCTTTTGTTTTTTCCAAAACATCTCCGGCCTCAGCCATTAGTCTTAGTACTGCGCTGCATCCTTCAACATCTAATTTTGTTTCTTTTGCAATTGTGGGAATATCTTTCTCTTCTTTTAAAACCGAGTCAATTGCTTTCTGTGATTTTTCTAAATATTCCTTTGTGACAACATAAAATCTTCCATCAAAACCCTTTACTCCAATTACCTCGCCCCTTTTCATCTCTGCATTTAATTTCTGAGATAATTTGTATGCTTCGTTTTTGTCTTTTAGTGTCAAAAATCCATTCGCAAGTATCCCCGCGGGTTTCTTCTCATGCTCTGGGGCTTTCTCGGCCGCTCTGCCGCTAATTAGGGGATAAATCTCATTTTTGATGTTATATACTCCATTTGGATATTTTTTGCTTCTGTAGAGAGATACAAATCCTTTTTTATCAAGTCTTTTCAAAATAAGTTTTTCTACTTCAGTAAGTACTGTATTGACATGCTCTGGTACTCTTTTTTCAAAACGAATTGAAAGAAGTTTTTGTAGTACGACTATCTCAATTTCATCAATTTTTTTTGAAACTGGGCTAATGAAATACTCTCCATCTTTTACCTGGACCATTTCAATTTCGTCGCAGTCTTTGAATTCTGCTGGTAGCTCTAAGTATGATTTATCGTTCTTCTTCAGAATTCGGCTCTTTGCCATGATAAATGTTTATCTAAGACTACTTTTAAGCATGCTGGCGTGCCCTTGCCTTGTGTTCTACACGTGCTCTTGGAGGTAATGGTGGCGGAAGACTTTTTCCGAACTTGCTTTTTTGGATTTTTGCAACTAGAGCTCTAATTCTTGAACCGGTTTCATTCATATCTCCAATATCATTCCTATGTCTTGTTGCAACTCTATCCAAGATTTTCAGTGTGTTTTTGCCAACATCATCTTCTCTTGCGCAAACTTTTTCAATTGCGGAAGCTGCCATCTTCTGGACTTTTTCATCTCCGAAAACAAGCGCATGCACCATTGCATTAACAATATTCTTTCTGACCTTTTTCAAGTCGTAACTATCAATTAGCTCTTCCATAGGTCCTGCTGCAACTCCAAATGTTGTGAGCTGTTTCATCAGAACCATTATCTTGGTGTTTGCCTCAGAAGGCTTTGGGTCTCTTAAAATTTCTACAACTGCATCAAAAATCGCTTCAATATACATTCTCTGTGGCATTGTTGGATCCTGATATTGTGTTTCAACGAGAAATTCTCCATCTGCAATTGCGCTTTCAATCTCATCATTTTCTCTAATGGTTTTCATTACAGCTCCTGCAATTTTTCGAAGCTCTGGATCTGCATCAGTTTGTTCAATTCTCCCAACTATCTTTCTAACCATCATGTCTGCTGGGAATAACTCTAAAGCTTCAATAGCAAATCTTCTTGCTTTTTTGTTTCCGTATTCTGCCACGTTAATAAGACATTTTTTTGCTACTTCTTGTGTCCTCTCATCGTTACTGTCTACAACTCCTGCTCCCACAGAAATTGTTTGGGCATATGCTCCTTCTCCAAGTGCAGCAAACATTCTCTGTAATTTTTTATCTGCTTTTGCAACTGTCTCTTTTGGGCTGATTATTGCAAGAGCAGTAAGATCATCATAAAGTTTTGCGTTCTGTGCAACTTCGTCTGTTGAATAAATACAGATCTTTTCTACAACAGCCTGAAGTTCATCTCTATTCATTTTTTCAGGAATTCCTTCATGTCCTGGAATTTTTGTGTATGCTTTGAGCAAACTGTCAAATAGTGGATATAATCTTAACTTTACATTTAGTCCTTCTGTGCCTTCATCACTCTGGCTGACCATTGCCTCAATAGCACAGTCCATAAGTTCTTTTATCTCGTTCTTTGGACGTTCAGTTGAAATGTACTTTGCTACGGCTGCAATAGCCTCTGGACTTCCTGTAAGTAAATTGTTTTTCATTTTTTCCATATTCGACACTCCTTTATTTGAAACATCTGTTACTGGTTATGGATTTTCATACATCTGACTATATATTTCTTTTACGGCTGGTCACCGTTTTTTTGTCTGTTACATATTATGACTTTTCGAGTATTTAAATGTATCTATTTTTGATGGGCATGTTGCTCTTTTTTTAATTCTTGGATTCAATAACATTTTATGGCTATTTCTCCTTTTGAGCAAAGATACAAGACAGATATGAATCCCATCCTTGAGGATGAGAAAAAAATCCAAATGTGGATGGCAGTTGAAGTGGCTCTTGCAAAAGCACATGCCAAACTTGGGAATATACCTGAAGATGCCCCTTCCAAAATCGAGGAAGCAGCATCAAAGGTACGTTTTGAGCGCGTTCTTGAAATTGAGGCTGAAATCCATCATGATCTAATGGCAATGGTCAAAGCTCTAACTGAGCAGGCCGGAGATGCTGGAAAGTACATTCATCTAGGCGCAACGAGCTATGATATAGAGGATACTGCAACTGCATTGATTTTCATGGAGGCAATTGATCTTCTTACAACTGACCTTGTCAAACTTAAAGACTCTCTTCGGAAGCTTGCGAAGGAAAACAAGGGAAGAGTTTGCATTGGAAGAACTCATGGTCAGCATGCTGTTCCAATGACATATGGGATGAAATTTGCACTCTACTACCAGGAAATAAAGAGAAGTCTTGATCGTCTTTCCTCTGCCAGAGCTCGAATTGCAGTTGGAAAAATGTCTGGTGCTGTTGGTACAATGGCAACTTTCAAAGGACAAGGTCCAGAAATTCAAGACCTTGTGATGAGCGAACTTGGTCTTGAGCCTGCTCTAATAACAAATCAGGTTATTCAAAGAGATAGGCATGCAGAAGTGATTTGTGATCTTGCTTTAGTTGCTGCTGCCATTGAAAAAATTGCAAAGGAGATAAGAAATCTTCAGAGAACAGAAATACTTGAAATCTCAGAAGGCTTTGGTAAGAAACAAGTAGGCTCATCCACAATGCCTCACAAGAGAAACCCTCACAAGAGCGAGCGTCTTTGCTCTCTTGCACGTCTTGTTCGGGCAAATGTGCTTACTGCTATTGAAAACATAGCACTGGAGCATGAGAGAGATTTAACCAACAGTGCAAATGAGCGTGCCATCTTTGGTGAGAGCTTCATATGTACTCATTATATGATTCTCGAGCTAACCAAGATTCTTGGAAAGCTTGACTTCTCAGAGGATAACATACAAAAAAATCTTGAACTTACTCATGGCCTAATCATGGCAGAGCGCCTGATGATAGCTCTTACTGAAAAAGGCATGGGAAGGCAGGAAGCTCATGAAGTTGTCAGAACAGCTGCTCAGGAGGCTTTTTCAACAAAAACCCACCTGAAAGAGCTTGTTATCGAGAAAAAGCTGCTTGATCCGCATGAAGCAGAGACAGTATTTGACTATTCCACTTACATTGGAAATGCCGAGCAAATCGTGGAAAATGCCACAAAGGATTGATTTTAATACCATACTGTCGTTATTAATGAGGGTTAGACTATGGCGATTAGTTTCGAAACAAGAAAATACATTTATGCTTCAATTGGCGTTGGTGCTTTTGGCGCGCTGATGGCATTTATGGGTGCTGGAGGTCCAATTGGTGCTGTTATTGGTGGACTTTTTGCTGGAATTGGTTCAATGTTTGGAGTTCTTTTTTGGAAATATGGGTACATTATGGTGCCTTTGATAACTCAAAGAACAAACATTATTATGATGTCTGAAGCAGGCTATGAAGTTCCTCCAGCTCAGGATGTTGTTGTTAAAAACGTCGGTGGAGTATATTATGCAACTGCTTTTTTAGGACTTAAAATCTTTGAATCAGCTACTGAAAAATCTAATGATGAAAATATTGCTTATAGTCAATTCTTCGAGAGGGCAATTTCTAACCTAAAATACGTTACAAAAATCGCCTACATGCTTTATGTCGAAGATGTTGGTGAAAAAAGAAAAATGATCGAAACAAAGCGAGCAGAATCACAGCTTAAACTTGCACGCGAGCGGGATAAAGCTGCTCCAGATGTTCTTCGACTTGATAAACTTGAGCGTGAGAGTGCGCTCTGGGATGCACAATTAACTCGTCTTATCCGAGGTGTTAAGCCAATGGGAATTGTTGCATACGCTCAAACCACTGCAGTTGGGATAAGCAAAGAAGCTGCATCAGCAAAAGCAAGAGCACAAGCAAATGAACTTCGAACAGTTCTTGCAAATGCACTTAATGTTGAAGTAGTTAACCTAGCAGGAGACGAAATGCTCAAATGCTTTGAATGGGAGAGATTCTTCCCAACAACGCCACAAGAGCTTGAGGAGAGTGTGATCTAAGCATGGCTATCGCCGGTACGCTAAAACTAGTAAAGCTTCCCAATAGCGCCATATCCAGGAGAAATATCTTGGTTCATCCGCCAGAGCCTCCAATGGAGCTTCTTTTTGGGGACCCGACTAGTTCCATTTACATTGGAAGAACCAAAATCTTCAATGTTCCATTTTATTGGACTCATGAAAATGTTGCAAATCCGCACATAGCTGTTTGTGGTATTTCTGGTTCTGGTAAATCCTATTTCATCAAGACCTTCCTTCTTAGAGCTGCATTTACCTGGAACTCGAACGCTCTTATTATTGACTGGGCAGGAGAGTATCGTGACTGGGTAAAACAATCTGGCGGAAAAGTTATTGGTCTTGGCCGTGGCTCTTACTTGAATCTTCTTGATCTTGGTGGTATGAAGCCATACGATCGTATCAAGCAGATTATGCGTACGCTGGAACTTTTGACTGATATTAACCAATATCCTGAGCAGAGAAGACTCACGGAGCAGGCCATTGAGCGTTCATATCTTGAAAATAAATTCAGGATGGATTCTCGTGAGCAGAAGGATGAGCTTGGTAATCCCCTCACTCCACCTACTCTCAAGGATGTTGTAAGGGTTCTCTCAGAACAATCTCAAATGGGCTCATATGAATTCCCAGCAGAGCTTGAAAATGCTATTTATAGACTTAAACAATTCACAAAACCAGGAGAAGATTTCTTTGCTCAGCAAAGTACTGTCAAATTAGACGATATCGTAACTTCTGGTTTAGTTGATTTGGATCTTGTAGCGCTTCCTGATGAAACAATGAGGGCGCTTGCTGCACTTACTATCTTGCAGTTTATCAAGGAAAAAATGCGGATTTCCGGTGCAATGGAAGGAGCGCGTCAATCAGGACTTCGTCTTTTAATTGTTCTCGATGAGGCATGGAAAATCGGAAAGGATGAAAATTCTGATGCGGTTATGATTGTTCGTGAAGGCCGTAAGTATAATTTCGGTATGATCATCGCATCGCAGAACCCGACAGATATCAGCGAGGCAATATTCAGTAATGTCGGAACCACATTTATTCTCAAAGTGAAATTCGAGCGATTCCTTGACTATCTCCAGGGTTCGTTGAATTTCAGTAACTATATGCGAGAAGAAATCAGCAGGCTTGGTGTTGGGCAGGCTGCAGTCAACATGTCTTTAACGACTCAAACTCCATATCCTCCAACATTCTTGTTACAAAAAGTAGAAGGTGAGGAGCCTAGCAAGGAGTACTTCCTTGACTTAGTTGCTGTTCTATCAGCAAATCAAAAGAGGGATATCAAAGTGTCCAGAAATGTATCATTTTTGAAGGAAGAATTCAGAAGAAAATTAAGGCAATTTGGATTAACCGATACTAAGATCGAACAGATCACCAAGAGCTTCGAGAAGGCCAATAAGCGTATGGATGTTGTTTCATTTGTAATTACGCTTGAGCGTGATGGAATTGCCAGAAGAAATATCAGTGAATTCCTCAAAGATTCAGGAATTGATGATATTACCATAATCAACATCTTTGGTAAGGTCGATCTCAAAAAGAGCGGCGGCGTGGGGCGTGAAATCAGCCAGGTTGTAATAGAGGAGTAGATGCAATGAAGATTTGTATTTATACACAAAAGACTGTTGAAGGGGCGAAAGCAATACCCATAAAAGAAGACCGGATTATCCGCGGTATTCGTGCAATTAAGAAAATTTTTGGAGTTGCGCAGAACAATGAACTTTTTGTTTCAGAAGCTTATCTCCAAGAACATACAAAGAGAAGAAAATCATTTGAAAAAAGCATGCTCTTTGCATCCGTCCTAGCAGGTCTTGTATTTATCGCAGTATTATATTCAATTGTATCGACAGGAAGATTTGAGGGATTGGCAATTCTCTCTGCATTTGTAATTGGTGGCTTTATTCTTTCTCTTCCACTTTTCAAGTATTCTCCTGGTCTTAGTGGAGATACTCCAAAATTAGTCGGAGCATCATCTCCTGCAAAAGCAACAAAACCAAAACCAAAAGCAGTAGCAAAACCAAAAAAACCTGCAAAGAAAAAACAAACTAAAAAGAAAAAAAGGTGAAAAAATAAATGGCGCTTCCATTACCAACAAAAAAGACTGAAGAAAAATCTCAGAAAACCAGTCTCCACCCTGAAGAATCTCGTCATCCTCCACAGGTTGATGGATTCAAGATTAAAGCAAATCTCAAGAAAGGCAAATTATCTGACCTGACAAAAGTACTTGGCTCAATTTCATTTCTGGAAATTGCACCTGAAAAAGAACTACTCAATGTCATTTATGTTGAGAGCAGAGACATTGATAAAAATCCGTATTTATTCTCAATTGTTAAACTCAGAAAAGATGAAGTTGAGGTAATGTATACTATTCCCACCGAAATCAGCCCAAGAAAAAGAAGGGTTGATGTTATTCGTTATCTCCTTAATATCCTCTCACTTATTGATCAATCTTATCATGTTGAGAGCAAGACTCTATACCAATTGATCGAAACAGCGGTTCAGGATCTAACAAAATCCGTTACAATGGACTACACAAAACTTTTCACTTCTTATGATTCTATGAAAAAAGATGTTGATGATTACAAGAAGAAAGTTGATCGTTTAACCGAACAAGCACAGGCACTTACAACCAGCAATTATGATCTAAAAACCGAGAACGATGCGCTTAAGCTTGAAGTAGGTAGGCTCTCCGCACTTTCCGATTCTGCATTAAAGGCAAAACTTCAAGAATGGATCATGGAACACAATGGGGCAATAAATATCTCTGAATTCTCTAAAGTCTACAAAGTATCTGAGGCTAAAGTGGAAGAAGGTCTCAACCATCTTGTAAATGAAGGATATATGGGAGCGGTACGATAGCCATGGTCGACTTAAAAAAGCTTCGAGCAAAGAAAAAAGAATATCATTTCGATATCAAGCACAAGTACGAGTATACTGGCCACTACAAAATGATCGAGAGGCCTCCAATTGAAAAAATCAAAGACGCAATCAAATCATTTACTGCTCCAAAAAAAGATAAGAAGAAAGCTGAAAATAAAAAAATATCATCTTCAAAGCCTCCAGGAGGATTTAACTTTGCAATTCTTGGTGCTGCATTACTTGTTGCACTTATTATTCTTGGGATTGGATTTTTGTATTTCAGTTCTCTTCTTCAAGCAGAAGCATATGCATTTAACGTTCAAACCGATAAACCAGAAATCTTCAATACTATTCTTGGAGGGGAAATTCTAAGCTCTGGCGAGAGCGGTGACTCTTTATATACGGGGGCAGCTTTTATTGATTATAATACCGATAATCTGGATACTTACAATATCACCCTAACTCCATATCAGGAACACATTCCCTCGGAAGTATTCATACTAAATAGCAAAAAGATTGAAGCAACCTCATATTCTGAATTCATAAGTACTCTCAGATCAAACCTTTCAAAGAGAAATGTCATTCTAAATGAAATATCAATCAGTGATCTTGAAACCCTTCCTCAGGGCGCAGTGATCCTTGTTCCAACAGGTGTTATCCCAAAAGAGCTTATTGGAATGGACAGCCTGATTACAATCAATAAACTTGTTGACAGGGGTATTGTTATCATCTATATGGGCCAGCCATTTACCAAAGTTCTTGATGGTGAGCTTGTTGTTTCCCTATCCGATAGCCAAGCAAGATCGCTTCCATTTACCTTTGATCAATCAGAGAAACCCGAGTCTTCTGATGGATTTAATCTGTTCGATGCTAGATACCGTGTTTCATCTTCTGTTGGTTGGAAAACCACTTTGAAGTACGGTTCGGTCAGTGTAGTCAGGAAAAATAACGGGGCATTTGTTTTCCTTCCACAAACTCTTGATGGTGGATGGAGAAGCGATGGTACTGCTGCTGCTAATGATGTTGCAAGAATAATCTATGAGATTCCATGGGCAACGGAGCTCGAAGAACCAAATACTTACGAATTTACTGATCCACTAGAGCACAATGGATCAAGATATTTCTTCACCAACCCTTTTGATGCTACAAAAGGAACTATCAAGGTTGATTTTGTTGGAAACTCAACTTTATCAAACAATCCTATACTCGAAACCCTCTACATATACCTTGATAAAAATGATGACAACGAACTTTTCATAAAAGACGGCATCAAAGTCGTACCAACAAATATTACAGGTGAGCGGACTCGAGTTACTGCATCATTGAAGGAAGACGCTGCAGCATCTCCAGATATGTTCCTTATCATCAATGATATCAATTCCACGCAAGTGCAAATGTTCCCGCAAGGTTATGTAAATGTCCAGTCAGACAGCTTCTTTGATATCCCAGTATATGTCCAGCGAGGAGAATATATCATCGAACTTATCGATGATGAGAGCAAAAAATATGCACAGTCATACATGAAGGTCGTTGGAATAGATATTGAATACAAGGGAATTTCTCCAGATAAGAATTCTGTCTATCTTTTTGATATTACTATGGACGACAATCCATCTACTCTCGGAGAAGTTGAAATCAAGGTCGATGATGGCGACTACGGAACCTATAATTTCAACAATGTAAATAGCATCCAGCTAGATTTGGGCTCCAGAACAAGTGATCAAAACTTACCATTTGGTAATCATACCTTCACATTTACTTCAGGTTCCCTGGTGATTGAAGTTCCTATCTCTCACACCAAAAGATCAACTATCTTTGACAATCCATTATTCTGGCTTGTTGTGCTTCTTACGGGGGGTATTGTTGGTTTGGGTATCTTCTTTGCTAGGCAGGAAGCAGTTTACTTTGCAATCGATATTCCTGATTTCCCTCCAGTTGCAAGAACCAGGATTCCGCTTTCTCCAGATGCTGTTCTGAGCATATTCCAAAAAGTGAATGAGAACTACAGGTGGGAAACCACTCCTCTGAGTCCTTCAGAGATTAAAAATGGTTTCAAATCCATTTTCTACAAAGGAAGACCTATTTTCATTACTGATTATAATGTTGAATACCTTCTGGAAGATCTTCGCAAAAAAGGCCTTGTTGATGGAGCTCTTGGATATTTCGGCCTTTCCTCTTGGAAATCCAAGACTGGTCATACCCTGCAATATCTTTCAATTATGCGTAGCCTTCGGGACATATGCGTTAACAATGCAGTTCCGTTTACTGGTCTCAATGAATCTGAGGCTGCAGACAGTGTTATCACTGTAGTTGGTCAGCATATGTATCTTCATTTCTTTGATAAAGAAGGGGATGTTGAATCAATGTTCCACAGAGTGTTAAAATCAATAAAACGTGGAATTACAATAGTCATTTTCAAAAATGAGGCTGAAAAACAGGAATTTGTTACTCTGCTAAATTCATCATCATCAGCTGCTCCTCTTATTATGAAGATGGAATCTGACAGCAAAGCTCTTTTGTTCAATACAACTGAAGAATTGGAGGATATGATTGCTGAGTTTAAGAATGTCTAGCTAAGATATTCCAGAACTCCATCTGCATTAAGAGCAAGCTTCATGAATTTTGCTTCAAGTACATTTAGCCATCTATACTCTTTATGCTCTTCTGACAATACAACTTCCTCAGAATCTGTTTCTCCTTTGTAAACTAAGTAGATGGAGTGTTTGTCATCTTCTCCTTTTTTGTACGTCGCAGTTGTGTATGTGATAAAAGAAACATTCTGGACATCCAGCCCTGTTTCTTCCTTTGTTTCCCGAATAGCTGCTTTTTGTGGGTCTTCTCCCCACTCTATACTGCCACCTGGGAACTCCCATGTTCCATTTTCACGTCTTAGAAGTAGTACCTTATCTCCTTTGGAGACAACCAAATAAGAGTTAATTTCTTGTATTTTCATTACAATCTTTTTCTCTCGTAAAGCTCAATCATCTTTTCTTTGTCAAGAAATTCAAGCATTCTGTTGCATTGGGTGCATCTGAAATCTCCTACAACAGCATCCTCAAAGCTGGCAATAGTTGATGTTCCGCATGAAGGGCAGTAATAATTTTCACATCCTTCATCTCCAGCATTATTAATCTTGTTTGTTTGATCACTGGCCCATTTTTTCATCCTAACATGATTCAATGTCCAGCTATATGAATACCATCCGGTTTCGCTGTCTTTCTGTCTTATGTAATTTACCAATCCTTCGTTATGGAGTTTATTCAATGTTGCTCGAACATCACTGATTTTGATCTTTAATTTTTTTGCAAGCTCTTCATCACTGTTATCTCCATAAAAGTTCCTTACAATGGCCAGTGCATTTTCTCCACCAACCTCAATAAGTGTTTGTCTGATGTATGCATCTCTGAGAATTCCTACAATTTTCTTCATTTCTATTTTTTGTTCTGCAGTTGGTATCTTTACTACTTCAATCTTTGGCTCTGGTCTTCTATTTCTTTTTGGTGTTTCGACTATTTTTGGTTTTTTGGCAATTGTTTTCTTCACGACTACTTTCTTTTTTGGCACTGGTTTTTTGAGTTTTTTCTTTACCAAAGCCTTTTTTGCTGAAACTGCCTTTTTCTTCGGAGCTTTTTTAGCTACGACCTTCTTTTTTTGAGTTTTTTTCTTAATAATAGTCTTCTTAATCTTCTTTTTTACCAAAATAATCACCACTGCATCTATAATTACCCAATTTCAATATATAAACCTTTTGCTTATTTTTATGTAAATTACAACATTTTATAGTTTTCCAGCTATTTTTTCTCCAATTATTGCTCTTTTCTTGAGCTCCTCCTTGTTTTCAATCTCCATACTGTCTATTTGCCGTAATCTATTCTGATATCTTCTATATGCCTTGACCGCAGCAGCATACGAGTCTCTTATATGGACATTATACATCCCCTTACCTATTACACGCTTCTCATTCTTGCTCATGCTTTCTTTTGGGCAAAATACCTTGACATTGAATCTTGCTGCTATTTTTTGGACAAAATGAGATGGTGGACTGGTATCTGATGCTATTATGACTGGGATGCCTATTTTGGACACTTCCCTTACTATTATCTTATCACTTGCTTCTTTCTCACATCCAGTTGCAACTAGCTTTCCATCAAGGCTCAGGGCCGCATAACCTGTTTTTATTCCCGCATCAATTCCAACTATCAGGTAGATTCAGTCACCTTTTTGTAAATCTCCAGGGTTCTTTTGATACTGTTTTGAAGAGAGTATTTTTTGGCCATCTCATGTCCAGTTTTTCCAAGTTTTGTTCGAAGTTGCTTGTTTTTCAACAATCTTTCCATTGCATCTGCAAATTTGTCGCTATCTCCAGGCTCAACCAAAAGTCCGTTTTTATCTGGTTTTATCAGTTCTTTTGCTCCAAACATGGCAACTCCTACAACCGGAAGTTCCATGTTCATAGCTTCAACAAATGTCAGTCCAAAAGTTTCAGTATCTGATGCTGATGCAAAAATCTCTCCACATGCGTATGCTGCAGGGATCTCATCATCTTCCAAAAATCCTGAAAATCTAATATTTTTGATTTCAAGTTCTTCTGCAAGCTGTTTAATCTCGTCAAGACATGGTCCTGATCCAGCAATAAGAAGCATCCTATTCTTGTTTTCAATTTTTTTAAATGCTTTGAGAAGTACATCTAATTTTTTTTCAAAGCTTACTCTTCCAAGATAAACAACGACTTTTTTATCATCTTCTATCTCCAGTTTTTTCTTGAGCGCATCTACTGCTTTTTGATTTTTGACAAACCTTTTGAGTTTTACTCCATTTGGAAGAAGCGTAACATTATCAAGGCCATATGCTGAGAGTTCGTCCACAAGTTCCTGAGTGGGTGCAGTAACAACATCTGCATTTTTGTATACCTGCTTAATCAGTTTTTCAACGCTTTTTTTGCTGAACTTATCGAATGCTTTTGGGAGTTTTCCATCAAGAAGGTATGGTACATAATCTGGAAAATGTGTGTGATGCGTTACTACTGTCGGTATGTTTTGTCTTTTTGCAGCTATCATTCCCTGCACTCCTAAAATAACTGGAGCATGGGCATGTATAACGTCTGGTTTTTCCTTTTTCAGGATCTCACTTATTCTTTTGTAATCCATAGATGCGATTTTGTATCCTTCATAAAATGGGAATGGGGAAGACGGGATCCAGTATATCTTCAGGTTGTCCTTTTTTTCGATTTTTAGTTCTTTGTCTCCTGGAGCGAATAGAACTACCTCATGTTTTTTTGAAAGTGATTCCACACAATTAGATAGATATGCAACTACCCCATTCATTTGTGGTTTGTATGTGTCTGTAAATATCGCAATCTTCATACTTGTTCTATTTCAAGAAAAAATTAAAGAATTAGCCCCCAGGCAATTTTAGCCTGTGGATTGGTTTGTTTGGTTACTTTCATTTCCAGAAGTTGTCTGGTTTTCCTCTTCATAGATACCGCCGTGCTCATCAACATAATCAACGAACTTATCAATATCTATTTCAAAGTCTGGTTTTGTCTGGTTTTGGTTATCCTCCTGGATTGATGGCGTTGCGATTCCCTTACAAGTTTCAATTTTTTCCATATCTACAATCATATTGCAGTATGTCTCATTTTTGAGGGCTCCTCCAAGTTCGATATAACAATCATCCTTGAAGTTTGGGTCTACTACTTTCCCGCAGATTGTGTCATCTTTTGTAAGTGGCACTATTGAAACCAAACATCTGTCTTTTCGTTCTCCTGCAAATGAACAAAGATCATCTCTCTCAAGTTCAAGAGCCAGAGTGCTGATGCATTTATCTCTTTCTCCACCTTGTTTTTCAGTAAAGCATTTTGCGAGTATAATTGATTGTTCCCGCTCATGTCTTAATGCAAGAACTGCACCTTCAGAAATGTTTTTTGTTAATTCTATTTCTGGTGCAAAGCTTTGGAATGAAATAAGGTTAAATGCATAATCATGCTGAAACTCATCTACAGAATAGTTGAATGATTTTTGATGAACATAGCCCGTATTATTGTTGATGCACATTGAGTAGTCGAATACTTTTGGAGAATTCGATCCCATTGAAAATTGTGCTGCTTCTGCTAATGTGATGTTTCTAAAGTCAAGAACATAGTTGATTTCACTACACTTGCTATTTTCTTTGATTTCTGGATCAAGGATAACATATCCCTTATTCAAAAGAAATTGCATGTTTGCTTTGTCTTTTGAAATTCTGGATTCATCAAAGAATTTAACCTCGAAAGATTCAAGGTAGTTTTCAAGCTCATCCTCATTGTGGACAGATGAACAAACTTCCTCTCCTAAATAATCAGTACAAAGAATTGTATCATTCTCAAGGAAATAAACCTCTTTTGATACAAGTGGGTTTTCTATCTCAACCAATGTCCTGTTGCCTGATTTAGTTAATGTATATGTGAGTACATAATCATCTGAGACCTCACTATATTGATATACATAATCTTTCTGATTGCTTCCAAATCCCAGTCCTTTGAAAAGAAGCTTCTCGACACTGCCCGTGTCAACTTCCTCTACTACTGGCTCCTCTATTTGAGGTTCCTCAAGAGTTAATGTGAAATAAACTGCTACTGCAACAAGTAATATTGTTACTAGCAATACAATATTTTGAAATTCCATTTAGACACCTTTTTTCATCTAGCTTCAATAGTGATTATAAAACTTGGCTATTATTTCTGCAGACTCCGAAGTTTTAATATTTTACTGTTTGATAACTATCTGGTGATTATTATATGGGATTCTGGGATTCAATAATTGGAAGCGATGAAAAGACACAAGAACCAAGCAAATCTGCTAGCAGCAAAAAGTCAACAAATCCGTTCAGTGTTTCGTTGAAGTTTACTCCTCTTCGTCTGACTGCAATGAAAAAGAATTCTGTCGATCTTGTTGTTAAAGTCAAAAACATTTCACCTGAAACTCATTTGGTTTCTGCTGATGCTCTTCTACCACAGAACACAATGGTTGGTTTTGATGAAGCATGCATAAACAAAGGAAGTGAAAAACGCGTTGGTGAACTGAAATCAGGAGATTCAATAGATATACCAATTCGGATTTGGGCTAACAATCAGACAAAAGCTGCTAACTATGGTATTGACGTTACTGTCTATTCTCATTATATAGGATATGACAAGGTTCTAAGCTATACTAAAAAGAACATTTCATTGAGAGCCGTCTAGGCTTTCAATCAATTCGTAAGCAAGATCAGCAATTCTTTTTCCTTTTTCTGTAAGCCTAACTAATCTTTTTTTTCCTTTGCTCTCTACTATTACTATTCCCTCTGCTTCCATTTTGTAGATTAGTTTAGTTACATAAACATAAGTCGTATCGCTTGCCTTTGCAATCTTTGACAGATGCCAATTTGACTCCGTATCTCTTAGTGTTATGAGAACTGCACATGGTTTTGGCCTTACAATAAGAGAAAACATGCTCTATTATTCGATCTAACTGCTTTTTATATCTATATCTATCTACACATCGACGTTTGTTCCGGGGATAGATTTAAAAACATCGTCTGAATATAGACGTTGTCATGAGACAGTTTATGTCTGTGATATACCCTCACGGGATAATGTAGGTGACAAAATGGGAAGAAAAGTTGGAACTGAAAAAATCGAGAGAGAAAACGGATACTTGTATTACGTTGGAAAAGATGGATATGTTTGGGCAGCTCCTATGAAGCACAACAAGAAAGGAAAAAAGAAAAAAATAGGCGCTGAAAAGATTGAAAAAGAATCAGGATTCATGTATTACCTTGGAAAAGACGGTTATGTCTACAAGGCAAAACTAAAGAACTCTTAATTTTCTTTTTCCCATTCTTTTTTAAATAAAACCTAACTTATTTTTTTTACTATTCTTCTTATGAGGTGGATTAATGCGAATAGTTATATCAGAAACAACTAGCGGAAAAAGTTATCAGACTGAAATCGATAAAGACAAGGAACCAAATATCGTTGGAAAGAAGATCGGAGACGAACTTGACGGCAATCTCGTTGGCGCTGCAGGCTACACCCTTCAGCTTACTGGCGGAAGCGACGACAGCGGATTCCCTATGAGGAATGATGTCTATGGTGCTGTTAAGAAATCAATTCTTACTACAGATGGGATTGGTTTCCATGCAAAGAACAGCGGAGAGCGAAAGCGAGTATATGTGCGAGGAAATACGTATTCGGCTGAAATTATTCAGGTGAATGCAAAAGTTCTCAAAGCAGGTGCATCTCCTCTACAAGAGCTCTTTGGCAAAAAGGACGAAAAGGAGAAAACTGATGCAAGCTGATATGAATATCGGAATGCTTGGCCATGTCGATCACGGCAAGACTACCTTGACCCAGGCATTGACTGGCAAGTGGACTGATACGCATAGTGAGGAGCTCAAGAGGGGAATCTCAATTCGTCTTGGATATGCAGATGCGCATATCTACTATGATAAAGAAAAGGATCATTATTCTGTAAATCCAAAAGAAGGAAAACTTTTGAGAAAAATCTCTCTTGTTGATGCCCCTGGCCATGAAACTTTGATGACTACTGTTATCGCTGCAACAAGTATCCTCAATGGGGTTTTGTTTCTTATTGCAGCAAACGAACCATGTCCTCAGCCTCAGACAGCAGAACATCTTCTTGTTCTCAATTCTACTGGGATAAAAAACATAATCATAGTCCAGACCAAAATAGATCTTGTATCCAAGGAAAAGGCAATTGAAAACCATAAACAGATTAAAGAATTTCTAAAAGGAACAGTTGCAGAAAATGCACCAATTATTCCTGTTGCAGCAAACAACAATCTCAACATTGATGCTCTTCTTCGAAAAATTCAGGAAGTGATGAAGCCAGTTGAACTTGATGAAAAAGCAAAACTAAGATTGTATGTTTCAAGATCATTTGATGTTAATCGTCCTGGAGCTGAAATTCAAAAAATCAAAGGTGGAGTTGTCGGCGGATCGATTGTTCAGGGTGTACTTAAGCTCGGCGATGAGATAGTAATCAAGCCAGGAATTGCTCGAAAGGAAAGGCCAGAGCCTATTGTTACTAAAGTAACTGCTCTTCGAGAGGAAGAGGATGATCTCAAGGCTGCAAAGCCAGGTGGACTTATAGCAATTGGAACAAATATCGATCCATCTCTTACAAAATCAGATTATCTCGTTGGATCTATTATTGGTAAAAAAGGAGAAGTTCCAGATCCAGTTGAAAATATCAAGGTAAAATACAGCCTTCTAAAGCGAGCTGGAGAACAAAGTATAGCACTCAATGAGAATGAGCCTATTGTTATCAACATCCACACTTCTACTGGCGTAGGTGTCATTAATAAATTGGCCAAAGGAGTTGCAACAATTCGGCTCAAGAGACCCACAGTTGTATTTCCAGATATGCATGTTGCAATATCTAAGCGAGTTGGCCAGAGATGGAAACTTGCTGCCTGGGGCCAAGTGCAAAAATAATTTTTTTAATTATTACCTTGCTCAATTGTTGAGGCATTCAAGAATTACCATTCGTTAAGCTGGGGTCGCCTAGTCCGGTAGGGCGCAAGGTTGCTAACCTTGTGCGCGCAAGCGCACGGGAGTTCAAATCTCCCCCTCAGCGAATCTTTTCTTCTGCTATTGATTTGATGAGTCCTTCACTATCTGTAAACGCAGATGGGATTTCGAATGAAGCAGTGATATTATGCACAAAGACTTCTTTTGTAGAATTGCCTCTAGTTATATGGATTGATTTACAGGTTCCAAAATCATATCCTCCTTCATCATAGCTTCTGTCCAGATCATAAAAACCAGCTTCCTCTATATCTTCTAATAATCCAGGTAGCTCACGGTCATCAAGTTTGAATGGCTGTTTGTAATATCCATCACCTGATGAATCAATGCGAATGTATATTTCATCCGCCCCAGAATCCATGCTGCAGTCAGTTTCAAAGTACTCAATTGCAGGTTTCTGCTGTTCTTCCTCTGAAACGCATCCTACTAATGCCATCATGAGAAATAAAATCACAACTATTCGCATAATCGTATTCCGGTCGCAACTTTAATTAAATCTGTTTTTTGAAGTATCAAAAATATTGTGTCTCTCGTTTAATGGTGGCCAAAGCCTAACCTTACATAACAAGTACCTCCTCAGCGATCTTTCAATCCTAAGAAGTTTTCTTCACTTTCAGCTTGACTGATTTCCGTTTTCCTCAAAACACAGCTAAATCTCTTGTCTCTAATATGCCCAGAAAGAATTCTGCTCAGTTTCTCGAGCGTTATTGTAGCAATGTTTCCATCGCTTCCATCAAGCATATATGGACATCTGTAAAGCTCTCCATCAGGGGCAATTGTTATTGAAGAGCCTGCTCCCATCTGGCATACGCCATCAACATATGTGCTGTGCTCAAGTCCAAAATCGCTGTTTTGCTTTGCTATCTGCCTTATTTTCTTCCTTAAAAGCTGATCAGTTTCTTCTCTGAAATTCACATTGCAGATAAAAAAGATGCCATGTTCACTCGCTGCTGCTCTAAGTGCCATTAGTCGGCTCTGATTTACAATATCCTTTTCCCCAACCACATAATTCATTCCAAGTCTTGTCAATCCTTCTTCTGGTTGCTTTTCGCATCTTTCAAACGCACTAATCAAAGTTCTGATGTTTTTTGCAACAATACCTTCTTTGCCCTGATACTCTTTACCATCAAAAAAATCAGCGTCAACAAAGGCATTTCCAAAAAGACTAATCATGACATTGACCTCTTGCCATGCTAGCGTTCTGCAAAGCTCATCATCCAGGTTTTCTCCTGCTGTAAATATGTATGATCCAATGCCCCTTCCACTAGAAAATGCAATCTTTTCCAAAGTTTCATCTACAAGCGATGGATGAAGCGGGTCTCCCCTCCCATTTATGGTAACGAACTCAGTTCCAAAGCTCTCGCGAAATCTTGAAATTGCTTTGAGCATCATCCAGAATGGCAATCTCCCTTCTTTTTCTCTGTCCACTCTGGGGTTTCCTTGCATTACACAACTTCTGCATCCCTTCTGACATTGAAAAATTGTAGGCAAATTTAGAATTGCAACAGAATCCTCGAGAAGGCTTCCAAAACGTGTTTGTTTTTTTGCCATTGTCTCTAGTTTTTTTGTAATCTCCAGCTTTTTCATTTGTCTCCATAATTATAAACAGAAAAGCATTTTTAAACATTTTTATGCACAATTATTACTACATGCACGCTCCAGAGAGTAAAGATGATACATTCGGTGGGATCAAAATCACGGATAACCTTTCAAAGAAAAATTCCACAAATAACTTCGGTTCTATCCAGTTTACAAACAAAAAAGCATCTACTTCATCTACATCTCCTCTAATACACAATATCAAAAGACCTCCTGTAGAACCTGAAGATTACTTCAAAAAAGATCTTAGTTTAGAATCTATTTTCTCAAAATTTGCAATTGGGTGCTTTGCTGTTTTTCTGGTTACTCTCGGAAGTGTTGAGACTAAAACATTTACTATGGTTGCATTTGTTGGATTTCTCATGTTTTCTTTATTTTATGGATTTTTAAGATTTAGAAATGCCTAAAATATCTTTTCTATTTATCATAATTGTGTCTACTGATTTTGAGAAAAGAGTTTTTGCTGCCTGCAAACTAATCCCAAGAGGCAGTGTTGTTACTTATTCTGACATTTCATTTGCAATAGGAAGTCCAAGAGCTTGCCGTGCGGTTGGAAATGCCTTGAATAAAAATCCGTTTTCTGCTCCAGCTGGAGGAAATGTTCCATGCCATAGGGTTATTCTCAGCAGCGGATATATTGGTGGCTATGCCTTTGGGCCAAAGAAAAAACTTGAAATTTTAAAGAAAGAATTATTCGAATAATGTTTTCTTAAGTATTGGAAGAATTGTCTGAGGGCTTGAATCCATCCTAATTAGTGTTGTCTGTCCTCGAACTCCTTTGCCGCTTAATGTTGTTGTAATAAGACCAAGAACTTCCAGATCGTTTAGGTATTCCTTGTACCATCTTGAGCTTCTTGCCTTTTTTCTGATTCTTTTGCAGGTTCTTTCATACTCTTCGTAAACTTCACCTGAAAATAAGAAATTATTATCAACTCCCTCTAGTCTTGAATATTTGCTTCCAGATAGAGCAAGTGTTCCTATTGAATATAATACGACTTGGTGCATTTGAGGAAGTGTTTCTATTGTTTCCATTGTCAGATCCATCTCAACTTTTTTTCTGGCATGCTCTACATCTTTGTCAGTTACTTTTTTCTGCTGGTTTTGATGTGCAATCTCACCTGCCTTGTTGAGAAGCTTAAGTGCGTATCTTGCATCTCCGCTTTCTTGAGATGTTATTGCTGCGGACAGATTAATTGCCGATGGCTCAACAACATCATCCTCGAATCCTTCTTTTGCTCTTTGTTCTAAAATCTTTTGAAGTTGTTCTGCTGTGTATGGCTGGAAAATCATTTCTGTTTCATATAAACTGCTTCTGCTTCTTGGGTCTAAAGAATCTTTGAAAGAAAGACGGTTTGAAATTCCGACAAGAGTTACTCCGCCGTTTTTTATTTCATCATTGGATCTTGTGAGTGTGTATACGAGCTCATCCAAGTCCTTTATCATGTCAATTTCATCCAGAACAATAATCATCTGCTTTCCTGATGAAGCGGTCTCAATAAGTTTTTCATAAAGGAAAGGAAGTCCAAATCCTGCCTTTTCAAGCTCTGGAACATCTCCTTTGAGAATTTTCTGAAGAATTCTGTATCTAGAATTATATATTCTGCAATTTACATAGTGTATTCTTGTACTTTTCTCATTTCCAGACTCGATAAAATCTTCCATAACTCGTTTGACTGTACATGTTTTGCCTGTACCAGTTTTTCCATAAATGATCAGATTTCTTGGTTTTTGATCCTTTAGAGCAGGTGAAAGTACTGTCATAACCTCAGTAATGTGCTGTTCTCGAAATGGCAATTCTTTTGGAACATAGTGTGGTGATAGTACAGAGACATTTCGAAAAATAGTCTTCTGTGAAAGAATTTCATCAAAAGAAGCCATAAAACTAACTTGATAGCAAATGTTTATAACGAAACTAGCTTTGAGTACCTTTTTAATATATTGCCATACAGATAGGTTTTCACTACTTTATGGAGATGAGAATATGATTGTAGGAGAAAGAATACTGGAAGTTACTGGAAACAGAGTCCCAAAACAAAGCATTAAGGGCCTCAATATCAACATCCAACTTGAAGGTGTTGAACTAAGCGAAGATAATCTTGAGATAACTTATGTTTATGTTGCCGACTACAAGGATGATGTCGGACAGATTAAAATCAAAGGTCTTCTTGTTGCAAAGGAAGATGAGAAGATGACAAAGAATGTTATTGATACCTGGAAGAAGAGCAAGAAAATCCCAGATGACTATGCAACAGTTGTTCTTAGCGCAGTAAACTACAGTGGAAGCGCAAACGGAACATTACTTGCTAGAGTTCTAGGTCTTACAGCACCTTTAATTCCACCAAAGATCGAACTTTCTAAAGCAGGCAAAGCCTGATTTTATTTTTCAATTTTTGCACTTTTTTTCAAAATAAAGAATAGTGCCATAGCTTGCGGAAGCTCTTTCACATCATCCTTCTTGAAAACTCCAGTTCCAACCATTGGAATCTCTGGAACATCCTCAACAAATTTTATTTTCATTGTTCTATCTGATGGAATCGCCGCATCTTTGAATGGATTAAACGATTCAATATCATCAACTATCCGGGCAATTAATCCAGTATCTCCGTGAATTGTGTTTGGAACTCTGATCAGTTTGCTAAGATCCTGGGTCACTCCAGCATCCGTATCAACTGAGCTGATTGGAAGGCTTTTTGCAACTTCCTCAAGTCTTGTTGTAAAGTCTTTGAGATTCAAAGTTGTTTTGCTCCAGTTTCCCTCATTTATTCCTGATATGAAAAATTCCCGATCTTTTTCATTTGAGAATTTTCTTGAAATCTTGGATGGTTTTTCATTTAGCAATTTTATTGTTCCACGGGCAAGTCTTCCCCTATATCCCCCTTCATCAGGGCTTGGTCCCATAAGCCTCTTCTTATCATCAAAATGGAAGAATTTGGTATAATCAAGGCCCTGGCCCATGATATAATCAACAAGCTCTCGCCTTTCTTCTGCGCGCAAAGGAAGATATGCAGGGTCTCTTACATGAATATGGTAGCCTCTGTTTCCGGAAAAGTTAATTGTTATGTGCTCTTTTGAAATTCCAAAATCATTGATAATAAAATCATTTACAAGCCTGGCAACATCATGCTTCATATCCTCAAGTCCTGCATAAGCTCCATATTTGCCTTCTGCATGTATATCCAGGTCGAATACAATATCAGCACACTTCCAGTTCTTTTTTTGTATTGGGGTTGTTCCTGGGAACTCATAATATGCAGTTGAGTGTGAAACGAACAGGGGAGTATTGTTGCACAAATATGTTCTGAATAATGAGATATTTGCAAAATTTAAGTGCCGCGCATCGATTTTTTTCCTATTTCCAATTCCAAATTCTCTTTGTTCAACTGATGGAATTACTAGTTTTGCAGTTCTGTAGTACTCTGAAAATATCTCCTTTACTACCTGCAAATCATTCATTTTCGAAGCTCCTCCTTTCTCTTTTCATCTAAATTGTGCCATTTGGTTGGAATTCCTACTCTGCAAATCGCGCAGCAAAGTCCATATGTAGTTACAGTAGCGCATGATGGGACACTGTATCCCCTTTTCTTTGCATGCGAAATTTGATACCTTGTGATCTTTTCACTATAATCCGGCATTGTTGAAAAAATGCCGTTTATCTGATCTTCATTCATTCCGATTGCAAGCAAGTATGTTGCAAAAAACCATCTTGCGGTGTGAGGAAGATTCTCGTGTTTTTTTGCCGATTCAAATAATTTCATGATACAAGGAGGATGATCTCCTGCCTTTACATTGATTTTTACCTCTGTTTTTGGAAGCTCTTCAAGGAGTTTTTCTCCAGCTTTTTTTATCAGATCTGGCGCATCCTTTACAATCGGAATTATCTCAATATGTTTTCGAACTGCCTCTTCTATCAAACGCAATTCTTCTGCTTCAGTTACTCTCACTTTTCCGCTTATTATTTTTTTGTTTATTAGTCTATAATGCTGGGATTTAGGACTATACATCAAATAGGTTGGTATATCCAGCATCCCTTCTTTTGTTTTTATTCCAAATCTGGAGCTGATTCTCTCTAGGGTCTCTGGGTCTGCTTTATTCAGGTTGTTTCTTACCATTTTTGATTCATTGACTGCAAATATGTTTGTCATAAATCTATTTCTCAGACTCCCAAGAATCATTCTGGCTGCTGCAAAAGAAGCAATTTCATCTTTTATCTCTGGTTCATTGAAAACTCTCCTGCTGGTACTTGATCCCTGCAGTGCTTTTCTAATTCTCTCTGCCCCCATCTCAATTATCTGTTTATTGAGCTGCATTGTTCCAATAAGTTTTTTTGCTTCACTTGTAAATGGAAATTTGAGGGCAAAATCGAGCTCATCCATGTAATTATCTTCGATGTTTTATTTTATATTGGATTAGGTTGAAAGTTTCGTAGCCCAAGTCAAAGATTAAGATCCCAGCTGCATAATCCCATCTTCCTATGAGGATCATTGGAATTACCCCTATTTTCAAAAATGGGCGGTATTTTGAGAGAATCTTTAATTTTCCAACATATGTTATCTCATCGAGGAATGCTAGAATCATGAAATATCCAAGAAGATACATGTCAATTGCTGGAACTTGGAAAAACAGTGCAGTTATGATGCTCACAGCAAAACCTAATCTGTGTGCGGTTGTATCAATCTTTCGTGCGAGAACCTGGGCAAGCAGGGCTGCAATAAAAATAACCGAAAAGCTTGCATTTCCAATTACATATCCAATTAGAATACCATAGATGATAGCAAGCCCATACTTGAGTGGATCGTTGCTTTTTAGATCATCCTCGAAAAAATCCACTATCTTAACAATAAATCCAGCAACAAACGCAATTACAAAGTTAAACATTTTATTCCCCCAAAAATTCCTTCATGATTATTGGAAATGCAATACTTGCATCACAATCAACAGTTACATGATTTGCATTTTCCTTGATTTTACCCCAGGAGATGCCTTCGTTTGTTCTTGCTCCACTAAGTGATCCATCCCATGGGGATGCAGTTGTGACATACACTGCATAGTCAAAGCCTCCACGAAGAAGGTTTACTCCAATTGCATGATGTTTGGATATTCCCCCTCCGAGGACAATTCCACCTGTTTTTTCAGCATTTAATGAAATCTGGGAAAGTTTTCCCATATCTTTTGTCACATCAATTGCGAAATCCTTTTTGCTCTGCTTGAAGAAATGCGCCTGAAGTCCAATTGCAGAATCTGTTATTCCTGGACTGAATACTGGGATCTTGTTTTTTGTACACCAATAAAGAAATGAGTCTTCCTTGGTTTTTTCTCCGATTTTTGCTGCAATCTCAGATGGAGCAATTATCTTTTCAGTTTCATACATTTCTGTAAAAACTTTCTTCATGAATCCTTCCAAGTATTCATAGCATTCGTTTGGAACTAGGATATTCCCAATTCTATTTTTTCCTGATTTATGGAGTTTTGCATCATCCATAACAAAGTCTCCAAGCTCATACTTCTTGGATGATTTGATCAGATCATGGTCAAGACTTCCGCCTGCAGTGATTATCACATCAACTAATTTTTTCCTGCACATTTCCTTAACTATTCCACGTAGTCCCGAAGCTATCATGTTCGATGTGAATGTCAGAAAAACAGTTGCGTTTTCTTTTTTCATTTTTTCAACTATCTCAATTGCACGGCCAACGTTTGTTGCTTGAAACCCGCAGGAAATCATGGATTCTCTGTTCATTTCTTCTAAGTCTTTTATATTCATAAAAATCACACTTTTGCAAGCATTTCTGCCAGATCACTTGCACAATAATTATATCTGAATTTTTTCATTAGCTTATCTCCAGCCTTGCCAGCAAGTTTTGCTCCTTCAACTGCTGCATCATATCCATCATTTTTGCAAAATAGTGCTGCAACAAGACCTGCTAGGACGTCTCCAGTTCCGCCTTTTGTCATTCCAGGGTTTCCTGTTTTGTTTTTGCATACTCTTTTTCCATCGCTGATAATGTCAATTGCTCCTTTCTTTAGAATGACGCAGTTGTGTTTCTTTGCCATGGCCTTGACATTTTTCTCGCTACCATCAAGACCAAAGAGCATTTTGAATTCTCCTTCATGCGGTGTTAGAATAGCTTCCCTTGGAATCTTTCCTTTGATTTGTTTTAGGCCTTCAGCATCAACAACCAGCTTTCCCTTTAGCTTTTTCAAATCAACTTTGGCATCTCCAATTCCGTTTCCAAAAAGAATACAATCCATCTTGTCAATCATCTCTAATTTCTGCAGGACAATTACTTCGGGAATTGTTTTCACTGCATTTAGTAAATATGGATCCTTTTCTGCTGGGTAAAAAAATACAAGATCAACAAATCTTCTTGCACCTAAAATTGCTAGCACAGCAGCACCATGGAATTTTTTACTTCCGGCAACTATCATCAATTTGCCATTTTCTCCCTTGCGAGAGTTCTTTGGCTGTTTATACATGTATTATTTCTCTCCTATAAGTATTATAAAATCCTAATCCCATGTTCTTGCGATGAGTAATCCCGTTTTAGGTATAACTGATGGATCTACTGCAGTGTCTATTTCTGCAAAATACCTTACAAGGCATGGTCTTATTGCAGGAAGTACTGGGACTGGGAAAAGCCGAACTATGCAAACAATTGCAGAGCAACTTGCAGATCTTGGTGTCAATGTATTTGTTTCAGATATCAAAGGAGATGCTTCTGGTTTTTGCGTTGCCGGGAAAGAAAACAAAAGAAATATTCATGCTCCATACGAACCTCATCCGATTGAAGCAAACTACTGGAGTGTTTCAAACAGATTTATCCCACTTCGTTTTTCTCTTTCTGATGCTGGGACAATTCTCATATCAAGATTACTTTCACTAAATCCGACACAGGAAAGCCATCTTTCTTTAGCATTCTCCCATGCAAGAAAAAAGAATATTCCACTTCACACATTCGAAGAGCTTCTTGATGTTCTAGATGTTCTTGTTAAAACAAACGCCAGGGGCTTTAGCAGCTCTAGTGTTAATGTAATAGAGAGGAAAGTAGTTGCTCTAATAGATTCTGGACTTGGAGAACTGTTTGGAAAACCAAGTATTTCCATCAATGATCTTCGCGGTCTTAATGTTCTCAATCTTTCTGATTCAAGAAAGAACATGGCAGTTTCCATAGCTCCTGCATTTCTCTTGCAGATGCTCTTTGATAATCTTCCGGAAAAAGGCGATGTTGAGCAGCCGGAATATGTGATTTTCTTTGATGAGGCTCACTACCTTTTCAAAGATTCCAACAAATCTCTTCAAGATTTGATGGTAACTATCCTCAAACAAATTCGGTCCAAAGGAGTTTCTGTTTTCTTTGTTACTCAGGATGTGACTGATCTGCCCGATGAAATTCTTAGCCAGCTATCAACAAAAATCATATTTTCTCAAAAAGTTTTTACTCAAAGGGGCAATCAAAGGCTCAAAGCATTGGCAAACTCATTTCCCGATTCAGAACTCGATGTTCTTGAGCGTCTCAAGAGGATGCCTACTGGAGTTGCTATAACCTCCACTTTAGACCAAAAAGGAAATCAAACAGAACCCAAGGAAGTTACTATGTTTGCTCCGGCAACAACAATGGAAGTAGTAGATGATAAGGTTCTTCTCCGTTCATCCAATCCAAAGCTCATCCAGAAATATTATTCAAAAAAGGCAAAAAAAGCTGAAAACAAAAGAAAATGGTCAGAAAGTCAGAAAGAAATTCCTGCCCCCAAGGAAATCAGAAAAGAAACTAGAAAAGTTGAAAAACCTCCTGAAAAAAAACCCAAGAAAAAAGGACCATCGATTTGGGACGGCCTATTCAAATTCCTGCTCAAGCTTCTCGACTTTATCCTAAAGGTAATTGGAAAGATTTTCAATTTCCTGATATTCAAACCACTTAAAAGATATTACAAATGGGCAATGAAGAAAAAGATCAGAATCATTTGGACTCTTCTGTTACTTCTTCTGGTGTATGTACTGTTTGTGAATTGGGGTCTTGTACAGAGCTTTCTTGATTTGCTGAAATTCTAGATTTTCTCTCCCAATTATCTAATGTTCTTTTGATCCTTCTATCTAATCTCTTCTCTCCCTTTGGATATATTCTTACATTGGTCCTAGCATTTGCCATTCTATTGATCCTTCGAAGGTATCTTCTTGCATCCTTGGGTTCCATGAAACCTCTCCTTCCAATTCGATAATCTTTGCAATGATCTTCACAATCCACACTTTGGCCATATTGATTTCTTGTGTTATCAATTAGGATATTTCTTCCAGCAAGCTCAACCTGAGTTTTTACATGGCTTGCATCAGTCATAACAATCCGAGCTTCAATTCCAACTGCCCTGAGCAATGTGACATAAGCCATCTCATATTCATCACAATCACCAAAACAAAAGACCTTGCTCCCATCAGGAAGCCTGTATCTAGGTTTTCCTGAAAACATATCTCTGAGCATCCTTTTAGGTAAACGGAGCTTTAATTCATCAACTTCAAGTGGAACTTCCTCGCCACCCTGGACCTTCAAGATGCCAGAAGGTCTCTCACCAATAAGCATGAATTTGTTATTTAGGATTCCATTCTTTCTGATCAGTTGATATAGGAAAAAGGTTGCTAAAAAACCATGTTCAATTGTTTCACTGTTCCTATCAAATCCATATTCAGAACAAAATGCTGCAAATCTCTCGGTTTTCAGCTCAACGATCCTTTCACTATGCTGGATCAAAATCTGGTTTACATATTCATCAGATCTGAGACCATGTTTTTGCATTGGTTCAGCAAGTACTTTGCCTGCAAAACCAAGCATGATACTACTTGAAGCAAGAGCAGCAGCTACCTTTGGTAATTTTCTAAATAGCAATTCCCTTCTACTCATACTACTGGCCATTTAATATCCCTTATAATTGATGGTCAATAGTGTATTTAAATATAGCTCTATTATTACATGAATTTTCTGATTGTTTCATTTAATTTTTGAGCTTCCTTTAGTGCAGCTTCACCAGGATTTCCCCCATGTTTTTCATGTGCATATGCAATTGATGAAGAAGCATTGATTCTATGAATTGCAACATTGCTCTTTATCGCATTCATGACCAGCTCAAGGTCTCCTCCCTGCGCTCCGATTCCTGGAATAAGCATTGGTATCTCATTTTTTGTAGTTGCAACAATTCTGGTTATTGCATCGCTTGTTGCACCAACGACAATTCCACAATCCCATTCAATTGCCTTTTCAAGTACTTTTTCATAGAGGAATTTGCCTTCGCACTTAAGTTCCTGGAAATCCCCTGCTCCTTTATTCGAAGTTCTACAAAGCATGTATGCAAGTTTTTCTTCTCTCAAAAATGGTCTAACAGAATCCTCTCCCATATATGGGCTAATAGTTGCAGCATCAGCGCCCCAAAAGTCATATGCTTCCTTTGCATAAGCAGTGCTTGTTTTTCCAATATCTCCCCTCTTAAAATCAAGGATAACTGGAACTTTGTCTCTATATTCAATGATTTCTTTGAGTGTGTGCAGTCCATCAAATCCATACTGGGCAAAGAATGCATAGTTTGGCTTAATTGCAGAGATCTCATTTTCATCTAATAATTTGTCTATTATATTCTGGAAATATGGTAAGATTGATTCTACTTTTCCACCAGGAATCTTCTCAAGGTTTGGATCAACACCAAAACACAGAATTGTTTTATTCTCATTTGCAAGTTTCGTAAGTTTCTCTCTTGTGCTCATGAATAATTAGTCACAGGCAAAATTCTTAATATTTCTATTCTCCGATATTTATTTCATCATTTGAGACTTTCTGAATAAATGTTTCAAAAAGCTCTCCCCTGATTCTGGGCTCTGGTTCTTCAATTACCCGTACCGCCTGGGCAAGTTCTTCCATTTCCTTCGGATATCCTCTCTGTATTCTTTTCTTTCCAGTCGCAAGATCAAATGCAAGCTCAAGTTCCTTTGCAGTTAGGGCATTGTGGAGTACTCTTCCATAATTGAGTAGCACCTCATCTCCAGTGTCATATCTCTTCAGGTTTTCAAGTGAAACTATCGAATCGACCTGTTCTGCGCTAATCATAAGTCCTGGTTTGAGCATTTTGTGGTATTCGAAAGAGTTTGCAACCATAAAACATGCGATAAAAACTTCCCATGGCCGATCTCCAGTTAATCGCGAGATTCTATCAAGAGCATCATCACTAAATTCTACACCAAAATCCCATGCCGGGCTTTGAACAATATGTTCAAGTTCCTTTGCATTAATCGGCGGTATATATAAAGTTGAAAACTTTGGATCCTGAACGATTTCACTATCAAATATCCTCTCAGTATTTCTGTGTTTGTGGCAAACTACGATCAAACTTACATTATCTGGAACAGCCTTGAATTCCCTTAACATGGCTCTCATTTGTTCTGCTCCAAGTCCTTCAAGTGCAATCAGCTCATCCATTCCAAGATATATTCGCTGATCAACTTTTCCAAGAGCACTCAGCGGATTGTTTTTGTCAACTGGAATGTCCAGTTCCATTTGCTTGAGAAATTCTTGAATCTTTTCCTCTATATCAGATCTTACTTCATCTGCTGTTTTTGGGCTTTGGTCCTCATGTTTTTGGCTTCTCAAATCAAAAAACAGTCCGCTTGCTTTTTTCCCTACACAAATTCTGTCCATGACCCCCATCATCAATTCTGTTTTGCCAATTCTCCAAAGTCCTCTAACACAAATATGTTTGCCTTCTTCTATTTTTCCCATTACCTTTTCTTCAAGAGGCCTTCTGCAACGAAGTTTTGGTGGAAGTGCATACACTCCTTCAAAGTATCTGTCTGTGAGTGTATTTCTGGATGACTGGACCTTCATATCTAGAATAATTGCGTTTTTCTATTTATAAATGTATGGTAATTTGTTGTTTTTTATGATTGTATTCTTTATATGCTGATTTTGGTTCACTTGCAACAGCAATTTTTAGCAATCCATTTAAAGACACTCAAACTAAGATTTTTCTCAAGTACTATGGGATCGTAGTATAACCAGGTAGTACGGCAGGCTCCAGATCCCGTCACTTATGTGACAATGTGAGGCCGTAACCTGCATATCGGGGTTCGAATCCCTGCGATCCCAAATACTAATACGAGATGATAACTATGCGTCAATATGCTATACTTGTTGCCTTATTGGTTCTCTTTGGATGTGTTTTGCCGGATGCTCCTGCAAACAATACTTCAGCAAATATGAGTGAAAATGTTACTACTAATCTAACAGACAATACGTCAGTAATTGTTCCTCCAGCAAACAATACATCTACAGAGCCTCTTCCTCCAGACTACACAACAAATCTGGGTGACTATGTTTGGGTAAATTACACACTTTGGATCAATGGAACCGTTATTGATACCAATAATGAGACTCTTGCAAAAGAAGTCGGACTTTACAATCCTGCGAGGGCTTATGATCCATTTGCTTTCAGTCTTGAATTCAACAAGGGCGTTATTGATGGTTTTGTTCTTGGAACTTTTGGAATGAAAGTTAATGAAACTCAGACATTCGATGTAACTCCTGATCGTGGCTATGGGCCTTATGATCCATCAAAAGTTGTCGTCGTTGACCGATACTACAATATGAGTAATTTTGAAACCGTTCCACTTTCATCAATGGAAGCCCAAGGACTTACAAATTTGACGATAGGAACTGCCTTCAGCACTCCAATTGGTGATGTTTTTATCAATGACACAAATGAAGAGAATGCCACTCTGTTCTATCTGTTTATCGAAGGACATTCATTCAGAATAAATGGAATTCCACAAAAAATTGTTAGTACTGATTCAGAAAACTGGCTTGCAACAATGGAATTTCTACTAGATGAAAATAAAACATATGTTCTTCCGGATCTCCAAACAGGAGCACCAACAAACTTCAAAGTTATTGACAAAAATGATCAAAACATTACCCTTGATTCAAATCACATATATGCCAATGAAACTTTGACTTTTGAAGTGACACTGCTTAAAGTTGAGCCTGGCCTGCAATCTGGTCAATAACCCATTAATAATTTCTCTGTAGGGTTACTCTGATGAATTGGCACAGCATTTCACTAAAAGCGGTTTTTTCTTCGCTAAAGACTTCAAAATCTGGACTTACTTCGACCGAAGCAAAGACAAGATTAGAGTCTGGTGGGCCAAATACCATCTCAATAAAGAAGGAAATCTCCCCTGTTTCAATTTTCATAAACCAGTTCAAGAATCTGCTCGTGCTTCTTCTTTTGTTTGCTGCTTTTGTTTCTTTTATTATCGCTTATTTGGATCCTCACGAAAGCGATTATATTGATGCAATACTTATCTTTGCTATTGTAATTGGAAATGCACTGTTCGGCTTTTTCCAGGAATACAAAGCAGAAAAAACCATCGAAGCATTAACAAAGATGTCTGCTCCGCTTGCTCTTGTTATTCGGGATAAACAAGAGATTGAAATACCATCTGAGCAAGTAGTTACAGGGGATATTCTTGTTATTACAGAAGGTGATAAAGTTGCAGCAGATGCTCGAGTTATAGAATCATTTTCAATCCACTCTGATGAATCTGCACTAACTGGAGAAAGTCTTCCATCTCAAAAAGAAGCAGGCGAAGTTGCTGAAAAAACTTCTCTTGCCGTTCGAAGCAATATGCTTTTCATGAACTCTGTAATTACAAGGGGGCGCGGACTTGCAGTGGTTGTTGAGACTGGACTTAAGACTGAAGTTGGACAAATTGCAAAACAGATTTCAGAAGCTCCGCAAAAAGTAACTCAGTTCCAGCTTGAGACCGAGGACGTTGGAAAAAAGGTTTCAATGATCGTTGTTCTGATGCTTGTTCTAATTGCAATGTCTAAATTCCTTCTTGGGGATGCTGATCTTCTTGTAATATTTACTACTGCAGTTGCTCTTGGAGTTGCAGCAATTCCTGAAGGGCTTCCAGCAGTTGTTACTCTTGCGCTATCCATTGCAACAAACAGGATGCTAAAGCAGAACGCTCTTATGCGAAAGCTCTCAACAATCCAGGATCTTGGTTCAGTTGATGTTATTTGTACTGATAAGACTGGCACACTTACTGAGAATGTAATGACTGTCACAAGAGCTTATGCTCTTGGAAACTCGTTTGAAATTACTGGAGCCGGACTTGCAAAGAGCGGGGAATTTGTTTCCAAATCAGGAACAGTCAAGGATCTGGATCTTCTTCTCAAATGTGCAGTTCTTTGTAATGATTCAAAGGAAAACGGAGATGATTTCCGTGGGGACCCAACTGAATTGGCAGTTCTTATTCCAGCTTACAAAGCAGGCTATGATGTTGATAAACTGCGCGCTGATTTCAAGAGAATAGACGAAGTTCCGTTTTCTTCTGATCGAAAACTCATGTCAACTCTCAACCAAAACCACAATAAAAAATATGGTTTTGTAAAAGGCGCTCCAGAGGTCCTGATAACAAAATGCACTTCGATCCTAACTCCTTCAGGAATCAAAAAACTCACAGAAAAAGAACGTGAAAATCTTCTGAATAAAAACATTGAGATGGCTGGAGCAGCTTTGCGTGTTCTTGGTTTTGCCTACAAGGAAAACCCAAAATCAGCTACTGAAGCCGATCTTGAGTCCAACCTTATTTTCCTTGGTTTGATGGGCATGCGGGATCCTCCAAGAGAGGGAGTTCACAAGGCTATAGATGATTGTAGGGCAGCTGGCATCCGCGTAATTATGATTACTGGAGACAACAAGTATACTGCTGAGGCAATTGGGAAAGAGCTTGGATTCAAAGGTACATGCCTAACTGGTCTTGACCTTGATGAACTTTCTGAAAAAGAATTTTCAAAAACTGTTGAAACTCATGATATCTATGCCAGAACAAGTCCAAAACACAAAGTCATGCTTCTCAAAGCTCTTCAGAATAATAATCATATTGTCTGCATGACTGGTGATGGAGTTAATGATGCTGCTGCAATCAAGAATTCTGATGTTGGAATTGCAATGGGCATCCGCGGAACCGAAGTTACAAAACAAGCTAGCGATGTTATTATTTTAGATGATAATTTTATCTCAATTCGAAATGCAATATCAGAAGGGCGAGGAACATTTATCAACATTAGGAAATTTGTTACTCTTCTTCTTGGAGCTAACATGTCTGAAGTTCTTGCTGTTTTCATTGCTTCAATTACATTCCTTGGCTTAGGTCCTAAGATTGCCATCCAGCTTCTTTGGATAAATCTTTTGACAGATGGGCTTCCTGCCCTTGCTTTAGGAGCAGATCCTGCAACAAAAAATATCATGGATGAAAAACCCAGACCAAAGGGTGAGCGTATCCTGAACGGCCAGGCGCTTTATTTTATTCTTTGGATGGGTATAGTCGAGGCACTAGCAGTGATTGCTATCTATGCATATTACCATCTATTTGATGATATCACAAAAGCATACACTATATTCTTCACTGCGTTTGTGGTGTATGAAATGATAAGTGTCTATCTTGTTCGCTCGAGATACAAGACTCCGATTCTCTCAAACAAATGGCTTCATCTAACTATCTTACTTTCATTAGCACTACAGCTGTATGTCTTGTATGGGGGCATTGGACATTGGTTTGGTGTTGTTCCACTTACACTTTCCGATTGGATACTGATATCTGGAGTCGGAATAATCTTTATCGCAGTTATGTGGCTTGCAATGGCAATCGAACCTGTATTAAAGAGGAAATCCCTCAGAAAACAAGGTTTATAAACATATTTGCTGACTATAATTCATAATTCTCCCAAGTTGATATCATGGATAGCGCAAAGCAGGCTCAAGGTGTTCAAACTGGAACCACTACTGTGGGGATGGTTTGTAAAGATGGTGTTGTTCTTGCATCAGATAAAAGAGCAACCATGGGATATTTGATTGCAAGCAAAGACATTGATAAAATTTATCCAATAAATGATCGCATAGCAATGACTATTGCAGGAAGTGTTGGAGATGCTCAAACTCTAGTTCGTTGGATGACCTCCGAAGTTAAACTCTACGAACTTAAGCATGAGAGACCAATCAATGTTGAAGCAGCAGCTACCCTACTCGGTAATATTCTTTCACAGCATAAGTTTTTCCCATTCTTCGTCCAGCTTCTTATTGGAGGAGTTGATGAAAAACCAAGGCTATTCTCTGTTGATATGCTCGGCGGAATGACAGAAGAAAAATTCACTTCAACTGGAAGCGGCTCACCAATTGCTTACGGTGTTCTTGAAGAATTATACAAGGACGGTCGTGATATCACATCCAACCTTCCAGTTGCAGCAAAAGCAGTTAGCGCTGCTATGAAAAGAGATGCAGCAAGTGGAGAGCGAGTTGATCTAGTCGTTCTTAGTAAATTTGGCTTCAAGAGAATATCAAAAGAAGAAGTTAACAAATTAGTAAAAGCGTAATTTTTTTTTATTTTCATTTATTGTAAATTCGAACCTCTGGTTCTCTTTGCAATTCGCTGTTTTATATTCATATTTTAAGAGGTGTTATATTTGCACTACAAAGACATTATAAGAAAGATCGAGGAAATTATGCCAGGAAACTGTGAAGTTACAAAAGTAGAGCCAGAAGGGCTTTCTACAGTCATATATATCAAGAATATTCAAGCTTTTTATGAGAATGATCGTCTAATTAAGGAACTAGCAAGCGCGCTAAAGAAAAAAGTAACTATTCGTGTGGACCCTACTGGTCTTATGCAGGAGGACAAAGCACGCAAGATCATTGAGGATCTGATCCCTAAAGAAGCTGAAATAAAAAGTATAACTTTTGTTCCGGAAATGTGCGAAGTTAGAATTGAGGCAATAAAGCCAGGGCTGGTTATTGGAAAAGGCGGATCAATACTCAAAGAGGTTATGCTTCAGACAAGTTGGTCTCCTGTAACTTTGAGAGCTCCGACAATGCCATCACGTACTTTGGATGGTCTTAGAAAAAGTTCTGCACTAGAGGCCGGAGAGAGAAAAAAATTCCTTGTTAGTATTGGAAAAAAGATTTGCCAGTCTGCTCCACCTGGTGATTGGATTCGTGTAATGGCACTTGGTGGATTTAGAGAGATCGGCAGATCATGTTTACTTGTCCAAACTCCACACAGCAAAGTTCTGATAGATTGCGGTGTAAATCCTGCAACATCAGACCCAACCAAAGCATATCCATACCTTAACATGGCAGGATTCTCGCTAAAAGACATTGATGCAGTTGTAATTAGTCATGGACATATGGATCACATGGGTTTCCTTCCATATCTTTTTGCTTATGGATATGATGGTCCGGTTTATTGTACTCCTCCAACTAGGGACTTTACAGTTCTTCTTCAGCAGGATTATCTCAATCTCTGCAACAAGGTGTTCAATGTAGATGCACCATACAAGAAAAAAGATATTCAAAAGCAAATGCAGCATATGATTACAGTTGCATACGAGGAAGTCGTTGACATTACTCCTGAGATCAAAATGACTCTCTATAATGCCGGCCATATTCTTGGAAGCGCAAGTGTTCATCTTCATATTGGAGAAGGAGCTCATAATCTTGTTTATTCTGCTGATATCAAGTTTGGATTTACCAGATTGTTTGAACCTGCAAATACAAGGTTCCCACGACTTGAAACTCTCTTTATTGAAAGTACTTATGGAGGAAGAAATGACATTTCTGTAAACCGATTTGAGAGTGAAAAAAGGCTTATGAGAATCATCCGAGAAACTACTGATAAACGCGGAAAAGTTTTGATCCCTGTCTTTGCAGTTGGAAGATCTCAAGAGCTCATGCTTGTTATTGAAGAGTTTGCCCGAAGAGATCCAAACTTCAATATCCCTGTTTACATTGATGGAATGGTGCTTGAGGCGTCTGCAATTCACACAGCTTATCCTGAATATCTAAGAGATCAACTTCAGAGGAGAATCTTATCAGATCGAAGTCCATTTGAATCTCCTATTTTGAAAGTTGCAAAGGGAACGAGCAAAGAGAGTATTGTGTCTCCCGATGAGCCAGCAATTATTCTTGCACCTTCTGGTATGCTTACTGGAGGGCCTTCATACGAATATCTCAAATTGCTTGCAGATGATGCAAAGAACACACTTATTTTCTGTGGTTATCAGAGCGCTCTTTCTCTTGGAAGTAAAATCCAGAGAGGTATGAAAGAAATACCTATGCTCGGTGATGATGGAAAGATGAAATCCCTAAAGATCAACATGCGTGTTGAAACTGCAGAAGGTTTCTCAGGCCATAGTGACAGAGCCCAATTAATGGCATATCTGAAGAATCTCAGGCCATCTCCGGAGAGAGTGTTTACTATGCACGGAGACTGGAATAAAACAGATGAATTCTCACGATCTATTGGAAGTATGCTCCGAAAAGAAACCCGCGCACTTGCAGATCTTGAAGCACTTCGTCTGAAGTGATCTTTTTCTCTTGGAAATCTTTAAAATACCTTCCGCAATATTAGCAAGCATGGTGTTTCTCATGGATGAGGAAGAAGAATTTGATGATGATGATTTCGAAGATGAAGACTGGGGAGAGGAAGACGAAGAATAATCTGGTGTCATCTATGGACGACGAAGAAGAATTTGACGATGGAGAAGTTGAAGATGATTCCTGGGAGGAAAACGACGGGGATGAATACTAATCCCTTTTTAACTTTTTAATCTAAATTTTTTATTAGGGCTCGTAGCTCAGTAATCTTTTAGGAAAAAATCAAAACTTATTAACTAAAAGTTTGAGCAACTTGGATAGAGCGGCAGCCTTCTATTTCGGGAAAAGATAAAGTCTCTGTTTTGGGGCGCCTTTTCCTAAAAGGCGAGAGCTGTAGGCCGGGGGTTCAAATCCCCCCGGGCCCGATTTATATTATTAGTCTTTATATTTCTTTTCTACTAAACTACTATACAACAAATTCTTTTCCTATAGGTGATCATATGGATATGAAAGAAGTAAGCGAGATGTTAAGTTCTCTTGTTAATGACTCAACAATCCCAAAAAATATCAGAAAAGCACTTTCAGATGCAAAAATGCGTCTTGACAGTGATGAAGAGGCCAATGTAAAGATCAGTGCTGCGGTTTATTTAATCGAATCAATCACAGAAGATATCAACATGCCCCCACATGCACGAACCCAGATTTGGGCTATAATGAGCGCATTGGAGTCACAAAAATAATGCTTGCCAAACTATCTCAAAAGGGAATCAGACTTACAATGGAAGCAGAGGAGATAGTAAAATCAAATGCTTCTGATGATTTATTTCAAAAGATTTTATCTTTAAATAAATCTTTAATCTCTAAGGAGGATCTTGATCCTTTGGTTCCAAAACAGGTAGATGTAATTAGGCCCTCTGGCTTCAATCCACCTGCAAAAGAATATTCTTCAACTCTGAAGATCAATCACAAAACCGATGTTACTGGGAAGTCCCGAACCAAAGGAGGAGTTGACAACTTTATTTCTCATTTTCGCAATCGTTTTGAAAGGCTTTCCCGCATGCTTCGAAGAATAGGAAGCGGAACTACTCTTGATCTTTGTGATACTGCGCGCCACATCAATGAAAAAGCAAGGATAATTGTTTTAGTTTCTAAGGTTCGCCCAACAAAAAAAGGCAATCTTCTATTTGAGGTTGAGGATATGACGGGCACTTTCAAAGTGGTTGTTTCAAGCTCAAAATTCAATGAAAAAGTTATGGATAAAGCAAGGCATGTTCTAGTTGATGATATCGTAGCCTTCTCAGGAAAGGTTCTCGAACCATTCTTGATTGCAGAAGATGTTGAATGGCCAGATCTCCCGGTAATTCGAGAAAAAAGACGTGCTGAAATTGATGTTGCAACTGCTTATCTTTCTGACATTCACTTTGGCAGTAAATATTTCCTTGGAAAGTACCTCGATTCCTTTGTTGATTGGATTCATGGAAAGGGAGAAGCAAAAGAACTTGCAGGCAAGGTCAAATATCTTAATATTGCAGGAGATATTGTCGACGGAATTGGCATATATCCAAATCAGGAAAAAGAGCTTGTTGTTAAGGATATCTACAAACAGTACCAGATGGTCGAGGATTTCCTAGAAAGGCTTCCAGATTATATAGAGGTCATAGTGGCTCCTGGCAATCACGATGCAGTCAGAAGGGGAGATCCACAGCCTGCAATCGGAAAAGACCTTATCCGCTCATCATCCAATGTCAATTTAGTCGGAAATCCATCTAATTTCTCTATTGAAGGCATCAAACATCTCATGTATCATGGGACCTCGATAGATTCAATGATTGCAAACATTCCAGGAGCCTCATACATGCATCCTGAAAAGGTCATGTCTGAATATCTCAAAAGACGTCATCTCTCTCCTATCTATGGAGGAAACCTGATTATACCTGAAAATATCGATTATATGGTAATTGATGAGCCACCCGACGTGTTTCATGCCGGACATGTGCATAAAAATGGTTATATGCAGTACCGCGGAACTCTGATAATTAACTCTGGAACTTTCCAGGATCGAACAGACTTTCAAATCAAACAAGGGCACGTTCCCACCCCGGCGCTGGTGCCAGTATATGAAATGAAATATGGCAGATTACACACCCTAGATTTCAAATCTTGAACATCGACGAAGATATCTTTATAAATTTAAACTGCAAATCCATCTTAGAAACTCAAAATTAATCATGGTGGTTTAATGTCCAAATATCTAATAGCAAGACAACTTTCCGGAAAAAAATTAGTAACCAACGAGGGAGAAGACTTTGGCAGACTTGTTGACATAGAAGTCAATGAAGTAAGTGGAAGAGTGGAAAGCCTTGTTGTTGAGCCAAACCCAGACAGCGAGTTAGCATCAAAACTCAGAAGGGATGATGGCATGGTTCACATCAATTACGAGAGTGTTCTTGCAGTAGGCGACTTTGTTATCGTCGAAAAAAGGAACATGACTTACTAATTTTTCTTATGTTTTCTTATATTGCCGGCATTGATGAGGCCGGCCGTGGCCCAGTTATTGGCCCTCTAGTTATATGCTGTGCTTTTTGCAAGAGGGAGGACGAAAAACTCCTCAAAAAAGCAGATCCTAAAGATTCAAAGAAACTCACTCCAAAAAAACGAGAGGAAATATACAAAATTCTGAAAAAGTTCTGCACTTTCAGGTGGGTTGAGGTTAGTGCAGTGGATTTAAACAAATTAATGGGCGAGATGTCTCTCAATGACATCGAAGCTAAGGTGATGGCAGGATTGATCAAAGATCTTGGCGAGGGCGATGTTATGATCGACATGCCAGATCGCTATTCCTGGACATTTAGAGCGCGTATGGAAAAGTATGGAGTGACTAAGTTTGAGGCTGAGCATAAGGCGGATGATAGGTTTCCAATTGTTTCAGCAGCATCTATATGTGCAAAACTGATTCGCGATTCCAAAATTGAAGAAATAAAGAAAAAGATCGCATGTGATTTTGGAAGTGGCTATCCATCTGATGCAAAAACTATGGAGGCTCTTAAGAATAAGGAAACACGAACACTTCTTGGTCCATATATCCGTACTCGTTGGAAAACTATCAAAGATCTAAATCAAACAAAACTTTTTGGTGATGAATAATGGTAAAGGTTACAATTCTCAATGATAACATTTCATTCGAAGTTCCTGCAAATTCAAAAATTATTGACTATCTCCCAGATGATTGTGCAATCCTTTTTGGTTGCAGACACGGTTCATGCGGTATGTGCACTTGCACTATTCGCTCAGGAGAAGAATTCCTGGTTCCAATAAGCTCACTGGAAGAAGAAACTCTAAGAAAAAACAATGCAGCTTCATCGCAAAGATTAGCCTGCCAACTTTGGACAAAAGAAATAGAAAAAGAAGGAGAAATAGAGATCGGATATTGAAGGATTACTCCTCCATTCCATTGCTCTCTACTTTTATTGTACCTTTCATTGCCATGTGTGTAATTGAGTAGTATTCACATTCCATTACTCTATCCATGGTAACTGTGACACTATTTCCAGATGCAATTACTTCGGTGTCAAACACTTCTGCTCCATTAATGAAACAGGTTGCTGATCTTGGGAAACTTCCCTTGTTCGTGAATGTTACCTTATCAGAAACCTTTACGGTTAATGATTCTGGTTCATATGCAAAGTCCTGAACATCCACACTGTATTCCTGTGGGATGTATTGTTCAGGCTCCTCCTGTCCAACTGTGTAGCTTACACTCTGAACATTTTTTGGAGAATATGATGTTCCATCATTGTGAACCAGTTCAACCTCGATATTATGTTCTCCGGCAGTCATTGCAGGAATAACAAATATTTTGCTGGATGATTTTACTGGAAGTTCGCCGTCAATACTGATCATAAAGTGCCCCTCGCCGATTTTTTTCATACCGCCATCAGGTCTTAAGATGAGGTTTGAAGTACTCATTACGAGGTTAATGTCTCCATATTCTTCAGCGATCATTACCAGTTCTCCACTTAGTGGACTCGAGATCGAGAATGACGGTGTTGGCGGCGGTGGAGGAGGAGGTGGCTCAGTCACATTTTCAGTGACATTCACTTCTTCCTCAAACATCACGCATCCAGTCATTGTCAAACAAGCCAATAAAACAAGAATAAGCGATTTCATAATCTGTAGTTCTTTGATTCATTATTAAAACATTACTGAACCGTCTATCCTCTATGATTAAAGCAGTGTTATTTGATTTTGACGGAGTTATTGTCAGTTCTGAAGAAATTCACAGGCTTACATTCATCGAGCTTCTCTCAAAAGATGTTTCTCAAAAACGTTGGTATTCTGAGTTTGCAGGGACAGGATCTCGCAGCATATTCAAAAAACTTTTAGATGAAGATGGAAAAACTGGTGATGCCAACGAGCTTGTCGAAAAACGCAGAATAATGTTTGACAAGCATGTGGAGGCAGGAGAAGCAAAGGAAATTTCTGGCCTGAGCGATTTTCTCTATTTCCTTCGTGAAAAAAATATCAAGACTGCAATTGTTTCTGGTGGCCACCGCGGATATATTGAGAAGATAATTGATATGCTTGGAATTGCAGATTATTTTGATTATATTGTTACTGCTGATGATGTTCCATATAGGAAACCTGATCCAAAGCCGTTTCTCATGGCAGCAGAATTTCTTGGTATCTCACCTGAAGATTGCCTTGTTATCGAGGATTCATATTCTGGATGCCAGGCAGCACGTTCTGCTGGCATGAAGCTGATCTGGATGCGGCCATATCCTTCTATGAACAAGCCAGAGTGTGATCTGATTGTTGATGATTTTCGTGATAAGCAGATATTTAATTGGTTCAATTACAAATAATACTATTCGGAAATTCTGCTTGAGGCAATATTATGATCAAACTTGAGCTGGACCGGAAAACCATAAAGGTAGCCGAAGCATCTGATGTCACTTCGCTTCAAAACGGTTTTTACGGCCAGATGAAAAAAGGAATAATCTATCTCACTGCTGAGGAAGCATTATACATAATGGATATTAGAAATGGCAAATGCTATGATACATCAGGCAATAATTATTCATTCAATGATGTTGCTTCTCTATTTCTGAAAAACAAGAAGATTCTTGCCAGATATTTGACTTACAAAGACTGGAGGGACAAGGGACTGATCCTTCGGCCAATCGAAGAAGCTGATGGCAACTATGGAAGAACTGTTCTTCTTCGCTATGAAAGTTCAAAGTTCAAAATCGATTCATTTTCATTTGAAGGATTGTTCTTTCCGCATGATCTGATTACACTTGTTGATGATGCAAATGTTGGAAAGGAGCTTTACCAGCGCTACTGGATAGGTCAATTCGGAACATACAAGGCATCTCACAGAGGAAGAATCAGCAAGCTTGATATTTTTGAAACAATCTATCTTCTTCGCCATGGAAACATGACACTAAAAAACTGCAAACTCAAAGAAGTTGAAAAAATTGCAGAAAAACACATCAAATTTTTCTCTGATATGTATCTTGTTTATGAAGATTGGAGATCTCGCGGTTATGTAATTAAGACTGGCTTTAAGTTTGGAACGCATTTTAGAATTTACTTTCCTGGAGCATCTCCAATTAAGACTGAAGATAAGTGGATGCACTCACGCCATGTTATTCATGTGTTTCCAAGAAAGCACAAGCAGTTAATTTCAGAATGGGCGCGTGCAATCCGTGTTGCTCACAGCGTCAAAAAAACATTTATCCTTGCAATTCCAGGAAAAAAGAGCGCTCAAAGCCGAAATCCAAAAAAACCACAGCTTGATTTTCTTCTTTATCATAGAAAGAAAGGAGGAATTGAAACTCCAAAAGAAGGAACTCCAAAATACTTGATGTATTCTTTGACAGAAGACGAGTATATTGGAGGAGAAGAGCTTGCAAGAGCACTTGCAGAATGCTCTTTATCCGGTCTTGAGATGATGGTTGCAATATCTGACCGGGAGAGCAGCGTAACATACTATGTTATCAAGAAGATTGATCTTCCTGGAAGCGAATACGAATATTTCGAAATCGAATGGATTCAACCCTAATTTTTCCACTAACTCCAACCCTAACACTTTTTATAACTTCTTCTACATCTTTTTACCCATGATACGAGCAAGTCATATTCTTGTAGAAACCGAGGAACAGGCAAAATCTCTTAAATCTGAGATTGAATCCGGAATGGATTTTTCGAATGTTGCAAAAAAACATTCAAAATGCCCAAGCAAGGAAACTGGTGGGGATCTAGGATTCTTTGACAAAGGGGTTATGGTAAAAGAGTTTGAAGAAGCTGCATTTTCACTTGAAGTTGGAGCTGTTTCTGCCCCCGTACAAACCCAGTTTGGCTATCACCTGATAAAGGTCACTGAGAAAAAGTAGATATATAAACAAGTTGTTTCATAATTTGTAATGGTGTGTATATGAAATCCATCATATTATTGGTTATATTATCGCTATTTACTACCAGCTTTGCAGCTATTATTGAATCTGGTGATAATGGGGCCCAGTTTGCAGAAGATACTGCTGCTGCCTATTGTCATGCGGAAAATGTTCAGGCTGTTTATCATTGTCTTGGTAATGTTGTTCGAGTTGTTTCAAATATTGAAGGAGAGGGAAGTACTTTCTATAAACCAAGTGGAGTTGTAGTGCACTGTCCTATTGTTGCCCCTACTGATATGGGTGCAGAATGTCTTCAGATGATGACTCCGAATTATTGTCCAACTGAAGCAGAATGTGGTGCTGCTCCTGTTCCTCAAGTATTCCCTGGTCAAAACGACACACCAGAGCAGGTTGGAGATGAGGATTATTATATTGTTGATGGAGAAGCTGCTTCCGATAATGTAACTGAAGAAACTACTGAAGAGCCAGTTATTATTGAAGAGCCGGAAGAGTCGTATATACCTGAAAAGGAGCCTCCAAAGCTTGTGAATAATGAAGAAGTTCTTCCAGCTGCAACTGAAAACAAAGTCGACAATCTCCTTGGAGATCTTGCAGTTGTTATCCTTGTTCTTGGTATACTTGCAGTCGTGATCCTCTTTATGCTATTTAAGAAGAGCATCAATGAGTAATTTTTTCCAATTCTTTTCCCCTATTTTTATTCCAAGAATTTTTTCTGCATCATTTACTTCAACTTGAGATATTGTTTTGTTGTTTTTCTCGCAGAATTTGACTAGGTTACCTGATTTCGCGTGAGCTTCTCTAAACGACATTCCACTAGCTGCAAGATAATCTGCAATTTTAGTTGCCTGTGCAAAACCAGAATCAAGTTCATGCATGATCTTCTTTTGATTGAATGTCATACCATTGAAGACCAGAGCCATAATTTCAAGGCTTGATTTTACTGTATCTATTCCCTGCATTACTGCATATTTTGTTTCTTGCATATCTGAATGATATCCAGAGATTAAGCCTTTTTTGACGACTAAGCATTGCATCAGAACTCCATATACTCTTCCAGATCTAGCTCGAACAAGCTCCAGAATGTCTGGATTCTTCTTATTTGGCATAATGCTGCTTCCTGTACAAAGATCATCTGGAAGCTCAATTAGCCCCTTTTCTGAGAGCCATATCAGCTCTTCGGCAATTCCAGAGACCCTTGCCATAAGAATGCTCAAATGTGATAACATTTCAGCTTCAAGTTCCCCGCGGGAGCTTATTGTGTCAAGTTCGTTTTTCTGAACTGAAGAAAATCCAAGTAGCTTTGCAGTGTAATTTCTATCAATATTCCAACTTGTTCCAGCAAGGGCGCATGCTCCAAGCGGATTTTGATCTACTCTCTTATAGCATTCCTGCAATCTTTCAATATCCCGTGCAAGGCCATCAGAAAAAGCTTCGCTCCAAAACCTAACTGTAATTGGCTGGGCAACTCTGGTGTGTGTATATCCAACCATTGGTCCATATTTGAGCTTTACTTTTTTCAATTTTTTAATCAGTTCAATGATCTCAAGAATTTCATCTCTCATATACATTCTCATATCAAGAAGTACCTGGTCATTTCTCGACCTTGCAACATGCATTTTTTTTCCATGAGAAGTTTTTTTGGAAACTGCAGTCTCGATATTCATGTGAACATCCTCAAGACTTGGATCAAGTTTGAATTTACCTGCTTTCCATTCTTTTGCAAGTTCATCAAGAGCATTTAGAATTTCAGCTGCCTCATCTTTTTTGATTATTTTCTGCTTTTGAAGCATCTTCACATGCGCAATGCTTCCCTGAATGTCATATTCTACAAGGCGTTTGTCAAGCTCAATATTCTCACTGCTGTTGAAAGCAAGAACATCTTTTTTTGGTCCGCTGGAAAAACGTCCTCCCCACATTTTGCTCATTTCTTTAGCCTCTTATGATGTGTAATTGCGTTGTGCGCCATCAAACGTATTGCGTTGATCTTTATGAAGCCTTCGGAATCCTTTTGGTTGAACCCACCTTCAATATCCATCGAGGAAAGTTCGCTATCATATAATGAGCTTGGTGATTCACGTCCGCTAATAGTTACATTGCCTTTGTAGAGACTAAGATGTACTACTCCATCAATCAACTCCTGACTTTTGTTTATTGCAGCAGTCAAAAATTCCATCTCAGGACTAAACCAAAATCCATAGTAGACAATTTCAGCAAATTTTGGGCTGAGCATATCTCTAAGTCTCATTACTTCACGATCCATTGCAATTGATTCAATATCCATATGAGCTTCTCGAAGAATTGTTGCAGCAGGTGTTTCATAAATTCCTCTTGATTTTATCCCAACAAATCTATTTTCAACAATATCAATTCTGCCAATTCCATTTTCTGCTCCAAGTTCATTGAGGTATTGGTAAAGCTCAAGCGGATCTGTTTTTTCAGTTTTATCATCCTTGTTTACTACTTTTATTGGCAGTCCATCTTTGAAATGAATTTCAATTGATGTTTCTTTATCCGGAGCATCCTGCGGGGATTTTGTCCATTTAAAAATATCTGGACTTGGACCTTTTAGTGGATCTTCCAGAACTCCTGATTCATAGCTAATATGCATAATGTTCTCATCCATACTGTATGGCTTTGCATGGGTTGCAGTCACTGGAATTTCTTTTTCCTTTGCATAATTGAGAAGGTCTGTTCTTCCTTTGAATTTGGCTAAAAATACCTCGTCTTTCCATGGTGCATAAACCTTGATTTTAGGGTTTAGTGCATAGTATGTCAGCTCAAACCTTACCTGGTCATTTCCCTTACCTGTTGCACCATGAGAAACGTATTCTGCTCCTTCCATTTCTGCAATTTCAATTTGTCTCTTTGCAATAACTGGTCTTGCAAGTCCTGTTCCAAGAAGATATCTTCCCTCATAGATAGCATTAGCCTTGATTGCCGGAAAAATGAAATCAGTAACAAACTCCTTTTTCAGATCTTCAACATATACTTTTGATGCCCCAATTTCAAGTGCCTTTTTCTTAGCAGCTTCAAAATCATCGTCCTGACCAACATCTGCCATGTATGCAATTACTTCAAAGCCTTCTTCTACTAAATATTTCAAAATACAGGAAGTATCGAGTCCTCCTGAATATGCCAGTATTATTTTTTTCATAGTTTTCACCTTAATCTAATTGAACAAGTTAATATTCTTCTTGCTACCTTTAATGCTTATAAATATTTTGTAAGATTTGTTACATTTATATACACTTATGTTGCAAATGTAACATATGGAGAATATATCTAACCTCGTATGGCTCTATGTAAAGAGACGTCCATTTCTCAAAGAAGTGATGCGGGAGAATGTTGTAAACTACTCAGCCCTTGCTCGGAAAATATCAATCGAAGCATTTGGAGATGTTAAATACGAGAACACAGTTAAGATGGCTTTAATTCGGCTATCAAAAAAAATTGAAAAACTTGAATCGGATCTGGAGGGAAAGATTCTCTTCATTCTCAAAAATAGTTCCATGGTCATCAAAAGCAAGGTGGCAGTTGTGATCTCATCAAAATCCATTGATGCGATCCATCCTCTCTCCTTTGCAAAATCCGGTCGCAATATTACGTATATACTTGAACAGCGCGAGCTTGATAATCTTCCAAAAAAACCATCACGTTGTGAGGAAAACCTCAATCTAATTACAATAGAAAGTCCACCTGAGCTTGAGGATGTTCCAGGAGTTATCTCTTATATTCTTGGAGCTCTTGCATCTGAGGGAATAAATGTCGTTGAATTTATTTCTTGTTATACTGATACTATTTTAGTAATCAAGCAAGCAGATACAGAAAAAGCATTTCGGATTCTATCCAGTATTATGGAATAATAAAACAAGTACGGGCCCGGGGGGATTTGAACCCCCGGCCTACGCCTTTCTCCTGTTTTTATTAGGAGAGCGCCGCTAAAGACTCGAAATAGTTTTATCTACTACTTCGATCTATCCAAGCTGAGCTACGGGCCCACAATTAAATAAGATTCTTGCCTCGGTTATTTTAAAAGAGTTCACTACAAATCGTTTATTCTATGATTCTAGAATTATCTTCACTTCTATCCAGCGCAGTTGAAAAAACGCTTGAGGATAATGTTGCAATTTCATTTTCTGGTGGACTTGATTCGACTTTAATTGCTACTATAGCAAAAAAACATGCTAATGTGGACCTTTATGCAGCTGGTGCTCTGGGCAGTCCTGATCTTGAATATGCAGAAAAAACAGCAGAAGAACTCGGTCTTCCGCTTCACAAAATCATAATCGATGAAAAACTTGCAATGGAAACATATGAAAAAACCTACAAGATACTTCCTCTTGATTTTCTAAAAGTTGAAATTTTAGTTCCTGTTTACCTAATTGCGAAGGCAGCAAAAGAAGCTGGGCATAGCGTTCTTCTCTTTGGCTCTGGAGCAGAGGAGCTTTTTGTTGGATATGAGAGATATTATGATTACGCTGAAGAAGGAAAAGACCTAGATAAAATTCTCAAAGACGAATTCAAAACCCTCCCAAAGCGAGATATTGGATGGATAAAAAAGATCTGCCGAAAACAAGGAATAGAAGCTCGCTGTCCTTTTTGCAATACTGATGTTGCAAATCTTTTATTCTCTGTTCCGCTTGAAGAGAGGATGGCAGAGCGGGAACTAAAAAAAGGAATTCTTAGAGAAGCTGGAAAAATTCTAGGCGTTCCAAAACTTGCTCTTCTTCGGAGAAAAAAAGCAATGCAATATGGCTCTGGAGTCCACAAAATCTTTATGAAAAAAGCAGATGAAATCAATGCTCATTTTCCAGCTGTCATCTGAGCTGCTATTACCACATTTGAAATAAGAACTGCTACTGTCATAGGTCCTGCTCCACCTGGAACTGGGCTGCAATTGGCCTTTTTTATTACTTCTTCAAATAGTACATCTCCTTTGATTTTGCCATCAACCCTTGTTGTACCAACATCAATTACATAAGCCCCTTCTTTGATCATATCTCCAGTAATCAGTCCAGGTTTTCCAACAGCAGCAACTACAACGTCTGCATTTTTTGTATGAACTGAAAGGTCTTTTGTTCTGGAATGACAAACTGTTACTGTTGCATTTTTCTTCAGAAGCATGAGTGCAAGAGGCTTTCCAACAACATTGGATCTTCCAATTACAGTTACATTTTTACCATTCAAGTCAACCTCATAATACTCAAGCATTTTCATAACTCCAAGAGGAGTTGCTGGCATAAGAGCTGGAAGTCCGACAAACATTCTTCCCATGTTTGCAGATGTCCATCCATCCACATCTTTTTCTGGTTTAATCATTTCTACAATCTTTGTAAAATCAACTTGTTTTGGAAGTGGCGCTTGTACAATAAATCCATCTACTTCTGGATCATCATTCAATTGTTCAACAATCTTCAGGACATTTTCTTCACTAGTATCCTCATCCATCTTCTTCAAAGTTGCTTTAACTCCTATGGCTTCTGCTTTTTGCAGTTTTTTCTTTACATAAACTTCTGAAGCAGGATCATTTCCAACAAGGACTATTGCAAGATGCGGCTTTCTTTCCATTTGCTCTACTATGACTCTTGTTTCTTCGAGCATGCTATCCGCGACTTCTTTTCCTTTGAGAGTGCGATACATATATCCTCTTCTAACAGGTAAGGGTTTTAAAAAGACTTTTTGGCTTAATCTGCCTTGATGGGCCTGTAGCTCAGTCTGAAACTTTTAGGGAAAAACACTAGAGGTTTCCTGAAATGGTTAGAGCGCCGGTCTTATATGACACGTTCTAGTACAATCCGATGTGGATTGGCTGACCTAGGAAAGCCGAAGGTCCCGAGTTCAAATGTACCTTTTAAGTGCTAATATCCAATGCGCTAAATTGATACTGGATGTCTCGGCAGGCCCATCTTTTAAACACAAATATAAATCTATCCACACTAATTCTATTTTATGAAAAATCTAAGGAAGAGAGAAACAGCTTCGCAGTCCAATCCTGTTATGCGGCAGGCTGTGAAAGTTTTTGCAGCAGCACTAACCTCAGCTACTATCCTTGGATGCGGGGCAATACACCGAGAGCCTCTTCGAATTGATAATGCGCAGATTGTAAGTGCAGAAGAACTTGGATTTCAAAGAGGCAAAACTAAATTTACTGATGCTCACAGTCTTATGAAAAGAAGAAGAATGACTGGTATTGTGGCAGAATCAAACATCAGCGTTTCTGGAAAAAGATTAGATCTTCTTGCAGCTGATTATCAAACTGAAATGTTTCTATTTGAAGAAGGCACATTCAGGCAGAGTTTGAAGTTGCATACATCTGATATCCTTCCATATGGTTTTGCTCTTCGAATTGCAAACTCCAAAAATCGTGATGTAATTCTTGCACTTTATCGCGATCCTCTTGAGATGGTCAGTTCTGTTGATCATGGAATGAGGGTCAAAGCTCCACGGATAGAGATTTTCGTTGAGTCAAATGGAACTTTTGCTCGAAATGGAATCCTTCATCTATCAAAATTATCAAAAACCCATGGAGGTCTTACTGATCCGCTTTTTGTTGGGCATGATCTTGATATTAATCTGATGCTCATTGCACGAGGACTCAACGGAGTTGTTTGGAATAAGGCCTACTTTCTTGGCTTTCAGGAAGCCCGAGGTCAGGTACGATTAGCAGTAACAAAGTCAGTTCCTCTTTCAGAAGCTGCCAAGTGCTCCTGTGTTCATGACTATCTGTATGGGGAGTCAAACCCCAAGTAGAATCTTGATGAATTCAAATCCAAATTTTACTGCAAAATAAGTTAGCAATATCGCCGAAGCCAGAGCAACCCATTTGAATGTATTTTTATTCAATTTTTCTCTAAACTTTTGAACTACTGCAATAAGAGAGCAGAAGAAAAGGCAAACTCCAACCAGAACCCCACTACTTATCATCAGCCCCTGCTCGATATTGGCACTACAAGTAGCAAGTTCTGCCCCCATTATCCCGGTCCACATAACAAGAACTGCCGGGTTTGAAATTGTCAAAACCATTCCAGGAATAAAATTCTGCTTGTTTTCAATTTCATTAAAATGATATATCCTGCCTGTTCCAATATAATCTTCATATGAGCTATATGCTAGATAAAAAAGTACTATTGATCCAACAAAAAGCAGGGCATTGCTTATTATCCCGGGTTGCAACAAGAATGAGAGCCCCAAAATAGCCAGAGCAAGGTAAGCAATAAGTGCCGTCAGAGCACCAAGAAAGAAGATAAAAGCTGACTTCCAGCCATATTTCGAGCTTCTACGGATAATCTCAATACTTGTCGGACCAATGGGCGCAGATATTGATAACCCTAGCAATATGCCTTCAATCACAATGTTCATTGCCTTACCTTCATCTTGATCTATAATATATTTTTTCTATGGATATATTTATCCTTTCTCTATACTAAATTGGTATTTATACTATTTTTTCCTCAATATTTTGTTACTTATTACATCTTCTTCGTGATGAGGGTTCCAAAACCTCTTTTGATTTTGTAATATCCCACAATTAATCCTGGAAGAAGTATAACTGAATAGAAAAATGCAAATAAAATACCGAATGCTAGCGTTATCCCAAGGTCCTGGAGGAAACTAAGATTAGCAACTTGAAGTGCCAAAAATCCGAGAACTGTTGTGAGGGAGGTTAGGAACAAAAGCTTTGCAAGATGCACATGTGTTGCCTCAACTGCTCCAATATAAGATGCTCCACGTTCCAGTTCTCTTCTCATTTCAGAACCTGCATGGATCGAGAAATCCATCCCAATTCCTATTATGATTCCGAAAATAGATGAGGTTATTTGCGAAAATGGTACATTTGCCCACCCGTCCATTCCCATTGTGGAGAGTATTGCAAGTCCAATTGGAAGCAGCATCATAATCCCAACAGTTATTGATCTGAAATACAAAATAAGTAAGACAAAAATCAATGCAAAAGATACTAGTGTGACCATCTGTGATCCTGAGCTATTCACTTCATTTTGCCTTGCATCATATGCCACTTGTCCAGAATAATATGTCTCAACTTTCTCAGGAAAAGCCTCTGTGATTTTTGGAATGAACTTTTGGAAGAAAAGATCATTGTCCCATACTACTTGTCCTCCATATCCCACCGTGATCCTCATCATTTTGTAGTCGTTTCCAATATCAGGGTGATCTATTCTCGTATCAGTTTCTGGTATCTGTCCTCCATTTTCCCTTTTAATGTCATCCACTGGGGATCTGACAGATTCTATAAATTCAATGCTACGAAGCTTTTTTTCAAAATTATCCACCTCTTTGAGAACCTCATATGAGCGAACATCATCTGCTTCTACAATGATTATCATGGCGCTTGTTGTTCCTGGAAAAGCATCTCCCTGCTCAACCAGATCAATGATTATTGGGTTATCTGCAGGAATAAATCCTGAATAATCCATTTCAGTATTGACCATAGTGATTCCAAAGATGACAATGAAGGCAAATGCCAAAACCCCTCCAAGAAACGAGAATGTTCTCTTTCCAATAATATTTCCAAGATCCATCATTCTCTCATGCAGAAATCCAGAAATCTCTGAAAAATTATTCGTTGAACTTTTTGGTTTTCCAGATCCGAAAATAAGAAAGATAATTGGCGTGAGGCTCATATTGAAGAAAAATACGAATAGTATTCCAACAGAAGTTGCGATGGCAAGAGTTTCCATAACTCTTGATCCAGCGAAAAAGAGTGAAAAGAAACCAATCAAAGTTGTCATAAAAGCAAGGGATAGTGGAGGTCCGATTTTTTGAAGAGTTGAAGTTACAATATATCTTCTTCTTCCTTCTCCTTTTACAAATCCATTTTGAAGGTGCAGAGTATAGTCAACACCAATGCCTATTGTTAAAACAGCAATAAGTGCAGTTGCAATGTTCAGAGGAACTCCAAGCATTTTCATTGCACCAAAAATACATATCATAACGCACGAGAGGACAAAAATATTGACTATTGTCATCACATTGCTCCCATAAAATATTCTAATGCAAATCGCAATAATAATCATACTAAGTAGTCCTGTTACAATAAGGTCACTGAACAACAAACGGGATACTTCTGAAAAGATAACTGGGCTTCCTCCAACGCTTGTTTTTATCCCAGTTGGTTTTTTAGTCTGCTTAACTATCTCTTCTATCTGTGTTTTTCTGTCCTTTAGTTGGCTGTCGCCAGATCCCATATCCATATACACAAGAAGAAGAGCACTGGTTCCGCTTTCGCTAAATAAATATGAGCTTTCGAGTGGTGAAAAGACATAATCAACAAAGCTCTTTTCAGATATTTTTTTCTGAAGTGTCTCTACATACTCTATTATCTGCGGGTCATGAACAGATTCTATCCTATCAAAATCAGCCGAGGTTCCATCAATGCGGATAAATACGGTCATTGCATCGGCCGAATTAAAATTGGCATCAACAAGATCGTTTTTTAGTTTGACTGGATCGTTTTCATAGAAAAATGAGTCCTGACCAGAATCTACTTCTATGTTGATTGCAAATGTCCCCATAAAAGCAATGAAAATAATTAGAAGGCCTAGAAGTGGCCATTTCTCATTATCAAGAAATTCAACATAGTTTGGGATCGATTTCTGATATCTATCTCCAACTCCTGAGATGATTCCCATTTTATTCACTTTTCTGTTTCTTTGCTGTGAAAAAATGACGTCCTATCATGAACATAAGAATCAGGATAAATGCTGCAGCAAGTATTACTGGAAGAATATTCTCTTCTTTTCCTTTGCTCAGAACATATATCTCCTCTTCCTGCACTATCGGCTCTTCATTGTATATGCATCTTATTCTTATCGGAACTCCATATTCCTTTGCACTTGCAAGTTCATTGAAAGTGAGCTCAAGCTTGAATTCTTTAGTCTCGTCTTCATCAAGTTTGGCGGCTTTATCAGAATCCTGTTTCCAGCTGATTGGAAGGTTCTTTGTAAGTCCAGTAATTTCAACACTACTACATTCATCGCCTAGATTAGTTACTGTAAATGAAATCTCATTATTCGTGTTTCTTTCATTGCTTGACTGGTTAACTAAGAAATACGGTAGTTTTTGCACATTTACCTGCATTGGGAAGCTCTTGTTTTTCTCTTCTCCAAGATGATAATACTTCAGATATATTGTTCCATTATATGTTCCTGATTTTACCTGATCCGCAATATCGAACTTGAACGTTGCTGCGCTTCTATTCTTTGAATCTACAGTTCCAAGAAAATCTACGTTAGACTGGAAAAATGTTGGTTCAAACCCACCAGATTCAATAGCAAGGCTTGCCTCTACATTTTCAATTTCATCTTTTCCTTGGTTGGCAATTTCTACTTCTATTATGTTGTTTTTGGTATCCCTTTTGAGGCTTTGGGGTGAGCTTGATACTTTTCCAAGGGCTACTTTATCCGGAAATTCTAGTTTTATCGGAAGGTAGCTTACTGATGAATATTTGTTGTTGTATGCATCATTTGCAGTAGTATTGATCATGATCTGGTATATCTGCGACTCAGCACTGTTGTCAATATCCATTGTTATTGGAATTGATTCTTTTCCACTGATAAATGGAATAATCTTTATGTTGTCATCGTCTTGGATTTGCATTGGAAGTTCTGAGAGTCCAAATTCAATATGTACATTATAGAAATCTTCTGAAGGATCAACAATAAGGTTGTATTCTATTTCATCTTCTCCATTTACTGAGAAGTTTTCCATTGCAATGTCTATGTATTTTTGCTCCAGTGTTCCAGTTACAAATACTGTTTTTACTGCAGCTGCATTGTCCTCTTTAATCACGATTTTAAGCGGATTTTCTGCAAGAACAAGATCTTTTGCATAAACAAGAATCTCGTAATTTACTGATTCTCCTGGCTCTAAAATTATCTCACTATACTCGATTGTGCCTGGGCCTATGTGCGAAAAAAGGCTCGAAGTTACAACTGTAAATGAAATATCATGTTTTTCATTTCCATCATTTGTAAAAACCAAATATGCTATGAATTCAGTTTCATCTGCAACAACTGATGGGCTTGTTTTTATCAAATCTACTTTTATGTCCTTATGCAGCTCACTGTCAGTAACTGCAAATGCAACTGAGCTTAGCAATAACATTAACAAGAAAATATTTTTCATATTACTACCTCTATCTATATGTCAAATTCATATATGTATGAATTTATACATATAAGGATATTTAAACATTCTGTTCTTCTGTATTTCAACGTCTACACTACTGAAATCACTGCCTCAGTTTTTTTCTATATTTTACATATGTAGAATAATCGATGTACTTTGTTTTTGCAATATAATCTTTGGTTAAAGGTGCCTTATCTCTCCTCTCGTCTATTTTGTCTGTAACTGTGATCGCAAAAGAATCGCTTCCAGCTCCAGAACCATAAGAAGTTACAAGAATAGTATCTCCTGCCTTGGCCTCATCAAGAACAGCAGAAAGTCCAAGTACTGAAGCTCCAGAGTAAGTATTTCCAATAACTGGAGTTAGGAGTCCTGTTTTGATCTGTTCTGTTGTTGCTCCAAGTTTTTTTGCAGCTTCAACAGGGAACCTTCCGTTTGGCTGGTGGAATACTACATGTGTATAATCGCTGATTTTTGTTCCTGTTTTTTCAAGTAGTCTATTTGTTGCTCCAATAACATGCCTGAAATATGCTGGTTTTCCAGTGAATCTTCCTCCATGGGTTGGATATTCTGCATGTTGCCTTCTCCAAAAGTCTGGAGTATCTGTAGTAAACGAGCATGTGCTTTCAATAATTGCAATTGATTCGGAATTTGGTCCAACTAAGAAGGCAGCTCCTCCTGATGCTGCAGAGTATTCTAGTGCATCTCCTGGCCTTCCCTGAGCAGTATCTGCACCAATCGCCATTCCATAATCGATCATCTTTGAATCTACCATGCCCATTGTGATCTGTAAGGCCGCAGTTCCTGCTTTGCATGCAAATTCAAGATCAGCAACAGTCAAATTTGGAGTTGCTCCAATTGCCTCGGCAACAATTGTGCCAGTTGGCTTAACTGCATATGGATGCGATTCAGAGCCAACATAAAGTGCTCCTATCATCTGTGGATCAGTGCCAGAGCGAAGCAGGGCGTTTCTTGCAGCTTCAACCGATATTGTAGAAGTGTCCTCATCAACTCCTCCCACTGCCTTTTCTTTGATTCCAAGGCCTTTTTCGATTCTTACTGTGTCCTCTCCCCATACCTTTGCTATTTCTGCACTTTTTATCCTGTATACTGGAACATATGCTCCATAACCTACAATACCACTCATAATATGACCTCTGATAATAACTAAAGAAATGAAAATATAGGTGTCAATTTCGCTTTATAATCCTATTGAAATTTCGAAATTGCACCATTTTTGTCTATTTTTTTGATTTAGACTTTTTTGTCTTCTTTTTTACAGCTGGTTTTGATTTGAAGAATGAATATGCCAATCCTCCAAGAACAATTACTGCTGCAATTATGACTAGGTATCCCATGTTTAATTCGCTGTTCTTGACTACTATTGGCTGTGATTCTTCCATAAGATCCACAATATCAAAAGTAGCTGTTGAACCATCCACAACACCAGAAACATTGCCAGCGCGAGCCTCATCAATGGCAGTTGGCACAGTTATCTGATAACTTAGATTAACCTTGAATCTTCGAAGAAACCCTGCATTTTCCTTATTCTCTTCTTCATTATAAAGATCAATCGCATCTGCAGATCCTTCAACTCCTCCTTCAATTACTCCTGCTTTTCGAAGTAACCTATCAAGAGAAACACTGAAAACATCTGTTGGTATCTTTTTTTGTGTTAGAGTGTATGTGATAAACGGAATTCCATAGTTTACTTGGAAATTATAGTGTTCTCCAGCGGAGAAACTTTCAGTTATTGTGATAACCTTCCCATCAACACTGCACCGAAGCTCTGGATCTACTGAACAAAGATCTGACACCTTTTCCATTGATCCATCTTCAAAATCTGTCATAAAAGCTGAGATATCCATAGTTTTGGTTATCTCCGAATTTCCTTCGCGATCAACAATGTGGATGTATGACTGATCCAAACCTGCACTAACAAGTGTGCACATAAGCAGAATTACTAATATCTCCCGTCTCATGTAATCGAACTCCATGTTAACTTTTAATACGCTTTCTATATCTCTGAACCATCTGGGAAATGCCTTTTTTTATTGAAATTGGAGAAAAACCAATTTCTTGCCTTGCTTTGCTACAGTTAAATTCACGATCACTGGAAAGTACTGCAATATCTTCAGGAATGAATTTTGCACTTCCTCCAAAATGAGTTGATCTGAAAAGTTCATATTGTGCAAATATCTTTGCAAGGAAAACTGATGTGTGTTTTGCTGGAGCCTCTACTCCAAGTTCATTTGCTGCAATTTCAAATATTTCTTTTTGAGCTTTGCATTCTCCAACAAGAACATATTTTCCAATTCCTTTTTCTATTGAATTTATGATGGCATCTGCAACATCGTCAACGTGGACAAATGGGATTCTGTTTTTCCCATCTCCTATAATTTTCATCTTCCTCTTTTCAATTAACCCTAGAATCTTGAAGTATTCTTCAAATCCCGGGCCATAAATAGGTCCAATTCTGAGAATAGCATGATTTGGATGTTTTTCAACAAGTTTTTCTGCTTCTATTTTTGTTTTTGAATACGGAGTATCTGGATGAAGCGAAGAGTTCTCATCAGCAGGTATCTCTGCAAGTTTTTTTCCATATACTGAAATTGAACTGCTGAAAATAATCTTTGCTGCCCTTGGCGATGCATGTACAATTTTTCTGCTCAGCTCTACATTTCCTTCCCATGCCTTTTTCTGATCAAGAAAGTCTCTTGAGCCTGCAAGATGAATTATGGCATCTGCATCCTTGAGAATTTTTTCTAAGTTTGCTATTGAAAAATCGCTTAGAATCTCATCTTTAAGGCCACTCTTCGCTCTAACAATCGGAATTGCATCACATTTGCTTAGAATCACTCTGCCAAGCCTTCCACTTGCGCCAGTAATGTAGACCTTATTTGCCATATTTTTTGTTCAGCTCTTCCATTTTTTTATCAAGCTTTTTCTCAGCTTCAAGCCTTTCAAGTCCATACTCTTGCATGTCCATATATTTCATTCCAGCAGCAAGGTTTGGATGAACTTTCTCAATTTCTCTAAACATGTTTTGAGCAACTCTCCTATAATCAATATGCCCTTGCATTGCACTTCGAAGTTCAAGCAAATGGTATGCTTCTCTAATGTTGTATGTCATATACCAGCGAATATTATATGCAAGTGGGATAACATACTGTGCTTCTTTTTTGAATTTTTTTGAGATCTGTTCATATGTGTTTTTTGCTTCTTCCATTACATTTGTAAATTCATTTTGATATCCAGAATCAACTAATTCTGCTGGTAGTTTGTATCCAAGATGAGGTCCTAGCAGCTGTCTTTCCTGAGTTAAAATTCTATGTCTGTGAATGTCTCGATATGCACCGTAGTTTGCAACTACATCAAAAGTATAGTATGCATGCTCAAATCCTCTTCCTGGTTTTTGTCTTCTGTTTCCTCTTTCATTGATGTATTTGCTGATTACTGTTTGTTTTTCCTCATCGCTCATCTGATCAACAATTCTTGAAATTTCTTCCATGGATTGTTCAAGATAAGGATAAAGTGCAGCAATAATGATTTTTCTCTCTGCATCATTATCGTATTCAATCAATTTTACTCCTTCTTCACCACCAGAGCCTGGATATTTGCCTGCAAGCTCTCCCATGTCAGATCTAACTTTTTTGAGATAATCCTGCATTGCAATTCCATATTTGTTGTTTGCCCGTTTGACAAATGAAGGAATTACTTTTGCAAGCTCCCCCTGCATATTGCCCGCAAGATCACGAATTTCAGCAAGATCATCTCCATACATTTTTGTAATCAGGTACTCGTATGCTCTTCCATCCCCGAAGAATCCCATGTTTGTTAATGTGGATGCTGGAAGAAGTCCCCTTAGAATATCGCATGTTTTTGCCCTCACAGTTGATCTGTATGCCCTATCGCTTGTCTCTTCATCCTTTGGTTCTTTTTCCATGATGTATCCTGAGACTTTTGGAACTAGATCGGAATATGTCTGGAAGCACAAATCACATGTTTTGGTGTATATGTCTGCAAATTCAGAATTCATGATGGTTTTTTCTTTGAGGTATGGCCAAGAGCCATCATCTCTTTTTTTATCAAAATAAACATATCGCGTTGATTTTTCAAGAGGTGAGAGGCCAATTCTTGCATCTTCAACAATTTTTGTTGCAATTATTGAGATCTCTTCAAGAGCGATATGCGCGCCTGCCAGCTCGGCAACAGAATCATCCCCATAACCAACGAGTATCCTGTCGTAAAATTCTTCTGCTTTTTTTGTTTTGACAAGACTATCTCTTCCAAGGCTTTGAAATCCTTCAATTCCAAGTTCTTCTGATTGCATAAATTCTTTGAGCAAGACTTTTCGAAGACTGTTTGCACTTCTACTATATCTTGAAAACAAGGCCCCTTTGACAACCTCTGGAAGGTTTGTTAAGACGAACACGGATTTATCCATGTTTGTTACAAATGGCTCTAATAATTTCCTCTCTTCTTCACTAAACTCGTCCATGGATTTTTCTTTCTCAAAAACCCTTTTTATTGTATTGTAAAATTAACAGATTTCCATTGACAGTGCTATGTGCTGTCAATTTTTGAAAACTTGAATAGTTCTCAATCCAATGATGACAACTATTTTAGCAAATTTGTCATTGTATTGTAAAATTAAAAATTAAGATTTGCCTGGAAGAAGGGCACTGAGCACTCCAAGCATCTGCGGCCTTGTTGCCACAACTTTTGCAACTACTCCAGCAAAGTTACCATCCATAATATGCATAAGGTCGGTATCATTTATGCAATTGAATATGTGGTTGAAATCATCATCACTGATCTTTTCAGTAACTTTTCGAAGAAGAAGCCTCTTATCAACTGTTGAGCCCGGTTCAACTCTCCACTGCTTTTCATATTCAAAGAGAGTTTCCTTGCTGTAATCTTTCTTTTCCTTTGCCTTAATTGCGACCTTTGCAGCCATGATCCCAGTTTGCATTGCAAGTCCTATTCCTCCGCCGTGAATTGGGTCAACTTGTTTTGCTGCAGTTCCAATAACCATACAACTGTCCTTTACAAATTCGTTGATTGGAGCTCCGACTGAAATAACTCCGCCAAAATCAAGAAGACTGCTTGAATCTTTTAGCTGATCATGATCTTGAATAAATCTATCGAGGTACTCTTTTGGAGTTGCACCTTTCATTCCGCCTCTTTTTTCACCACTTTCAAGCTGCCCACCAATGCCAATACCAACATTTGCTTTTCGATCTGATTTTGGGAAAATCCAAACATAGCCTCGTGGGGCAATTGCATTTCCAAAGTATAATTCAATCAGGTTCTCATGGTCATATGGCTTCATTTCATACTGGTAGCATGTATCAACATCATAGAGCTGATGCACTGTTTTGAATCCCATATCTCTTGCCATAAATGATTCCATACCCTCGGCAGAAACGATTAATGGAGCATGAACTTCATATGGATCTCTTCCACCATGACTAAGCTTTACTCCGTTTGGTTTTCCATGTTCGTCTTTGAGAACTTCAGTTGCTCTGGTGTATGTTTTTACCTTTGCTCCTTTGTTGATTGCAAGTTCACAAAGCCATTTGTCAAATATCTTTCTCTCAAGAACATACCCCTTGGTATCCTCAGTTTTCCAGACTATTGATTTTCCGTTTGGAGCAATAACTTTAGCCCCGTCAACTGGCGTGGAATAGCATTCTCTTGGAATATCAAGTCCTTCTTTGATCAAATCTCCGACTCCAAGTCCTTCTCCGCATCTTACCGGAACTCCAATTTCCTTTCTCTTGTCAACTACAAGAACGTCTAGTCCAGCACCTGCTGCAATTCTGGCAAAACTGCTTCCAGCTGGTCCCCCTCCAATAACAATTACGTCGTGATCCATGTTAATCATCCTTTGGCAAGTCTGCGCATTTTTTGATGCCTTTGTGTAGGCAAATAACATTTGCAGGACAAACCCGTACACACAATCCACAGTCAATACATTTCTCTGGATAATGCTTTATTCTAGTTCCAACTGCTTCAAGTGCATTCACTGGACATACTGATGAACATCCAACACAAAAGATACAGCCTTCATGCTTAATAGTAATCATAGAACTTCCTCTATTAACAAAATAATTAAAATCTAATCTTTGAGCATTTTGATGATTTCATTTGCAAAATTGCCTGCGCTTTGTGGACTATCGCCTGTAATTATATTTCCGCTAACAATTACTGCTTCTGCCTTGTAGAGAGCTCCTCCGACTCTAAGTGCATCTAATCCATTTTTACTTGGGTAAACTGTTGCTACTTTTTCAGACAAAATTCCTGCCTTGGCAAGCGTCATTGGCCCAAGACATATTGCTGCAATGATCTTTCCAGCTTTGTATGCATTTGCAATAAGTTCAACAACTTCTTTTGTTTCTGCCAGTTTTGGGGATCCCGGACCTCCAATAACCACGTAACAATCAAAGTACTCTGGGTTTGCTTCAAAAAATGCCATATCAGGCAGAATGGTTGCTCCCATTGATCCTGTTGCTTTTGATCTGCTTGAGCTTGCAACCTTAACAACATGCCCTTCTTTCTCTAGCATTTCCTTTGGGACTAACAGCTCTTCGTCTCTAAAGCCCTCTTGAGCGACAATCATAAGCACTTTTGACATAAATACATTTCGAATCCAACATTTATATTGATTTTCTCCATATCCTTATCATGAACCTAGTCAGTCCAAATTTCTCAGATCTAATGGAATCCAATATCGAGTTCAAAAACTTCCCAGATGGCGACAGCTATATCCGAATTGAAAACCTATCCAGCTGCCAGGGCGAAGAAGTCAACCTGTTTCACAGATTATACCCTGATCAAAACAACAGTATCTTTCATGCAATCCTTCTGCTCGATACTCTAAAGAGGGTAGGGGCAAGAGCAACCTTAGTTACTCCATATCTCCCATACTCTCGTCAGGATAAAACATTTAAGGAAGGAGAAGCTCTCAGTGCCCAGGTTCTCTGTTCCATGTTAGCTCATGCGGGTGCCCAAAGGCTCATTACTCTTGACTGCCACTTTTTGAAAAAAGAGGGCGAGTTTGAATATGGCGGACTCAAAATCAAAAACATCAGCGCAAACAAGTTGCTAATTGAACATGCAAAGAAACTTCTTGGAGAAGATGAACTTGAAATTATTTCTCCAGATCAGGGGGCAAACTATCTTGTAACTGAATTTGGAGGCAAGAGCATGACCAAAGTCCGCGGCGAATACCAGGAAGGAAATGAAGCTTATAGGACAATTGACAAAGTCGAGGGAAACTTTGATGTCGAAGGCAAAAATGTTCTGATTATTGATGATATGATTTCAACCGGAGGAACAATGGTTCGTGCAGTTGGCAATGTCAGAAATGGAAAGGCAAAAAAAGTTCTTTGTGCTGCAACTCACGGATTCTTTCTCAAGGGATCTCTTGAGAAATTGCTGGATGTTTCTGATGGTGTTTTCACTACCAATTCAATTCCAAATGAAGCTGCCAAAGTGGATGTAATGCAATTGCTTAAGTTGTAACTGTAGAATCATTATTTTATTATTTTTTCATATTCAGCAACTAGTTTTTCTGCTTCTTCTATTGTTTTTGCCTCAGCAAAAACTCTGACATAATCTTCAGTTCCAGAAGCGCGAACAATTACCCATGCGCCCTCAAGATTAATACGAACTCCATCAACATCAAGATAATTGAGGTTGTTTGCTTTTGCATGCTCAAGAACTTTTGCAACTATCTGTTTTTTCTCTTCTGCATTTGCCTTGATTTTATGCTTTACATTATGGTATTCAGGAATTTCCTCAAGCCATTTGCTGAGTTTTTTTTCAGAGAGTTTTTTTAGTAGAACTGCTCCGGTCATAAAGCCGTCTTTTGCAAGGCAAAGCTCTGGCCATATAACTCCGCCAACCTCTTCTCCTCCCATTACTGCTTCTTTTTTGACCATCTCCTCACAGAGATACGGAGCTCCTATTGCAGTGTATCTGACATTTTCTGAAATATCTTCAATTGCTTTGCTGGTTGCAACTGTAGTAACAACATCTCCCTTTTTTTCATTCCAAAGAATAGAGAGTGCAAATACTTTATCTCCAATAACATATTCTCCAGTCTCATCAACAAAAATTACCCGATCTCCATCAGCATCCCATGCAATTCCAGCATCTGCATTTGTTGATTTTACTGTTATTATCAATTCTTTTACATTGTCTTTGGTTGGCTCAGATGGCCTTCCAGGAAACTTTCCATCGAGGTGTGAGTTTAGCGTAACAATTTCTGCTCCAAGTTCTTTGAAAAGTGCTGGTGCAATCACTGCTGCAGTTCCATTTCCGCAATCCAGTACGATTTTCTTTTTTTCAACTGCTCCAACTAGCTTTTTAATTGCATTAATGTGATCCTTTGTTGCATTTTCATAGCGTGTTATTCTCCCAACTTTATCCCATGATGCGAGATCTCCGTCCATCAATTCTTCGATTTTTTCTCCACGCTCTTTTGAAATGGCAATCCCATTTCCATCAACTACTTTTATTGCATTCCACTCCGGAGGATTATGGGATGCGGTAATAATTACGCATCCATCTGCTTTGAGCTTTTTTATCATAAATTCGGCTGTTGGTGAGCTTACTATCCCAAGATCTATTACATCACACCCAACACTTGCAAGTCCTGAAACAACACTTGCCTTGAGAGTTCCGCCTGTTAATCTGCAATCACGTGCAACAATTATTTTTCCTTTTAAGTATCGTCCTATTGCTTGTGCTATTTTCATGGCAAGAGCAGGATCAAGTTCATTGAAAAGTCCCCTCACGCCGTTTGTTCCGAAATATTTCGCCATATGTTAGATTTAGTTTCGAGGTTTAAAATGCTTCCGAAGCAGTTATTTCAGCTTTATTTTGATCAAGAAATGCAAAAATGAAACCTTTTAACTGTTAACTCAAAGTCTTCATACGGTGATACTATAGGTATTATGTCTGAATTCAAGGATTTTTTGAAAGAATATAAGGTAGCGGGTCTTGCTGTTGCATTCATTATGGGTGTTGCTACAACAGCTCTTGTGAAGTCCCTTGTCGATAATATTATCATGCCATTCATTGCTGTAGCTCTTCCAGATGGATCATGGCAGGAAGCAACTGCTCAAATAGGACCGGCAATAATTGGCTGGGGTCCATTCTTGGCTGAACTTATAAATTTCCTGATAATAGCATTAGTTGTCTTCATGATTGCTAAACTTGTGCTCAAGGAACAAAAAGTCACAAAGAAATAACTTTTTCTTTTTTATCCTTTATTCTATAATCATGGAAATTCATATTCTTCGTCTTGGTCACAGGCTTCCTCGTGATGAGAGGATCTCAACACATGTTGCACTTGTAGCTCGCGCTTTTGGAGCTGGGAAAATTACCTATTGCGGTCAGCATGATTCTGGCCTTGAGGATAGTATTTCCAGAATTTGCGAGAGGTGGGGCGGAGACTTTACAATTGAGTATTCTTCTAGCTATAAGAAAGTTATTTCTCAGTATAAAAAGCACGGTTATTCTCTGGTTCATCTTACAATGTATGGTCTTCCGGTTCAGGATATCCTCTCAAAACTCAAGCTTGAAGAAAAGATTCTTCTGATTGTTGGTTCTGAAGCAGTTCCAGGAGATGTTTATGAGTCATCTAATTACAATGTCTCTGTCACTAACCAACCGCACAGTGAAGTAGCTGCACTTGCAATAACTCTTGATAGAATCTGCTCTGGAGCAGAACTTGAAGGCATTGATTTTGGCGGAAAGATTAAGATAAAACCCTCAGCAAAAGGGAAAGAATTTGTTTAGCGATTTCAAATTTTATTTTTATTGTATTTTTTCCAAAATTCCTCAAACAGAAAACTTTATATTTGATGCCTAATTGTATCTCTCGGGATTAATATGATGAAACTTATGGGTCTTGTTTTAACCGGAGCAGATGTGAAAAAGGCAACTAGCAGCATTCCAAAGAGTGTTAATGTTGATCTTGCAGTCACTAAAATCACAAAAAAAGATGCAACAACAATTACTCTTGATTTTGCATATATAATTGATTATCTGCCAAAAATCGCAAGAGTAAGGTTGACTGGCCATGCATATTGTCAGGATAGCGCTCCTAACATCAGAAAAGCACTTTTAACCTATAAGAAAACCAAAAAACTTCCATTTGAAATTGCCGGCGAAGTTTTGAATATGATCAATGCCAATGCTGGAATGAATGCAATTTTCTTAATTAGGCCATTTAATTTGCTTCCACCATTTATGCCTCCTTTAATTACTTCGGAGTCACTTGAGCCAAAACGAGTTAAAATGAAATCAAAGAAGAAAAAATAATTTTTTTCTTGCTATTTTTTTAAAAAATAAAAAATTACCACATTACTCTAGCAGTACCCATGATTCCCCATCCCATAGGAGCATTCATAATTCCAGTAACGCTTTCTTCTTGTCCTGCCCATGGACTGAGTTGTTCTGGGGATGTAACTGAACCTGGTGTTGTTGGCCAGCTTCCTGAGTATCCCATAATATGGCCAGATATTATTGTTCCTGGGTCACTACTTCCTGGATCTTGCCTTTCATAGGTTACTCCAAGGCCTCCTCTTAGAACTGGATATGTTTCGTATTCTGCTGCTGGATGGAGAGATCCCTCTGGTTCTGGACTTGTGGATGCATCTTCAAGCATTCTCCTTCTCTCAGCTCCTCCTTCAAAGAAGAAGTGGAGACTAAGAGATTCACCAGTAGTGATGTTTGTTCTTGCCCATGTGAGTCCAACTCCTGCAGTGGTTCTTTGAAGTTCATTTAGGTCTGAACACTCCCCTCCGCTTAGCTGTGAACAAACCTGTGCCATTTCATCAGCGTTTTCAAAGACATCATCACTTGCAAATACTACTTGTCTCGTTGTCTGATTGAAGAATACATATGAGTATAGCTGTTCGTTTACTCTCTCAGTATTAAGCATTGTAATGCGATGACTTAATCCAACCTGCCAATTGGTCCATTGCTCGTTTCCATATGTTCTCTGGCCATATAATACACCTGCAAGAAGATCTTGTCTGTGGTCTTGTAATAATTGTGCAAGTGCGCCTATTGTCCAATTGCCACCTGGGCTATATTGTTCATGACCTGCTTCGGTAAGAGGTATTGTTAGTCCTCCCATGAGCCTAAATGCTGTCAGTGTTCGAAGTCTTCGATCTCCTGAGAATGTAAATTCGTAATCCTCGCCTTCTGTTGAAATGTCAAGTCTGCTAACTCCATGTCCAATGTAGTTGCCAGATTCTTCCCATTCATCAAGGTCTTCCTGAGTTCCAATCATGATAGAACCTCTTGAATTTGGACCTGTTCCAATTCGGGTTACCATGACGAAATATCTATTTCTTCTCTCTGGACTATCCCCTTCCATTTCTGCATTGAGATGGCTTCCATAGATAACATCATATCGTTCTGCCTGCTGTCTTCCATGCGAGTTCAATGCTGCTGCAAGGCAAGGTCTTATGTTCTGTTCAATTATTCTTCGAACTTCAGCTCCAGTTAATTCTGCTCTTGCTGGTGGCTGCCTGATATTGACTTCAGATAAACTTGCTTCAACGCTTCCGCTTGTTCCTGCTCTTCGTACAAACTCAGTTTCTACTTCTTCAGGAGTTTTCAATACCCATCCAAGAGAATGAACATTGTTTTCAATGAGCTGTACTAGTTCTTCTCCATATTCAGTAGCAATGCGTTCTCGGTTTGGATTAACTCTTCTAAGTTCTCTATATATGTCTACAATTGCTTCTGCAGTTTCACTGCTTCTTCTTGAAGAAATTAACATTGCAAGTGGATCTTCATCCTCATCAATCATTCTTGCAAGCTCAGTTCTCACTTGTGCAACAGGTCGAATCATCCACTCAAGACCATTTCCTCTCTGTGCATGAACAATATCTGCAAATCCTTGGCCATAAATTCTTTCCATTCTGTCATGGCTGTATGCAACACTTCCAAGCCTGATGTATGCATCGCGTGCAGCTGCCGAATGATCTGAGGTTCTATGAAGCGTAACATTGCGCTCATACCTTGACAGTTCAATTGCAGGCCAATCAAGAACTCCAAAGCCCATATATGCATCAATATACGGATTTGCCCTCTCACTTCTTTGTACTTGGAACCCTCCTGTTGAATCAGGGTCTTCTACAATCATTACTGATGAATGGGTGTATCCATGACCAAGGAGGTCTATGTATGCACGAGCCGGTCTTCCAAATATAAACATTCCATAAAGATTTGCATATGCTGTTTCATCATCTGTCCATTGTCCTGTTGCAATTGTGTAAATTCTTAATCGCTCTCCATCATATCCATAACCAAGTGCAAATCTCCAAATATCACTTGTAAAGTCATTTTGAAGGGAACTTGATAATCCTTGTAGAATCTGTTCTTCGTTTGTTGGATTTTGCTGAATGTCTAACATTGCCTGGTCTATCCGGTCATACAATCTACTAAATCCAGGAACTCTTTGCACTCCAGCAAGAATTCCATGCCTCCTGGCCCAGTATGCCATAAGTAAACTTGCATAATGTTCGTTTGGTGCTTCTGGCTGATCCTCTGCTTCTCCTTGCCAGCCCTCCATTCTTCCATACATGTATGTTCCAGCTACTAACCATCCAGTGTCACGAGCCTCGTCTTCTCCCCAACCATACATATTGACAAGAACATTTCTCATTGTTGCAAAAACTTCATCTGATTCCTGATCCACTGCTCTGAATTCGCGCAGCAAATCTACTTCAGTATATCCACCAGTAAGTCCATGCCCATATGATCTGTGCGCGCCTGTCTGCCTTTCATATCTCCATCTGGCACCAGCTGTTAGTGGATATCCACCAACTGCACGGAATTCCATTGATGCTTGTCTTGGAGCAATTGCCATTCTTCTCCACATGAATTCTCCAGAACCTTCTGCCCAATGTGATCCATCTATACTTGTAGAATCCTCAGGATTCATTTCAAGAATCTGTGCTCCTCTGTAAAATCCTGCATAAATATCCCGAGCTCGTCCATCTTCAAGAATGTGGGTTACTGCTTGTCCCATGGCCTCCTCAGCATGTTGCGGAGTCATAGTTCCCATATCTCGAACAACTTGTCCAAGTGCAAGAGTAGTTGAAGTATCCCCTCTAGTAGTTGGAATTGTAAAGCCTACTGCAGCACCATCAAATCCAGCAAGAGCAGATTCTCCGTTAATCTCATTCCAAACTCCCTGCTCGCGCGCAAGCCTTTCAATTTCATCTGCGCCGGTTTGAGCTTGCTGCTCTGCATTTAGTCCAAGATGTCTTTCTATTAATCTAGTTCTCTCTGCACCTGAAAGTGCTGGTGCAACTGCACTATTTCTTCCTGCAAATCTAAGGCCTGCCAGAATATTTCTGGTATCTGTACTTCCATATAAATAATTGAGTATCTGTGCGTGCGTATCAATTCCATATGCAAGATCATATGCATTTCCAGTTGATCCATCAATGTAGAAAAGTCTTGTTCTAAGCTGGCTTCTCTCATCCTGCAATACTGCTCCAACTGTGCCAGGAGCAGCTCCTTCTGGAACTGGCGCGCGAAGCTCTGGTGCATGTTCTCCGCCGACTACAACAAGCATATCTCCTCCAGAGTCTCTTGCAATTCTGGAATATGTTTCAAGAAGTCCACTGTATCTTTCTCTACTTTGCACCTCTCCAGTTTCTTCAGTTGTTTGGTCCGCACCTTCATAATTGAATCGTATATTCCCTCTTTGCAATCCTACTCCTTCTCCAAATGCAACTGGAATAACTCCAGCAACCCCCACTGGAAGTCCTGCTGCCTGAGCTTCAATATCAACATCAGTTTCAGCTGTTTCACTATCTCCAGCCTCTTCTGATTCTACTGCTGTTCTTCTATGAGTTACAACCCCCCGGCCTCGAACTCCCCCAGTAATTGCCCTTCCTTGCCCAACTCCTCCAACTGCTGCTACATCTGTTGAAGTTGTATCTGAGTCTGTTGCAGTTGGGATAGTTCCCTCATGACCGTAATAGCCACCAACTTCCCAATCATGGCGAAGCCAATAGCTACTATAGTCTATTGGCATCTCACCAAATAATCTTGTTATCTCTCTGATAATTGTGGAAGCTCCAAGGGCTCCGATTCTATATCTTTGCGGAATTCCGTGTATCATATGTCTTCCAAGTGTTGGGTGCAGCATGTCATACATTCTTGAGAAATATTCAGTTGCACCAGAATCAAGTCCAAATCTGCTTGGAGGCTCAATCAAACTTCTTGGCATTGTTGGAGATGGGATTAAATTCCAAGGTTGTGCTGCTTGTCCATAAAGTTGTGGAAGTGGTTCCATTCCTTCCATTTGCAGGAAGTGGGGTCTGTACCTATATCCTTGAGGATTCCATGGACTTTCCATAAGTTGCCTTTCAGGAACTCTTCTAAGTTCATCCTCCATTCTATTGTGATCATATGTTGCAGTAACTTCTGGAAGTCTCTGTCCAATTCTGGCAAACACTTCAAGGAAGTATTCCCTGTTCCTATGTGTGCTGTAAGAAAGAGTAGCTCCTGCTGTTGAGTACATCCTGCTGAATACTGTATTGAACGTTTCAATTCCGGCAACAAGTGTTCTTTCATCCTGTGCAACACTGATTATTGCTGGAAGAACCTGCAGGATGAATGGACCAACTAAGTATGGGTCTCTTTGACTAATCAATAACAGCGAATTCATTGTTGCCCGCGCGGCACTTGTTCCGAATTCTGAGCCCAGGCTTCCAATTCTGCCAAGTCCAACTCCAAGGTAAAGCGCATCAATAATCGAGAGTTGGTTTCTAAGGTTTGTTGCTTCTGCTTCAGTAAATCCTCGTGCATCTTCTGCATCAGAAGCTATTCCACTATCCCGTCTTCCCTGGAGGTATGTGCTCTCAAGCTGGCCATAGAATGTTCTTCCTGCAGTAATCAAATCTCTTCCTGATTCACTGCTAAGGAAACGTGCAAGGTCTTCTGGAGTTTGAAGTCCGCTTTCTGCAGTTCCTGGCGGAAGACTGATACTGTATCTTCTTGCAAGTGTTTGCAGTTGTGAATTTAGAAGGTCCAGATTAATGAAATTTCTAAATAGATAATCATTTGATCCAAACTGGTCTCTGTAATGGTTAATTGCAAGAGTTAAGTTCGCACCAAGATCATCAGTTGCATTTGCAAAAACAAGAACTCCTTGAAGTCTTGAATAAACTCCTGGAAGAACTTCAGCAACATGCCTGAAGTTTTGCATAAATTCTCCACGTGCAACCCCATCTCCTGCTTCAAAGCTTCTGTTTAATTGTTCTAATCGCTCTGCATCAACTTGTCTTAGGTGCTCAACATCACTAGTACTTAGGTTTTCAAGGAATCTAAGCTGTGCTCGGTTTCTCTCAACCATTTGCACAAATGCTGCTCCATATATTTGTCTAAGTCCTGCAATTCTTGCAGTTCTCTCTTCTGATGCCGGAGTGTTCAATGCTCCATAAACAGAACCAAGTGCATATAGCAGTTGTTCATCCTGATGTCTGTATGCTCTGTGAAGAGCAGTAACCACTCTGGTATATGCTTGTGGATATGCGCGGTATAATGATTGTCTTACTGATGCTGGAAGTGCAGTTACTTCTTCAAGTCCTGCTCTTGCCTCTGCAAGCGGAGCTAAATGCTCTCTTTGTCTTTCCACTGCACTGACAAATCTATCACCATAAAGCTCTACCATCCTCTCTCTTGTCTCAGTTCCATCAGGACGAGCTATTGCACGATAAACTCTGATCGTTATATTCGCAAACAATACGTTTTGGCCCATTCTCAAATTTTGTTCGCTAGTGCCAGTTAAATTTTCAAGGAATCCAAGAACTGGTCTGTGATCATTTATCAATCTGACAAATTCAGTTCCATGTCTTCTTTGCACATCCGCTACATTCCCGCTTCCTCTTGAAATCGCATTGTATGCCGTTCCAAGGTCTCTGCTAAATCCACGGTCTCCCATGCTGGAAATAAATGCTCTAAGCTCTGGATCAGCTCTGCCAAGTACAGCAAAAATAATATCTCCGATTACTGCTTGCTTGTCTGGATTTGTAACTCCACTGTACCAGGTCATTCCACTTCGAAGCGATCCAACATCGCTTGAGCTTGCAATTGTTTCTGAAAATCCATCAATACTGCCTGCAGTTCTTGAAAGGTCTCCTCCAGTTTCTGCAAGGTGAATCATTGAAAATGCAAGTTCAACTGATCTTCTAAGTTCAGTTCCACTAATCATGCTTTCTTGCAGTGCTCTTTGTTCTGTTAGGAGGGTTTGTATTTCTGCTTGATCAGCACCACCTGCTGCAAGCCTTATCCTTCTACTTTCTTCTTCCCACCTATTGATTCTTTCTTCAAGCATTGGACGTGCAGGTGCAAGAATGCTGTGTTCCAGTTGTCTTCTCATGCTTTCTAGATCACGTTCAATTGTACTGGAATTTGCTGTGATCTCTCCCCTACTTCCTTCAAGAGCTTCTCCTGATATTCCTCTTGTTCTTGATGCTTCTCTGCTTGCAACTGGAGTTAAGAAAAATCTTCCAAGCGAATCAATTCCATCCATTCTAGCAAGTCCGCCTCTAGTTAAAGCCTCTCTTCCACTGGCATATGAAAGAATGAATTGTACTGGAGTAAATGGAAATAGTAATTCTTTTGCTGATCTGGTTATTTGGTCTTGCCCCCGCAAAAGTCGTTGTTCAATACTTGTAACATTTCCGCCTAGCCACTCTAATTGCGCTCTGTTTTGAGTAACAAAATCCACTGCAGCCTGTCCATACTGAGTAACTAATTCTGCTGTAGTTGGACTTGCCTGTCCATGAGCTGCATAAATTGCATGAAGTGCTCTTGCAAGACCTCCAATTGAATATCCAATTGCTGGTGCTCCTCCTTGAGTAGCCAGTGTATCAGCTTCACGAACAAACACATCAGATGTTCTTGTTGTCATCTCATGTTCTATTTGTCCTACTGGTCTAACTGCCCAGTGCAATGTATCAAGATTTTGTGAAACATAATTCACAAATTCACTACCATATCTTGTAGCAAGCAATTCTCTTGTTTGTCTGAATAATGTAATTTGTGCGTATGCTGCAGATAATGTAGTTCCACCGTCTTGTGGGAAAAGCGCCTTTAGCTGAACTGCAACCTCATCTGATTCTTCTCCCCTTCCAGGTGCTGATCTTCGATCAAGTTCTGCCTGTACTTCTTCTGGAGTTCCTGCAAGCCAGGATAGTTCAGCATAATGTTCAGTGATAATTGAGCCTGCTGGAACAGCGCCTATTCCAAGTCGCTCTGTTGCAAGCTGTCCATAAACATCTGCAAGCGCAGCACCTCTGTCAAGTCTTTCTCCGGCTTGCACTCTAATTGTCATTGAAGAAATGCGTCTTGCATGTATGTCTTCTTCGCGTGCTCTATCTGTTAATACTCTGTTTAGATCAGTGGCAGTTCTTATCATCCAGGTTGGTCTTCTTGCTGAAACAAGCGCTATTAATTCCGGACTATATGCTGCTCTGAGTCTGTCCATATCTGGAGGGCTTCTGAGAAGTTCTATGTAAATATCTCTAACTGCGATTGATCTTACGTTTCTTCTGAAATTCATTTCAATACTTGAGATTGTAGTATTACCCTGAATTTGCGCTCTATACAATCTTACAAACTCATTGAAGAAAGTATCATTTCTCTCAAGTGGTACTCTGGTGTATGTTCTTGATCCAATATCTCCGGTACCCGCAACAAAATTGCCACTATAAATTCTGATAAATTCATCTCTGGCAGTTGTACTTCCAGTTGCAAGCACCTGCTCCATCAAAGTTGCGCATCTTCTAGCTAGTCCAAGCGAAATAATATCAACAAATCTGTCAACTGTTTCATTTCCATGTGCCTGTCTAAGCGATTGAAGTCTTGAGACATTGCCTGTGCTTGCAGCTTCATACATTTGCGAAACTGCAGTTGCAAATGCTTCTGGATCTACCTGGTTATTATGGTGAGTATAATATGATCTGTAAACCATGGAAATTGGTGATGGCTGTCTATGGCCTTCCTCTCCAACTTGGTCTCTTGTTATGCGCTCCAAAAATAATCTTTGGAATCCTGTCCAGAATTCTCCGGATGTACTGTGCGCTCCAAATATTCTTCTAAATTCATCTCTTTGTGCAGTGTCTCCAGTGAGCATAAAGTTTCGAAGAGAATCAACACATCTTGTTGCTTGCTGGTTTGGTAATTCTCCAGATAAAAGATTAGTTAAATTTTCTCCATGTCGCTCTCTTATCTCAGTAAGCCCTGTTGCTTCGAGTACATGTCTTGCAGCATCTTCTGCAGTAGCATCTGTATGAGCTCTTCTATATGCTCTGAATCTTCCAATTTCACTTTCTGCTGGAGCCTCTGTTTCTCCTGCTCTCTCTACTCTTTGAACCAGTGCATCTATCAGTGCCCATGTAGTTGCATTGGCAGCAAGCCTGGTTCTAATCTCACGAACTTTGGTAATAAAATCTTCCATGATAGAAGGTTCCATTCGAATTCCGATAACGTGATCAAGATCAGCTTCATATGCTTCAAGAATTGGACGAACTTGATCATCTGCTCTCATTGTTGTCATTCTGCTATGAAGCTCATCCATAAATTCTCTGTTTTCAGTTACCGGCTGCTCCTGGAATTGACTTGTGATAAGAGCTCTGTATCTTGTATAATCAGCTTCATTTCCTGTTAAAATATAATTTTGATATGCGGTTGCAGCATCCCTAGCTCTTTGCTGAAGGCCTGCTACTTCTTCCTGTTCCGCGTGGGTAGCTCCCCTACGTCGAGTTGCCGGTTGTGCCATAACAGAATTTACTCCGAGATGATTTATATTATTACCGCCTAAGAAAACTGAGACTGCAACTAAAGGCGCAAGCAAATATTTTCCAAAAATAGAACTTTTTCTGCGGTGCGGTCGCTCTCCATGATCCCCCTTTTGATCATGTTTTATTTTGGATCCAACCATTTCCTGATTCTCCTATTCGGTTTGCACTTATAGATTATCTTTGCCAATATTATTACAATGCTAATTCCAGTTGCCTATACTGATTACAACACATCTAATATTTAACATAGCGTATCCCCCTAAGGGGATTCACTAAACTTGTATGGATCGGACTGTAATTATTTTACGATAACTTATCTATACTAGTTGTGTTAAGAAAAATTAAAAAAGGGTTGTTTCAGAAAGTGACTATCAGAGGTTAAAGTCCTCTTAGTACTCTTCGCTGTTGTCTTCTTTCTGGTTGTGCTGGTGCAGTTTGAGCTGGTGCTTGCTGCTCTTCAAGAGTTATTCCCTCAATTCCGCGTGCCCAATGTCCTGCTGGCCTTGTTCTATTTCTTTGTCTCCATGAATACACTGCAAGAGCTGTAAGTGCTTGCGCGCTTTCACGTCCATCTGCTGTTAGTGTATCTGTTGTTCCTGAAAACACTTGTCTATTTAGTATTCTCAAATCTTCTGCAAGTCTTTGATTTGTTTCTCCAGTAAGTCCTGCAACATGATTGACAAATGCTACCATTGCTTCAATCATTAGTCTTCGATCTCCAGCAGGTGTAGTTTCGCTGAGCCTGACAGCTGGCCTTGTTACTGGTTGATACCTTGTTTGTCCTGCTGCCCAAGTGTGAAATGCTCGTCCTACAGGAGTACTTGCATCATGGAAAAGTTCATTGAAGGCTCTATCAAATGCTCTTGAGAGATCATCTCTGTTTAGATGCCTCAGTGCTCTTTCAAAGACTGGTGTAGTAGAACTTCCATGAACAGTTGAGGCAACATCAGTAGGAAGCCTTAAGATAGATACAATTCCTTCTGGCCTTCCTGTTTGTACTGCCCTAAACAATTCGACCTGGAGGTTTTGCCAATGCCTGTGTGCATGTTCTTCAAGCGGAGTTCGTTGTGGCTGTGCTGGCTGGGCGGTTCTTGCTACTGCTCTTTGCCAGACTGCCTGCTGAATCAATCTTCCAATTTCATTTCTTCCTCTTAAATTTGGATGAAGGTGATCTCCACGAGGGCTATCATATTCTGGTCTTAGCGTTGCCGGGGTTCCGGTTCCAAGTGATGAGGACAAGTCAACAAATATAATATCTGTTCTCTGGCGAAGCCATGCATCAATTGCATCTGCTCTTCTTTGAGCAGCTACACTCCATCTGGGGTATGTCGCATAAGGCGGGCTTCCCCAAACAACTGGTAACACTCCTGCACTATGCGCTCTTGCAATCATTGTCTCTAAATTACCTTGAACTGTTTCAAGTGATCTTCCGTCATTTACAATTACTGCTCCTGATATTACTACTATGTTCGGCTGTCCACGTCCTCCGATTCTATGGCCATTATATCTTCTTAGAACTCCTGACATTGCCTCTCCTGAAACACCATCAGATTCAACGCGTGCACTTGGAACATCTCTTCTAAGAAGTCTTTGCAGTTCCCTTCCAACTGCTCCTCCCGCAGTAAGTGAAGCTCCAACAATCAGTACATTTGGATTTGCAAGAGCAGCTGCGTATCTGCTCATATCAAGACCAGTTTGAGCCTCTGCAACTCTTGTTGGTGCTGCTGGTTGCGCTTCCGGAATCTCAAGAACTTCAGGAGCTTGCCAGGTTGCAATTCTACTTTGTGCTCTTCCGCGTCCGCGTGCTGGATGCTCCTGATACCATCTTCTCATATATAGTGATGAGCTTGTGATCGTATCTGCATCCATTGGACTGCTAAGGTATGCTCTTTGGAAAACCAATCTCACTTCCTCTCTATCTGCATCTTGCTCTGGAGTTCGAACCAAATCAACATGTGCAAGTCTTCCATGTTCTGTATCTTGATTAGTTAGAAGCTGGCTTATCTCTTGTCTAAATCTCGTGTTTCCACCATTTGGACGCGCTTCAAAATGCATCAAATAATATCTAATATAGAAATTAGCAGCTCTAATTACCGGATCACTTGCATCTGCTGCAAGAGTTCCACTACTTGCAGTAATTGCACTTTGAAGCCTTGTGAAATCCGCATTAGTTCCAGCTTGTGATGAGAGATATAATCTGAATCTTGGAATCTGCAATAATTCATTGAAAACAGAAACTGTTGTTGCTCTTTGATTAGGTGTTCCGGCGGCGCTTCCTGCTCTTTCTCCTGTAGTTAGGAACTGCTCAATATATCTGGAGTTTGTATGAAGCGCGCTTGCAGCACCTGTAGCTGCTCTGTCCGAGCCTCTGGAATTTCTAAGCTGCGTTTCTATCCATTGTGCGGAAATTGTAGGCCTTGGAGCTTCTCGTGGCGGCGGAGTAGGTGGTCTTGCTGCCGGAGTTCTCTCCCGTGGAGGTCTGCTTCTTGGCGGCCTTGATCTTGGCGGCGGAGTAGTTCTTCTTTCTGTTCCGCCTCCTCCTGTTTCTTCTCTTGCGCCTGGATGCAATTGCCTGAAGATGCCACTTGCAATACTTCTAGCAGAACCAATCCGTTCAAATGCAGCTGCATCAGCATCAGGAGCTCCTCCTATACCTACATTAATTGCTCTTCTGACTTTTCCAGTCAATTGTGGAATTGTGTCCTCTATACTAAAAGTAATTCCAGTAACTCTTCTCCATCCACTTGGCCCAACTACGACCAATGTATTTCCCTGAAGTTCTACTCTTGCACCTGCCATTATTGTCGCCTCGATCTATGTGCTCTTGCATATCCATGGATATGATTTCTATATGCAGTTCTAGCTCCTCTTGCGCTAAATGAAACTGTCATATCAGCTCCTTCTCCTTCAACTGTTATTCCAAGAGATCTCCTCAGTCTAGCTGATCTATCAGATGTTCCAGTTATTATTCTATATATATCCGCCTTTATCTCTGTTCGAGCATGTGCTCTATTTGCTTGTTGCGCGCTTTCAATTCCTTCCTGGTCTTCTCCAAATGCTGCTCTCATCACAACACCATCACCGCGCCTTCTTGTGCCTTCACCCTCAACATCATTAAACAACGCGTCGATTCTAGCATCAATAAATTCAGCTATTTGAACTCCACCGCGCTCTTCACTTTGATAAAAGCTTTGGGCCTCTGGACTAAGTCCAACTGTTGGAGCTCTTTCTACTTCTGCAGGCTCTTCGGTTTCTTCATCCTGTTGCTCTGCAGGCTGCCTTGTTTCAAAGCCTGGCCTTCTTGGATATCTTGGCCTTTCTTCTTCTTCAAGCACTTCTGCGCGCGTTCTACCTGCATCTGTTCTTCTTGGAGTTGAACTTCTAGCATCTCCTCTGCTTCTTCGTTCTGCTCCACCTGCTCGTTCTCTCATTTCAACTGGGGTTGATCCACTCCACCAGCCTCTTGATCTATAATAACCTGATTGCCTATCGAGATACTCGTAGATTGCCTGAGGGGCCATGTCTTGAGTTTGTGCATTTGCTTGAATGTGCCTTAGAATTTCATGTAAATTTTCGATCTGATGGCCATTATCTGCCATCCACTTCATTACTCCATTTGTAGCTCGTCCTCCGCGCATTTCAGTATGAGTTGTTGCAAATGCAATTGCTTCTGCATATTCACTGCCTCGAAGCGCTCCATCCATCTGAGCAAATATCCTAGGTGCAACTTGTCCGCTTTCTCTTGCAGTTGCAAGTGCTGTTCCAGGGTTTTCTGCAATCAAGGTTGCAAGTGCATTTAAGTCTCCGTAAATCTCTTCACCAAATTCTCCTTCAGTGAGGTTGAATCTGTTGAATGCACGAAGAGCAGCAGTGTTGCTTTCATATGTTCGAAGTAGTGACTCTAGTGTTGTTCTTACACTCGGATCCGTACAAGCTCTTCGATCAAGATTTCCTAGGAATGAATTCTGTGCAATTGCCGTTCCAAGATAGAGGTTTTCATCTGTTAAAAGTCCTCGAAGAACTTGCGCTCTTCTTGCAGGAGTAAGAGTGACAAGAGAACTAATGCTTGTTCTGTTTGCTTCAGAAGAAAGTTCACTAATTACATTATCTAAATATACTACTGGTATATGTCCCTGCTGGACTCCCATCCAGACAAATGCAAATGCGCTCGGGTTATTGTGAAGGAATTCAATCATTCTTGCATGTTCTGCATTTGGTCTTCCTGCTTGGATTTCAGCAGGCGTAATTACTCCAGCATCAGCAAGCAGCTGAGTTGCAGCTCCTTCTGCAAATGACATCACAATTCCTCGCTCTCTCCATTGTGACATTCTAAGATCTGCCATGTCTGTAATGTCAAGATGCTCTTTGCGTTCACTTACCAAAGTCGCATCAACCATCTCAAGACTTATTCCCCAGGGCTGAATTATTGCAAGCAATTCACGCTCTGCTTCAGTACGATCTGCACTTCCTTCAGCAGCAGTTCTTCTGGTATCAAGCAACTCATTGATATCTTCAAGTCGTCCTGTCATCTCTCTGCCATCAGTGAGGAACTCATTCATTCTTCTTGGATTCAGGTAGTGTCCGCTTCCTTCAAGAAGTGCTGTCAACTGTTCCTGGTTCCCAGGTCTTCTGTCAGTTGATTGTGGAAGGGTATTTGGCAGATGGAAATAGAACTGCCTTCCTTCTTCAGTGTCTGTTATCCAGAGTGCATTTTCTTCTGAAATGGAAATTCCAAAATCTCTTTGTGCTATTGCAATACCTTGTCTGATTTCATCTTCATTGGAAAGCATGTCATGAAGCGGACTATAAATAAATCTCCAGCCAAGATATCCTGCTCCTGCCCATGTTGCAATCTGTGGCACCATCCTCACTGAATTTGATGGCCTGAGCATTGCATAAGGCACTGATCCTCCAGCTGCTCTTGCTGATTGGATCGCTCTGTAATACTGCATTCCCCCCCAGTGAGTCAATGGAAAATGTGCTCTTGTTCCAGTTGCCCTATGTCCAAATACCCATCTCCATGCTCCTGTTGCATACTCTCCTACTGTTCCGCGCACTGTATGCGAAGCCTCTCTTGCAAGTATTCCTGCCTGCTCTGAAATTCCAGGTATAAGCTGTTCCATTCTTGGATTTGATATTCCTATTGCATGGAAGTTTGCACGCATCTCAGCAGTTCTTACAGATCTGAGCATTCTGGCCAGTGGGGTTCCCATATCAAAGACTACTTCGATATTTCCTCCTTCACCAATTGCCTGCTCGAATATTCTTCTCTGCTGCGGTCCATAATTCTCCCGGACTGCTCTTCCAACTCTTTCACTTCGAAGGACAGTTGCGATTGCATCATCAAGATTTCCTCCCTGTAGCATTTGCTCTGAAATCCCTCTTCGAACTGCCTGCGCAACAGGATCTCCTTCTGCAGAAATTCTTCCAATCATGCTTCTTGTTGAATTTCTAAGTGTAAGTCCTTCTGCAATTATCACATCTCCGGAAATTGCTCCTCTGCCTTCAAGTTGCAATAATAATGCAGCACGATCTCCGGCACTAAATTCTGTTCCAAGAAGTCTTTCAGTTTGTGCAAGCGGTCGCAATGCTGCTCTTTGGTCTCTTGTTTGCTGAACCAATTGCTGATTCTGTTCAAATGCTGTTTCATGGGCTGTGTTTGCTCTCTCGTGTGCTGCTTCAAGTCTAGCTAGTCTTCTTCCTGTTACTCCTCTTGTTCTTGCTGCTTCAAGGTTTACTCTTGCTGTTTCAAGAGCTTGTCCAGTCCTCTGGGCTACTGCTTCAGAAGCTGCAAGGCTACTTTCAATCTCTGCAAGCCTTGCTGCTGCACCACGCTCTGTTGCTTCTACTATTAATGTCACTTCTTCAGTTGTAAATGGTCTTGCATCAGTAAGTTCCATATATGCATCTGCAGTTCTACTGCTTCCAGCAGCCTGTCTTATTGATCCTTGTGTTCTTGCAAGTGCTCTTGCAAGTGCAGGATCACTTCTTGCTGCTGCTTCAAGATGGGGTCTGAGGTTTGGAGACGAATAAAGCTTTCTCAAAACTCCAAGATATCCTTCCCTTGTTCCTCTTCCTGCGCTTGTTGCCATTCTGTCTATTCTGACAAACAAGTCAATTGATCGCTGCACGCTGTTTCTTGCCATATTTGCAACTTCAGTTGCTTCTGCCCTTGCCTGCAGTGCTGTACGTTGTGCTGCCTGGACCTCAGCTGCAGGTGCTCCAGCTTCTGTCAGTGTCCTGAAATTTGCTTCTGCTCTTTCTGCTACTCTATTCGCTCTTCCAATTACAACATTGACTTCTTCCGGAGTCATGGTAATGTCTGAGATTATGTCACTCATTCTTGTCTGAGCATCTTCTATGATCCTGTCTGCATTTGGAGGTTCTGCTGGATTTCTTCTTGCTGCTCTTGTTGCCCTCCAATCACGGAGCCTTCCAACTACTCTTCTATATAATAGTGTTCCTCTGCCAATCTGTCTTGGCTGCTCTCCTGGCCGAAGTATCCCTGATTCTAATGCTTGTGCATTGAGCTCTGCCTGCTGGCTATCTACTGCGCCTGGCTCTCTTACTCCAGTTGGTTCTCTTGGTGTGCCTCCAGTTCGTCTTTCACCACCACTTACTCTTCTGCTTGCTCCACCTGCCGGTGCTCCAGTTCCAGGAGGAGTTCCTGATGGGGGAGTACTTGCACTTGCTCGAATTGGTGGCATGGTTGTTTCGCCAGTTATTCTTGGCTGTCCTGGAACTTCAATAACATATTCTGTTCCAGTACCTGTTCTAATAATCTCAAATTCCATGGTTGCTTCTGCAGCATGTGCTTCAGTAATCACTTCATCCGGAACAGCTCTTCTAAGAGGTCCTGGTGCTTCAGGAGTTCCGAATTCCCTTAGTATTGCACGAGTTGAGAATGGTGTGTCTATTCCAGTATCAAGCGCATGCCTTACTGCTCTGTTTTGAAGAAGCACATCTATTCTGGCAGCTGCTTGTGGATGTTCTGCTCTTATTGCTTCAAGCCTTGCACGGGCTGCGATCATACTGCTTGTTCTTGCTTCTGCTGGAGTTGCTTCAAACCCTGCAAGCTCTCCAAGGAATGATCTGAATCGCTCTGGATTTGAAATAAATGATGCAAGATCGCGAAGTGGTCTCATTCCTCCTCCAGGTCCTCCTGGCGGAGTTGGGAATTCCAAACCTCTAATTCCGCGCACAAGTGCTGCTTCTGCAAGTTGATTTAATTCCCCTCCGCGAAGTGCTGTTCTTATTGCGCCCTGTCTCATAAGCTGAGAAATTTGGATTCTAAGTCTTGATGAAAAACCTCCGAAAATTTCAAGTGCAATCGGATTCTGTGCGCGAAGTAGTCTCATGAACCTGAACATTGTACTTGGGTTTCCAAGTTCGCGTGCTCCTAATACTTCTGGCGGAGCTTCTCCAAATTCTGCTGCAAATTCTCTTGCATAAATTCTTGCTTGGCCTCTTGCTGATCTTATAGCAATTGCCCTTCTAGCAGCAGATCCTCCCATTAGTGCCCATGGGAAAAGTCCAAGTCCGATCATAAGAGCTGCATTTGTAGTATCTCCTCTTTGATATGCCTGATATCCATGATAGAATGCATATCCTGAGAAGAACGTTGCAATTCCAAGATTCGCAACATTCAATCCAGTTGCAACTCTTGAGAGTCTTATTGCATGGGTAGTTGCACCAGCTGCCCGGGCTGCAAGTGCAGCACGACCTACTCTTGCAGCAGCACCCATCATCCCAAGGCTTACTACTACAAGTCCTGCCATTGCCCAGCTTTCTGCTGATGCATGGCCATGAACTCTGTATTCAGTTACAATTTGTTCAGCTGCCATTCCAAGGAATATTGCTCCTGAAACATATGGACCAACTACTGGAATAAATGCAGCTGCAAGTCCAGCGCCAATTAATGCCCACTGAAGTGCCTGCTGATTTCTTTGAACTGTTTGCTGCATTACTGTAAGTATTGATTGTGCTCTCTCAAGTGCAGCTGTTGCCACTTCGCCCTGACTTTCGTAAGCATGACGAAGCTGGCTTAGCACTTCACTTTGCGCTCTTGCATAATCAGTAGTTATCTGAGCTGCTCCGCTTTGAGGAATTGCAAATATTGAAGTTTCAAGAAGAGTTGCAATTTGTCCTCTTCTATTGAGCTCATCATCGCTAAGGTTTCCAAATAGGATTTGATGGAATGCACTCAAATGCGCAGATCTATAAAATTCAAAACCCTGCATTCTTCGCTGTTCATCATAAGCAGTTCTAACTGCTTGTCTTCCACCAAGAGCTTGTGCGAGTCCTGGCGCTCTAGCAAACAAAATTTGTGTTGCCATCGGAGAGTTTTCTGCCAGGTATCCCATCAAAGCTTCTTGTCTGCTTGAGATTGCCTGCATGTAAGCTTGCTCTGCATCTTCAAAATTATTTATCAGCATTGCTCTTCTTGCTGCAATTAATTGATCTTGGCACTGGACTAATCTTGCTCCAGTTCGCGCAGCTACTTCCCCACTTGTAGTTAGCACAACTTGCCTGTATTGTTCGTTAAGAGCAAGCTGTCCATTTAGAACTGCAAATGCACGTGCAATTCTCGCTTCCCTGCTAACTTCTCCAAGGAATTCTCCAAGTTGCTGTTCTGGGAATGCTCCGTTTAATCCCTGCAATTGTTCAAAGAAAGCAAGTGCCTCACCAGCTAGATGCGGCATCACATATGTTGAAGTTGCCTGTAGCGAACTGATATAATGAATGAGGGCAGTTCTTCTTGCTTCAAGTCTTGTTATTGCAGCTCGCCTTGGTGCAAGATCTCTTGCTGATGGTGCAGCTACTCCTTCTGGAACATTATCATAGAGTCCGCCAATTTCTACAAGCATTCTATTTACTTCAAGAAGCCTGTCTCTTGCGCTCTGAAGATTTTGCTGTCTTAGTGTTCCTGCTGTAACATGCCCTAGTCTTGTATTGAATCTGTCAACTACGCGATTGAACTCTGCCATATTTCCTGTTGTAGCAGCAACTCTAAGTTGTCTTGTGAGTTGCCTTAGGGTTCTCTGTCCGCGAAGCCTTGGATCAGTTCCAGCAAAGTCTCTTTCGTATCGTCGAACATCAGCAAGAGCAACATATCCTTCATATCTTCCCCCTGTTCTTGTTCCAAGAGGCAATTGCCCTCTGGTATCTGTCTGTCCGGCAACCCAATCCTGCCTTCCCATGATTCTCTCTTCAAGCTGATGCGCTCTTGTTAGAAGAATTTCGGTATTTGCAATTCTTGCTGAGCCTGAATCAAACCTTTCAGCTGCAGCAGTATGTTGTTCCAGTGTTTGTGCATTGACTTCCATTTCAATTGCTTCAAGCATCTCCTGTCTTCCTTGCACATAACCTGGAGTTCTCTGTCCAAAGCTGGTTGAAAATAATCCATATCTCCATCCTTCTCTTTGTCTGCTTTCTGCAGTTCCATAATAGTCTCTGGCATATTGAAGCAGAATGTGCGCTCCTTGGAAATCTCCTTGTCTTGCCCTATCTCTTGCTACTGCAAGTGCATCTTGTATCCCATCTTGCCCAATTTCTCTTCCTGCAATTGATCTTTCAATTCTTCCTGCTTCGCGTCTTACATATGCATTTTGTGCAGCTGCATAACTTTCTACAAATCTCTGTTCAATAGGCTCTCCAGCAAGTGTGAATCTTCCTCCTCTTGCATATTCAATTATCCGTTCCATTCCCTGAAGGAAGGCTGCATCGGATTCTGCTACTGATGTTATTCTTCCGCTTCTTCGAACTCCAAGTCTTTCAACTGCTTCGCTATACATTGCAATAAATGTCAAAACTCTTCTTGCTCTTGTAAGGTTTCCCTGTTCAATAAGATCATCAATATGACGCAAGCGTTTCAGTTGCAACTGTTTTCTGTGAAAATCTTCCCCAGGTTCCTATTCTTGTTCTAAGTTCACTTACTGTTGAAGAATATTCATGGCGAAGTGTTCCGTCATGGAACTGTTCACTGCTGTCGGTTCCGGTAAGCTCTGCATCAAGTGCTGCTTCCATCTGCTCTGAGCCTGCAAATGCTCTCCATCTTCTCTGCTCACCAATTGTTGTGTATGCAGTTACCATATCAAACAATCGTTCTGCTCCAGCAACATCCCCACTCAAAAGCCTAACTCTCGCAGCCTGAATTGCTGATCGAATTCTTTCTCTTTTTGCTGCTGGGCCTCTATTTCTATATCTTGTTTCAAGCGAATCCATATCTGCTCTTAGCGTTGCGATATTGAGCGTGTCCTGGAATCTGTGCGCCATTGCTGGCGTGAATGAAATCCTTCCATCAATGATTCTGTTTATCTCTGCATAATTATCGAGATATCGTCTTCCTTGTCCATTTGCAATCTGCTCAAGAAGACCCATCATCATTGAAAGTCTTGCAATCTGAACCTCACTAGAATCAAGTGCATCAAGTGCTCTTTGAGCATACCATGCCGGGCTATGTTCTGCCGGAGCTCTTCTTGAAGTTCCCCTAAGCGCAACTGCCCTTTCCCTCAAATCTTCTACTTGTTCCGTTTCAGTTCTTGGCTGCACTGTTCCGCTTAATATATGGTATCTCTGAATCAGTCCTCGAGCCTGCTGAAGATCAACTGTCCTATCTCTCCCAAGTCTTGCTAAAAAAGTATCCATCTCCTGCTGAAGGCTTTGGATGGCAGCTGCCCGTATTCTATCTTGTGCAACATCTGCAGAAATTAATTCAAGTTGCTGCCTGTAGTGTGTGAGTGTTGCTATTGTTTCAGTTCTAATTGCAGATTGTGCTGTCCTTAAATCCTCAGTAAATTGTCCAATAAACTGCCTATCTGCTATTGCATCTTCTTCTGAATATATCACTCCCTCTCTGGCATCTTCGCCTCTCTCAATAATAAATCTGTATCCTCTATCTCTGATAATTGATGCCTGGGATCCTTCTATCCTGCTAAGCTGAGGAAGTCTTGCAAGCAATCTCCCAACTGCTAAAATATTAATTCCTCTTTGGTTGTTACGTGTTCCAATATCAATAAGCGCTGATTCAAGTCCGTTGCAATACTTCATCTGGAATGTCCTCACTTTCAATTCCAGAAATTTGTACATTTGTTGGAGTTCCTGCGAGAAGCAATCTCATTCCAATATCATAAACTTCTCCGATTCTTACAATCTTATCTCTTGCCTCTGCAAGTGACCTAACTGCATTTCCAAGTCTTCCTTCATTTGCTTCGGTTACTGATCTTTCAATTACTGCTTCTATCATTTCAAGTTCGTTTGTGTATCTTTGCCCAAGAATCGGAACAGATGTAAGATGCATTCTTGTAACTGTTCTTCGAAGCATATCTGCATCCCTTTGAACTCCTTCTGAGGTCCTTGCTCCAGGACTTACTCTTATTTCTCCTGCGTATTCGAGCAGTTCACTGATCTGTGCTTGCACTCTTGTAAGTCCTTCTCTAAGTTCCTGTTCTTGTCCTGGACTTACTACTGTTCTGATTGGTACAATAGAAATTGGAAGGTGACTTTCTTCTCTTGTTTCCGGTCTTCTTCTTTGACGTTCTGCCATAATCTTCACCTATGAATATGTTTGACAAATTAGAACAAAGTCACGCAGTCTATCCATGCGAGCTTTCTCATCTTCTTTTCCTTTTGCTCTTAGTGCTTCTCTCTGCCAGCTTTCAAGAGCGCCGTGGAAATTCCTTATTTTTACAACCTGCGGAAAAATATTGTCTGGTTTTGTTGGTGCAGCATCCCATTTTGCAAGGAAACTCTCCAGGGAATTGAGTGTTCGCCCTACACGTTTCATTGTTTCATCTTCAACAGAATTAACATCCAGTTTTTTTGGGATTTTTGTTACTTTTGATTTACGTGAAGGTTTCTTTTTAGACATAGACACACCTATAAAAAAGTATGCCGAAGCAACTTTATAAATGTGGCTTTGATCCTATTGAGTATTATTAGTATGGATTATGGCAGTAAAATTAGAAAAATAAATTAGAAAAAAGAAAAAATTTATTCTGCATTTCTATTTGCACGAGCAAAAGTCATGATGTGTGATGAGAGTCCTTTTCGAGCGCGCCTTGCATCAAATGTAACCTCAGTTATCTCTTCGCGTTCTTCTTCTCCCTCAGGTACATCTACCTTTGTTTTTACTATTTTCACTCCCCAGCCTTTTCTTAGCTGTGCGCTTCTTTTGCTGGTTCCCTCAAGCACTCTTAGAACTTCTCCTTTAACTGCAGTTTCAGCTCTAGCTCGATCTCCGCCATATAACTTTTGCAGGGATTCTTGGTCTCCATAAAGTCTTTCAAATGTTATATCCACGAATTCTGTCCATTCTGTGAATCTCTCATCAGCATAGAACTGGCTTGCTGCCTTGGTTTGCTCTGCTTTTGTTGGGCCTGCTCTTGTCTCAGTAGATCTCATATCCTCTGCATTGAATATGTATCCTGCATTAATTGCACCCTGAGCGCTTTTTCCTCGTGGCTCTGTAAACGGATCATAATCACTTACTGATCCTCCAGATTCCTTATGCCTTACAAGAAGCTGTACAAACTGATCTGATCTTCCAGTGTTTATCTTGTACAGTGCGCCGTTTTTGACGAACTTTTCAAGAAGTTCTCGAACATCTGGCTGAGCAACAAACGCATCTTTTGAAGGTTGCAGTTGTAAGTTGAGCTGGGATATTGCTTTTTCTGCTTGATTCAGTCTATACTCGGTTGTGCAGTCCTCATCCCATCCGCTTTCTCCTGCCTTTGTCATAACCTTGGCAAATGTGCTTCTCATGGTTTCTTCTGGAACTTCATCTGAAAGTGGATTTGGAGTGCCTTCACCTGAAGATATTTCGCTTCTCCAAGCTGCCAGGAATTCTTCTCTATGTTCGGTCTTTACAAATCTTTCTGCTTCGCCACGATTTACAAGTGGAAGCATAAGTGTTGTTACCATTGCTTTCTGTGCAACTGCAAAGTCAACATTTTCATCTCCACTGATTCCGAATCTTTCCATAGCCTCATCCTGCTGTTCAGTGATAAGGAATCTTCGCTCGTTCCAGGTAATCATGTTCTTGGTATCTCTAAGGAATGCGCCATCTATTTTTGCGCCTCCTTCTTCACCTTCTTCTCCCTGCTGAGTTCTAAGATAATTGACAAATTCATCTGACTTTTGTTTGTTAAGCTTTAGTCCATCTGTAATTTGTTCAGTATCCATTTCAAGTAAACAACATACTGGCATTGCTTTGTTTGGCAGCCATCCCTCATCAGTAACAAGGTCTGGTGCTTCAAATGCCGCAACATCATCATCATTTTCAAAACTGAATGGGGCAGCTTTGCAGCTTTCTGGAATATGTACCTTTTTCGTGCTGCATGTTTCAGGTGTATCAACTGGAAGTTCTCTTGGCTCACTCTTTACTCTGATAAGTGATCTTCTCTCCTGGAAGAATCTCAGAACTTCTGGATTTTCAGCAACCCACTCGAGATTTTCTTCGCCTCGAACTCCATAATTGTCCCTGTAAAATTGTTCTCCCCGACCAGCTAGTTTGGTGTAATCATCCTTACTGTCATTGATGAGTCTTCTATGAGTTTGTGGTGTGTCAACTGAAGTTACCCATGTCCATGGCTGATAAAGTCTGCTGTGTCCATCCAATGCAAATTTGGTATTTTGGGGAACACTTGCAGTGTAATGCTGCCATAAACTTGGAGATGCATTATATCCATAAATTCCAGTTCCAACTATGTATCCCAATGTGATTGCATGTATAATTCCAACATGCCATCTTTTGAGGTTGAACCATCCAAACATTTTGTATGTTTTTTTATTGTCATTTCCAATTCTTGGAATAACCTGTCTTCTTTCTTTAATTAAATTCTTTACGAGTGTTCTAAGTGTTGTGATGGTATATACTTTACCTGCTATCCATCCAACTACATCAAGAGTAAAGAATGTTCTATAGAACCCATGTGCGATTCTATCAAATAGCCCTTCAATTTCCATCGGCAGTGCTTCAACCTTTTCCCCAGTCTTTTCCCAAATAGTTTTTGCAATAACCCACTGTGTTTCACTGATCTCTCCGATCTCCATGATGGAACCATCTTCAAGTTTCTTAATTGCAAGTTTAGCTGCTTCCCGAGCTGGGTATGCATACTTGTTCTTGAATTTTATGCATTTTCCATCAACATATCCTTTTGGAAGGCTCATGTTTCTTGTTGCTTCAACTATTTTTTGAAGTTCTTTTTTTACTTCTTCAGGTAATTCTGAACCTTTAACATCTTCTGCAAGCTTGTTGATTTTTGCATTAAATTCTTCCCATTCCTTTTCGAAAGATTCTTTTGCAACCTGCTCAATTGTTTTTGCAAATCCTCCAGTTTCTTTGATTTGTGGCCCTCTTTCATTTGCAAGTGCTTGCATCAACGACTCTTTTTCTGAAAGAGCTTCTTCAACATCATCTAATAGCAATGTGATTTTTGGATATTCTGCCCATTTCATTGTTTCAGGCATTTCTTTCAAAAGTCCAGCATCATTTGCTTCAAGAAGTTTTCTTCTAAATGCTGTTTCAAATTCTGTAAGTTTTTCTCCAAAGAATTTTCTCTTATCAGAGGCTTCTTTGTATACTGTCATCATTCCTTGTAACAGGCCGGTAAGATGTGTAACATCTTGTTCTGCAGCTTCAACTTCTCGGTTAAGACCTTCCTCGAGTTGTCTCACCTGCTCTACTTTATCCCCAACAATCTCTCCTTTATCTCTTGCCTGCTGGATCCTTTCAGATGCTTCTGATCTTTTTTGTTTTGCAGCTTGCAGTACTGCTTTAGCTTCTTCTACTTTTGGCGCTAACTGATTCACCGGTTCTGCTGCCTGTTCAACTGTTTCTTTGCTGATCTGCTCAAGTCCAAGGCCTGGAACTCCTGTTTCTGCATGAATTTCATTTGAAGGAGTTTGCATAATCTCCCGAACCACTTTTCTAAACTCATCAACTGTTCTCTCTATTGGTTCATTTGATTTTTGCTCTAGATAAGTATCTACGTAATTAGGGTCAATAAGTCCTCTTTGAACTCTTAATTTTGCATCTGTAGTGAGTGACTTTCTCTCAGATAGCTGTTTGAGGACACTACCAATGTATTCCCCCTCTTTACCTTGGCTCTCCGTTTTGGCAACATTTTCCAAAAATGCGAAAAATGCTTCTGGTGGCGACGGACAGTCTGCTCCCCATCTTCCCCAAAATTCTCCAATATTTGTTGTTTTCAATCCTATTAATGTAACATATAATATATCAAGGTCATCTGCTGATAACTCCTCGACAGTACGTTTCTCAAGCATTCCAGCAAGCCTTTTTCTTACCTTAACCATTTGTTCTTTGTATTTTGGACTTGCTTCCTCCAGCGGAGTTGGAAGCTGGTCCTGGTTTCTTACAATTGCAATGAACTGATCCTGGCACATTACAGTTCGAATCAAATCGTCTGAAGTATCAAATCCTTCTGCTCTGACGTTTCCTCTTCGAAGTGCGTTAATGAGTATTTTGTTAAATCCATGAAGCCCTGCATTTGCAACATCTGAGCTGTCTGATCCTTTTGTTGCTCTTCCTTGTTTTTCTTCTTCATGTTCATCTCGAGCAGCAAGTCTTGCTTTCTCCTCATCTGCGGCAATTAGGGTTTTTCTAGACCTTGAAAATGGTCTTGCTGCCCAACCTTTTTTTACTGTTCCCCCTACTGCTCCAGCGGCTCTTCTAAATTTGCCTACTGCTGGATCTCTCGTCTGTGCTTGTTTCATACCTGTGCTATCCGCCATATTTACACCTGATTATCATTATATTTCAATTATACTCAGTAGTATAATGTGTCTCCTATTCTTTTTAAATGTATTTATTTGTGGGGTTTCGTGCAAAGTCCAAATCCGCAGATTTCCACATGCCTATTTGATCGTAAATAGAAGAATATCTGGTGGAACTCTCCACCTGTCAAAATACAACTGTGGGCCTACTGAGCATTTTGACAATCAGACAATCCTATCAATTATTTTCTTTGCATCAAAAGGTTCAAGATCTGTATACTGTTGTCCCATTCCAACATAAATAATAGGGATTCCTGTTGCTTTGTTTATTGAAAGCATAGTTCCTCCTTTAGGATCGCAATCTAGTTTTGTGAGAATTACTCCATCTATTCCAATTTCTTTGTTAAATGAAGAAATCTGTTCAATTATTGCATTTCCTGCAATGCTCTCTCCAATATAAATTGTTAGATCAGGTTCAATTACTCTTGTCATTTTTTTCATTTCATTGATCAGGCTGATGTTTGTATCCTGCCGTCCTGCAGTATCAATTAAAACAGCATTAATTCCATGTGCTTTTGCATAATTGGCAGCATCATACGCAACAGAAGTAGGATCACTCCCATATTCTCTTTTTATCATCTTGACATTTAGTCTGTCTGCGTGCACTTGCATCTGTTCAATTGCAGCTGCTCTAAAAGTATCTGCTGCAGCAAAAACAACCTTTTGATCATTGTCAAGAAGTAATTTTGCAACCTTTGCAATAGTTGTTGTTTTTCCAGCGCCATTAATCCCAAGAAATATTATTTTTACTGGTTCGCTAGATGATTTGACACGCTCAAGAATGTCAAATATATCCTCATTTTCAAGCATATCAACCAATGTTTCTTTCATTGTCTGATTGATAAAAGAATGAAGATCATCTTTTTTGATTTTACTTCCAATCAATTTTTCGCTAAGCTCAGCGCGTATTGCTTCTGCAACAGACATTTCAACATCTGCCTCGAGCAATTCCAGCTCAAATTCTTCAAGAAGGTTTTCTACATCCTTTGAACTTATTTCAACTTCTCTGGTGATAAAACTTTTAATTGCACCAAGAGCCCCAACTTTTATCCTTTCCTTTGGTTTTTCTTCAACAATTTTTTCAGGCTCTTTTTCCGGACTTTTTTCTTCTACAATCCTTGCAGGTTCTTCTTTTGGAAGAACTATATCTTCAGGCTCTTCAATTTTTGGCGTGGTGGTTTCTTCTTCAGGCCCATCCATTTCAACAGGTTCTTCAATAACTTCTTCTGGCTGAGAAATTTCATTTGCCTCTTCAATTATTTCTTCAGATTGAATAACCTCTTCTTCATCAGTTATTTCTTGTTCTGGCGAAATAACATCAACAGGTTCTTCAATTATTTCCTTAGTTGGCTCTTCCTTGATAATTGGTTTTTCTTGAGGAGTAGGTTTTTCAATTTTCTTTTTTGGAGTTGTTTTAACTGGTTCTGGTTTTTTCTCTGTTTTGACTTTTGGTTTTTTTTCAATAACTGCCTTTGGCTTCTCTACAGGTTTGGTTTTTTTCTCTTGTTTTTTTACAGGTTTACTTTCTTTCTTCTTTTCAACCTGGACTTTTTTCTTTTCTGGTTTTGGTTCTTTCTCTTCTTCGGTTTTAGTGAGTTTGTCAACAAACCCTCCGATTTTTTTCTTTAAGAAGTCAAACATTTTTCAAAACCCTTTTTTAAATAATTAAAAGGTTAAAAAATTAGATATAATCCTCTCTAATATTATCATCTACTCTCTGACTAAGTCTGTTTTGCTGTTCCATTGATTGAAGCTGTCCTGATGCGTCTTTGAGTTTAGTTGCAATTTTGTTGAATTCTTCAGTCAATTTTGTAACTGCGTTTTTAGTTGCTTCAATTCTTTTTTCAAGCTCAAGTTTTGCATTTTCCTTTTTCATTTCCATTAAGTATTGAGCTCCAATTGGAATAAGTACATGTTCTCCCTCAAGTGATCCTCTAACAAGGGCGCCTCCGCCAATTGGAACAAGGGCCTTTTCATCTTTCAATCCTTCAACTGCTTTGAGTGCATTTGTTAAATCTACAGTAGTGAGGCTGATTCGCTCAGTTTCACGTTTAATCATTTGGATTTGTTCTTTGTAAACTGCAAGCTCATAATTAATCTGCATTCTGTTTTGTTCTGCTGTAGTCATACAAATCAACTTATGCTTTTTCTACCTTTTCAATGATTATTCTATTTCTCTTGACACCATTGTGTGATCCAAATAACCCATATGCCTTATCCCGTGCTGCATTTTCAGTTGGTGCTTCAATTGTTTTTGAAAATGGTCTCTTTTCTTTTCCGAGCATTATAGTTCCACTAATATTGAATTCCATGATGAACCCTCCAACTATTATTTTATTAAACCAAGTGCCTCTTCGACACGTCCAAGTTCGAATGCAGTTGTTGCTTCTCCAGCTACATAACCGTGGCTGTTAACAACAACTCCATAACTAACATATCCTGTTCCAGTATTAATTGTTCCTTTATTGCCACGTACTTTTAGTATATCTTTCAATTGCTCCATTTCATCACTGCTTGTTTTGAAATGAGCTAAGAATCCATTGTTGGTTGCTATACAAGTACTTCCAACTGTACTGTGTCCTGCAATCATCATAGGAACAAGTTCAACGTCAAGTGCATCTTCCATTTTTTTTACTTCTTTTTTATCAAGATGCGGATTTACTATCCCTGCCTTGTCGTTTGCTGCAATGTTGTTACCATTTGCATTTTGACTGTCCTTTGAAACATAAACATTGAGACCGCTTTTTTTGATTTTGTCTGTCTCTTCTTGAGCTATGACATTTGGAAGAATTATTCCATTTGAATTCATAGCAAGATAGACTCCAAGAAGATTTGAATCAGAGATCCCAACCTTGATGATTTCTGTTTTTAGAGTTTCTTCAACAATTGTCTCAAGTTTTTTCATGCTGTCAATCGGCAGCATGGTAAACTCATCATTTGTTTTAATGAACATCCCTATCCAGGGATTTCCAAAGTATGTGGTTTTTATCATTTTGTCTCAGCTTTAGCCTCTTTCTTTGGGTCTTCTTTTGCTGGCTTTTCTGTAGCTTCTGTCTTTTCATCTTTTTTAGCTACTTCTTTGGATTCTTTCTTTGGTTCTTCTTCGAGCTTTTTCACTGGAACTTTCTTTTCATCCTTCTTTGGTTCCTCTACTTTCTTTGGCTCTTCGATTTTTTCATCTGCCAAGTAGACTCTCGTATAATCTTTGCTTTTAATTGCCCGAATCTTTATCCTTCTTGGAGGCTTCTGAATGCTTCTTTGCCAAATAAAGCTGTTTAGTGAATTGCTAAGAACAACTCCGCTTTCTTCTTCTTTCATGTGTTTTGAGATAAATGATCGAAGTATTTTGACTGCTTTTGGAGCTCTCTTGTTTCTAACTGCCTTATAAGCATCTCCAAGAGGAATAGTGTAAATTCTTTCTAAATCTGCCATAATAATCACTCTATCCTAAGTTTGTCGGTTCTCCAGTCTCTTCTATTTCTGTTCTGGGTGACCTTTCTCTCAGTTCTAATCATAACAAACGCGGGTATCCGCTTGATCTTTCTCTTTGCTTTTGAAAGCCTCATCTTTTTTCCTAACTCTTTGCTTCCCATAAATATCAACCTATTTTTTATGAAACGTGATTTTTGTTTCTTTTTCTGTTTGACCTTTTATTGCTCGAAGAAGAGAGAGCAATTCAACATCACCAATTCTTCTTCCCATACGCTTATACAGCATAAGGGCGTTTTTTGCTGCCATCAAATACATATCATTGTTGGCAACAGATACATTCATCATACGATCATAAGCATCTTCAGTCAAAGCAGCTCTCAATGCTGATTTGAGTTGTTCCTGAATCTTTTTTGTTTCTTGACGCTTTTTTTTGATCTCTTCTTCTTCATTCATTTCAGACGCACTCTTTGGCAATACTATCCATGAATGCTCTTCCTTTTGCACTGAGCACTCTTCCTTGTTTTTCTTTTACAAGGAGTCCTGCCTTTTCTAGCTGTTGCATTGCCTTTCTAATTGTAGATCCGCCTGCATCAACGTGTTTTTCGGGTCGTACTCCCCTTCTCTTTCTTCCACCATAATGCTTTCGGAGCTTTTGAACTCCAACAGAATTGTGGACATATATTTGTCTGAGAACGGATGCGCATCGAACATACCAGAAATTATCATCCTCTGGTGGTCTTTCTGCATGAGCCCCACTCTTAACAATGCCAACGAATGTTGGCTTCTCTATCTTCATCTCTTTCAATTTCAAAGCTGCATTTTCAATGAGCTTATTTGCTTCTACGTCAAATACTGTGACCATGTATACACCTTACCTTGTTGAAACCCATGGTTTTAAATGTAAAATTTGGATGCAACGGTATCACTTTGGTATATACAATACTATTAAAAGCTATCTTTCGGGCCATCTGGGGTTTAAAACTCTTCTTTTGAAAGAAACTTGTATGTCTTATTATGGGGTTTATATTATTGGCAGATCATTTGCTACTATAAATGCAGAGCCTGGAAAAAAGGTCTACGGTGAGAAGCTGAGCAAAAAGGATGGGAAAGAATTTCGCCAATGGGATGCATTTCGAAGCAAACTCTGCGGTGCAATGAAAAAAGGCCTCAAAACCTTTCCATTTACAAGCGGAAGCAAAATTCTTTATCTGGGAGCATCTACAGGAACTACTATCTCTCATCTTTCTGATATTGTAGGCGCGGAAGGCGAAATTTACTCAGTTGAGATAGCCCACCAGTGCATGAAACTTTTTCTAAAAAATATGGAGAATCGTGAAAATGTCATTCCAATTCATGCCAATGCCAAAAAACCTGAGGAGTATGAAGAGGTTGGGCAGGTTGAGATTATTTATCAGGATGTTGCGCAGCCTGATCAGGATGATATCCTAATTCGAAATGCCAAAATGTTTCTGAAGCCTGGAGGAATTGCAATGTTTTGCATCAAAAGCCAAAGTATTGATGTAACAAAACCTCCAGATGTTGTGTTTTCCGAGGTTATAGCAAAACTTGAGGAGCATTTCGAGGTTTTGGAAAAAATGAAACTTGAGCCCTATGATAAGGACCATCTTTTTGTGGTTCTCAAGTATAAAGGCTAGATTTATATTATTTAACTGGGTAATTTTATACGGGGCAGACTGTCGGAAAGTGATACTTTCGCACATAGACCTTTGGTCTTGGTGGCAAAATTTGTGTGTAGCTTTTCGTACAGCGCTTCGGCGATGCTGCCCCTATTTTAAAATTTTGTTAGCATCAGCCCTGTTTTTTTATCTTTTTCTCTTTTGATCTGAGTTTCAAGAGGAAGCAATATTATCTCGCAGGTAGGCCCTACAATTCCACTAACTAGATGCCCTCCTACTGTGGAAAAGTCAGACTTTCCAAGAACTATGTGGATATGTGCTATGTGTTTGTCTTCTGCCGTCGAAATATTGCCAGTCATGGAAGCAATCTCAAACATACCCTCAAACATTCCAGAGCCATATTTTGCATATACAGTATCATAATGGGCAATTTCCGCATTTTTCAGCGAACCAATGCCAGATATATATGCACTTTTGATATTTTCTGCTTTGCAAACTTCTATTACTGATTTTTGGATTTCTTCTCCTTTATCTAGCCTTATTACAACTTCATATTCTCCTTTTTTCCACTGCATATATCGTTTCACCTTAACTATACTAATTCTTCTGCCTTGAAAATCCTCTCACAGTAATAACATCTGTAGCTTTCACTTTCTTTTTTGAATTTGTTGTTTGACTTTTCGCTATTTGTTATGCAGTTAGGGTTTGGGCACTTTCCAGCATTTTCAAGTTCATCTGGAAGTTCTACCTTGAATTTATCAGCGACTTTTTCTCCTTTGATGATATTGATTGTAGAGCCTGGAGAAATCAATGCAATAATGTCTGCAGAACTCTTGTCTACTATTTTTCCCTCGATTTTTACAATATCTTTTGTTCCTCCTTGTTTGCTTGGAACATGCATCATCAAAGCAACTCTGTGAGGATAATCCTCAACAATGTTTAGAATCTCAAGAACCTTGTATCCTTTTCCTGGTTTAATGTGGTCAACTACTGTTCCCATTTCAATTGTATCTACTTTGAGCATTCATATCACCTTAGAATATAATCAAGAACTGCTTGCCTTAGCGGAATTCCGTAATGCGCCTGTTCGAAATATTTTGCCTGTGGCATCTCATCAATCGAGCTTTCAATTTCATTTATCTTTGGAAGTGGATGCAAAATTACCAAATCTTCCTTTGCATCTTTCAAATCTGCTTTCTTTATTCTGAACTTTTCCTGAACGCTTTGTGCTTCATAAGGATCTGCAAATCGCTCTGCCTGAATCCTACAAACATAAAGAACATCGGCATTTGAGTAATCTGGTTTGTTATCTACCTTTACATCAAGTCCGAATTTGTCATTTACTTCTTTAAGGTATTTCTTGTCCATCTCAAGACCAGAAGGAGAAACTAGGGTAACATTTGCACCAAACATTCCAAGTCCATAAACAAGAGATCTCATTGTTCTCGCATGTTTCAGGTCTCCAAGAAGAGTGATGTTCAAATCTTTTATTCTTCCTTTTGTTCTTTTTATTGAAAATAAGTCAATCAGTGTTTGGGTTGGATGTTGGTTTCCACCGTCTCCGCCATTTACTACTGGTTTTTTTATTACAGTCGATGCAAGCCTTACAGCCCCCTCTTTTGGATGTCTGATTGCAAGTGCATCTGCATACCCCTCGACTGTTTTCAAAGTGTCTGCAAAACTTTCTCCTTTTTTGAGAGAACTAGTTCCTGGTGAAAAATCCAGCACTTCCATTCCGCATCTCATTGCTGCTGACTGGAATGATAATTTGGTTCTTGTCGATGGTTCAAAGAACATCGTTGCAAGTATTTTCCCGCCAAGATCAACCTTTGCTTCGCCGTTATCAATTTTTTCAGCGTGATCTAAAATCCCTTCAATGTCTTTACTGTCTATGTCTCTGATAGAAATCAGGTTCATTTATTGCACCATAACCTATAGATAAATTAAGTTTAAAAAATAGGCTAACGCTGCTCCTATTTTTTCATGTTGGGCAGACAATCCAAAACAGTAGCTTTTTCTTCTTTTTCTTTTTAACTATCAAAAGAATCATATGCTAATCGTATTTGAAGGTGTGGATGGCTCTGGAAAAGGAACACAGGTAAAGCTTCTTGCAAAAAAACTGGATGCAGTTGTTTTCAAATATCCAACATCCAAATTTCAAATGCTCAATGATTTTCTCGAGAAAAAAAGAACAATTGATCCAAAATCCCTTTTTCTGCTATTCCTGGCAGATATTGCAGAAGATCAGGAAAATGTGAAGAAGGCACTTGATGATGGAAAAAACGTGATTCTTGATCGATACATCTTTTCAACAATCTCATACGAAGTAAATAGTATTGATCATGAGCGTGGAAAGAGAATCGTTGAAGGAATTAATTTCATCAAACCAGATATTGTGATTCTTCTTGATATTGATTCTAAAACATCTCAAGGCAGAAAAACTGCACAAAAGAAGCTCGACCGCTACGAAGAAGATGCGGTTTATCTTAATAGAGTTCGGACAAATTTCCAAAGGCTTGCAGAAGAAAGGTTTTTAACACCTAATTGGCACATGATTGATTCTACTAAGGATATCAACACTATTCATGCTGAAATTGTGAAACTTTTATCTTAAGCTGCGTTCGTCTAGTCCGGTCAAGGATTGTGGACTTTCACTCCATCGACCTGGGTTCGAATCCCAGACGCAGCAATTTATTCTTCAATAGCCTCATTACTGTCTAATCTTATTTATTCCAAATCGCGTCAATGCTGCTATTACTCGTATCAGAAGCATCCTGGAGAATTTGATTAAATCTGATCATAGCATCATCCATGGTTCTTCTATGTAGTTTGCTAAGTGAATCTCGTAGTAGATCGTTCTCTCCAGTATAATCAATCGTCTCACTGACATTGGAGAGAAGGGTATCTGACGAGCTTCCGTCAAGCTCTGAAATGTCTGCACTTAAAACTGCCTCTCTTATTTCAGGATCAAGATTCTCAAGAGCTGCAATTGTGTCTTCCCCAGAAAAGTTTTCATTAGCAAAAATCCTGCTTTGCATATGCGTGAGCATCAGATCTATCATGCTTAGTGGAAGCCTTTCCATAATCAGCGCAGCATCAATATTTCCATCTAAAATCTCATCTACAATTCTCATCATTCCCCTTGCCATTGCAAGAGTTGCTTCTCCAAGAAGCCTTAGGCATTCTGCATCATAGCTCTCATTATCATTCAAATTTCTTAGGTAATTCAGAACAAGCGGGGAAAACCCTTCACTATTTTCTCTCATCACTCCAGCATCTGCAAGCATTTCAAGTGCGCGCATAACTCCTTCAATGTCAGAGCTTTCCATAAGCTCAAGAAGTCTATAATCTGGTGAATGGGAATCTGGAATGTCGTTTTCAGGATTCTGCAATCCTTTTGATGAAACTGGATTAAAATAATCAAGATATCCATTTACTGAATAGTCTGCAGGCTCTCCTATTTTTTCACATGATATCTCTCTGCCATCTGGAAAATCTCTGGAAATTCTTTTCAGTAGTGGTCTTGCTTTTTCTTCACTTCTCACCCTTACTCTAACTCTTATTTTCTGTTCTGTTTCATTATTTTCTGGCTCTGCAATTTGATGTACTGTAGGTGGCCTTACAGTTATTTCTGGCTCTCTTGGTCTGTCGCACATATTATACATTAATCCTGCAACTATCAGTGTTGCTGATGCTGCAGCAAATGCACATACTTTCTTAGAAATGCCTTTTGTATCTCCTCTATGGGACTTCAAATGTCTAACCATAATATGTCACTTTTGACCAATTATCCTTATATTACTATCTGTGTTAAACAAGGTATTTTAAAGGCAATTATCAATCAATTAATTGATACTTTTATGTCTAGACTTTCTACTGTTCCAGGAGTTTTCAATTTTGCTGATGCCTTGGCACAAGAAAAAAAAGGGAAAAGGCTTATACCAAACAGTCTTGTTTCAAAAGTTATTGCTGAAGGCATTCAGGACTCTAGTCCAGGCAGCAAGGTCTGGACAAGAACAATCATTGCATTTCCTGCTCCTGGTCTTGCTTTTGGCTATGAAGTTTGTTTTACAAATCGTCCCTATTCTTTTGTTCTTGATACAAGTCAATTTAGCAAAGAGAAAAATGTTGCCTTGGTATTTGATGATTTTTCTATTCATAGGGATGGACGAAGAGTAGAATTCATTCCAAGAAGCATTGATGTTATAACTGACTTTCCGCAGGAGAGTGGCTGGTGCGGTTCGAGCAAAAACGGGATCCCTCAGCATAACTCCAAATATGATCTTTATCTGTGGAGATGGGCATGTGAGATGATTGTTCCTATAGTTCGCTTCCCCGCAAGCACAGGGTCTTTTGGACCAAAAGACTTTTTCCTAAACCATCGCCATTCTGATCGTTTTGGTGTTTTACTCTCATCTGATGAACTTGTGAAAGATCAGGTTGTTCCGATTCGCCTCGTCCAATCAGTTTAATTTCTTTTTTATCTGAATTAACCCATGCGGATTCTGTTATTTCTGTTTCTTCTCTCTGCTTTTTCATTTTCACTAAATGTAACCCATTTTCTTAATCTTGAAAATGAAATGGTCTGTCCGGATAATGATCTTGTTATGACTGCAATTTCCTCAGATGGATCTCCAGGCTCAGCAGTAGAGCTTCGTGTTGTTCTACATCATCCTTACCAGGGTCTTCGTGCTGTCAAAACAACTGACAAGAATGGCATTGCTGTTGCAGAATTAACCAAGACTGGACTATATCGAATTTACATAAACACAGAATTTTACAATCATGATGATTTTGTTGAATTTAATTATTCAGAACTTTGTCCAGCCCCGCCGCCAAAACAATTCAATGTTTCTGTTACTCCTCTTTGCAACCAAAGCAGGTTGATGGTTCAGGTTTCAGATGGTGATGATCCTTTGCAGGATGTTTTTGTCAGAACTCTCAACTGGTCCTCAACAACAAACAACTATGGACAGGTTATTTTTCCTCTTGATGAAGGGTATGTGTACATAGTTGCAAACACGTCTGGATTCCTAAGACAGGAATTTTGGATTGACATAAACTGTACACCAGCACCACCTCCTCCACCACCAGAATGTTTACAAAATCTAGATTGCGCCTTCAATCAGATTTGTGAAAATGAAACATGCCTGAATATTTCAGGAACGTGCGGATATGCAGAAAACCATAGCTGGATAAACTATGAATGTTGCGAGGATAATGACTGCGGCTACAAGATGATCTGCACAAATAACAGCTGCATAATCAAACCTGACCACAAGCCAAACATCACAGAAAACACTTCTTTGAACGAGTCAAGCCCATCAACTTTGGCTGAAGATGAGGGCCCTTCACAAATCCAACTTGGTATTATTGTTGCTATTCTCATTTTGCTAATTATTACTGGATATTTTGTTCTAAAGAAAAAATAAGAGGGCTTCAGCTTGAAAGCTGCACTTTCAAGATTGCACAAACCTCTTGAGATTCGCAGCAGGTAATCAATGAACAAAAACAGAGTTGTGGGCTTCCCGGTTAGCTTTTAGCAAACATACAAGGAGCCAACCCAATCCACTCAATCCTGGATCTTACAAGCATGGAATAAAATGTTTAGGGCTGCTTCTTTCGATCTGACCCGATTCACACAGTATCCCACCATATAAGGCAGGACGTCAACGCTTCAAGAGGCTGGGCATGTATATTCACCAAAACGCCCCGGGCATTCGAGTCACCTAAGGGGATTTGTGATGCCGGGACCCCTAGCCCCGCTCTAGCCCATTAATATAATGCAATTGGCGCTTTTAAATTATGCTGATATGATCAAACATCACTTCCAAAGACAAAATATTGCATTTTTCATACCTACCTTATTCTTTTACTACTATTCACCACAAAAAGCAACTTTATAAACACTTTTACGTTAAATAATACTATGGACCAGCCTCTAATTGCAAAAATAGAGTACAATCACAATTGCATTTGCTCAGATATCCCAGAACGTTTTCCAGATACAAACATCAGATATATCGCTGAGCTTGGTCAGAAAAATAATACCATATCTCATTTGTTTAATGTATCAAATGGGGAGATCTCACGATTTTTGAATTGCTGGAAGGCTCATCCAACTATGAAGGGACTTCAGGTCATTAGAAAAACAAATGATTCTGCCGATGTCATCACAATAACTGAGGAAGATGCTTCAACAGCACATGCTCTACATGATGCAAACTGTGCATTCATTTCAAATCCTATCTATGATTCTGGTGTTGAGCGTATCAAAGTCTTTGCACCCTCATTTGATTCGCTGCGAGGATTTCTTGATTCATTGAAAAACAGCTACAACATAACAGTCAAATCAAAACATTATCTCAAACCCGCAGAAAAGATCTGCCCAGAAAATCCTCTTAGCAGTGGTTATTCTGATTTGGTATCTGCAACTGATCTTCTTTCAAAAAGGCAAATACGTGCATTTAGCCTCGCAAGTAACTATGGCTATTATGACATGCCAAAGAGATGTACTCTAGCTAAAATCGCGAAAGAGATGGGCATTAGCGATGCTGCTGCAGGAGAACTTTTGAGGAAGGTTGAAAAGAAACTTCTTCCAACATTAGCAAAAATTATCGAGAGCAGAAACTAGTTTTTATTAGAGTGCTTGCGTACACAAGCACCAGACTAATATCCTACTTAAACCACTATTTGTCTTATGAAGACACAAAAACAATTGATGTTTCCAAACATCTCAAAAAAGTTCAAAGGAAGGTTTCCAAAAGGTTTTGTAAATGATTGCCATGGTTGGAATTTTTCAAAAGCAGAACTCATTGCTGCAAAGAAATCTGGTAAAATGCTTACTATGGATCTTGATATGTCTGGTAAGCCAAGTTGCAGTCTTCGCTGCGGCCACTGCTTTAATTCTGTTCTAAAGCTCATGGAAAATAAAGGGGATTTACTTACTGAAGGCGAAATAAAATCAATTCTTATGGAGGCAAAACAGCTTGGGCTTCGGTCAGTAAAGATCATAGGCCCAGGTGAGCCTCTTGAAGAGAGAACACTGATTCCTTTTCTTGAGTTCATGATAGAAAATGGAATCAAACCATTGATTTTTACCAAAGCAACTGCGCTTGGAAATCCTAAGCTGTCACTTGGAATTCATGGTATGGCTCCTGATGAGCTTGCAAGGCGTCTTCGGGAGGATTTTGATGTTACTATCTGCTTTGGTGCAAACTCTTTCAATCCAGGATTACAATCATCAATTGTTGGAAGAGCATGGTATCCAGAAACCCGCAATCGCGCACTTGAAATTCTAGCAGATCATGGTTTCAATGAATTTGTACCTGGAAAACCAACAAGACTTACATTGATCATGAATCCGATTCTGGTGAGTAATCTTGATGAAGTTTTTGATGTTTATGTCTGGTCAAAAGTTCGCAATATAGGAGTCATATCCTCACCCACAATGGTTTCAGGCTCTTGTGCAAACCCTGAGGTATATTCCAAAATAACTCCATCTAGAGAAGAGCTCATTTCTCTTTATGTCAAAATCAACAAATGGTCAATTGAACATGGACTATACTCTCTTGATGAAGTGGAGCGTGATGGAATTGCATCTTATGTTGGCTCCCGCCCTTGCCAGCAGGTTGGTCTTGGAATGTTTTTGAGGCGTGATGGTCTTGCACTTCGCTGTCCTGGTGATGATGTTTCTATACAAGGGCATCTTCGTCAAAATAGTTTGACAGAAATCTGGAGCCAAAGCGAGAACCTTCATGAACATAGCGGCAAAATCAATGTTGGCTGCCCTCCAAAGATCGGAAAGTCAATTCCAGAAGGTTTCTTCCAGGAAGTTTTGGAAAAACTAAAACAGGTCGTGCAATCTTAGATTGCATACCTGACTCTTTTTTCTACTTTTGCAACTCTCTTTAGAACTGGCTCTGCTTTAGAATAAGTTTTGTATCCGGCTATGAATGCATCCTTTTCTGATATTGCACGAAGCATGGTAAAAACATCAACTGCCTTATCTTCAATATCTGTTGAAATAAAACCAAGGCCAAAATCAATGATATAAATCCCGTCAGAATTTTCAATAAGATTTGCAGGAGTATAATCCCCATGTATAATATCAGCGCTATGAAGCTTTGCCAAAATCTCTCCAGCAATTCTAGATTCTTCACTATTCATTTCAGGTCTTTCTCCATCCAGAAAGCTCATAAAAATTTCGAATTCGTTAACTTGCAGAACTGTTGGGCATTTTACCCCAACCAGCTTAGCCTTGTGAAGAAGCCTTGCTTCGCTTCTTGTTCTCTCTCTTCTTAGTTTTTCATCAATCTCTTTGAGCCTGTAGCTTTTTGCAATTCGCCTTTTCACAATTGCATTATTTCCAATAACCTCAGTTTTTGAAAGAACTGCTTCTGCTCCTCTCAATTCATTCACCCAAAGAGTAATTTTGAGAATACTATTATTATGACAAACATTATCACAAAGTTTATCATTATCGCAGGACCAATTATCATTCCTCCAACAAAAAGCAAAAATCCAACACTAAGCAGCCAGATCATTCTTTTCCAGGCATATACCTTGCTTCCATCAAGCGGGAATGCCGGAATCATGTTGAACAGAGCGAGAATCAAATTCATTGCAGCTCCAAATTGCCATACATTTAGTATTCCGTATGCAATTCCAAATCCTGCAAATCCACCTTCAAACTTTGCTAGAAATGAATAATATTGTTCTATTGGGGCAATTGAATTCAGGGCAACAAAGAAAGCAACTAATATGATGTTTAGTGCAGGCCCTGCTAGAGAAATAATCCCATTTTCTTTTCTTGTGATGTGTCTTGCTTCAATATATACCGCACCTGGAGCTGCAAATAAAACTCCCAAAATGGAAGTTGCGAGCATGAATATTAGTCCCTGAGTCCACATTCTGAATCTTGCATGCGCGCCATAATATATTGCAACTAATTTGTGTGCCATTTCATGGAGTATGAATCCGCTTCCAACTGTCACAAACAGCGGTGCTAGAAATACTAAAAATTCTGTTGGTGAATCAAGTATTCCTTCTGGCCTTGCAAATACTATCCCAAGTGCAACTGAAATAGCAACAACACTAATCGCAATCTGTATTATTTCGTCTTTTTCTAGATATAACCTGTACAATCATTCACCTATACATAGTCGTAGCTGAGCTTTTGAATCGTTGAACACTATCCAAATCCTCCTTCTTAATACTTGGTACAATCGAATTAAATGACTGATCAAAATGGCTGTTTGTAACTTTTTTGGCATCATCTCGTATGGCTGCCATTCCAGCTTCCCGGATAAGGTTCTCAATATCAGCCCCAGTAAAACCATCAGTGATCCTAGCCAGATCCTTTAGGTTCACTGATTTATCCATAGGCATTTTCTTTGTTAAAATCTTGAAAATTTCCACTCTTTCTGCTTCTCCTGGAGCTGGAATTTCTATCAATCTATCAAATCTGCCAGACCTCATCAAGGCTGGATCTAAAATATCCGGCCTATTAGTTGCACCAATTACAACTACATTCTTCAAACTTCGAAGACCATCCATTTCAGTAAGTAAGGTATCAACGATACGTTCTGTAACCATTGTTCCACCTTCTCCTCTTCCTGTTCTCTTTAATGCAATTGCATCAATCTCATCAATAAATAAAACACATGGAGCAGCAGTTCTTGCTTTTCTGAACAATTCTCTAACTGTTTTTTCTGATTCTCCAACATATTTTGTTAGAACCTGCGCGCCACCAATTGAAATAAAATTTGCTTCACATTCTGTTGCAACTGCCTTTGCAAGCAGTGTTTTTCCTGTTCCTGGTGGGCCATATAATAAAATTCCCTTTATTGGCCTAATGCCCATTTGTTCAAATATCTCTGGTTTTTTGAGTGGAAGCTCTACTGCCTCCTGAATCTCTCTTTTAATTTCAAGAAGTCCTCCAATATCTTTCCATTTGACATTTGGACGCTCGATATAAACTTCTCGAAGTGCTGATGGCTGAATCTCATGCATGGCATTATAGAAATCTTCCCTCGTTACTTCCAATTTTTCCAGAAGTTCTGGTGATAATGTATCCTCATCCAGATTCAGCTTAGGAAGAATTCTTCGAAGTGCTTTTATCGCAGCTTCCTTTGTAAGAAGGGCAAGATCAGCACCAGTATATCCATGAGTTACCTTTGCAAATTCTCCAATTCTTACATTCCTTCCAAGCGGCATGCATCTAACATGGATATTCAAAATTTCCTTTCTGCCTTCAATATCAGGAACAGTAATCTCAATCTCACGGTCAAATCTGCCGGGTCTTCTAAGTGCAGGATCTATAGAGTCTGGTCTGTTGGTTGCCCCAATGACAATAACCTCTCCTCTTGCCTTTAGTCCATCCATGATTGTCAGAAGCTGTGATACCATCCTCTTTTCCACTTCTCCGGTAACCTCTTCTCTCTTTGGAGCAATAGCATCGATTTCGTCAATAAATATAATTGATGGTGCGTTTTCCTGAGCCTCAGCAAATAATTTTCTAAGTCTCTCTTCACTTTCCCCGACATATTTGCTGATGATTTCTGGCCCTCCAACATAATAGAAATTAGCATCGCTTTCATTTGCAACTGCTTTTGCAAGCAGTGTTTTTCCTGTTCCAGGAGCTCCATACAGAAGAACTCCTTTTGGTGGATCGATCCCAAGCCTTTCAAAAATTTCTGGATGTCTTAGTGGAAGTTCAATCATCTCACGGACTTTCTTGATCGTTTCCTTAATGCCTCCAACATCGTCGTATGTGATGTTTGGAACATTCTTCATTTCTTTCATTGGCTCTTTCTTAATTTGTACTTGCGTCTCCTCACTGATCATAACAGGCCCTTGTGGCACTACTTGAGCTACAACCAACGGAATCGAGGTTCCGAAAATTCCAACTGGCAGGAGATTTCCTTTGAGAACTGGTTTTCCTATCAGTCTCTTTTTTACATATTGTTCAAAACCAACAGAGTAGCGGACAGCCTCTTGAGGAGCTAAAACTATTTTTTTTGCAACTTTTGTATTTACTGTTTCTACCTGGACTTTTTCTCCAAGACCAACTCCTACATTTTGTCTTAGGATACCATCCATTCTAACCATGTCAAGCCCCTCATCATCCTGATGGGCTTGCCATACAATCGCAAGTGCTGATTTTTTCCCTGATAATTTTATGATATCTCCAGTTGAGACTCCAAGTTTTGCTTTTGCCTTTGAATCTATTCTGGCAATTCCCCTTCCTATATCATTTTGGAATGCTTCCGCAACCTTCAAATTTAATGCAGGCATCTTTTCACCTCGCCGGATTCCACCTTGAGCGCTATTCTATTATTTAATAACTCATCTTTTTTAAGCGTGACAACTGTCGAGAGCAAAATATCATCTGAAATTTCAACTCCAAGAAGCCGAAGCGCATTTCTCCTCTCCAGCGTTAGTTCCCGCTCTCCAACCATGGCAACTAAAACGTCTCCGTCACACTCCAGTTTTGTAAGGTTTCCAATTACCATATTTCTTCGTGCTAAGATCCTGGCATCAGAGCTTAGATCAATATTGTCATTGTTGACAAGGCCATCTTCTATCAGAACCTCATCTCCTTCTTTGAGAAGCTCTCCACGCTCTGCAATTTCCCATATTACAACTCTACGCTCTGCTGCTTCCTCCTTAATCATAAACGAGAATGCCTTGGAAGTATTTGTTCCATGCACAAAAGAATCAAAACCTTCTATCTTGCTAATCTTTCCTCGGACATGTACATTATCGCCATTTTTTAGCTCGTTCAATTTCGTAAATGGAGCTGTTTCTGTTACCTTTAATTTTCCACTATAACTGAAGTTCAATTCTCCATTGCGTTCATATGCTCCCTTTACTTCTAACTGATCCTTTGATCGAAGTCCTTTTGCAAGTTTCACATCGTCATTCCAAAGAATCAGTGGTTTTGAACCTGTATCATCTTCAACTTCAATAACTCGTGACTGTTTTCCTGAAGAGTATGTTGCAACTGGCCAGATTTTCTTTACCTTTGCCGTAAAAGCAATCTTTTTTTCTCCTTTTGGAATTTCAGAAAGTTTGTATATTTTTTCTTTTTCTTTTAGAAGTCCGTTTTCTTTTGCAATGAGGCGAAGCGCTACATCCCGCGTTAAAAATCCATGAAATGATAAGATTTTTTGCTTGATCTGAATCTCAAGATCATCACTGCTAATAATCTCAAGTAGTTTCGCCTCTATGTCCATTACTTCCTTTCACAGCGAACCGATTTAAACTTGTTTTTTAATTGGATTGCAACTTCGAATGCTTTGCATTCTCATTACAATGCGCACAAATTTTTACAAATTTATGTAAGTATCAGCATTGGAATTTTTTTTACAAAAATTTGGTGACAATGGAACATCGTCTTTTTTTGAGGCTTTAGCCAATGCCGATACTTAAGAAATGCTTGGCATGCTTTTTTTCTAGGGGTAGAAGATACGGCACACCAAGTCACTTCCTTGTATTATTTAACACAGGACTAGTTAATTAAAGTTATTCCTGACTTTTATTCAAAACATGAAAAAAAGAAGAAGAATTGCCTGTTTTTGGCAATTTACAGACAAAAGAAAATTATTCCTAACGTATCAGAACAACTGATCTTGTTGCACCATACTCATGCACTGTGTCAAATGGAGAATTTCTTACTCTTGCTGACTGAGAAAGGTTTCCTACAAATGGACCATTTAATTCCGGAACCAAGCCTCCTGCTTCAAGCTGATAGAGAACATTTTCAGCTCTTACTCTGCCATCACTTTCAACTATTGGCGAAAATTCTCTTGTCTGCGAAGGTCTGGTGTTATTTCCATAAACCCTGACAACGAAGTCTCCAGTAGTGCCATCAGTAAGTGTAACATTCCTCATGACCATTCCAGTGTATCTTGGCTGGCTTGTTTCTGTATATCCTGGATTTAGAAGATATTGATTATTTCCCATGGTCTGATAGTGAAGCCACAGGTATGTGCTTTCTCCAGTTACATTTGCAGATATTCTGAGCATCCTCTCCCCATCTACTGAAACTCGCTCATGGTCGATCTGAACCTGTCCTCCGGATTCTACTCCTGATTGAAGTACTGCTATTGCAGCAGTTCCACGAAGGGAAATATTCTGGATCATTTCAAAATTGCTGTAGCTTGCTCTCACATCCTCTGTTCCGATAAATCTTACCCTGATCATTCCTGGCGCCAGGTTTGAAATATCACATTCATTTTCCCTGACCAGCCCCATTGAATTTAATGACTCCCATTCGCCGGTTTCCCTGTTATAATATTCGAATTCCAAGGTAGGGTTTTCCAGTTGTCTTGTTCCAGTTCGTGCTACCTGTTCAATTGCCCTATCGTTTATGCACTCCTGTAAACTTCCGGAATCCCTGCAACTTTCTACTATTCCTTCCATGACCTCTCTAATATCTTCTCCACCTATGCTGGAAGCTGGTTCAAATACAATGACTTCTGCACTCAATGTCCTGCCATCAGAACTTGGAGCAAGTACGACCTGGCTCTCAAGAAGCGCTTCTCTTCCAATTAGTGTTGCGCCGGATGATTGCTCTATTCTACTTGATGTTGCCATCTTGGCACCACAAGCGCCCAGAGTTCCAATCATTCCCAAAATAAGAAGTCCTTCACCAATCATTTTTGGAATTTTAGGAAATCGTTTTTTTGATTTCTCTGCATTATCATTCCTTCTACTTTGTTCTAGTTCTCTTCTACCCATAATATTCCCTCTCTCTTTTGTACATTATCTATAACCTAACTCTTATTTAAAGGTCTGTTTCCCACCAGTGGGTTACAGAGCATACCATATTTCTGGTTTCTCCCTGACTTTTCGCAAATCTTAAAACAAGCAACATTCATCTTTACATCATGCACAAGATGACAAACCTTGAATATTCATTCATTACTTCTGAACTTTCAGCCCTAATAGTCGGAAAACATTTTTCCAGGATCAGAAAAGTTGCCGATGGTATTTATCGAATGAAACTAGGAACCTTCGAAATTCTTTGCGAGCTTGGAGTTCGCCTTCATACTACTAAATACATGGAAGATCCACAGCCTCATGACAAGTTTGTTCAAAAACTGGAAAAAGAACTTGATAATGCCAAGCTTCTTGAAATAAAACAAATCAACAATGACAGAATAATTTCATTCAATTTTGATCGTGCAAGTTTAGTGTTTGAAATGTTTGGAAAGGGCAATATTATTCTCGTTAAAGAAGGAACAACTGTTGCTGCATTCAAGTATGAAAGCTGGTCTGATCGTGAAATCAAAGTTGGCAGCCCATACAAGTCTCCAAGCAATGTTCCAATGGAAAAACTAGTTCCATCTGATAAGTACATTATTGTATCGCTAATGAAGCTTCCTCTTGGAAAGGAATATGTTCAGGAAGCTCTTCTTCGATCTAGTATTGAAGAGAAAACCCCCGGATCCAAACTTACTCCAGAGCAACTAACAGAGCTTGAGAAACAACTTGAGATTATAAAATCTTCAACTTCTCCTCATCTTTACAAAAGTGGAGAAAAACCAATTGCATTTTCATTGACTAGTATATCACCTCTCTCTGAATTTACTTGCGAAGAAACAAACTCTCTGAGCGAGGCTGCAGATGAATATTATAAGAATGTGGATGCTCCAAATCTAGATCTTGAAAAACTACAAAAGCGCCTTGAAAAACAAAAAGAAAGATCTGAACTTCTAAAGCAGGAAGAGATTGCCTATAAAGAAAAAGGAGATTACATATATGCTCATTATATGGAAGTCCAGCAAGTGCTCGAAGAAGCTAAAGCTGGAAAAGGAGAATTAAATAAAAAAGAAAAATCAGTTGAAGCAGAAATCTAATATGCTTCATTAGTAACTAGTTTCTCAGCAAGAATAGTGGATGCTCTCTTTGGTTTATCAACTTTTAATGAAACAAGAGCATGCTTGTCATCTTTTGCAATAGTTTTTGAAGTCTCAACTGTAACTCCATCATGAGCAAGCTTTTCAAGCAACCCGCCCATTTCTGCAAGATTAAGTTTCACAATTAAGCTATGCAGTTCAATCTCATATCCAGCAGCAGTAAGAACTTTCTTGCTTTTTTCTGGGTCTGATACCTCAATGCAGATTACTGCTTTGTTTGATACTACTGCAACATTGATCGAATCAATGTTTATCTTTGATTTAGCAAGAACATATGATATGTCTGCAAGTAAACCTACTTTATCTTCTGAAATAATTGCGATTGATCTCATATTTTCCACCCCTAAATTTTATAAATTTGGATATATGGCGTTTCTTTTATATACATGACGTCTTCCTCACTGATCATACCAAGCTCGAGTGCAACTCCTACTGCTTTGGTTCCAACCAAATTAGCTGATTGAAATTCCCCAAGAATTTTGCGAACACCATCTTCATCAGTTTGCTCCCCCACATAAAATCTCTTGTGTGTATCCAGATCCAGATACTTGTCCCCTTCCTCAAGAACCTTTCCAATAAGTTCCCTATCGCAGATTGCAATGACCTTTCCATTTGCATTTTCGTGTATTTTTAAGTACATAAACATCACCTTACAGGTATTTCATCGCTATTTCCTGATAAATATCTTTCCATATGTATATTTCATCAACAGGAACAAATTCATCTTTGCGATGTAGTGTGCGCTCTCCCTTTTCATCAATTCCGCATGGCCCGCCCTTTACAGTTGGGATGTCTAGCTTTGTAAAATATCTTCCATCGCACGCACCAAGCGAATACCTAATATCAAGCTTTTTTCCATATACTTTTTCAGCAACTTTCAGGGATGTTTGAACCAGTTCATGATTTGGTGCAGTATACATTCCATTGCTTCTGTGCAATATGTGTATCTCATCAAAATGTTTTTTGAGATATTCTATTACTTCCTGCGGATCCCTATCCCTTGGCATTCTGATATCAAGCTGTGCAGAACATTCTGCAGGGATTATGTTGGGTGCCTTTCCGCCTAATATAACTCCGACATTGCAACTTGTAACCGAATTAATCTCTTCTTTTTTGCATGTAAATCTTAGGTATCCTTCAACTGCAAGTCTCTGAAGAGCTCTGGTCATTTTCATGATGGCATTGCTTCCAGTATATACTCTTGATCCATGGGCACTTTTTCCATACATCATTGCATCGACTCTCATCAATGACTTGTGCTCGTTACTGATACTCATTCCACTGGGCTCTCCAATAAACATGCGTTTTGCAAATTTCTTTTTCTCAACCAAAACCTTGGTTCCATTAGTCCCATGAATCTCTTCATCTCCAACTGCCTGGAAAATGATCTTTTTCTTTGGATTTAGCTTTCCAATCTCAATAAATGCACAAAGCATTCCTGCAAGTCCTCCTTTCATATCAGTTGAACCAAGTCCATAGAGCTTGCCATGTTTTATTGTTGGTTGCAGTGGATTGCGTTCCCAATCTCCTTCTGGTGGAACAGTATCATAATGTCCATTAAATCCAAAGACCGCAGTTCCCTTTCCATATTCTGCATGGATGTTCTTCACGCCTTCATGTTCTATGACCTCGACTTTAGCTCCGGCAGAATCAAGAATTTCTTTAAGATAATAAAAAGGTTCATCTGCCCCATTATAGCTCTTTAGCGAAATTAGTTTTTCTGTGATTTTTAATGGATCATGCTTCATGAAATCAATTTATTCATGTACTGTTTTATAGCTATATGAAATATGTCATTGTACTTGCCCTGATGCTTATCCTAGGATGCACTACGCAGTCATTACCTGAGCCCAACACAACGATCAATGATACATCTAATATAACCATAAATGATACTCAATCCAGTAACATTTCATCATTTGAAGAATGCGTAGCAGCTGGCAATCCTGTGATGGAATCATATCCAAGGCAATGCCGCAGCGGAGCCCAAATATTTGTCTCACTCGATGATTTATTCCAGGTTAGCAAAAACACAAGCTGCAATGAAAACTCAGACTGCATTCTTGTTGACGAATCCTTGGGATTCTCATGCTGTTGGGCAGGTGCATGTACTCAAATCAATTATTCGAAGGACAAATGGATTGCAGTCAACGGCACCTGGTTTGGGCTTCAGAAAAACAAATATTGTACAAGTGACTGTGGACCTGCACCTGGCTGCCCGATCCAGATAGTCAATGACAGTTTTGATGCCATTTGCAGTAATGGTTTCTGTGAAAAAGCCGAATCATCCTTCATGAATCAATCGAACCTCTCTGAAGTGCCTGAGAACCCATCGAACAAAACCATACGGATAGAAGGATTGAAATTTGGTCAATACTCTCTTGTTCTTGATGATGTGGTCCTGCCTGCATATGATGCAACATGCGGTGCATTCAGTGTGCTTGATCAAAATGGTTCGACTATAGACAACCTGCTAATTTGCGAGCAGCGCTCAAAGAACTGGATTTCTCCAGATGGCCACCAGTACCGTATCCTAGTTGTTAAAGTAGCTGCAGGCTATTCTCATCAGGCAGCATGGGCAGATGTGAGAATCTACGGCTAAAGCAAACCTGCAATTGAGTTCAAGCTCAGCATGAAGAACATGCTTATCACAACCAGGAAGAATAGCAAGTTTGCAATCTTCATCAGGCCCATTACATCCTGAACCGTCTTTTTAGTTTGTCCAAGCTCAGATCTTTGCGTTTCAATATCAGTTTTCATTTGAGATATCGAGTCTTTGAGGTCAAAAATATTCTTCTTATGCTCATCAAAATTAGTTGAATCAAACTCTGATGAAGATTCCTTGAGAGAATCAGCTGCACTATCAAGCTCGCTTGTATCAATGCCAATGGATATCCCAGGAATGCTAAGAATTGACAGGGAATCTGAAATTCCTATAAGAGCATCAGCAGTAGAAGAAAGGCCATCAGAAAGCGGACTTAGAGAGTCATCCAAGTCTCCAATAGTTTTGTCTGCAGCATCAAGCTCGTTTTCAATTCCTCCCAATGTCTTTTCCACATCAACAAGGCTTTGTTGTATCCCTTCAATGTTTCCGGTTATTGACTGCTCTGTTTTGTCCAGAGCATCGTGGATAAGAAACGTGAAGATCATAAGGATAAATGAACCTGTAAGGGCTATTACTAGTGAAAGTGCTCTAAGTGGTTTTTTCCACCTGCTAATCCAATTATCCTTCTTTTTCGGCTCTTTTTTCTCCTTGGCCATATCAGTGATACCCCTGCCACTTTTTTATTCCTTACTTTATGGCAAACAAATCCATTTCGAATAAAACAGATATAAAAAATAGAAAAAATTATTCTTCATTCAGGAAAAGTACATCATCCCATGGGTGCCTATACAGAGATGCTTTTAGTCTCTTTTGATCAAGTACATGACCAATAAGTCCTATGCTTCTAGCAAGAACAAAAAGCCCATTCAGATATCCTATTTCAACAATTTCATCAGTATCCTTTTTGCTGAAGCATTCACAACTTGACATCATATCAAGGAACAAAATCCCGATACATCCATCAACATTGAGAATAAGGTTATTTGCTTTTTTGAGTGTTTCTGCCTCAACCGAAAGTGCAAAATCAAGATACTTTGTTTCTGGGAAGTTCTTCTTTGCATATTCCTTGAGCAGTTCCACTCTCTTGTCTGGGTTCTTTGCACTTTTAATTCTGTGGCCGATTCCTGGAATTCTTTTGTTCTTGTTTTTCATTTCAGCTACAAATTCATCTGCACTAAGTCCCCTGTCGCATGCATCTTTGAAGTATCTTGCAGCATCATCAATAGCTCCTCCAAATCTTGGTCCAATGGTTAAAAGTCCGCTTGCAACTGATGAAACCAAATCTTTTCCTGCTCTGGAAGCTACTATTGCATTGTGAGCTCCAGAAACACATGGTCCATGCTCTGCTGCAATAAGAAGGACTAGTTCAATGAATTTTGAACCGTATCTGGGTATTTTTTTCTTAAACCAAAGAAGTGAGATCACATCTCCGATTCCAGAATCATTCTCGATAATTTCACTTATCGGAACCCCGCCATACGTTACTTCTTCACCCCGGTCATCTGAAATTGTACAAACGAAACTTGATGGTTTTCTAACTATTCCAGCAGATACTGCTGCTTTATAGTCCATTGGAAGCTTTGGTGGTTCAACCTCTTTTGCAGGAGTTATTGTTCCATCTTTTACAAGTCCCTGGTATACTTCTGCGATTTTTTTATCAAGATCTTCAAATGAATTTGGAACTGCAATTCCAGCTTCTGCAAGAGCTTTGTTCTTTGCTTCTGCAGTTTCAAGCTCTGCTCCGCTTTTAGCTCCTGCGTGGCCAAATTGAACGTCGCTTGGGAATACCTTTGCACATGTTCCAGTAACCCATGCGACCATTGGCTTTTTCAGTTTTCCTTGTTTTTTGGCTTCAACAATTGTGTATTCATCTTTTCCGCCAAGTTCTCCAAGCATTACTATCATTTTTACTTCTGGCATTTGTTCAAAGCGAAGGGCATGTTCAAGAAGCGTGCTTCCCGGGTATGCATCTCCTCCAACTGCAATTCCTTCAAAAAGCCCATCTGTTGTCATTGCAAGCATGTTGTACATTTCATTAGAGAGTCCACCTGATTTTGATACAAATCCAACAGAACCTGGTCTATGCAATTTGCATGCAATGATATTGTCAACAGTTCCAGCAGTATTCCCAATCTTAAATGCTCCTGCCTGAATTCCTCCAACTGTTGCCGGACCAATAATCATCTTGTTTTTCTTCTTTGAGTAATCAACCAGCTCACGGGCCATTCTCTCTGGAATTCCTTCTGCAATAATAACCACAGTATTGATAGTGTCCTGTTCTAGTGCCTTTTTTGAAGAATCATAAGCACTTCTAAATGATGCAAAGTTGATCAGTACATCTGCATCAGTTTGATCTTTACATGCTTCTTCTATTGATGGATAAATTGGCAAAAGTATTTCCACTCCTCCGAAAAATGCCTTGTGAAGTCCTGTGCTTCCAGGGGTAATCAATCCTGCAATGCTGGGGTTTTCTCTTTTGCAAATATAGTCAAAATCAAGCATTCTCTGAACTGGGTTTGCCTTGAAATTATATATCAAAGCACGAGTGTCTTTTGTAAATTTCATATCATGCACCTTTTACATATTCCATGGCCAGCGGAACAATTTTTGTCATGTGGGTCTCTGGTCCATAAACTTCAATTGGGATACCAAGTTCCTCTCCAAGTGCGCGCATAAGCGCCAAGCCTTTTTGATAATTGGGCCCACCACGCCTTACATATATCCGAACTCCGGCTTTCTTCATTTTGTCTTTGTATTCTCTTAGAGCTTGGATGATTCCTTTGAATGTTTTTGCAACATCTGTGAAGTTTGCAATTCCACCGCCAATAATAAGTGCACGTGGTTTTCCATCTTCATTTCTTGTTGCAAGATCAAGAATGGTTTTTGCATAAAGATATGTTTCTTCAGTATTTGGATTTCCACTATATTCGCCATAGTTTGCAAGTTCTGCTTCCATTCCAAGATCTACTATTGTATCAGCATATATTACACTTGCGCCTCCTCCAGCAACCATTGTCCAGATTCTTCCTTCTGGATTCAATATGGTGAGCTTTAGTGAAGCGCCGCTTTTGCTATCAAGATCAGATATGAACTGTTCTTCAGGGTATAACTTCCTTCCAAATGGCCTTGGGAATTCAATATCTCCCCACTTTTTTTCTGATTTATATGCTGCAGTGTCATCAAGCTCTCCCCTCGCATCCAGAGGGAATGGATTTCCATCTGCATCATATGTAAATGGGTTGAACTCGAGTAATGTGAAATCCAGTTCCTTGAAAACCTTGTACACAGCTTCAATGAATTCTGCTGTTTTTATCTTCTGCTCTGCAGGGATACTTCCAGGAAGTTTTTCTTCAATCTCCTTTGCAGATAATTCTGCTTCTGTTGGAACTTGGAATGTTATAACTTTATCCCAATTCTCCTCGATTGCAACCCCACCGGCTGGTGAAAAATTAATCGTATCTTCATTTCGTCCCGGTGTGATCGAAAGATAGTGCTCCTCTGTATGCTTTACAAACGGCTCAACAATAAAATGGGTGATTGCTCCCTTTGCTTTTCCAATTTCTATATCCTTTCCCATTTTTTCTTTGATAAACGCTTTGGCATCGTTCCATGTTCCATCAAGCAAAACAAGGTTGTTTGCACCACGTTTTCCAAACAGCATGTCTGGCTTTACAACTAATGACGTTTCTGCTAGCCAGCTATTCTCCTTTAGTAGTGCTTCCATATCAGTGTTTGGAGACACCTGGACACATTTGCCGTTGTACTTCACTTTTCCATTGCTCACTATCTCTAAATATTTTGCAAGCAACTTTTTCGAACTGAATTCACGAATTTTTCTTCTTGCCATAAAATTCACATGTTCTTGATTATTTCATCTCCAAACTCAGAGCATTTGAGAAGTGTTGCTCCCTCAATCTGTCTCTCCAGATCATAGGTTACTTTCTTTGATCTGATTGCTTTTTCAATGCCCTGTTCAACAAGTTTTGATGCTTCTTCCCATCCAAGATATTGAAGCATCATAGATGCGGATAATATTAATGATCCTGGATTGACCTTGTCCTTTCCTGCGTGTTTTGGTGCGGTTCCATGAGTTGCCTCAAAGAGAGCAACGCCAGTAGTATAATTGATGTTAGCTCCTGGAGCCATACCAAGGCCTCCAACTTGTGCAGCGCATGCATCTGATATATAGTCCCCGTTCAGGTTAGGTGTTGCAAGTATATCATACTCATCAGGTCTAAGGAGAATCTGCTGGAACATTGCATCTGCAATCCTGTCATTTATGAGTATTTTTCCCTCAGGGATCTTACCGTCATGGTTTTCTGCAACTTCTTTTTCAGTTATTGTCTTGTCTCCAAATTGCTCTTTTGCAACTTGGTAACCCCATTCCCTGAAAGCACCTTCAGTGAATTTCATGATATTTCCTTTGTGAACAAGTGTTACTGATCTCCTCTTGTGATCAATCGCATATTGGATGGCTGAAGCAACAAGCCTTTTTGTTCCAGTAATTGAAATTGGTTTCACACCGATTCCAGAATCCTCGCGGACGTGCTTTCCCATTTCATTGTTCAGGAAGTTGATTACTTTTTTGGCATCGTCAGTGCCTTCTTTCCATTCAATTCCGGCATAAACATCTTCAGTATTCTCTCTGAAGACAATAACATCAAGCTTGTTAGGTTCTTTCACAGGCGCAGGAGTTCCTTCAAACCATCGAACAGGCCTGACACATGAGTACAGTTCCATAACCTGGCGCATTGTTACGTTTAAGCTTCTGATTCCTCCACCAACTGGTGTTGTAAGTGGTCCTTTGATTGCTACTAAATGATCCTTGATTGCCTGGATTGTCTCGTCTGGCAGGTAATTGTCAACACTCTTCTTTGCCTCTTCACCTGCAAGGATCTTTTTCCAGACTATTTTTTTCTGGCCGCCATATGCCTTTTCCACAGCCGCATCAACGACCTTGCGCATAACTGGTGAAATATCAACTCCAACACCATCTCCATCAATGTGCGGTATAATTGGCATATTCGGTACTACAAGTTTCCCATCTTTCATTTCGATTTTTGTTCCTTCCATGTTTTCACCTATTTAGCATACATTATACTTCCACCAGCAAGCAGCACATCTTTTGATTTTTCTCCAAGCTCGCAAAGTGCAACAAATTCATTTCCTTTTGTTTTATTCAAAACCTTTACTTTTCCATTTTTTATTCCGTCCCGAAGATTTTCCAGAACTAATTCATCTCCCTGATCAATCTTATCATAGTCTTCTGGATTTTCAAACTCAAGAGGAACAATCCCCCAGTTCACAAGATTTGCCTTGTGGATTCTGGCAAAGTTCTTTGCAATTACTGCCTTGAGACCAAGATAAAGCGGAGCAATTGCAGCATGTTCTCTGGAAGAACCTTGCCCATAATTTTCTCCACCAATTATGAATCCTCCCTGTTTTTCCTTTGCTCTCTTTGGGAATTCAGGATCAACATTCACATAAACAAACTCGCTAATTGCAGGAATGTTGCTTCGAAGTGGAAGTATCTTTGCTCCAGCTGGCATAATATGGTCTGTTGTAATATTATCTCCTGTCTTTAGCAAAACTTCCTTCTCAATTCTATCTTCAACTGCTTTGAGTTCTGGAAGAGGTGCAATATTAGGTCCTCGGACAATTTCAATATTTGATCCGTCTTCTGGTGGTCTGATAATCATTTCATCATCAATTACTGGATCTATTGCAGGAATCTCTACGGCATCTCCAAGTTTTCTTGGATCTGTGAATACACCGTTTAGTGCAATTGCAGCTGCTGTTTCTGGAGAAACAAGATATGCTCCAGCATCTTGCGTTCCGCATCTTCCTTTGAAGTTTCTGTTGAATGTTCTGACTGTGATCGCTCCACTTCTTGGTGCCTGGCCCATACCAATACAAGGTCCGCAAGCAGACTCAAGAATTCTAGCTCCAGAAGAAATAAGATCTGCAAGAGCTCCATTTCTTGCAATTGTTTCATAAACTTGTCTTGAGCCTGGAAGCACGCAAAATGAAATTCCTGGGTGTACCTTTCTTCCTTTTAGTGCAAGTGCAACTGTCATAAGATCTCTATATGATGAATTAGTGCAACTTCCAACAATTACCTGATTTACTTTCTTTCCATCAAGCTCAGCTACTTTGCAAACCTGATCTGGCATATGTGGTTTTGCAACATTTGGCTCAATCTTTGAGAGGTCCAGCTCAATAATTTCTGCAAAGTCTGCTTCTGAATCTGCTTTAAGCTCAACATAATCAGATTCTCGCTTTTGCATTTTCAGATATTCCCTTGTTTTATCATCTGATGGGAATACTGAAGTAGTTGCTCCAAGTTCTGCTCCCATATTTGTGATGGTTGCACGCTCAGGAACACTTAATGTTTGGACTCCCTCTCCGAAATATTCGAATACTTTTCCAACTCCTCCTTTGACTTTGAGCATTTTCAAAAGCTCTAGTATTACATCTTTTGCACTAACCCATGGCTGAAGTTTTCCAGTGAGCCTTACTCCAACAACTTTTGGAGTATTAAGAGTAAACGGAGTTCCTCCCATTGCAAGGGCAACATCAAGACCTCCTGCTCCCATTGCAAGAGAACCTACTCCTCCAGCAGTTGGGGTATGAGAGTCAGAACCCAGAAGAGTTTTTCCCGGTGCTGCAAATCGCTCAAGATGCACCTGATGGCAAATCCCATTACCAGGTCTTGAGAATAAAACTCCAAATTTTGCTGCAACACTTTTCAAGTAATCGTGATCATCGGCATTTCTAAAGTCTGTTTGAAGCATATTATGGTCAACATAACTGACTGAAAGTTCTGTTTTTATTCTAGGAACTCCAAGTGCTTCAAATTCCAGATATGCCATGGTCCCAGTTGCATCCTGAGTCAATGTTTGGTCGATTTTTATCGAGATTTCTTTGCCAGATTCTAATTCCCCTTCCTTCAAATGTTCCTTTAATATCTTTTCAGTTACACTTGCCATTAAAATCACTTTGAAAACTAGAACTTCGTATCCCTAGTAGCCCTTATAAAAGGCTTCTTTCTGCCTGAAAAAATACGGCAATTGAGGAAGTTTCCCCTTTGAGGAACACACAGTTATATGCTTACTCTGTCTAAAAATAATTCGGGGTGGTAAAAGTATGAAAACGCTAATTGTCTATGTATCTGAGCACAAGAAAAATACTGAAAAAATAGCCAAGGCCTTTGCTGAGGTTATTGATGCTGATTTAATCAATCCAATCTCATGCGAATTGAATTCTTTTGACAACTATGATCTTATCGGCTTTGGGTCAGGCATCTATCATTCAAAATTCCATGCTTCATTGTATAGACTGCTTGAGCATTGCAGTCCAGTCAAAGGAAAAAAGGCATTTATTTTCTCAACAAGCGGACACCCTGAGCACAAGCATCTAAACAATTATAATAAAGAACTTGAAGCAAAACTTGTTTCTTTGGGTTTTGCTGTTATTGGAAACTTTTCCTGCCGTGGTCATGATGCATGGGGTCCTCTTAAATTAGTTGGAGGAATCAATTCTGGAAAACCTGATTCTACTGACATTGAGAATGCAAAGCAATTTGCAAAAAACCTCAAAAGTAAATTTTTCTGATATTATTTTTTCAATAAAATCATTAGTGCATTTTTCCCAAATTCTGCATATCCCTGAGAAATAAAAAAATTACTTTTTGTAATATCTTGTTTCTACTTGACTGATGTCAAGAGGCTCTGGAAATGACCACTCTTTTCTAGATGACATTAACTCTGCTTGTCTGGCTAATGTTTTTATCATAGATGGCACGCCTTGTTCAAGCCATTCTGGTGGGTGGTATATTTTTGAAGCAGGAAGTTCTCCTGGCAAATCTCCTACATGCAATCCAGTGTGATAGAACAAAAATACTGCAACTTCATTCTCACTTACAAGCCTGTGGAACATTCCAAAAGCAATGCTGTTACAAGTAAATCTTCCTGGGTCAACTGATCTTATCGAAGGCACTCCAGCTTTAAGGAGATCTAAAGAAACTGCCTCAAGATCTGCGTTTGTCCTATATGCCCCAACAGTTCCAGGAATAATTGGTCGTTTATCATCAACAAGAACTCCATCAGCATCGGCGTATTTTGAGTCGATCTCATTCCATCCAACTGACTCTAAACTAATGGCGTGTATGGAACTACTAAGACCCCCACTGACAATTACAGCAGGTTCTTCTTTTGATAAACCCAATTTTCTTTTTTCTATTCTCAGTGTATCTATGAGCTGATCATGTGAGTCATAAACATTTCTCAGAACCGTACCAACTACCCTAATCCCTTCTATCATACTACCATGAAATTTCTTTGCAATTCTTGCACTTGGATTTCCCTTGTAATCTCCAAAAGGTTCATACCCTGATACCACGGCCAGTTTTACTGTTGAGAGTTTTTTTGTCATTTTTATCTCCATCTTTATGAGCACAGCTCAAACATCATGTGTTAATAATTACAACAATGTTATATTTAACTTTCGTATTCCCCCCAGAATGATATAGAAAATTAAATTAAAATGCAGGATGGACGATCCGAACCTTCGAAGGCATTGAACCAACAGATTTTCCAAATAGCTTTTAGACTAGGAAATAACTCGACTAATTTGCAAAAACCTCAAAAGTAAATTTTTCTGATATTATTTTTTCAATAAAATCATTAGTGCATTTTTTTCTAAATTCTGCACATCTTCAATTGTTTTATATCCTCATTTATCCTCTCTCTTCTATTATGGAGCTAAAAAACCTCAGAAAATTCTTTTGGATTCTAATTCCGGTTATTGCAATTGGCGGCATGTTCTATCCTCTACTTGGGCTGCTTATGGCTCCAATGATGATCGCCTTACTTGTCATTTCATATTTCAAAGCAAGATATTGGTGTGCCAATTTATGCCCTCGCGGAAGCTTTCTTGATTTTATAATCCGTCCTCTATCTGGCTTTGGCAAAGCTCCAGGATTTCTAAATTCAAAATTATTTCGCTATGTTTTCATGATTCTGTTTCTTGCATTGTTCATCTATAGGATTACTACTGCGGCCCTGGAATTTGAAGCCTGGATTTTACTTGAAAAAATTGGATTTGTATTTGCCAGCATTTGTCTTATTACAACTGTTGCAGCAACTATCCTTGGGTTTTTTTATTCTCCAAGAACCTGGTGTACGTTCTGTCCTATGGGGACTTTGCAGACTGAAATTCATAAACTTAGGAAAAATTAGTTACTGAGATTCTACTAACTCCATTACAATACCATCAAATCTCACGATCGCCTCATAAGAAACACTGTTTGCTGTTATCTGACTGCCATCTACCCCAAGGTATCTCATTCCACTTGCAGTCACATTCCAGTTCTGGAAACTGATTGTATCCTCGCCTTCTACAGTGAAACAGCGGAAATGAGTGTCTGTAATTCTTATTGCGTTTGTTCCACCAACATTTAGGCATCCCTGTGCGCAATGAACTCTTCGGGTGTCTTCTTCTGCGTCTGTGTTCATGCAGTTCATATCCCCGAGTCCAATTACCCTTACCATTTCTCTGGGCTCTGACATCCAGTATGATGCATTCGAATTTGAATTGAAATATGCATTTGCAGTTTCAGTTCCAAAGCGGCGGACAAGTTCGCTATTATGCGCCATTCTTATTTCAGTAATTATTTCTGCAAGAGATGTCTGCAAATCTGTTTGTGAGTATCTCTCTACAAAACGTTCAACACGTTCATCTGCGGCATGTACGAATTCTTCTCTCCACAAAGTTCTGATTTCCTCCCGGACAGCCAAAAAATCTCCATTGTGAATGCGCAGACTTTCGAGAATGAAAATGTCTGATTTGATGTAGTTCCACTTTGGATGCATCCTCATAGAGGTTGCAGGATCCGGATCAAGCTGGAAAGTTTCATGGTATATGTGGCGAAGTGCATCACGAATGGCCTCTAGTCCGTATATTCGATTGGTTGCCTGAGCAGCCCATCTGTTTTCATCACGAACTGAGTTATCTTGATTTGAGTATGCTACAAAAAGCATGAGCATCTGCTCTGCTGCATTTACTTCTGCTCCAACTTCTCCATATGGTTCTTGCAGGTGCCCTATTTCATGGGCTATTAATGAGAAATTATCAAGGTTAAGTTCTGGTAAATGAGTGTATATTCCATAATCTCCGCTCTGGTTACTGTCAGGGGTAATTGCATATGCAGTACCCAAGAGTTCAGTGTCTGGATTGACAAAACACTCTTCATCAAGCTGGGTAAATGTAGTCTGGAATTCTTCTGGAAGTCCTGATGTTGCCAGATTGTGCGAAGCTTGAACAGCATGCACAAGCGCCTCGCCCATCAGGCCATCAGATTCTCTAAGTTCATCTATTCCAGCTACTCTTCTGTCAGTTTCAAATTCGCGTTCATTGAGAATTGTGGTACTATCATTGTGGACTGCACATGGGTCTTCAATAGTTGTTTCAGGCATTATTATGTCTGGCGCACATGAGGTCATGCTAGAGGCTATCAAAGGCAAGGCGGCTCTAAATACTGATCTGCCTGCCTTGAGCATATGGTTTTTCATTCTGTCCATTGCTCTTTTCATCGGCTTTCTACCTTTTACCATGTTTATATATTTCAAGTAACAATTTAATAAGTACTATGACAAGACAAAATGCATGAGAACTGAATTATCTAACTCTCCTGAAAAGATAATTTGTTGCAGATTTTGTATATCCGACTCCTCTTTGAATTTTCTTAAGGTAATCTTTGGTAATTTCTACTGGTTTTTTTGGTATAAAATATAGTTCAAGATTTTTATCTGAAAATGAATATTTATCCTTTTTCTTATTCAGAACTCCTATGAACTCATAACTCTTGTCAATTGAAGCCATGCTAGCATCGCCATGACTATTGTTTGCAAGTAGCAGCCCGCCAATTTTCAGGTACTTCTTACAATATTGTGAAACAAACCCGGCATATTGCGAGATTAACAAGTCAAAAGACTCTCTTGGCTCTCCAATGTCTTTCATATAGTCTTTGAAGTGGAATGAGATGCTCGGTTTTTTCTTGTATATCTTATTCTTCGAAATGAAATCAACTACTGATGGGTCGCTGAAAAAATCATTTGCTTTCTTATATGAATCAACATAGACAACTTTTGGAAATACGAATGAGGGGGTTATGTGAACAAAACTCCCAGGATATAATGCGCTTTTTATCCTGAATTTTTCACCAATAATCAAGAATAGCTCAAGTCTTTCAAAATCTCTATCAACAAAATATTTTGTATATAGTGAAAGTGCTTTTCCTTTTTCCATGTTATTGATAAGCTTTCTTCATTCTTATACATTTTCCTATTACTATGATGCAGGAGGAAGGATTCGAACCTTCGAAGGCGCTGAGCCAACAGATTTCCCAAACCGCGTTTGGATTAGGAAATAACGCGACTAATTGGCCAAAGGCCTCTTGAGTCTGTCACGTTTGACCGCTTCGCTACTCCTGCATGAAACTTTTGGAAAAGTTTCATCAAAACTCTCCAAAAGGAGAAGTAAGTATGAAGAATAAGAAATAAAAAGTTAGTATTCAACTACGACTTTTCCAGACTTGATCTTGCAAAGGCACAAAAGTCTTTCATTTTCTCCAGTACCAAATGTTGCAAGGCCTGCTTTTTCCTCTTCGTTTGGTGCTTCAAGGTTTTCCATTCCTTCTACTACCTTTACTTTGCATGAGCCGCATGCTCCTGCTTTGCATGCAAACAAAATCGAACATTTTCCATCTAGTTCAGCGAGCAATGAGTTGTCTGCTACTTCAATTGTCTTTCCATCGTTCTTTATTTCTACTTCTGCCATATTCTCACCTTTTCATATCACTGTAAACAAGTTATAAATCTTTATTTTCTTGGATTTTCGCTAAGCCGTGCCAAAAACTTTGATGCTCTTTTGTAATATTTCTCGTTTTTCATTTTTCCATTTTCATCAAACTGATCCTGAACCTTCGGGAAAAATAACGTTTCACAACTTAGTTGCATACAAAACGTAGTGCATATGAGCTTTAGCTCCTGAGCAGCACGAACTCCGCCAAAGTCCCCTGCAGAAACAGCTACAATCCCAACCGGAAGTCCTGCATATTCCCTATACAGCATATCTAGCATCATCTTGAGCTCTCCAGGTATATTGAAATTATATTCTGGAGTAACTACAATTAGCGCATTTGCCTTCTTGATCTTCTCCGCAAATTTTACTGCCTGAGGGCTTTCTCCAGAATTATCCGTTGCATCAATCCTATAATCTCTAACGTCAATGATTTCACTATCAAGATCAGCTTTTTTTGCCTCATCAAGAACAAAATTTGCCACCTTTTCTGATTGTCTGCCTGCTCTTGCAGTTCCAAGAATTATCGGTACATACATTTCATCACCCCTACTTTCTTGCAAATACTAAATAAGCTGTATGAGTCAGTCCGAAATGCTTTGGCCTAAAACCAAATTCACGAACTTCATATTCTCTGAGTATGCTTTCAATTGTGAATACTTCACTAAATGTTTCCTCAAGTGCCAGATGAAGTGCCTTTGCCTGTTCTGACTGAAGACAGTGGGCTGCTACATATCCATCTTTTTTCAAGGCCATATTTGCAGAATCTACTATCTTATCTGCTTCTGCAATATCGCAAAAAACAAGATCATAGCTCTCATCCTGCTCATCAATTCCATCGAGCACATCTCTTAATTTGAATTCTACATTCTCCAAACCTGCTCTCTTTACATTTGATTTTGCAAGATCCAGAAATTCTTCTCTCTTTTCATAGCTTATAACTTCTTTGACAATATTGGCAAACTGGACCGTCATAAATCCAGAGCCAGAGCCCAGTTCAATTACTTTTGAATCCCTTCCAATTCCAGTATATGACATAATGTGTCCTGCATCTTTTGGCTGTGTCACCGCAGGTCCTCCTCTCTTCAATTTTCTAAGAAGCGGTGGAAAATGGAAGTCTGGTTTTTTAGAAAATAATCCTTTTTTCATATGTTTTCACTGTTTCATTTTTTCTTTGAATTCGAGGAGCTTCTGTGAAAGTCCACTGTCACTAAGTGCAAGAATTTGAATAGCAAGCATTGCTGCATTTTTCCCATTATTGATTCCAACTGCTGCAACAGGGACATTTGGTGGCATCTGTGCAATTGAGAGAAGGGCATCAAGTCCATCAAGCGCAGCGTTTACAGGAACTCCAATTACTGGTTTTGTTGTTCTTGAGGCTACTACTCCTGGAAGAGCTGCACTAAGGCCTGCAACTGCTATGAATACATCTGCACTGCTCTCCTGAACAAGAGACTCAACCTTGTCTGGGTTTCTGTGAGCAGAAGCAACTTCATACTTATATTCAACATCAAATGCCTTGAGTACATCAATTGCTTTATTCACAATCTCCTCATCACTTTTGGATCCGGATATAATTAGGACTTTTTCCATAGACATAAATTCCCAAGAAACTGTTTAAAGTATTGCGAATAATATCGATTCTATGGATGATGAAAAATGCTGCGAATTGATCAGCAAAAAGGACTGGGATAACAAAACAATAAAATGGAAGAACAAGCTGTTTGTGAAAAAGCACTATTTTGCATTTTTCTATATGCCTCTTGGTCTTGACAAAGCACTTGGCTCTCTTATGGAAGACCTCACCAAAAATGATAACTTGGCAAAAGAAGCTCCAATTATGGTCTGGAGAAATGAGGGGATGTTTGGCGGGGATGTTTACATTGCTGTCAAAGAAAAAGATTCTAAGTATGAAACTGATACAATTTCTGGAACATTTGTAACTCGATTTTATGAAGGAAAAGACTACAAGGACGTTGGAAACTGGTTTAAGTTGTTCAAGGAAGATGTGAAGGATGCAAAAGAAATAATTTCATTCTATGCTCTTTGTCCTGGTTGTGCCAAAAAATTCGGCAAAGTTCAGGGGGCACTTTTTGGAAGAATTGAATAAGGTGAAAACTATGGAAGACGATGTAATGGTCGTAACAATGGACAGTATCCCAGGATACAAGGTGAAGAAAGTAATTGGTCTTGTTTCAGGACTTACTGCGAGAACCCGTGGGGTTGGCGGAAAATTTGTTGCTGGCATAGAAGCAATGTTCGGTGGAGAAGTCACTGCATTTACTTCTGAGATTGAAAAATCCCGGATGGAATCCCTATCAAGACTAAAAGAAAATGCAAAAGCAATGGGGGCTAATGCTGTTTTGAAAACAGATTTTGAAACAAGCGAAGTTTTCAGGGCAACAATGCTGTTCTCATCAACAGGCACTGCAGTTCTAGTAGAAAAAGAGTGAACGTATGACAAAGGCAAGAGCACTTCACAAAAGGTACGTTCTATTCGAATATGATGGCAAACCTATTGATGAATCTACTCTCAAGCCCTTGCTCTATGCTGAAGCATTGAAGTTTTTTGGAGAACTTGGGCTTTCTTATGCAGCACTAAAGCTGATCAGCTTTGATGGAAAATCCGGAATCATCCGCTGTGAACGTGATTATAATGACAAAGTGCTTGGGTTCTTGGCACTTTTGAGTTCTTTAGATGGATCAGATGCTCGTTTGAGGGCTCTTAAATCAAGCGGAACTCTCAAGGGCCTGGAAAGTACTGCTGAATCCATCCAGCTCAAGTAATCCTTTGATCCGCCTTTTATTTCAATGTAAATGATCTCAGGAACTTCATGTGGGTGTGTTTGTTTGATAAATGCCTCAAGCTGGAGGTATGCTTTTTTTCTTGTTTTAATTAGAACTTGGTACTCTGGATGTCTTTCTATTTTTCCTTTCCACTTATAGACAGATTCATCTATCTTGATGATGTTTACGCATGCTGCAAGTTCTTTTTCAATTATCTTTTTAGCGGCATTATCCGCACTTTTTCTTGTTGGGTATGTTGACAGGACCAATATCATCAATTTTATCTTTAGGATGCATAATTTAAGAATATTCAGAATGAGAGACTTCTTATGAAAGAAGATAAGGAAAACTGTATTTTCTGTAAAATTCTAGAAGGTAATTCTCCAGTCAGTATGGTATATGAGGATGAGTTGGTTGCTGTTTTTCCGCCATTAGAGCCTGTCAATCCAGGGCATCTTTTGGTAATTCCCAAGATTCACGCTCCTTATTTGAATGATCTAAATACTAAATGTTTTTTGCATGTCATGAAGATTGCAAAGATGATGGCTGCTGCTATACGAGAATCTACATTCAGGAGCGAAGGGATAAATTTCTTTCTTGCAGATGGAGAATCTGCCATGCAGGAAGTTTTCCATTTTCATATGCATATTATTCCACGGTATAAAGGAGATGGTTTTGGATTGAAACACGGCCCAAACAATTTTGTTAAAGTATCCCGTAAAGAATTGGATGAAATTGCAATGAAAATCCGAAAACAACTGAAAACTATTTCTTGAAGACAATTTCAAGAATATCTCTGTGTTTTAGAATGTGTTCTTTTCCAAGTGCTTTTTTGGTTCTAACATCAATAGCTCTTATGAATCCATTTCCCATATCTGAATGCAATGCAAATGCAAAATCCAGGGCAGTACTCTTACCAGGAAGCAATAGACAATCTGCTAATGTTCGACCTTGTGAATCTTCTAGTTTCTTAACTCCTCCTGGGAATATTGCAATGTATTTTAAGTAGTCAAATACTGCAGTATTCAAACATTTTTGAACCCCAGTACCGCCATATTTTTCAAGGATTTTTTTCAGAATGTCCATTGCGCCTTTTTGTGCTTCATTCAAATCTCCTGTTATCTCAAAATTTCCGTCTCCTGGCAGGTATTTTATGAATTTGTTTTTTGCTGCATTTTTCAATGTGATTTCCGCTTCACTTGAGCAAGGTACTACGAGGTAATTAGGAAATTCTTTTTTCATCTTCTGATAATTTTCCCAGCCAGCAGACAAGTCGCATTTGTTTGCTGCAATAATTATAGGTTTTCCAAGTTCACGGATTTTCTTTCCAAGAGTTTTTTTCTCATCAGCAGTCCATTCTTCAAGTGGTTTTTCTTCAAGTCCTAGTTCCTTCAATATCTGGGTAACGACCTCTTTTTGAACTCCAAGTCCTGTAAATTGATCTCCAATCACATCCTCGTTTTTGTGAAGTCTAGCTTCTCTAATCAGTTTCTTCCAGTTTCGATCTAAGATTCCTGCAATCCAATAATCAAGTTCATCCTCAAGAAATCTAACATCATTACAAGGATCATAGCTGCCAGGAGCAATTTTTTCTCCAATTTCGTTTGTTGAGCCACTTGCATCAACTATATGAACTAAGATATCTGCCTGGCGAAGGTCATCCAGGAATTTGTTTCCAAGGCCCTTTCCTTCATGCGCGCCTGGGACAAGTCCTGCAACATCAAGAAGCTCTACAGGAACAAATCTTCTTCCATCAATGCAATATCCGGTTCTTGGATTGCACTGTTTTTCAAATTCCTTATCAACACATTCCACTTCTACGTAAGCCACTGCGCGATTTGGCTTTATTGTTGTAAATGGCCGCTCTGATCTCTCTACTGTGACTGATGTTGCTGCCATGAAAAAGGTCGATTTACCAGTAGATGGTTTTCCAACGATACCAATAAGCATAGATTTTGATTTGTTTAGCTGGCTTTATATTCACTTCTTTATTCTGACAATACTTTCTCTCGTCTTTACCTTTTGGGGCTTAACATCTGCAATTCTGTAAGATCCCACAATAATTTCAACATCAGAAAATCCGATTCTCTCTGCCATCTGCCCAAAAATCTCATCAACCAGAATATGATTTTCATGTATTACTGAATTTGCAACAACAATATCTGCATGTCCGCCAGGCTTTAGCGTCCGGAACATCTCTTCAATAGCAAGTTCCATATCTCTGAAATATGTTCCAACAATAGGAATTTTCTCTCCGATTTCTCCAACCTCTGGGGGCATTTGCGAAACCTCCATTTGCTTTCCAATAAATGATCTAATTGCCCTCATCCGAACCTCTTGAGCAAGGGCCTTGCTCATTTGAAGCAAACTAAGTTCCAGTCCATAAACTTTGGAATAATCAATATTGTTCAAATAGGGCGGTGATGTCAAAATAAGATCAACACTGTTCTCTGGAATATCAAGTGCCCTTGCATCTCCAAGAAAAACTTTAGGAACATGGCCAAATGTTTCTCTTGCTTCAAGCTCTCTTACAATTTTCTTTACTTTTCTCTTGAATATTTCTTTTGCTGGAAGGGCCCGTTTATTCTTTTTAATTTTCAAAACTCCTCCATCCTTGACCATTATACTTGCCTGTGGAATTACAGATAACAATGCAAGTAACAATAGGTTTCGAACTCTTGGCACCTCTTCTTCAATTGAACTTCGAAGAGTAAGAATCTGATTTAGGTTTCTTTTTGGAAAAACTGCCCGAGGATCAAAAAGTTCAAATTCCCAGCGAAGCTGTTCATTACTTTTCATTCCTTTTGATCTGTGAAGAAAAGCCTTAAGCTCATCAATATCACTTTGACTATAATCCTCTGTTTTTGTTTTTGAAATAAAAACTGCAAGAGGCGAAGCATCGACTCCAACAGAATCAATTTTTTGTTCTTTTGCAGCAAGGAGCGTTGTTCCAACCCCGCAAAATGGATCAAGTACTACCTTCGGTTTTTTATCTTGCGCTGAATAATCCAAGATTCCCGGAGCAAATCCCTCCTTGTACCAAAACCATCCATGAACTGGGTCGTGTTTGGGCAGTTCAAAAGTCATCAGCTTCCCGAGCTCTAAGTTTTCTGAAATTTTCATAATACTCACAAACAGGTTTGGTTCCCACGTCCTCTTTTTGCTGCTGATTTTGAGAGTGCATCTGCCTCATCATTTCTTTCTCTTGGTATATGCTCGAATGTAACATCCATGTTAGATCTTATAGCATCTATTTTCTTTTTTATTTCTTTGAGTTTCTCATCTTTTACCTTGTATTCATCATTAAGCTGTCGAACAACAAGCTGACTGTCACTTTTGAGATGAACCTCATTCTCTCCCATGCGAACTGCAGTCTCAAGTGCTCGAAGTACTGCCGTATATTCTGCAATATTATTTGTGCCTTCTCCAAGATACTCGCTCAGTTCCTCTGCTCTGACATCTCCCTTGTATATGACGACTCCAATTCCCATTGGCCCTGGATTTCCAAGTGAAGCTCCATCCGTGTAAATAGTAAGCATATACTAATCCTTGGCTCACGCTTTTTATAATCTTTGGCTCTGCTATGTTCATGGCATATTCCTTTAATCCAAATCCAATAATTGGCGGTTCTAGGATCATTATTCTTTCAGTCATACTATCCATCGCAGCATTTTTCTTGCAGTCTTATATGGAGCGGATTTTTATTCCTCTTGTTGGGCTTGTCTGGCTCATTGCAATAATCTATGTGGCTCTTGTTTATGCTGTGGCCAAATTCGAAGTTATTTCCTTAAGTGAGACTTCCGTGACCCATACCAAAGGCATTCTTTCAAAGAGAAATGTTGTGCTTCCGTATGTCAAGGTTACAGAAGCAACATATACCCAAACTATCATGCAAAGAATCTTCGGAGTTGGTACACTTCATCTTGACAGTGCTGGCGGTTCAATGGTAGCTATAAATGTTGCAAACATCAAAAAACGCGATATTGATATGATCATAGCAGACGTTAATAAAAAATCAGGAAAGGGACAAAAACAATGATCTTCAAAGACAATTATCTTGTGATCACGGACAAACCTTTGATACTTAAACTCCGTAGCCTGGGCGCCGGAGTAGAAGAAGCAGATGAAACAAAAATCACTCTTCTTGAAGCTGCATATTTTGCAGATAGGGGAGTTCTTCCCATGGATAAGGAGAAGATTTTTCTTGAGGCTGCAAAAACAGATCCACTATACAAAGAGCGCTTTTTCGTAATCAAATATTTGCGTGACCGTGGCTATATAGTTCGTCCAAGTCTTGATGGATCTCCTTATCTTCGGCTTCATCGCAAGGGTTATCGTCCTGGTGAGGATAAGACTTACTATCTGATCCAGGTAGTCTCAAAAGACTGGAGCGCAACAACAGAAGCTCTGATGCCTCATCTTATCACTGCTGGAAAACTTCGAAAAGAACTGACGATGGCGGTTGTTGATCTTGATTTGGAAAAACCATTTTTCATCAAATTTGCCAGGTTGAATTTTGATTAATTATTAAATTTTCCCTGCAAAATACTGTTTATGCTAGGAACTATCATAGCTACAGATGGATCTCCATCTACTTCAGAATTTTCATTTGTTCTAAAGAACCAGGCAAAAAAAGGCCAGTATGTACAGCTTAAGCATTCACAAGGCCTGCTTTTTGGCTATATCTCTGAAATATACAAATCCAACCGGTATTTTGAGCGTGCAGAAAGTGTTGCAGAATTTGAAAAACATTCAAGTATTGATTCTCATTTTCCAACTTCCTCTTGGGAGTATGTAATTGGCAATGTGAAAATACTGGGTGTACATACTGATGGAAAATTTCAACGTGCATTCAGTCCTCCATCACCAGGTCTTGCTGTTTCAAACGCAGAGCCGGATGTTCTTCGATCTTTTCTAGGTTTTACTGATGAGGGCCTTCTACTCGGTTCAATCGAACATCACGATGTTCCAGCAAAACTATCCTTAACCAGGCTTCTGCAAAAACATTTTGCAATTCTTGCTATGAGTGGAGCTGGAAAATCCCACCTCTCAAGCGTTTTAATTGAGGAGCTTCTTGATCGCAAACGCGAAGATGGGAGAGTGGCAGTTATTGTTATCGATATTCATGGAGAGTATCTTGGATTTAAACAGGATTCAAAATATGGAAATCAGACAACAGTTATCGAAGGAAATGACATTTCAATTCCTCTAAAGAAAACTGGTCCAGAAACAATCAATGGGTGGCTTCCAAATCTTTCCGTTCCTCAAAGAGATGTTCTTCGCCATGCAATGAACGAACTTCACTCAGAACCATTTAGCTTCAAGCAATTAATCGAAACAATTGATGCTTCTGAAGTTTCAAGGGATGAAGTTAAGCGTGCACTTACCCGTAGCCTTCGGGAGCTTCGAAGATACCGTTTTCTCTCAAAAACAAAGGAAAACCCTATCCTCTCTAAAGATGTCAAATCCGGACATCTTATGGTTATGGATTTCAGTGATATTGATTCACTTCGAAAAAAACAGATTCTTGTTTCTCTTGTTGCAAGACGTCTTTTTATGCTTCGCAAAAAAGGCAAGATTCCTCCATTTTTGCTTTTAATTGAAGAAGCGCATAATTTTGCCAGGCAAAATGCAGAAGAGCGCGAAGCAGTATCAAGAAGCATTATCGAAACAATTGCAAGAGAGGGGCGAAAATTTGGAGCGTCCATTTGCCTTGTTAGCCAAAGACCGGTTAATCTCAGTACAACAGCACTCTCACAATGCAATACTCACATTATCCTCAGGGTAACAAATCCAAATGATCTTGATCATATTCAAATGAGCTCTGAAGGAATTGATTCTAGAACTGCCAAAAGCATCACCGGGCTGAAAGTTGGGGAAGCTATTGTTGTTGGGGAAGCCGTAAATTACCCGGTTTTCATAAGCGTTCGCGATCGCAAATCCGAGAAGCGTGAAAAAGGAGCCCCTCTTCACAAGCAGGCAATTGAATTTGAGGAAAAACAGGAGAAAAAGGAAAGTGGAGCAGAAGCATTCCTCTAGTTTTGCAAATTGGCAGACTTTTTAATTCTTAATCTTGATATACTGCCATGATCCGCTCGGCTCTCGCATTAATTCTTCTTGTTTCTCTATCTTTTTCCATCTCACTTCTAACGCCGTTTGAAGCTGAAATTGGCAATGGCGACTCCATAGATCTTGGTACTATAGGTCCTGGACAGACAGTTCTAATCGAGATTGATCCTATAGTAACAACTGGCGGAATTCATGGAATCGGAGGAACTTATGATACTGCAGAAGCACAAGACCTTCCAAATGGCTGGGCTTCCAAAGAAAGCAAATTGTATCAGAACCCACTTCATGTTACTCTAACAGCTGATCCAGATGCTCCAGAGGGCAATTATACTGCAAAAATGGTAGTAATAGATGAATTCAATGGAGAGCAACTTGGAAATATTACCTTTGATGTAAATGTTGAGATAACTCATGATGTGATGGACTTTAACGTTACTCCAGAATCTCTTGAAGTTGGTCCAAATCAGCCTGCTCGTTTTTCCATTACAATTGCCAATAAAGGATCTACAAGCGATGTTTTCCAGGTAAGTGCTATTGGTCCAAAGAGGTGGGAATTCAAAAAACCTGTTTTTGTCCCAGCACAAAGCTCCAAGACAATCCATTATGAACTTGTTGGAGAAGAGGAGGAAACCTATCATGCAACAATCTCAGTAGTCTCTCTTGCAAGTAGCAACATTGCAGGTGAGAAGAATGTTACTCTCTTTATCAAACCAAGTCTTATTGGAGATTATGTTGCAACCAATAACGGAGTCCTTGTATTTCCAATTTTCCAAGCTCCAATATATGCTATTGCGGGTCTTCTTTCAAACCTATTAGGCTAAAAACCAAATCCTGCACATTTTTATTTCTATGAGAGAAGAGGCAATTGATTTTATCATCAAAGCAATCCTTGCAGGCTCAAGCAATATTGAGCTGGTCAAAAGAGAAGCAGCAAGAAAATACAAACTAGGTTCAATGATAAAAAAACCCGAAATTTTAGCAAGGTTTCCAAAGGATCAGCTTACTCCGAAGATCAAAGAGCTTCTTCTAAAAAAACCAACAAAAACTCTTTCTGGCGTTACTCCTGTTGCAGTAATGATAAGGCCTCAGGATTCTTGCAATCATGCTTGCATCTACTGTCCATTTACTGGGAAAGCTGCAAAAAGTTATACTGGTCTTGAGCCTGCTGCTATGAGAAGCATTCAGAACAATTTTGATCCATTTTCCCAAACCTCTGAAAGAATTTCCCAGTATGTTGCAGCTGGCCATAGTGCAGACAAATGCGAAGTGATTATCATGGGCGGCACTTTCCTTGAGATGGATGAGCAGTATAAATATTCATTTATCAAAGGAGTTTATGAAGGCCTGAATAACAAAAGATCAGAAACACTTGACCAGGCAATCTCTGAAAATGAAACCTCGCCTCATCGTGCTATTGGCCTTACAATTGAAACCCGTCCAGATGCCTGTCCAGTTGACGAGATTCTAAGTTTTGGAGCAACTCGAGTTGAGCTTGGAGTTCAGCATCCTGATGATGATATTTACAAAAAAATAAATCGTGGTCATACTGTATCTGATGTTATACAATCAACTGCAAATCTGAAAAACTCTGCTCTCAAGGTTCTATATCATATAATGCCGGGTCTTCCAGGGTCTAACCCTCAAAAAGATATTAGCATGGTAAAACAGCTGTTTGAGAATCCGGATTTCAGGCCAGATATGCTAAAGATCTACCCAACTCTTGTTCTTGAAAATACAGAACTATTTCGGATGATGGAATCTGGAAACTATTCACCATATCCTGCAGAGGAGGCGGCAGATATCATATCAGAATTCTATCGTTATATCCCAAAATATGTCCGTGTTATGAGAATTCAAAGAGATATTCCGGCAAATAAAATAGAAGGTGGAGTTCGCAAGAGCAACCTTCGTGAGATGGTTGAATCAAGACTCAGGGAAAAAGGAATTGTTCCAAATGAAATTCGTTATCGTGAGGTTGGATTGAATCTCAATTCAAAGACTAATCTTGATGATTTTATCCTTGAGAGATTTGATTACGAAGCGAGCAAATGCAAAGAAATTTTTCTCTCGTTTGAGAAAGATGGTTTTATTGCTGCATTTCTAAGACTTAGGTTTCCAGATGAAAGCTCGAGGCCAGAAATAGATGGCACAACTGCACTAATTCGTGAGCTTCATGTTTATGGAACTTCAGTTCCAATCAATTCTCCTGGGCAGGTACAGCATCAGGGCTTTGGAATTCGGCTTCTTCAGGAAGCAGAGAAAATAGCGCAGGATAATGGCAGGAAAAAAATGGTAATAATCAGTGGGGTCGGAGTGCGGGAGTATTATGCAAAACACGGATACTCAAGACTTGGCCCCTACATGTCAAAAATTCTTTGTTAGTTTTTTATTTCATTATGATACTCATGCAAAAGTTCATCCTGTTTTTTTAGGAGCTCGAGGTATTCTTGCTGAAACTCAGCGTATTTCTGCTCTTCCTCTTCACTGAATTCTAGGACCTGCCTCTTTGCATTTCTAACTTGCAATTCAGATCCAATTACCTCAATTCTCTTTAAATTATTTTCAAGATGCTCCATTGTCTCTTTGTTTACCCACACCTTTCTGTTTTCAATTTTTATTGAAATTTCATCTTCTCCTGGATCAGTTGGAACAAGTTCTGCTTCAGTGACTGCACACTTTATTCCGCATCTATTGAGGGATCTGGCTAGTTTTTGTCTCTTTTTCTCATCCAGAGATCCTATCTTTAGTTGCTCTTCAAAGCTACCTTCTGCAATCGCCTCTTTTATTTTGGCCTTTTCAATTTCATCCATTTTTGAGATGATATGTGCAATTTTTGCAACTTCATATCTATTTTCGTAATTAGTTCCTGCGATTTCTGCTCTCTTGCTCAGAAGATCAAATGTTTCTCCGCTTTTATTTGCGATAGCTTCTTTTTTTTGCTCTGGAGTTGTTCCCTCCAGCATTTTCTCAAGATCTCCTACTCTATTTTGATTTGGAAAAATGATTTCAATTCCGGCAGTTTTGGCAATGTTTGATACTACTTCTGCCTCTTTGCGAACTCGCTCTAGTTCATTATCGCATTCAATTCCAATTGCTTTTTTGAACTCAAGTCCTGCCTTTCTTTTGTTTAGGTCGATAAGTTTTGCGATCTCGTTTATTTCCATTAACTCGCCTGACAATAAGGATTAGTAGAACAAACAATAAAAACATTGATATTGTTGCAACAAATACCACAATCATATTATCTGTCTCCTCAATCTCTTCACTTTGCTCTATATCTACAATTAGATCATCCATTTCAAGAACTGCCTGCTCAAGTCCTTCTGCATAAACAAGTGTTCTATATGCTGGGACGCTTTCATTGAGTTCATAAAGAAAGGCTCCATGGGATTGATAGACATTAGCCCAAAGAGAAGTTCTTTGCTGATCAAGAAGTTCTCGTACCTCATCTTCAACCTCGAAATTTTCAGCCAAATTAGTATCTGCCTCTATTGTTTTTATCACATAAACCGAATCAAAGATAGCAGCTCCATAAAGTTCTTTTGAATACGAATCCTCTGCAATTGAAAGTCTTGAAGCAAGGCTTCCAGTTGGGCTAAGTGAACGTGCTTCTGAAATTTTTTGCTCTGCAAGTTCTTTCCAGTCTCCCTGGTCGATAGCAGTTCCTTCCCTTGGAGCTGTATTGCTCAGCTCATTTGCAACATGACACCATGCATGCCCATACATAAGGTCATTGTAAACAACGAATTTCTCTTCCTGTAATGCTGGAGATTCAATATCAACGTCTAGTTTATCTTCTGCCCATTGGAATCTTAAATCACTTCCAACAACCCATTCAAAGTTCTCATCAGTAATCTCTGGTGTTGATATTCTGCTAAGGCAAATTGATATGTCTCCTTTTTTTCTTGGAAGGTCCACATCCTCGTTTAATATTGCGGATATTGTTGATAAGTCAATCAAGTTGAGAAACGCCTCATTGGCTGCACTAAACACATATCCCTGCTCTATGAGACTGCGCTGGCGTATAACTTCGTTTTCAAAAAAATCTCTGATATCTTTATTATCGTCTCCAATAGAACCTACTACATCTTTTTCTAAATCTACCATTGTGCTTGAAATCTGGTCGAATTTTGGCATTTTAGAATCATCATATTCAGTTAATTCTGGAATTTCGCGAGCTCTTGATGAAATATTTTCTTGTTCAATTGTTTTATTTTCAATCATAAATCCAATAACATCGCTGATATGCTTTGCCTCGATAATCTCAATGCCATAATCACTTTCTACATTTTTTAGGATGAGCATCTCATAAAAATTTTCTGTTGGTGTGATGAAATATTTTGCTCCTGCTCTTGCTGCTTCCTTTGCCTTTTCATAGAGCCCACCGACAGGGCCTACTTCCCCATTATATTCTATTGTTCCTGTGATTATTGTGTCGTTTCTAAGAGTTTTGTTTTCAAGTGCAGCATAACTCATCACTGTCAGTGCAGTACCTGCACTCGGGCCTTCAATATATGAAGCATCATCCTCTGCAAATTTTATTATTACATCGCAATTCTCTTTACTATCGCTTATGATCTTAGCATAACCAACTGCACTTTCAATTGATTGCTGCGTGTTAACTCCTGTTCTTGGAAAAACACTAACATAAATTTGTCCGTTTCCAGGTATCAATTCAACTGTCACATTGACAAGGCTTCCGCCATTGCCCACTACTGCCGGGACCTGCTGAGAAATACTAGTGTTGCAGGCGATTGAAGCTGTTAGTAATAGCATAAGAAAAAGAAAGACTCTCATAAGCCAAATTTCCTCTAACTACATTAAAAATCTATTCATGGATTGTTATAGTTATGGATAAAACTTTAGAAAAAAAGCTTGAAATTCTTCGAAATCGTATTAGAAGGCTTGATAGCACTATAGTTGCATTTTCTGGCGGTGTCGACAGCAGTTTTCTCATGCGCATTTGCAGAGAAGAGCTTGGTGAAAAAGCAGTTGCAGTTACTTTTTCTGGTAATTATCCAAAGTCTGAATTAGTGCTTGCTCGAAGAGTTGCAAAAGTTATTGGGGCCAAACACATAACCATTGATCCTGAAAAAGAACCTTCTCCAGTTTGCGATGGCTCAACCATCTATTCATCTCTAAAAAGCCTTGCAATGAGGATGAAAGTACAAACTGTTTTAGATGGCTCTCATAAGGATGATGAGATCGATGGCGGTGACAGCTATATTGCAGCTCAAAAAGCAGGCCTCTCCAGTCCACTGCTTGAGAGCAATCTCACTAAGGCAGAAATCCGCCTACTCTCCAAAGAGCTTGGTCTTCCTAATTGGGATGAACCATCATCTGCTACAAAAAAGAAAACTCATCTAAAACCTAATCTTGAGAAGGCTGAAAAATACCTTGTTCGAATTGGGATAAAAACAGTCATAGTCAAATCCCGCGGTAAAAAACTTAATATTTCTTCGAATAAGACTGGTATGCTAAAACTTGTTCGTCAGCTTGATAAAATCAAAAAGAAAATGCTATCTCTTGGGTTTTCAGATGTTCTTCTAAGTTCAAACTAGTTTATCGAGAACTTTGCACTATCTTCTTTTTTCTCTATTTTCTTAAATGCCAAAATTCCTTTTTCTGTTCTGAAGAAGTCATAACCTTCTGATAAGTAGAGTTTTTCTAATTGCGATCCTGCCTCAGTAATATAATCTCCTATATTTCCCTTTGGTATGTCCTCATAGAGGTACCCTATTGAATAACTGTAAGCTGATCGTCCAACTTCTTTTTCTCGCTCTTCTAAAAGTATTCTTCTGATTCCCCTGCCTTCATATGCAAGGAGAACTGCAGGGTCTTCCATATAAAGAGCATTTGCCTCTCCGCCGGTAATGTTCTTTTCTTCGAGATCAAACCTGGCTGGCCAGGCAAGACCGACTCCAATAATCATTCTGTTAACAGTTGCACCAAAACTTTTTCCATATTTGATAATATTGCTTACTTCTGCCTCAGTCACATCAAATGCGCATTTTCTCATGACCTTAACAGATTCTTCAACATCTTCTTCTGTTAGTCTTTCTATCTCAACCTTTTCCTCATCAAGAAGATGGGTGAATTTAACCTTTGGTCCGTCTTCACCTTTTTTTTTCTCTTCTGTGACTTTGAATGATTCCATTGTTCTCACATAAAGCGTCTATTACATGCAGGACAACGAGTTAACATTGCCTCCATCTTATATCCACATATTGGGCATACATAATAAGTCTTTTTCGCACGCTGAAGTTCCGCCTCAAAGCTATATCCGCACTTGTTGCAGCTTTTAGCATCAAGCTCTATCAGGTTTTTGCATTTGGGGCATTTGCGTCTGAACATGCTCTTAATTCGAACTCCACATTTTGGGCATCGTTCCATGCTAAGGTCTACTGTTTCACCGCAATTGGGGCATTTTTGTTTTTGTCCTTTGCGGCCAGATGATGATTTTTGGCTCTTAAAAATATCCATCAATCCCATTATCAGCTTACCTCACATTCAAGATCATAGTCCTTTAGCGGTAGCTCGTTTAGGTTACAGAAACTCGTGAGCTCTCCTATTGCAGCAGGGTCTCCCATACCACAATCTACATTAGGGTCTCCACTTCTTGGAAATACAACTGGCTTGTTGATTGCACTTGAAGATGATTGTTTGAAATACGTGTATCTTCTTCCGCTTGAATCTTCAATACAGCATTTTATTGGTTTTTCAAGGGATCCAATGACGTCCATGTATAGGTCATTTTCCATCTCGCTCATAGTGCCGTTGATCTCTTTCTCTGTTCCATTGGTGTATTTGACAGTACATTCCCAGTTTCCAGGAAGATCCATGCAAAGATCGCAATCCTCAACAACTGTATTGACTGGGCATTTGTAATCTGTATCTATATCGCCAAGAGCTCCTTCTGGAAGCAAACATTTAACTCCATTATCACATTCTGGTTCGCAGCTTCCACCTGGCAGTTTATCCAGGCTGGTGCATACCTCACAAGTTGCGTTTTGCACTACCAGTGCTTTACTAAACATTGCAGTTGGAGGAGACTCCGACATTCTTTGCATGGCTTTTTGGAATGCACAGAATTTTTCTGATTTTAGCCCAACTCCGCTAGAAACATCAACAAGTCCAGGGTTGCTTGATCCAGAGCCTCTTGCTGGTGAATATATTATGCCAACTACTCCTGAATTAACCAGCTCATCCTGGTTTGTTACAATTGCTCCAAATATTTCATCATAATTTGTCTCGTCCCAGACTCCATCATTATCATGGACATTGAATCCAACTATCATAACTGGAGATCCTCTACCAGGGCCAGGTGTTCTCAATGAGACTCTTCCATAGCTTGCAATATTTTCAATAACCCAATCCCCTCCACCTAATGATTGGATATGTTCTGAGGGCGAATAATCGAAAGTTATCATTTCAATGTTGTACTCTCCGCTTGGATGGCTCATAATTGGTGTAATTATGTCCTCAAAGCTGCTGTTGCTATCTGGGCTATCCACGTGGAATGCTGTCAAACAACCATAGCAATTTTCTCTGACAATAGCTGATCTTTCAATAATAAGATCCACATTTGCTTCAGCTTCTGCCTTGCTGCTTACATGATCAACAATAACTACTGAAGCTCCCATATTGCCAAGTAATCGCTCAAAGTCGTACTCCACAAAATTATCCGGAGATCCATAATTGATTGTCCAGCCAAGGAAATTTGTCTCATCTTGTGAGTCTGGATTGTCGATAATCCAGTTGCTGTCATCGCTCATATCAATTACTGGCAGGATACCTGATTTCATGTAGTCTCCCATTCTCTCCTTCATCACACTTGCTTCAGGAGATGTTCTTGGAGATCCTATAAGTCCTATTGATCCTTGATAATCTCCAATATCCGTAATTCTTGGATGGAAGCATGAAACAGTATCTGATATGTCAAATCCAGTCCAAAGTTCCCATTCTGAATTGTAAGTACTTTGGCAGATTCCCTCAATGTTGGTTCCAACTGCCTGTTCGATTTTTGCACTATATGCGGGCATGTATACTCTGCCATGTGCAGCAATGCTTTGGAATGCTAATGTAGAAGTTGTACACGAATCGCACCAGCCAAATGTTTTGACTTTTGGAAGATATGTGCTATCATCTACTACGCACTTTCCTATTGTCATGTTTCCTGGGTTGTATTTGAATAGGTAGAATTTCTTTGCTATTGCTAGGTTATAGTAGAAATTAGCATTGCTCCAGAACCACCAATATGTGCTTCTTCGAAGTTCGCAACTGCTTGTTCCTGGATTACTATATGGTGCTAGCATAGGTTCGTCATAAATATTTCTTTCTCGAAGTTCTTGGGCAGTTACTGAATTAACATGCTCACTTATTGGGTGGTAATTATCATCTCCAATAAATCCGTTATCACGAAGGCCCTTTTCATATGAGAGTACCCATGGCATTGCTGAAATTACAGGGTCTACCGTATTTATCAATCCACCGCATCCATCATTAAATCCATTCTTGGTTATCCCCTTCAATTTTTCTCTGAAATATGGTCTGAACGCATCTCTAAGTGCCCAAAAGTCTGGATCATTTATCCCATCAATAGTTACAACTTCATAGTCTTCCCCTTCTTCCATTTCGCAGTTTTTAACTACAAGCATGTTTTCAAACTCAGTATCATCCGATGCAATTCCATATCCTATGATCGTTGAACCTCCGTATATCACTTCAGATTCATCAACAAGACCAAAGAATGTTACTCCGGCTGCTGGAGGTGGATTTCCTGACTGTTCAACATGTGTGCATATGATGCTATCATTTTCCTTTGATTCAACTGTTGGGAAATCTTCTGTACAATACTTCCTTAGTGTTATGTATGAACCAACAGATGACGGAACATTTGTTAGTGTCCTTGACTTTCCTCCACCGTCATACATATATGATAGATATCCCTGAAACTGATCCCAATATGGATCAAGAATTTCATCATCCTGTGATAATGAATTATAATCCAATACATAATTGTACTGAGTACCAATTTGGGCTGTTACTACGTTTGCTGTTGCATAGTCAAATGTTGGTTTTACTCCATCTGATGTTGCAACTCCTTGAGTTGGAGCGCAATAAACAACATTGTGTCCTGTTGCATCTGCTCCCTTATTACAATCAGCAACTACCTCAGGTTCTGAACCTGCTCCATACCCACTTTCAAGAAGAACCCCTCTGTTGTAAGTTTCAATGTTGCACATTCCAGAATAGCAGTCAGATCCTTCTATATTACATTCAAATGGTGCTCTTGTTGTGTCATCTGCAGTTTTTCCATATATCTTATCTGCATGCGCAATCGAAAGGTATTTCCTATAATATTCAGAGTCAATTTTTTTGTAAATGCTAAACTGATCTATAAACGGACTACTGTATCTGTAATACCCTCCATCATCATCAACAAAGTGTGACCAATAATCTAATCTTCCATAGTGAGCGAATTTATAGTTATGAAGGTCTGGTGTAACTGGATTATAATTAACTGCATAAAATATTGACGATGTTTTGACTGCAGCACTTTCCTCAAATGTAAATGATTCTGGAACGTCTCCTTCATCAAAACAATTTTCTTCGATTAATGTTGGATCAGCATCAATTACTTTTCCTGCTCCAGAATCCCATCCAAGATAATTAATGTATCTATCTACCCTGTTCTCTCCCGGCTTTCTTTTTGGATTTGAGGTGCAGAACTGGTCTGACATTGGGAAATAATATCTGTATTGGTCAAATTCATCAAAGCTTCCTCCAACACCAACTCTAAAGACATTTATGCTTGATTTTGAATTTTTCATTACCTGTCTTAACGTGGCATCCATCTTGAGGAACCTGCACTGAGCTTTATAGAAATTCATCGCACCACTCTCTTCCTCATCTGGTGGAACATCTCCTGACGATTCTTCCGGGCTTGAGAATCCTGGTGCAATTTTTGGTTTGAACTTAAAGTCTCCACAAACCATAGCAGTACAATTTGGTTCAATACATGGAACTAGTTGGTCTTCAGTACAAATCGGAACTAGATGGTATTCTGTATAATCACTTGTACCATTTGGAATGGTAAAGCTGACGTTGCAGTTGCCTGCTGTTGCATTGCAGGAATCAGTTTTATCGAAATATTGCGGCATTTCCTGGTATGTTGTTGTATTATACAATACGCATCCAGGATTAGTTTCGCTCGTAGCATTTTCTCTTAAACAGCAGCCTATCTGCTGAACTGGTTTAATGCAACCAAAAGCAAAAATGACCAGGGCTAATATAAATATCCATTTTTTCATCTAAATCACTTTGGAGACCATTTTAGTAAGTTCGTAAGTATCTCCTCCTAAAATTGTCATCATGTATTTGACAAAAGTAAGAGTTAGGAATAATGCAATAAGCGGATGGAGCATGAGAGTAATGTATGATTTTGATAAGTTTTCCTTTACTCCTGCAACAGCAAGACTCGATGTGCTCCCAACTCCGGCAGTCTCAAGTGATTTCATAACTGAAACAGTGCTACTCATAGTGGCATAACAATATGGTTGTGGAATTGGCACATCCAAGGTTGCCGGAAGCGGAGATGCAGTAAATCCTGGGTCAAGCAACACAAAGAAAATCGGGAATAAGAAATACATTCCAATTCCAAGTGAGATAAACAATGCTCCAACTGACCGTGTAAAGTATAAGCTTCGAAGTAAGATTCCAACTGGGATAAACACATGAAGCATATTCATTCTAAGATACTCAAGTAATGCTGATTGTGCATTTAGTCCAATTAGAAGCACTGTTGCAAGATTATTTGTAATTCTGTCCTGCTCTACACTTTCGTAAAGTGCTTCCACCCAATCTCCTTTGAAAACCTGAAGTCCGAATAGGGTTACCACTAAGTTCAATCCAAAATACTTGAAATATGTATCTGCTCCACTTGTCACTTCGTCTTGGATTGCTGCAACATCTGATGCCCTATGCTGCAATCTGCAGCGGATTGCTGAATATGCTTCGTTCATGGTTGATTCAGAACTACTTCCAATATGTATTGATTCTCCCCCGCAGGTTAAATCCCCATGAATAAATTCTCTTGAAATATCCATTGCACTCTCAACCATGGTGACTAAGAATATAGCCATGAATGCAGTTGCAACTGCCTGAAGAATTTCAGATCTTGCAAATGTCTCGAGTTCCTTGATTGAAAATGCCCTTCCAATCATCATGAATGTGGCATTGATGATTACGGCAGTCATTACTGCTAGAATGGCAATTCCTTGCCATCCAATGCCCCATTGGCCATAAAAGTTGAATGCCGCGAGTATTGGAAGTTCCATGTTTTCACCATTACATTAATCGTGTTATTCTTGTGAGGTTGATTTCCTCTCCGTAAAGTCTTGCAAGATACGATACACTTGCAATTGCAGCTATGAGTGCAGTTGTTGGCAGAAATACTGCTGCTACAAATGCGTTTGCTGCAAACATTATTGCTCCTACAATATTGGGGTCATTTGGGAAATATGTGCCAGAGACAGCACTATCTCCAACAAATGCTGCTGCTGCGCTTTGTCCTGCTGAACCTGATCCTTCCTCATCTGGGAATACATCTTCATCCATATAATTTGTTAATGCAGGACTGCTTGGGGGTACAAAACCAGTTGATGCATCTACAACAACATTTCTCATCAACCAGAATATTGAAAGCATGAGTGGATAGACTATCAGAAAAGACATGGCAAGGGCTATTAATAGTGATCCAAACGAACGCATGTATGGCATTGCCCGAAGGAATACTCCCATTGGAAGAAACAAAAATACAAATCCCTTGTAAACAAACAATAAAATAAATAGGAAATTAAGTGAAGTGAAAAATGCCATTATTGTTCCGTTGAAAAATATGTTCAGGGCAGCCATGCTAGCGCCGTGTCCTCCAAATGGTTGCATGTTCTCTCCAGAATATCCAAACAGGCATCCCCATCCAATTGAACCAGTTTTGAAATCGCATGCAAATGCATTAAGGTAAGCCATTACTGTATATGCCTCAAGATGGTATCTCACAACTGTCATTGCATTGTGTGCGTAAAGCGTTGATTCGTAAAGATAATCCTGTGCTGCGCCGAAAATGCTGTTTGATCCAGGGCTTGGAAGGCCAAACATTACTGCAACCTCTCCTATATCTACAATACAGAATGAATTGATAATAATTGAAAGCGTGAATACTGAGAATACTGATATTACCAGTTGAACTACTTCTGTTTTTGACCAAAGCGTTAATTTTGGATTGGCAGTTGCCCGTCCAACCATGAATGAAAGTGCAATCAAAATAGAAGTTACTATCGTGGCATATGCAACTAGTGGTATGATTGTGCTGCTGAAGAAACTATCAAATCCAGGGCCACATATTTCTGCGCTCATTATACAAACCTCGATAATGCACTAACATCTACTTCTGAACCTGCTGCAGATGATATTGCCTTTATGCTTCCTGCCATCAATAAAAGTGCAAGAACCGGACCAAGAGTTCCACGGATCATTGCCTGAAACATGTACTTTCTAATATTGGATTTCATTATGTTGAATACACCTATTACATTCTCTTCGTTTTCTGTTTTATCTCCCAACACTGGCATTGTATCTCCTGCATTACACTCATAATCATCCCAGTCAATACTATCTGCACCGCCAGTATATGCAGCACTTTCTGGAGATGCAGCAAATGATGCTGCAAGCATTTCAGAAAATATTATTCCTGCAGGAAGCATTATGTGAAGTGAAATTGCAAGTGCAATAAGAAGTCCTCCGGCGCCCCTTGTAAGTTTTATTGTTCGAAGTACAATTCCAAGAGGCAGAAGAAGAGAAAATGCATACTCATTTGAAATTTGTATTAATCTGTGTACTGCACTAAGCTCTCCAATTGAGAAGCCTACAATACCACCAGCCATAGACATTGGGCTAGCAAGCATGCTGTAGCCCCCACATCCGCTAACACTGTAACCTGTTCCCATAATACTGCATTGTGATGATTTTGATCCTTCTACCTGGTTATTCTTATCATTATTTTGAATTGTTGAAAGAATGCTTCCCATTTCTCCTATGGTATTGTCTAGCATTGCCATTGCATTTGTCTGCATTGTTGGCTGTCCTTCACTAAATACATCACTTGTTGAAATCGCATTCAAAAGCCCATCAGAGCTTACTAAAACAACTACTAATATTCCTGTTGCGATAAGTTGGAACATCTCTTCTTTTCCCATCATTTGAAGTTCATTTATCCCAAAGCCTTTTCCGACCATGTAAATTGCTGCAACTATTCCAAGAGATATCATTATGGCTACTCCTGCAACGCTTTGCCATGCCGCAAAGGCCATCGGAACTAAAAGCAAGAATATTAACAGTTTTTTCATCAGAACACCTTTGATATTCCTGGGATGTCAATGTCTCCTCCAAGAATTCCAGAAAGTCCTTTTATGAACACCAGTGTTGCGACTATGTTGAAGAGAGGTAGCAGATATGCTGGCAATATTAATTTTGCAATATTCTTTATCTCTTCTTTTCCGACTAATCCCTCTTCTCCTATTTTTGTGTATGAACCTGGATCTTTTACTGGAACGTTGTTTGATGGGGCACAGATGTCTGTGCACCTTGCATTTATTGGTGGATCATACATGTATGATTCTTCAGTAAAGAGGCAAGTTTCGCAAGTATTTCTTGGAATTGTCATCCTGTGATCTCCATCAAATGGACACAAACTTGGATCACAATCACCTGTTATGTATGCGTTTGGCAATGATGGCGTGAGAACTCTTTTTTCATCAGGACACGCGCCACAGTCTTCAGGTAGATTCCCTAGGTTTTCAATTGTTATTTTGCAGCTTTCAACACATGAAACACATGCAGGCTTTATCGCATCTCCCTCCTTACAATCTGGCTGCATGTTAGCTGGGTTTGCTCCAGTTATTCTACAGTGGGCAGGACATTCTAAACAAAGATCATTACAATTTCCAGTTCTTGGAAGTACAAATACGCATGAATCTGTTGCAACTGTGCTGGCCGGACAATGGCTAGCAAGATCGCATCTTATCTCTATCTCGATATTTTCAGCTGTTTTGTGTGGTCTCCAAGTTAGATCATCATTGTATGTTAATCTACAATCAGGACTTGACTGGACACATAACGGATCAACTCCACAGTTGCTATTTAGTGGTGGCGTTACTTTGCATGATGCTGGGCATTTATTGTACTCTTCCCAGTTTATTTGTGAATCTGCAATATAACGAATAACCTTGCATTCTACTGGAAGTTGCTGGCAAGCCATTTCCGTTCCGGCAGAAGTGTTGATGCAAGCAGAAACACTGGCAGGGTATGGGAGTTCTCTGCATAACTGTGGACAATCTGCATATGTTCCCGCATTACATGATATAACTGTTTTTCCATTTGCAGTTCCATTTGATCCAGTTGCACTTGAAAGCACTCCATCTATTATCTGTGCAGCCTTTCCTCGCTCTGCAACAGAAAATGCTCCATATACTTCTTTCATACCAGCAAGTCCGCCATTTTCTTCACCAGCAATATATGCCAGTGGAGCTGCCAGACTACATTCTCCAGGACAATGTGGCTCTTCACTTTCAAGTCCCTTATCTCCTGTAACTGTTGTTTCAAGAGTAATCCAGTTAAAAATATACATTCCAGGGTAGAAGAACATCACTCCTAGTGCTATTGCTATCAGAAGTCCTCCAAGTTTTCGCGTAAAGAAGAATGCTCTTGCAACTATGCCTGCAGCAAGAATTATGGGGCCCATGTTAAATGAAATCTGCTCTACGAAGAAAAGCTGCGAGTTCATTGATGCGAGCAGATTAGTATAATACTCAAATATTATTGCATAGTAGTCAGCATCTATTGCATAGTTGCCTGCTATTGTTGTTGTTAATCCTATCTGAGCACAATATATGGTAAGGCAGTACAATCCCAATCTTCTGCTTGCCATTCCAGCAGCATCTACGTTGTTTTTGACAACATTTTTTGCATCATCCTCTGCAGCTGAAATGTGTTCTGCTAAATATTCTCGGGTTACTGCCTGAAGACAGCTTGTTGATGGATTGCTACAATCTTCAATATTTATGTTACTGCTCATGACTATTCCAACAATCAAGACATCGATGAATGCAATGCTGACAATTAACATTATTACGATTATGGCATTTGCAACAATTTGCACAAGTTCATTTCCAGCCCATGCCTTTATCTCTGGCAGTTCAAGTCCTATTCCAATTGTATATGCAATTGCAACAAGAACAATAGATATCATGATCGCTGCAACAGAGAGAATTTTCCAATCTTTGACAAGTTCAAGGGGTGATGAAGAAGCTCCTAATTCAAATTTTTCTTCGCTTACTGTTGTTGCGAACGAAAGTCCGATCAAAAGCAAGATTAATAGTAATTTTTTCATCCGATTACCCTCAAAGCCTTATTTATTGAAGTCATGAATGTCACTAGAATTGCAATTGTTAAATTTGGCAGGAAAAATGCCTGCGGAATCAATCTCCCAACATTCCAAAATCCATCTGAATTGGTGCAAGTATTTGCACAATCGTAACTATCAACTACATAGTCGCATATGGCATCTGAAAATAAATGACAGTCTCCAGAAATGGCATCATTCATTGCATAATTGAACACATACATAAATGGTACAATAACATATAATCCGATTACTAGAGCAATCAATACATTGCCCATTGGACGAGTTGGGATAAATACTCTAAGTAAAAATGCAACTGGTAAAATCCAGCGAAGTACATTCTCATTGATGAAATCCAGTGCAAGTTTCTGCATGCTTATGCTCATCAATGCTGGGATTAGGAACGAATTGTTAATTATATCATATTGATTTGATATTACTTTTCTGTAAGCTCCGGCAGTTGAAGAGTAGGAAGTAAGCAGAGGAATCTGGATATTATATGTGAATGTGGATTCCATAAGTTCGTCGATATAATGGTCAATGTAACTTTCGGACATACCTGCTGCGAATTTTTTCATTTTATTCATATAGCAGCTTGAAACAACATTCATTCCCTGTCCTGGCGAATTGTAGCAACCTGCGCTAAGTTCGCTGCTCAAATTTTCAAATAATGATTCATAGAACATATCCATGGCATAGCATGAGAATATCAGTACTCCCCCAATTGAAAGAAGCGCAACTAATGAGAATCCGAGGTGATATGCCTCGTCTTTTGCAAAAACGACAAAATCTACTTTGTTGATTGTTTTTCCAATCATGTATGCTGATGCGATCAGCAGTGCTGTGAGCATGAAAACTAGGATAATATTTGTTCCTTGTTCAGACAGTATAGTGTTTTCAGCATCGCCAAAATCTAGGCAAGATGCTTGGAATGAAAGAGTTACTATCAGCAGCAAGAACAATGCAAGTCTCATATTAACCTCTGTACTCCTGCCATGTACCATTCTCCTCCAAGTACTGACGAAATGCTTCTAGCTCCTGCCATTGTCACTATTCCAATGAATACAAAATCCAGGTATCCAACTAATACGAGATTATTTACAGCTGTTAAGAATGGGTACAGCTCTCCCCAAAGATCATCAACATAAACTCCTGATCCTATAGGCGTTCCAAAAATTCCCTCCCATGTAAGCATCAAAGCTGCCCCGGTCAATTGGAAGATGATGTTAATGATCGGGTATACGACATTCTGTACAACTGGGAAACATGCAGCAAACAACCCTGGTCCTGCAACTGGGATAAGATAAAGCGGAAGACATACAACAAGTGCAAATAACGGATCTGTTAGTGAGAGCAATAACCGGATTACTTTTGTTTCGCACATGGGTTCAAATACTGTCATTGCCCATGGTTTTGCAGTTAAATTATCTGTATCCATACTTGGGTGTGGCATATCTATAGAACTATTGAGAACATCCGCGAAAATAACTCCAAACGGAAGGAATACCATTCCACCTATTACGATTGCAAGAAGCGTGTTTCCGGTTTTTCTTGTAAATGGGATAATCCTTGCAATAAATGCAAGAGGAAGAAGCACTGTTGGTCCAGTTGCTTTCATGAATCCAATCATCATCCTTATTCCTTCTGCAATGAATATCGCATTAGTAAGTGCTGAAGTGGCCATATTTAGGCTACCTAATAATATACCAACTCCTGCAAGTGGGTTTGTTGAATAATTAACTGAAACATACCAAAGCGGGATGTTGAGATATGGAGCATATGTTGCAGCTGCTCTTATTCTGCTTGCTGCAATTATGATGTATTCAAATGCGTTGCTATAGCCACTTATCCATCCATCCAGTATTGTTTGGGATGCTGCAGAATAATCTGCATTGCCAGTCAGTGCAATGCTAACCCCTGGAACTCCTCCTGTGAAGAACGCAATTATTATTGCAACAAGAAGAATTCCTACTATGAATTCTTGGATTTCCCTCTTTGACCATGCTGTTAATCTCGGATTTGAAGTTGCAGTTGCCATCATACTAGATATCACAAGAACTGCAATGACTATCATTGCAACTCCCGGTACTGCAACTGTAAGATCTAATGCTTCTATAGCAAAAACAGTAGGAGCCATCAAAAATAGTAATAAGCCAAGTCTCCAAAACTGCATGCTACATCTTCTAACTTATACATTTAAACGTTTTCTTTATTCCATCTTTATTTCAAAAACAGGCTAATTTATAAATTTACTAATTTCAATCTTCAGCATGAGACGTTTACTCTTCATCTTATTACTGTTTTGCGGAGCATTATCTGCTGATTGTATTTCTTGTGAGGAACTTGAGAATGCATCTGAAGCAAATATACTAACTAGTATGGATGATGATGCAGGACTTCTTGAAATTTTTGTCTATTATGAAAATCTTTCTGTAAGTCCATCAAGACAGCCTGTCAGTGACTTTGTTCTTCTTGTTCAAATGTCAAATGCAACTGGACTTAATGATCTCTACAGGGTTTATACTGATGATGAGGGTGCTGCCATATTTGATTTTAATTCCAGAAAATCAGGCTGCATTAATTTCAAGATTCTCTATTGTCCATTTTGCGATCCAGCATCTCCTGTTTGTGGTTTTGAAGCATGTCTCAATTATTCAAATATAGAAACAACTGCAACTTCTGTTGATGAAATTCCTTTGGGCCTTGGCGCTTCTTCAACAACCGTTCCAGCTACTCTAAATCCAAAGAAATACCTCCCAGCAATTGATCAGCTTGAATACTGTCCACCTCCAGCACCTCTTGCTGCAACTCCTGGACTTTGCCTTCCTCTGCTTATTATTTTCTCACTTTTATCAGGCTCACTTTTCTTAACTGGAAGAAATCCATTTGCAGGTTTTAACATCGGAGGGATGAAAGTTGGAAAACACATCCGCTACCAGGCTCGAGGACGAGGTTATTCCTTTTCCGGAATGGCCGCAGTAAGTGCTCTTGTTACTGTGGGCTCTGCAATAAAAACAGCAGGAAAAGGAAAAGGCGCTCTTTTAAAATCTGAAAAAGCTGCTGCAAAGCAAAGAGTTTTCGGTTATAGTGGAATCAAAAGAGCAAGCAAAGGTGTAAAGGCGTTCAAAGCTTCTTTGCGCGCCTCAAAAGATACGGCTTCTTTCACAAGACAGATGAATGCAAGGGTAAACATTCGTGATGTTGAAGGCGGTGAGAATCGTGCTAGCTCTGGCCAGGCTACTTCTCAAGGTATGGCTTTCCTTCCAGGTGGAGGGAGTGCACGTGGAACCGAATTAGTCGGCTCAGGGGGAATGAATACTCTTCTTAGAATGGCTCTTCTTGTTGCAACTCAAACCAGCGTTGGTCGTCTTGTTGATGGTTTTGTTTACATACATGCTGACCAAGGTCTATTTGACATGGCATTTGTTGATCATGATCAGAGAAGAGGGGAGGATATGCAAGCTGCTCTCAGTACTATAGATGAAGAGACTGGCGGAGTGCGAATGAATATTGATGGCAGAGATGTCGTAGTTCTCCGAGTTGAGCGAAGCGAACCAAATGCTGATGGAGAAACTCACATAACTTCTATGGAAATTGTTACTGGAGAGCAAGAGGGCCGTTTTGGAAATACTACAACTTTGCTTCTTAATGAAGGTGGAAATGTTGTTGGATACCAATTCCAGGCGACTGGAATGATTCCAGAAGATCGAAGAAGTGAAGACAATCCAAATGGAATTGTTACAGTTACTGTAAGACAATCAGATACCCCTCATCCTGAAGGTGGAACTGATCACATAGTTACCTTTGAAGGTACGATGCTACAAGTTACTGCTGCAGAAGACGGAAGTACGATTGCAACAGAAGTTCCATTCCAAATGCAATCTGAAGGAGGGGCTGTGCTTGGTCAGATGCAGGATGGTGCTAATGTGATTACTGAATCTGCTATCTCACGTACTGATTGGGCTCAGCTTGGTAGCGGTGCTGGAAATGAACATTTAAGCGGTCCTAGCATGGTAACGTCTGATCATGGTACTGGAATAGATTTTAATCAAAGTGCAACAGAGCTTACCGGCACATACGAAACAATAATGGGCAATCCTAATCTTGATCAGGATGATCCAGATCGTGCCGGGCAACGGGCCATGGTTTTAGCTTCTGCAAGAAGCGAAGCTCAAATGGTTCAAACTCTAAGAGCAGACGATATGACCGACGATATGACTGCTACAGATAGGAGTACAGCTCGCGCACAGAGTGCTACCATAGCAACTGAAGCACAACTTGATGTACTGGGAGAACATGCCTCTTCTTTATATTCTGGCATAACTCCAGAAGATAGTCCATATGGAGGGCAGCGTACAGTTCAGGAAACTGCTGCAGTAAGAGCAGGAGATGTAATAACTGATGAAATTACTACTGATTCTGAGGGTCAACCTGTTTCACTAGCACGTCCTGATACAGTAGTTGCACATGCTCTTGAAGGAAGTGATCTTAGGGGTGGTGATCGTGATGCTGTTTCTGGTGTTATTTCAACGAGCAGTGCTGCTGATCTTGAAGTAATGGATTCCCGTACACTCAGAACTAGAATCGCAGATCATCTCGTGCAGCAATCGGAAATTGCTGTTGAGACAGGGAGGGCATCTGCTCCTTTGGATAGGGATGCTGCTCTAGAGCGGGCATCGACTATTGTTACTAGTCTTCCTGATCATGCAATCGAAAGGTTCCAGGAAGCAGGTTCCCACGGAACAGAAGGATTCAGCGAGCAGTTCGCTCAAAGTCCTGAACTGGCTCGCGCATATTCCACTGCAGATATTTCTGCACTTGCAACTTATGCTGGTGACACTTCTTGTTTAGGTGATTATGAACATAGCAGGGCAGATTTAATTGGTCGCGATCCATCTGCCTATTCATCTGATGTATCCTCAGCTGCAACAGAATATCGTGCTATTACAGGTGTCATGCAGCAAATAGATCGAATCCGAACTGCTGATCCTAATGTCCCCCCACCTCGCTTTCCTGGACAAGAAAGACCTCCCAGTGCTGCATTTGCTGCAAGGGAGTCATATTTAGAAATGAACAATGTTTATGCTGAAACTCGGCTTGTTAATGTTGCTGCAGGCCAAGCGGAGACTGCTGCTGATCGGCAGGCTATTGATACTGCAAGGCAGGGAGTTGATCATCTATATCAACAAGCTGAAATGGCAGTTACTATGCACAATCCCTCAGAAGATCAAATTCGAGCAACTGCTGCTGATGAGGAAGCTGCAAGAGCAAGAATCGCTGCAGCAACTACAGACGGTGATGTTCAGACTGCAGTTGTCACTGCCATGGAAGCTCGCCAAAGGCATGAAGCAGCTGGAAATGAATATGCAGTTCACATGTACGACAGGGTTCTTGAGCATTATGGAGTTACAATTGATTCAAGTGGCAGGCCCAATGTTGATCCTCAACAAGCACTTCCAGGAGATTCTTTGGCACAGAATGTAGATATTTCACTTCGGGTTATGCCTCCTGCTGATGAGGTTGCAAGAAGGTATGCCAGGGTTAGTGCAGAGTCAAGGGCAGAATCTGATGCATTGGCCCGGATTGGAGTGTTAGCTACATCAGAGCATGGATCTCATGATTATGGAACTGCAATGGCTGCTGCTGCCCAGCAGGCCCGTTATTTCAGAACAATTGGTGATGATGCACGAGCTAGTCAATATACTTCACTAGCTACTGATATCAATCGGGTGAGAACAGAATATCGGGCTGCAAGAGCAAGTGGTGGGACTATTGATGAGACTGAAAGAGCTGCACTTGAGCGCTCGCGTGCCGAGCTTAATAATCAAATCGGCCTTCTTCGCGGTGGTGCTCCGCTTGCTCCTGATCAGCACGGACCAAGAATGCCAGGTATCTTCGATGTTGCAAGAAGTACTCTTGATCGAAGATGGATGCATATGGGAGTTGGACGCGAGGCTCTTATTCAAGCATCTGGATCAGATACGCCTACTCCGACTGTTCTGGGCAAAACCAGAAGTGCAAGGCGTCCTAGACCTGGAGATCCTAGAGATGGATCCTGATGAGCTCAAAGCCAATTAAGAGGCTAAACCGCCTCTTGACTTCAGGAAATCTTTGGCTCTATATTCTTTCTCTTACTGAAAAGTCTACTGTTTATGCATATGAGCTTGATTCAGAAATTGAAGCAAAATTTTCCTTCAAGCCAAATAAGATCATGAATTATGTTGTGCTCTACAAGCTTGAAAACGAAGGTTTGATCACTTCAAAATTCAAAGAAAGAAGAAAGTACTATACTATAACTAAGGATGGAAAAAAAGCTTTGGATTCTGCTAGAGATCATTTCAAATTCCTCTCTGAAAAGCTCTGATTTTTAAAATCTGTAATATCTAAAAAAGCATTTGTTCTATCATCTATCATATGAAAATTGTTATTACAGGTTCTCCAGGAACTGGAAAAACCACCATTTCAAAACTATTATCAAAACAGCTAAAGCTGGAACTTATTTCTATCAAAGAACATGTCGAGCAAAATAATCTCTGCGAAGGAGAAGACTGCGAAGTAGATATTTTCAAATTAAAAAAATCCCTTGAATTTCTAGAAGAAAAAAGTGATTATATCATAGAAGGGCATCTTGCATGCGAGCTGGAAGTTCCTGCTGATTTTGTATTTGTGCTTCGAGCAGATCCAGAGGTACTTCGAGAGAGATTATCTGAGCGAAATTACAATACTGAAAAACTTCGGGAAAACCTTATGGCAGAAATACTTGATTATTGCACCCAGAGAAGTCAGGCAAGCTATTCTGTTTCTCCACTTGAGCTTGATACTTCTTCTAAAACTCCGAAGGAGTGTGCAGATGCTATTGCCAGTGCCATAAAGCTTAATAAGAAAAAGCTCGATGATGTAGATTATTCAGATTCACTATCGCGTCTTCTTGGCGCAGGACCATCAACAATAGACATTCATGGAGGCATCTCAGAATGAAAGAAGAAAAGAAGTTAATTGAAGCAGCGCTTTTCATCAGTGGCAGAGGAATGTCTCTTGAAGAGCTTCGAACCCTTACTGGTATTGGCGCTCTTGGTTATCTTCAAAATGCTCTTTCTGAAATACAATCTGAATATCATGATCGCGGAAGCGCAATAGAAATTACTGAAGCTGGCGGCAAATATGCAATGCGCGTTAACAATGATTATATTGGCAAAGTAAAAGAATTTGCTCAAGATACTGAAATCAGCAAAAGTGCTCTTCGAACTCTTGCATTTATTTCAAAACATGATGGTATGCTCAAATCAGTTTTGGTTAAAAAAATCGGAACTCAGGCCTACATGGATGTCAAAGAGCTTGTCCAGGCCGAGTATCTCAAATCAAAAAAAGCAGGAAGAAGTTCCAAACTGTTCCTAACCGAGAAGTTTAAGAAGTATTTTGTTCAAGAATAACTCTCTTCACTCAGCATTAATTACTCTCGTGCCGAGATCGCATAATCCGGTAGTGCGCCGGTCTTGAAAACCGGTCCCTTCGGGATTGCAGGTTCAAATCCTGCTCTCGGCGTTTTTTCTTATCCTACAAAGCTAGTTCCGATATATCCTCCAATCAGGAAGGTTCCTATAATGACAACAAGAGCAATTCCTATATGCTCTGCAATAACATGCACTGGATTTTCCTTGTTATTCCTTGCAATTGCATAACTTAGAACTGCAAGCCAAGAAAGTCCCCAAACAATACTAACAATCATTGCAGTTGGAAGATCCAAAAAAAGTACTGGCACAACGAATGTCAATGCAAACAGGAATTTTGCTGCAAAAGTAGATAGAGTTGCTTCCCATACGGATTTTCCATCTGTTTTCTTTGATTCTTCAGAAATATGAATACCAAGTGAATCCGAGAGCGCATCTCCAACTGCAATCATCAGGATTCCTCCAAGAACTACTACTTTGGAATGGGTTGTTGAATCAAGCCCAACCATTAATCCCAAAGTAGTAATGATTGCAGAAGTTAATCCAAATGCGATTCCTGTTCGGATCGAATTTTTTAACATCTTTACTATAAGTCTCGCAAGATTATTAATTTTAAGTTTGAGCAAGAATTATCTTGGGCATCCATTCTTCAGCCAGTAATATACACCAAGTACCTTTTCTCCAATATCGCTTCCGGTCCTCACTATGGGCTGGAAGCAGTCTCTTGCATATTCAATGATGTCGCTGTATCCAAAACATGCCTGCGGGGGATCTACTCTGGGCATTCCACTGTCGCATCTGAACTCATCTGATCCTCCTTCTTCAGATCCGCAATAATCCTCTGTTATTGTCCAGCTCTCGAAAAACCCGTATGTGAGGCACTGCCCGTTTGAGAATGCGACCGGACATGTCCCGACTCCCCCTGTTGTATCTCTGTTTGAAGAATTCCATGATCCTTCATAAGATCGTGCTGCGATATATACTGCCAGATCGTCATTTTTTGCGTGGTCTCCGGAGTCCCAGTTCAGCATTCCCTTGCTGTGCAGATCATCTATCTCAAGGTATGCCAAATCAAGCTGTGCTTTCAGGATTGCTGTTCCAAGGCAGATTGAGTCATCTGCCTTGAATGGATTAAATTCGCCGCTGCATTCCTTTGCCGGATGCAGATTCAGGTTTTTTCCAATTCTACTTCTTCTAAATATGTCAACATAAGCTCCATCAGTACCATCACTTCTTGCTTTTGCTGGCCAGAATTCATGGGGTGGTGTGAGTGTTTGCATTATTCCAAGTCCAAGCCATCTCCAGTCCGGTGGATTGCTTGAGCTGTTTACTATTTTTGCACTGCAAGTTCCTGACGGATCCCACATCTCATCATATCCCTGGTCATAGCCATCATCCTTGCCCGGCCCTGGCTGGAAGCATCCATGTCCGTCATAACCGCTGCGACATACCTTTGCAGCAGCGCATGAATCAAAGCCGCTTTGAACAATTATCATTGCCCTGACAAGAATTGGATCTAGGTTATGGGCCTTTGCATGATGTTCAATGTCATAAGAGTAATCCATACAATATCTTACTGGCACAGGTCCATCTATAACTTTTAAATTAAAAGCAGGTATTAATCGCCTTCTCTCAGGTTCTTCCACTTCACGTCCTTTAGTATTTCCTGGCCGCTCTATCTGAACAACCGGCACCTGCGCATCCGGCTGCCTGTTTGCAGCGCCATTGCTGCAACTATTGCTGCAGCTCATCAGGGCAGCTGTTGCAAACAGGGCTGCTGCCTTCTTCGCCCTTGAAAATCTCCTACTTCTCTGTCTCATAAGCACGACCCCTAATAACCATTAGAGTACTATATTTACAACACTTTATATTGGTTTTGGGGCACAATTAATCTCAGAATGCCATATTGTTCTCATTATTTCTAAGAAGAAAAAGAAAATTTTTATCCGTAAAGCCTAACGATTAGTTCATCATCTGGGGGATGAATGAGCAAGCCGGCAGACTTTACTCTGGACAAGTATTAACACAATATATGTCTTTATATAAATTAGCTTTCCAATACCTCCTAGGGTGAATATATGAACCGGATTGTGACCGAACTTTTTTTAGAAAAACCAAGTTTTGAGGAGGCTTCTAAAGTAGCAAAATCTTTGGAAGAGGCGCAAGTAAAAACAATTTTGCTTCCACCGGAAAATCGTGGGATTAATACTCATCTTGTAGTAGAGCAAGCTGATATGGAAAAAGCCAGAGAAAAATTAAAATCTCTATCCGTAGCATTTCAGGAAAAAGATGTCATGTTGATCAGACTTGAAAACAAGCCAGGAACTATGGCTGAAGTTGCTATGAAAGTTTCAAACTCTGGAGTAAACTTGACCTATGCGTTCTCAGTTACCATGGATGAGACATATTCGTTTGTACTTCTAGGTTCTGATGACAATGAAAAGGCTTTGGGAGTAATCTAAGCCCTTTTATCTATTATTTCTTCAGCATCTGGTCCAGTTCCGATTAACGTGACTGGAACATCTAATTCTTTTTCAACCTTTTCGATAAATGCCTTTGCTTCATTTGTAAGTTCGTCGTATTTCTTGACTCCTGCGTTTCCTGGAAATCTGATATCTATCTTTGTAATTGCGATTTGAGTTGCTCCATTAACATTTGCGGCTAATCTAAGCTCGTCATAGTGAAGATCTGGGGAAGTTCTCCTTGGTCTTCCTGTTACTGTGCCGTATTCCTGCATATCCTTTGACTTTGCTTCTTCTTCTTTTATCTCGCCGCCAAATGGACCTTCTCCAACTCTTGTTGTGTAGGACTTTATGACCATAATCACATCATCGATTTTTGTTGGTCCAATTCCAACATCAGCTGCAATTGTTGAAGCAGATACATCTTTTGAAGTGACAAATGGATATGTTCCATAAAGAAGTGAGAGCATGAATCCCTGACTGCCTTCAACTAGGACATTCTTTGCCTTGTTTACTTCCTCAACAACATCTGTCATGTATGGCTTTAGTTCTTCACAGTCCATAACTCGCGCTGCAGTTCTTCGGGTTCTATCTGCAACTGCAGGTCCGCATCCTGTTTTTGTTGTTCCGATTTTTTTAGATAAGCTTGATTTTCTGTCTTCTTCAATATGTTCTGGAGTAATAAGCCCTGCTCGAAAATCAATTCCGCATCTTTCTTTCCCATTGATCAGCTCTATTTCCTTGAGAAAAACGTCTGGATTAACATAAACTCCAGCTCCAATCAAAAGCCTTGCATTCTCATTGACAAATCCGCATGAGAGCATTCTCATTGGGTATCTCTTTCCTTTATAGTGAACCTCATGGCCAGCATTTGGACCAACCCCGCCTCTTGCAATAACCTCTGGATCATCTGCCAGTGCAAGGTGTGAGATAATCTTTCCTTTTCCTTCATCTCCGAATTGTCCGCCAACAAGTATGTTCTTCATATTTTTTTCCCTCTTTTTTTCAAGATTTGTTTAGCTTCTCTGCCTTTTCAATAAATACTTCAACGCATTTTTTAAGAGCCTCATCACTATGTGTTTTTAGTGCTGCTCCAGCAGCCTTTGGATGTCCTCCTCCAGCACCATCAAACATTTTTCCAACTTCTCCCATGACTTCATTTAATGGAACTTTGACACTTTTCCTGGCTCTTGCAGAAACCCTTGTTTCCTGCTCTTTATTTTTCCATTTTGCAACAAATGCAACGTCTGCTGCATCTGCAATTATTGATGCTGCATCTGATTCATTGCTCCCAACCTCAGTTGTTGCAATGACATAGCCAGCAGCATAAACAAATTCAACTCTTTTCATTGCAGTGAGCATGGCAATTTTTGCTTCTTGTCTTGGTTCTGGCTCTGCATATTCAAGGAGCTCTTCATATTCTGCTCCTGCAATTTCCATTAGCATTGCAAGTGTTTTGAAACTCCCTGCTCTTGAAGATTTAAACCTTGCACCGTCTGAAATAATCCCAACGGATAGTGCAAATGCCATTTCCTTGTCAATTTCTGGGATCAAGTTTGCAATGATTTCAGCAGCAGATGGAGAGCTAGTTTCAATAATTTCAAATTCTCCTTTCATATCTCGTCCATCGCTTCTATGGTGGTCTATAATTGCAAGAATTTTCCATCCAGCTGCTTCTGGCACCAAAGTATATGCGCTTGTATCAACAACTACAATCCCCTCAAATTCTTCTTTTTTCAGTGAACTGAGTTCGTGGGTTTCAATACCAAATTTGTCTGCAAGCATTTGCGCTCCGAGGCGCATCTCTTCATGAGTGCAAATAATACTCTTTGGAAGAATTTTATTTAGTGCATATGCACTAGAAATAGAATCAGCATCAGCTTTATTGTGAGTTACAATCGCAATTCTGCTGTTGCCGTATTTTGAAAAAAAATCCTGAAATTTATTCTTCATGCCCCTTCATTCTCTCCTGAAGGCTTTTTTGGCTTTCCATGACAGTTGCACGAAGCTTTTCTTCTTGTTTTGCAATTGCATTGACCTTTACTTGAATTAGTTCTTGTCTCTCAGAAAGATCCTTATCTGCATCTTCCTTGCTTGTGTGCAAGATTATTGATCCTACTGTCTTGTATACCTCGCCCTTTGCCTTCTTTAATTGACCAAGTGCGTGATTTATCTCATTCAACTGAATCTGTAATTGATGTTTTTGAATTAGTAACACTTCCAATTGTTTTTCTAGATTTTCGTACTCAACTAAATCCTTTCCCAAATCGCTATCTTTTTTCATTGTCCTACACCTCTTCAATAACCTGCAATGCCCTCAAAAACGCATTTGCAGTTGCCCTCAAAGCAACCAAATCTTTAGCTTCTATATCAAGCTGAAGAATATTATTATTTTCTGTTATGTTAACGCTTGATCTCTTTCCGACTGCTCCTTCATGAGAAATCGCAGATTTTCCAGCATCAAGTGTTTTTTTGTCTGGGAATACAAATTCCATTCTACATTTGGATATCATAATTCATCCTCTCCAGACCATTCCCAGTTCCCTAGTTCGGAAACCGATATCACTGCAATTTTTTTTGGTCTGCCCTTTTCTTCTTCAACTATTGAAATCTTTTTCTCGCCTTTTTTGCGGGCGATTTCAACAAGGGCAGCTATTGTATGTTTACCGCGACAAATAAAAAGTTCTTTCTTTTCTTTGGCAAGTCTATGTGCCAGTTCCCTACTCTTTTCTGATGCATACCTGCTAGTAGTGAACATCAGTCACTCGATACCTCTTTAGCAACAGGAGGTCTTGATTTGAGTAGCATCTTTGCACCGCTTGTTGGAAAAGTAAATTTGTCTCCAGTAATTGTGACAATATCTCCGGTTTTCATATCTTTATATTCTCCCATAATCGATCCCTCTGAAAATTATGATGATTTAGAATATTCTGTTACAAGTCTTTTGGCGATTTCGCCACTTTCACTACTAAAGGAATATGCTCCTCCAGCGAATGTGCCGTCGCATCCCTTACAGTTCCAAAGAGCATTTCCCTTTCGAACTACTTTGTACTTTTTACATTTAGGGCATTCGTAGCGTGTTTTCTTTGCTTTGATTGCTTTGTCAACAAGCTTTCTGTTTGAAGCTCCATATCTAGGCGTTTGCATATTCCTACCTCGTTAATATTTTTCTTATGTCGTTACCAGTTTTAAAAGCTATGTCTATGTTCGAGAGAAACTCCTCTTTGGTAAGTGATCCATTTCTCTTTTGTACTGAGCAGACATGCTCTTCTGTTGTAGTAATTGTTATTGAGGTTTCTGCAACTCTCTCCTCATCTCTTGATGGGTCTACCAGCCAGTTTTCTCCGATCTTGACAAATGTTGTTGCAATTGGGAGTGATTTTGGATTTAGTGGTCCGGTAGATTCTCCTCGAACTATTGAACATCCTTCTATTTTTGGAAGGTTTGTATTCTGAAGAGCTGCGCTTGCGGCTAGTGCTGCTGTGTCTGTTAAGTTTCCTGCATGGTTCAAAACATAAATATCAAGGAACATACCAAGAACCTTATCCTCTTCAATATAGAATGATTTTACATCTACCAGCTCTGCACTCCTAAGACCTCGGTCAACGACACGAGCAAGTTCAATTGAATTCTCATTAGGAGGTCCGGTTTCAAATGTTGGGGATGCTGTTGGAAGCAATTCCGCATTCATCATCATCACTCCTTCTTTTGGTCTGTCTGGGAATGGCTTTAGCACATCGAACTTAACTGCAACAAGAACTGCTGTTTTTCCGATTTTAGCAATTGCAGAACCTTCTGCTGTAGTAATTACACCTGTTTGGACATCGATTGGCCTTACTTCTTGAAATCCTCTCTCATCAAACCTAATTCCAGTTGCAAGGGTTTTGTTCATGACTTCTCGTCTAACATGAGCCATAATTGTATCTTTTGAGTCTGCCATAAAATTCACCATTTGAAATTCTCGTTTCCTCCATTTTCATAGAATCTCTTGAGAGCATCAACTTGTTTTTCATGTATCTGCTCAGTAGCTTTTTCTGCCATATCCACCATATCTGCAATCTCATCTTTTGTTAAAAGTCCATCCATTTGAATGAGGTGGAGCTTTTTGTCTTTGTGAGACATTGCAAGAGGAACATCTGATTGACCGAAATTGTCTTCTGTTTTTCCAAGATCCACAAGAAGAACATCTGCTGCCTTTCCAAGTGCAATTGCAGAAACCATGTCTTTCATTGGAATGCCTGCATTAACCAGAGCCACTGCAGCTGCGGTAACCGAAGCAGTACGTGTTCCTCCCTCAGCTTGAAGAACGTCGATATAAACATCTATTTGAGTGTTTGGGAATCTTTCTGCAACAACCAGATTTTCAAACACTTCACGAATAACCTTCGAAAGTTCTGTACTCCTTCTTGATGGCCCAGATCTTCCATGTTCTTCTTTTGAAGAGAATGGAGACATCATATATCTGCATTTTATTGTTGCTCTGTATGGGTTTGCGCCATGCCTTGGAATGCATTCTCTTGGTCCATATACACCGCAGAGAATTTTGTTTCCTCCCCATTCAACGAATGCAGATCCATCTGCTTCTGGAATAATTCCAGCTTCAATCCTGACATTTCTCATTTCATCAGGTGCTCTTCCATCTACTCTTTTTCCGTCAACTATAAGTTGTATATCTGTTGCTCCGCCCATTTTTTCACCTCGAGCTCTTCAAAAATTTTGCCATTTCATCTGTTAATCCAGATGTATGTGCCTTAACATCAATCATTTCGATTGCCTTGAGAAGAAGCGGCATGTTATTCTTTTCACTCATCCAAACATATCCGTTGTTCCCTACCATAATATCTCCGCCTGCATTTTCCTTCAAAAGAGCAACCATGCTGCTTTTTCTTCCAATTAGTCTTGGTACTTTTGCAGGTGGGAATTTTACTATTTTTCCCAGTGGAAGTCTTTTTACTTCCCCAAGATCTACATCTCCGACCTCGCTGACTAGTTTGATCTTACAAATAACATAGTCTCCAAGTTGAAGAGCGACTCTTATGTCTCTAGAAGGAATAAATCCTCCTTTTGGGAGATTCAAATCTACTTCATATCCTGCGTGCCTGACATCAACAACCATACCAACTACCAAATCACCTACTTGTGGTTTGTATGGGTTTTCAAGAGGAATGTATCTTCCTGTTTCGTCAAGTGTGCCAACTACGGTAGCAAACGTTGCATCTCCTTCGTAAAACGTATTCGGGGCTCTGATTCGAGAATCAGCTATTTTTTCCCCTGGCATAATAATTTTTTTGTCCATTCAAAATTCACCTTTTATTAGGGACACTAATATTCATTCACATTTAATTTACCAGAAAAAGTTTGTTCCGGTTTTTCTCTCTTTAACTGTATAGTAATAATAGAAAGCTTTTTAATTAAAGCATCTACTTTGGATTTTACTAATTTTCAATAATTCTTGTTTCAATATCCCCATTTGTCATCTTGTTTAGCTTATCATATACTTCTCCCTGCATTCCTGCAAAAATTTCTATGACTACAATAAGGTCTCCTTCCTTTGTCCACTGCTCCTTTTTTATCCCGTAATTCTTCAAACTTCCATAGCATTTGTGTGAAAATACTGCAGGAACTTTTACTGCGATCTTTATCTTTTCGAATTTCATTGGCAAAATTGGCCTAAGCGTTTTTACGATATCATCAATTTGTTCTCTCGCATCCTTGAATGGCTCAACATGGATTCTTGCCTGTTCAATGGCATTTTCGAGTCTGATCTGAGTATGTGGTGCTTTAGTTCTTGGATCAATTGCCTCCCGAAGCAATATCGCAATTATCTGTTTCCTTTTTTCAGCTATTTTTTTCCTTCGTTGTTCTGTTGTGAGCTGAACATCTCCTTTTCTTAGCATGAACTCCAGAATCTGCATCATATCCTGCGTTCCAAATACCTTTTCAACATCAGTTGCCTTTGCCCTTTCCCCTTTTTTGGCATCTGCATATATTTCATCTGCAACAAGAATATTTTTCAAATCCTTTTTGCTGCCATCCAAAAATGCATATGTTCCGTCTGGATCAATATATATCTCGAAATGTTTTCCTTCTCTATCGTAAGTCGCGAGTATTGCCTTATCAAGTGATGTCATAACTACCATACAAATTCAAAACATTTAAATAATGCCTTTTAGACAATCCAACCAAAACTTATTTTATTAGGTGATTATTTGGGAGATGAAAATAAAGTAACACTAAGCAAAGATGTGCTATACGGCGCTCTAATTGCTGTTTTAGTATTGATTGTGGTATTATCAGTTTTTACTCAGGGTTTTGGTGTAGTCCAATGTGCGTCTGCAGTTTGTCCAGTTTGTGAAAACACAACTGTACCAACAGAACCTGCTGTACCAACTGAGCCTACGGAGCCAACAGAACCAACTGTGCCAGAAGGTTTACCTACGTTGACAGTTGATGCAGGAACAAATCCTGTTCTAGGAAATGCAAGTGCAGTAGTTGCAATTGTTGAGTTTTCTGATTTCCAGTGTCCATACTGCGGTAAATTATACTCAGAAGGTGGTGCTGAAGTGAAAACCAACTATGTTGATACTGGAAAAGTAAGGTACTATTTCAGAGACTTCCCACTTGGATTCCATCCAAATGCATGGCCAACTTCCATCGCAGCAAGATGTGCAGCTGACCAGGGCAAATACTGGGAAATGCACGATAAGCTCTTTGATACACAAAGTTCATGGAGTGGTCTTGGCGATGTTGGTGATACACTCAAGGGATATGCAGTTGAGCTTGGTCTTGACAATGAAACCTTCAATGCGTGCTATGATGCAGATGAGCATACAAGCGAAATCAATGATGATTTCAATGCTGGACAAGCATATGGCGTTCGTGGAACTCCAAGCAACTTTGTTGTGATTTCCAAGAACAATGTAGATGAGGCTTCTCTGACCACTGCAGTTGCTCTTCTCAATTCTCAATATGGAGACGGAATAGTTCTCTTTGAGAATGATAATGAGTATACTGTAATGATTCCTGGAGCTTATCCATATGCAGCATTTGATACAGTACTCAGCGTAGTCAATTACTAATTTTTTTTATTCTTTCTTTTTACAAAACAAAAATCATAATCAGTCCAATTACTATCAGAATTATCGCAGAATATTTTTGCAGATCTAATTTTTCCCTCAGAATAATGTACGAACCGATCGTGTTTATTATAGGGCCCCCTGCACTGACCGTTGCAGTTAGTGCTGCCCCAACCTCGCTGATTGATAAGCTATAGAAAATCGTTCCAATGAAAATCAGAACTCCAGGAATAATTGGGTATTTCATGTCGCTTAATTTTGGTGGTGATAGGTCTCTTCCGCGAAGGAAGTGGAATGCAACTACAAATCCTGCAATTCCTATCTCAAGCAAAAGTGTTGCAGGATACACTCCAAGTGCGCTCACAAAAGTTTTGATGAATGTGTAATAGTAAGCTCTGCATAGAATTGCAATGGCAAGGTATATCATCCATCTCTCAAGTTTTATCTTTCCTGTTTTTCCAATAGCCAGTACTACTGTTGATCCGACCATCAAAAATGCGCCCATAATCTGGCCTATTGACAATTGTTCTCCAAGGAAAAAGATGCTGCTTGCAAGAACAAGAAGAACATATGTTTTTGCAACTGCAGATGTGATGCTAGCTTTTCCATAATTCAATGCTTTATACCAGGCAAGTACTCCAAGTGCACCCATTGCTACTTGTGCTATATATAGTGGAAGAAGATCAGGGGGCAAATCAATCTTCTGTCCAAGAACAACAGCTCCCACAATTAAGAGAAAAACAAGAATAACATATGCATAAACAATTGCCTTATGTCTTCCAATAGCACTAATCGACTGTTTCGAAGTAACTCCTGCGAAGCCGAATGATAATACTGAAACAATTGAAGGTATGAAATCAAGCATCTATATCATCTGCATAAAATTTTTCAACAACTGAATATTCTGGGCCTTGTGGCAACAGAGTACTTTTTATTAGTTCAAATCTGTCAACTTCAAACTTTCCAAACTCACCACAATTATTTTCAATGAAGTTTTTCAAATCAATTTTTTTCCGAACTCTGGCAATAGTAATGTGTGCTGAAAATCTTTCATCTCCTGGAAAACCTTCCAGAGCAACATTGACTTTTGCTGCAAGGTTTTCAAGTTTTTCTTTGCTTTCAAGCCCTGCCCAAATTACCTTGGCATGATTTTGGTTTGGAAATGCTCCAATTCCCTTCATGGTGCAACTAATCTTTTCGAATTTGACTCGTCTGAGCTTTTCTATAATTTCATTTTCATCCGGAACTTCTCCTAAAAATCTCAGTGTGGTGTGCATGTTTTTTGGATCTACTAATTTTATTCCATCTTGAGTTAGTTCCTTTGACTTTTCTCCAAGTTTGTTTCGTAATTCTACTGGAATTGGAACTGCAACAAAAAGTCTCATGGATTTTAAATCTCTCTTTTAAATTAAAAGCATATGTCCGATTCAGAAATATTTTTTCAAAATTCAGAGTCCACAAGCCTGACCTTTACGGGTGGTGAACTCAAAATAAAAGAAAACTCAGAGTTTTCTGGCTACGGGGTTCGTGTACTTGATGACAAAAGGGTTGGTTTTTCCTATTGTCAGGAGGAAAAAGAACTTGATTCAACAATTGAAAAAGCAAAAAAGATCTCAAAGTTTTCTCCAGAAAGCGATTTTTCCTTTGCACCAAAGGCAAGTTATGAAACTCTTGATATTCTCGATCCTTCTCTTGATCCAAGTGATTTTAGCAAGCTTAAGGATCTCCTTTACCTGGCAAAGGAATCTGCAGAATCATTTGGTGGAAGGTCCAAAATAATTTTATCTGCATCCAAATCTCATCAAAAACTTCACAATAGCTCTGGCTTTTCTGGAGAATATGGGGATACTGGATTTGCCATGTATGTTGAGTGCATGCATGGAGATGGACTTGGAGTCTCTTATCTCAGTTCAAATAAAATTCCAAAAGATGTTTCAGAAATTGGCCTTAAGGCAGCTGGCCTTGCAAAAGATATGCAAGGAGCGCAAAAGCCTCCTGCTGGAAAATATCCGGTAGTAGTACAGATCGAGGCTCTTGATAGTTTACTTGAGGTACTTCTTCCATCATTTTCTGGAGATTGGAAAAGGCGCAACATAACAAATTTACCTAACAAGAAGTTTTCAGAAAGCTTTAATCTTTGTGAAGATGGACGAGCAAACGGAACTTCTGCAAGGCCATTTGATGATGAGGGCATAGTATCCAAAAAACATTATCTTGTTAACCAGGGAAAAGTTGAAACTTATCTTTATGACCGAGAGATCGCAGCACTTGCAAAAACTGATCAATGCGGTTTCTGCTCTCGCAGTTCCTATGATGATAATCCATCTATAGGCTCATCTAATCTGGTAATTTCCCCAGGGGACTGGAAAGATCTTGGAGAAATCGATAAATATATTGAACTTCACTCTGCCCATGGTTCTCACACTGCAAATATCACAACTGGAGATATCGGGCTTGAAGTTAGTTCAGCGTTTCTCGTTGAAGGCGAAAAACGCACTCCTCTCAAGGGATTTATGATAACTGGGAATGTGTTTGATATGTTTGCAAACATTGAGGGGGTAGAAAGCAAACAAAGAACTTTGGGGTCCCTCATTGCTCCTAGGATTGCCTTTTCGGATTTGAGAATTGTTTCCTGATTTTCGATTTGTATTTAATATTTCTTTTTTCTATTCTGTCTTGCTATGAAATCTATTGTATCAGTAAAAAATCTTTCTCGTTCGTTCTCTTCGGGCGGCAAGTCGCTTAAGGCACTTGATTCAGTAGACATTAGTATAGATAAGGGTGAGATCTTTGGTCTTCTTGGTCCAAATGGCGCTGGAAAAACAACCTTGATTTCAGTTCTCTGCGGATTTCTGATTCCAGATCATGGAAGTGCAACTATCTTTGGCATGAACTGCAGAAAGGACAGCAAAAAAATTGCAAAGAAGATGAATCTTGCTTCTGGCTTTAGCGGCATATCAGACTTTTTTAGTGCAGAAGAGCTTTTGAGATTTTTTTGCTATCTTTATGGGCTTGACAATATCGAAAATCGAATTGAGAATGTACTAACTATAACCGGCCTTCTAGAACACCGAAAAAGAAGGCCTGCGGATTTTTCTTCTGGTCTTGGGAGGAGGTTCCTTATTGCAAAAGCAATTCTCAATGACCCTGAGGTTCTTCTTCTTGATGAGCCTACTGTTGGGCTGGATGTTGAATCTGCGGTTTCTCTTCGAAAGCACATCAAAACCATGAAAAAAAGCGGAACAACAATTCTTCTTACAACTCATAACATGCCAGAGGCCCAATCCCTCTGCGATAGAATCGCATTAATAAAAAATGGAAAAATTATTGCATGCGGGACTTTTGAACAACTTAGAGAACAGTATTTTCCCAACACAATTCTTCAGGTTCGTTGCAAATATCCCAAAAAGGTTCAGAAAGTGCTCTCTAAAGTTAAATCTGTTATAAAGATCAAATCAGATACTGTTTCAGTTAAGGTTTATCTCGATTCTGAAAAAGATTTGGATGGAATTTTCAAGCTGGTTGCTTCTTCCGGAGCTGAAATTAGCAATATTGATCTTTTGGAAGTTGAACTTGAAGAACTATACTCAAAAATAATGGATTGATGATTATGTTTTCTAGGATCAAAGGAGTTGTGTATCGGAATATTCTGTGGGCTTTTCGAAGTCCGTTTAGATTATTTGATGTCATCTTTTGGCCATTCATCTTGTTTTTCATGCTCACTTTGTTCCTGTCTTCAGTTGGCGGAAACGAGGAATTCTTTGGCGTGATCGTTCTATCTGTAATCGCATGGAGAGCGATATATTTCGTATCTTTTGAAACAACTGCGATTTTTATTGAGGATCATTGGGACCGGTCTCTTCCAAACATGCTTGTCAGTCCGATTCGGGTGCATGAGCTTGCAATAGGAGGTGCAATTACCGGAGTTCTCAAAACTATTGTAGTTATTTTCCTTGTCCTGACTGTTGGTTCAATTTTTTATAATGTGACTCTAGATGATCCATTTACTTTTCTTATCGGAGTTCTTTTCCTTTCAATTGTAGGGTTTTCTGTTGGTCTTGTTCACTTTGGTCTTGCATGCGTATTTGATAAGAGGAATGTATTTACTTTGAGTTTTCTGGTTCCAGAACTTGTAGGTTTAATATCTGGCCCGTACTTTAATATCGAGGACATGTTTCCAGAATGGCTCGTTGCAATCCTTAATCTGTTTCCAACTACCCATGCGTTTAATGTAATAAAATCCATTTTTGGAATGGCCAAAGCAGATTATCAAATGCTCTTTATCACTACTTTCTTCTGGCTTGCAATCGCTCTTTTAGTAAATAGATATTTGTATGATCTTGGAAGAAAAAAAGGAACTTTGACAAAAGTATGATCTTTTTCATTATGACGTTGCTTGTTGGTGGCCGAAGCAAAGTAATTTATATCCCCTGCCTTCTGGTATAATGGATGAAGAAAATAAAGACTACGGCAGAAGTTAAAGTTCCAAAAAAACTCATAGATCAGATTATTGGTCAAGAAAAAGCCGTTGCAATCGTAAAAAAGGCTGCCAAACAACGAAGAAACGTTCTACTTATAGGCACTCCTGGTACTGGAAAAAGTATGATGGCACAAGCCATGGCAGAGTTGATGACTGCCGAAGATCTTGAAGATGTTCTTATTTATCCAAATAAAGTAAATGAAAATCAGCCTCTTGTTCGAACTGTCCGGACTTATCCGACTTTTGAGCACCTTTCCAAAAATAAGGGCCTGATGAGGTTTTATTCCCCGCAGGAACTTGCATTTCTAAAAAAATACGGTGACAAGTCTGCAAAAAAACTTCGCGCAGGGCTCGGACGAAGGATTGCAAATTTCAGGAAACAAAAATCAGATGAGCGCAGAATAAATCCAATGATCATAATAGCAATAATCGGTGCTGCCCTTCTTGCAATAGCATTTTTTGCAGAGATTGAAGATACTATAAAGTGGTTCATAATTGCAGTTGTTCTTGGTCTTGGACTTTTGTATATCTTATCAAATGCAACTGCCGGACTTGGCAAAAGGCTCATGCCCACTGAATCAAAACAACCAAAATTACTCATTGACAATACTGAAAAACCAACAGCACCATTCATTGATGCAACAGGCTCAAGAGCAGGATCTCTTCTTGGTGACATTAAACACGATCCACTTCAAAGCGGCGGTCTTGGAACTCCTGCACATGTTCGTGTTGAGGCTGGAGCAATACACCAGGCAAGCAAGGGTGTTTTGTTTATTGATGAAATTGCTTCTCTTAAGCTAAACTGGCAGCAGGAAATTTTAACTGCAATGCAGGAAAAAAAATACCCCATTACAGGACAAAGTGAAATGAGCTCTGGTGCTCTTGTGAAAACACAACCAGTTCCAACTGATTTTGTTCTTGTTGCTGCTGGAAACCTTCCAGATATGCAGAATATCCATCCAGCACTTCGATCTAGAATCCGTGGTGGTGGTTACGAAATATTTGTCGAGGATTCAATGGAAGATAGTTCTGAGAATGAAGAAAAACTTGTTCAGTTTGTTGCGCAGGAAATTCTTCGTGATGGAAAAATTCCGCATTTTGATCATGATGCAGTAGCGGAGATAATAGAAGAAGCAAGGAGAATGTCCGGACGTAGAAAAAGATTCACATTAAACCTGAGAGAACTTGGTGGCCTTGTTCGAGCAGCAGGAGATGTTGCAAGAGACCATAATACTGATCTTGTTACCAAAAAAGAAGTAGATGAAGCAAAGAAGATCTTCCGGTCAATTGAATCACAGCTCGGATCAAAAATGATCGAGAGGAAAAAAGAATATCAGACTATTTCCGTTAAAGGTGCTGAAGTTGGCCGAGTTAATGGTCTTGCAGTTTTGGGCAATTCAATGGCAGGACTTGTTCTTCCAATTGTAGCAGAGGCAACTCCTGCATCATCTAAAAGCGAAGGAAGAGTAATTGCAACTGGAAAACTTGGTGTAATTGCCAAGGAAGCAGTTGACAATGTTTCTGCAATTTTCAAAAAATACATCGGAAATTCAATTGTTGGAAAAGATCTTCACATTCAATTTTTGCAAACCTATGAAGGTGTTGAGGGTGATAGCGCATCAATTTCAATAGCAGTCGCAGTGATCTCTTCACTATCAAATATTCCAGTTCTTCAAAACGTCGCCATGACCGGTTCCCTTGATGTTAGGGGAAGAGTTCTTCCTGTTGGTGGAATTAACGGTAAGATAGAAGCTGCAATCGAATCTGGAATAACAAAAGTTCTAATTCCTAAAGCTAATTCCCGGGATGTTATTCTAAAGAAGAAGACCATAAAAATTGTCGAAGTTGAGAACATCGCGCAAGTACTTGAGCAAGCGCTTAAAGATTGTACTGAAAAGAAAAAGCTTCTGAGGAAAATGAGATCTAAGACCTGAGAATTACATTTTCATCGATCGAGTTTACTGCGGAAAGTGGCATTACATATCTTTTGTCAAACACAGTTTGGATGATTATTTTTCCTCTTTTGGCATCAATACCAACTATTTTTCCAAGATAGCTGCCATGTTCTGAAATCGCTTCTTTTCCCTCTATTTTCATGTTTACGAGAAGTTCTTTCCTATACCAATTGACAAATGTAGTTACGAAATATCCTGCTACCAGCGATATCCCAATGCTAAAGAGGAATCCTCCAAAGTCAACATATGGTTCGCTGATATTGACTATCCAGCTGCTTCCAACTAACATTACAAATGTTGCAAGTCCTGCAGCCGCAGAATAAAGGATATATTTTGTGATTCTGAATTTTTTCTTTTCCATTATTGCATCAATGCTTTTTCCAACCATGATCAGCAGTAGTCCAACAAAGATGATCCAGATGCTATTGCCAATCACATGTGCAACTAATTTTTCGTTTCCAAGATTTAGTCCAATGCCTCCTTGGAAGGTTTGGTATGCTACAAAAATACCTATAGAAAATATTGCAAATGCACCAATATAGCTAATCCAGCTGGTTCGCTCAAATGAGAATCTAAAGTCATTGAAAATGTCAAATATCAGATTGTCAATTCCAAGTATTCTTGTCAAAAGATACATTCCGATAATTATCCCAACTGGCTCAAGCCCGTATCCAAAGTAACTGGAAAGCGAGAGCAGGATTATCAAAATTGCAGGAATTCCAAGAAGCGTTTTTGAAAAATACGGATCCCTGAGCTTTTCAAGAAGTACGAAATATGTTTTTTCAAGTTCTTTTGCCTGCTTAATGAATACAATTTTTGTCGAATCTATTTTTATCCGTGATTTGATTATTGGTATGATTTCCTCATCTGCAGCTCCATCTGAAATCAGTACACATGAAACTGGATTTAATTCAGCGCAAATTTTGTCAAGCTGAGAACTTATTTCCTTATCAGCAGTATATCCAAGGCGTTTGTCTCCAGTTAATGTTACCACTTCGACATTATGGCCATCTGCCCTCATCTGATCGAATATTTTTATTGAATAATAAATTGCATTGGAATCCGGGTCTTCCGGGTCTGCAAGAGAAAGTGCAACTGCTCCTTCAAGATTTTTTTCTCGTCCGATAAGAGGACCACTAACCTTTCCTTTTTCGTATAGGTCATTGTCCCTGTCTATACAAAGAACCAATATCGGACGCTTCATCTGTTTCCTCCTATAAAATGTATCTTTGATGGGATATTTAAATAGGTGATTGTTTGAAAATGTGTTTTTATAAGTATTTATATGTTTGTTTAACTTTGGGAAAGTACTTTAAAAAACTTCTCATCAATCACTAATAAGTGAATTTTAATGGATAAGAAAAAGCTAGTTTTACCTGGAGATCATTTACTTAGCTGTGAAGAAGCAGTTCCAGGTGAAAATACCTATTCGGAAAATGATGAGATTTATTCAGCATCCTTTGGAGCTGAGACTGTCAATGCTGGCACTGTTTCTGTGAAAAGAGCAGGAAAGTCTATCGTACTTCCACATGTTGGCATGGAAGTTTATTGCATGGTAATTAAAACTTCAAACAACAAAGCAATCTGCACATGCATGTCAGTAAATGAAATGGATGGGAAAGAGCGCTCTTCGGATATAATTGCTGTTCTTCCTGTAAACGCAATTAGAAAAGGTTATGTTGATTTTCTTCGTGATGAAATCAAAATCGGAGATATAATTAAAGCAAAAATATCAAAAATGTCTAAGATGGGCGTTGATATCAGTATGATAGGTCCTGGCCTTGGCATTATCTATGCAAGACCAGGAGGAAGACGAAAAAGGTGAAATCATGGAAATTAATATTTTAGTTAAAGAAAAAAATGTTCTTGAATTGGAACTTGTTGGTGTAGACCAATCTCTTGCACAAATGATATCTGAAAAACTCAATACTAACAAAGATGTTGAATTTGCATCCTTTAAGGTAGAGCATCCAACTCAAGCCCAGCCAAAATTATATGTCAGAACAAAGAGTGGGGATCCTTCTAAATTGGTGCTTGCAGCAATTACAGAGGTCAAAAAAGATATCGGAGATTTCAGAAAACAATTTACTGACATCTCAAGTGAATAAAATGTTTGATTATAAAAACATGAAGAAGATGCATCTTCAAGCTGGAGTATTATTAGGTACTCTGTTCATTTTTCTAATTGCTAATTTTATTTTTGCAGATGGTCCACTTAGTTTTATTCCGCCTTTGATCGGGGCGGTTATTGTTATTGAAATATTTGTTTTTGTTGGCATGGAGGTTAAGGCCGGAGCCATCAAGCATGGCTGGAAACACGAAGTTCTTGATACTCTAGTTGCACTTCTTGTTGCTGTTTGCATCTGGTATGGTGCATCATTCATACTCAATACTGAAACTCCAATATCCGGAGTTGTTTCCTGCAGCATGCTTCCAAATCTTCAACGTGGGGATTTTGTACTTGTTCATGGAGGCTCCATCAATGCATATGAAATTGAGATGACTCAAGAAGAGCTCGAGTCACTAAATGGCAAATCAGAAATCACATATGGTAACAAAAGCGCTACGATAAAGGGGTCTATTTTCTCCTATTGTGTTTTCAATCGTCATACTGATATGTGCCGGGCATTTGTGAATTCTCCAGATGAATTTGTTGAGGAAAAAGGTGCATTTACCTACACTTATGATCGCTGTCCATTGACATATTCAAATGATACACAAGTTTCACAGCCATGTGTCACTTCAGTAATATTCCATGGCCAAGAATATTTGACAAATTTCTCCAATGACATCATGATTTACAACCCTCCACAAACAGACTATTATTCGCTAATCGGAGATATCGTCCACAGGACAATGTTCAAAATCAACGTCGATGACAAGTCTTATTATCTTACTCGTGGGGATAACAATCCAATACTTGATATCCAGATTTACAATTATCAAAATAATCTTGAAAACAGACCAGTTCCAGAAGAACATGTTCGTGGAAAAGTGATTTTGAGAATTCCTATTCTAGGATATTTCAAACTATTCCTATCCGGATATCTACAGGAGGATCCACAGTGCAGAACGCAACTGGAATTTCCAACAGCTGGTTGAAATGACAATTTCATGGAATGATTTTGAAAAGGTTGAACTTCGAGTTGGGACTATTGTATCAGTTGAAGATTTTCCAGAAGCAAAAGTTCCTGCATATAAGCTGAAAATTGATTTTGGGGAGTTTGGAATAAAAAAATCAAGCGCGCAAATAACAAAATTATACAAAAAAGAGGATCTGCTTGGGCGCCAAGTAATCTGCGTGACTAATTTTGCTCCAAAACAAATAGGTCCGTTTATTTCAGAGGTCCTGACCACTGGCTTCTATACTGATGATGGCGTTGTTCTATCCAAACCAGATAAAAATGTTTCAAATGGTTCTAAAATGGCCTAGAGCTTCATGTAAATCATATCGCAATATTTTCCTCTATGCTTGACCCACTTTGGAAATCTTGCAAATTCCTTGAACCCGATTTTTGAATAAAGATTCTGTGCAATTTTGTTTGTTGAAAATACTGTTAGAACCATATTCTTTGGAGTATATTGCTTTTTTGCCTTCCTAATATTCAGTCGCAACAGCGCTTCTCCAAGGCCAATTCCGCGAAATTCCTTTGCAACTGCAATTCCAAGCGAAGCATTTCCTTTTTCTTTGAAATTTCCAAGATTTGCTCCAGAAGTTCCGGCAATTTTTCCAGAGATTCTGGCAACCAATGTATATCCAATCTTTTTCTTTTGATTTTCAATTTGCGTTTTCTTCCACTCTTCCTCCTGTTTCAAATTGAATCTTTTATTGGCTAATATATTCGTCTTCTCATCAATCAGTCTATTGATAAATCTGAGATATTCTGCAGTACTATCCTCTTTTTTGACAAATGATACGAGAGCAACTCTTCCATCATCTAGTATTAACTTATCCATAATGCCTTCCACCAGTTTCTTCGGTCATAGTGTCCTGAAGCCTTTCTTTTATTTTTTCCTTTTCCTTTGCACCGAGCTTCATTTTGTCTATTTTTTCATTCCATTTTGAAAGAGCTGAGATTATTGACTTTATGCTTCTATCACTATCCACAATTTTCACATATTCCAAGAGTGCGTTCAGTGCATATATGGAGTCAGATTCCCCAAGTGATCTGATTATTGCTGCTCTGAGCATGTGATTTACCTCATTTTCCATTGTGCAGAGTCTGGTGTAGTGATATGTCAGCAGTTTTGCAGCATCATCCTTGTTTAGTTTTCCAAGAAGATAATATAGCTCACATGCCCCTTCAATTGATGTATTGTAGTTGAATATTGCACGATAAACCCCCATTCTTACGTGGGAAGGGTCCTTGTCAGCATTTTTCATTTTCATATATTCGTGCGTGTGCATAACCCGAAACTCGGCTGTTTTTGCAATTGTTTCATGCACCATATAAAGGAGCAGCTGTCTTACTGTATCATCTCCAGAATTGTGGATTTTTATCAGTTTTTTTACTGCATCCTTCTTTGCCTTCTCATCCACTGCAACTGGATAAAATCTGATTGCAAATAATGCCTTTTCAATTTCCTTTAATGATTCTTCTGCGATCTTGTTTTTCTTTGTCACCCAACCACCTCATTATAAATCTAGCATATCATAGCTAGTTCAGGGTGTGTGATTGATATTTGCAACAAGTAATATAAACAAATTCAATGAGGCAAAAGAAATTCTCAAAAACTATCAGATAACTCATCTTCAGTTTGATTATACTGAGATTCGTTCTGATTCTCTCGAAGAAATTGCAAGAATCTCTGTTCGTGCAGCATATCGTATGTGCAAAGAAGCTGTTTTTGTAGAAGATACTGGACTTTTTATCAACCATCTCTCGGGGTTCCCAGGAACATATTCCGGATGGGTTCAAAAAAAGATTGGGAATGCTGGCATTTTGAAACTTATGGAAGGAGTTGAGGATCGCACTGCAACTTTTGATACTATTATTGCATATATGCTGGATAAGGAGCATGTTTCTTTTGTTCGAGGAAAATGCGAAGGTACAATCGCTCTTGAACCTCGCGGAACAAATGGATTTGATTATGATTCTATCTTCGTTCCAGACGGGGAACATCAGACGTTCGCTGAAAGCATAGAATTAAAAAACAAGCTATCACATAGATATAACGCGCTTCTAGAATTCTCTAAGAGAATACCTCTTAGAACTTAATCTATATTTTAGATGTATTGACCGCTCTAGGTCAGTAAAATTAGGATGATTTTATGGCAAGATTACATTCAAAGAAAAAAGGTAAGTCTGGGACAAAGCGTCCAAAGAGTACTGATGAGCCTTCTTGGGTTACTATGAGTAAGGATGACCTTCAGGAGCTTATCCTTAAAAACGCCAGAGAAGGTGTTTCTACAGCTAAGATTGGTTTGCTTTTGCGAGATCAGCATGGAATTGCAAATGTTAGAACCATTCTCGGAATGCCCATCGGCGCATTCCTTGCAAAGGAGAATGTTTCTCCAGAATATCCAGATGATCTTCTCAACCTAATCAAAAAGGCAGTGAGAATGTCTACTCATTTAAAGGGAACAAAAAACGATACACACAACAATGTTAAACTTGGTCATGTTGAATCAAAGATTAACAGGCTTGTGAAATACTATTCTGGAAAGGGAAGAATCCCACAAGGATGGAAATACGAGCGCGACAAAGCAGCGCTACTTGTAAAGTGATGGTGATTTTGTGGGAGGAAGAAAAGTTAAAGCAGTAGATAAGTGGAAATCAAAGAAATGGTATACTGTTAAAGCACCAGCTTTGTTTGATGGTAAAGATATTGGAGAACTTGTTGCATCAGATCCAAAGAAGCTTACAGACAGAATTGTCCGAACAAGTCTCTTTGAACTTGGGGCTGGCGGGTCTTCACAAATCGCAATGTTTACAACATTGAAATTCAGAATCACCAATGTTAGTGGTGTTGAGGCAACGACCAAACTTCTTGGTCATGAGATTGCCCCATCATTTATCAAAACATTTGCACGACGTGGAAAATCACTTATTCATCAGGTTGTTGATGAGAAGACAAAAGATGGTGAGCAACTCCGGCTAAAGCTTATTGCAGTTACAAGTTCTGGCGTTAGTCAAAATACCAGAAGAAACCTCAGAGAAATTCTTGTTGAAGAAACTCTAGCAGCAATCAAGGAAAAACCATACGATGAGATCATTCAGGATGTTGTTTTTGGTAGACTTTCATCTAGAATCTTCTCAAGACTTAAGAAAATCACTAAAATGCGAAGAGTTGAAATTCGAAAGTCTGAACGTGGAGAAGCCTTTAACTAATTTTTTTCTTAATTTTATCGGGGGATAATTATGATACCTGGCGGAATGGATCCAAAAAAAATGCAGGCAATGATGAAACAGATGGGAATTCAATCTGATGATATTCCAGCAACTTCTGTAGTTATTGAAACAGAATCAGAAAAAATGACAATTCTAAATCCTCAAGTGGTAAAAATCACCATGCAGGGACAGGAATCATTCCAGATCACTGGTTCTGTTCAAGTTGAAGAAAAAACTTCTTCTGAAGATCTTAAAATGGTCATGGAACAGGCTGGCTGCAGCGAAGAAGAGGCTAGGAGTGCACTTGAGAAGACTAATGGGGATATTGCTGAGGCAATCCTTCTAATTGCTGATGGGAAGGAATAAAAATTTTAGTTCGTTAACCTCCTTATGGGAATTCGGCGGGAACTACTGCTAATTGTGATATTGATAGCCATTGTTGCAGTTCTTGCAATGGCAGTTCGTTTCTTCAATGTCAATGTTGTTGAGGCAGATGCCAGCAACTTTGTGATGGAAGATCTACAGAGCAAATATCCGTATGCAGATATTGGAATCATGGCTATTTCTTCTCAGTATAATGAGGCTGGAGGCAAGTATTTTGAGGTTAAAGCAAAAGTGACTGCTGCACCAGAAACAAAATGTCCGGAGCGCTCTCACATATACTATAATTATCCTGCTCAGAATTTCGTCCCACAACCGCCAGAAGTAATTACCAAAAATTGTGTTGTTTGCAGTGAGGGGATCTGCAATATTGCATTCCCAGAAGAAGCAATCATTGCATCTCATACTTTTGAGGGAACTGAAACTGTTCGTAGTTATCTTCAGGCAAATCAGAATGCAATTCCATATGTAAATGAGAATAATAACTCTTGGGAAGTGGTTTGGAACTCTCAAACTGCAGATTCATATTATGAAGTTACGCTGCATAGAAACGGGACTATCCTAGGATTTGGGTCGATTAGCAAATCCTGATTTTATTTTCTTTTATTTCTATTTTTCTATCTAAAAATCTCGAGACAACATCGATATTCGTTCTCAAATGACTGCTTAACTCACTTGTCGAGTATTCTGTTTCTCCTTTTGCAAGAGCTCCATATATCACTAGTTGGTCTGCAAGATGAAGGTCAACTTCTGCATTTTCCTTATTCAAATTATCAAGGGCCTCTTGTGCCACAATCTCTGCTCTTTTCCCTTTTTCTCCAGGAACATAAGAGCCTCTAAGTCCCTTGAAACATGTTATTGCGTTTCCAACAGAAAGTGATTGTTCCTCTTGAATTCTGACATTTTCAATTTTATTTTGTACAAATATCTTCTTTTCCCGAATTGCAATGCTTTGGTCTAAGCCCGCAATTCTTATAATAGCTTGAATTTCATCATCTGATGTCCAGGTTTTGCATCCATGTAATTCTACTGGTTCTATTGAAAATTCAATAATTCCACCGCCTTTTGGATAAAATCCAGTTTTGATCATTTTGCAATCCATCTGCACTCCAAATCTCTCAATTGCAGCTGCAAATACCTTTTCAAAATAATCATAGCTTGGAGCTTTCATTACATGAGTGCCTCCGATAATTCTAATCTGGCTTTTTTTCTGTGCACTGATTAAAATTGGCAATATAGTTTGTGCAACAAGAATGACTGATCCTGCAGTTCCAATATTAAATTCGTATTTTCCACCGACTATCTTTCCAGGAGAAAATATCAGTTCTGTACTTCCAAGTTCTGCACCCTCAATGGCGCCTCTGCAGATTTTTCTAACTGAATTACATGCCATCAAATGCTGAGGCCTTAGGCCTGGATTGTTTCGGCCTGCTCGAATATTGTAAATCCTAACTTTTTTTCCTGTTATTGATGCTAAGCTGAGTGCTGATCTGATTATCTGTCCGCCACCTTCTCCTTTTGATCCATCTATTTCAATCATTAGAGTACCTCTGGATATGAAGGTGGGTATTGAACTTGTTCAATTTGACCACCTTCTCCTTTTGATCCATCTATTTCAATCATTAGTTTACCTCGTGAAAGTTAAGAATACTTCTGCACCAGAAACGTAAACAGAAATAGGCCAGCGCATCTCTGCGCTGGCAAGGCGACCAGTTATCCTCCCATGCACTAAAAAAAGAGCGTGATGTTATGATTAAGATTAGGAATCTATATAAATGTTCTTTGATTCTGTGGTTTATATTCACAATAAATGTCTATAATTCTGATTTTTTATCCCCGTTTTTCCTCATTTATTAACTTTTATGCATTATTCTCTCTATGGCGCTTGGCTCTTTTTAAACATTAACTTTGTATATTGTTTATGGCTAAAAAATCCGCTTCTTCGGGAGCAGAAGCACCACCTGGAATTCCTCGTGGCTTAAAAATTGGTAATCCTATGACATCAAAAGCTAGCAGAACTATTAAACCTACTGAAGTACTTGCAAGACTCAGTGGGCTAAGTAAAGGATTTAATGAAGAGACTCAATCTTTACTCTCAGTTCCTGGACTTCTTTTTGAAAGATCGGGAAATACCTCTGTTTATTACTCCGTAGATCTTGATTTTGGGGTGGCGGATATAACCAGCCAGATTGTTCATGGTATCCCTCCAACTCCATCTAAAACTGATTATGGAATCGCACTTTATGAAAGAGCAAATACAACATATCTTGTTCTTGTGGATATGAGAAAACGCATCATTGTTCATGAGAGATTGAGCTCTTACCAAATTGATTCTTCTGATATCTCCTGGGAGCATATTAATGAGACTATTAAATCCGCAATAGCATTAGCTAAAAAAACTCCGGATGATGGTTCTTTTGTTCTTTTCAACGGCACATTGAAGGTAATCCGTCCAAGAAAAAGCTCCCCACCAGAGAAACCTGCTTTTGATCCAACTGTTCCAAAAAACCTTTGAACAGTTGTTTAGTCTCAATTTCTGGTCTAATGTGGTTTCTTTTTAATATTTGCGCTTTAAAGTAAGTTTAATGTCAGGCAGGCAAACCGCTCATAAAAAATTAACTCATATTACTCAAGCAAAGCGAGTTGGATATGTAAGAAGGCCCAAGGCCGAGCCTCCAATTGAAGTTGCTGAACTTTGGGTATCATCTGTTTCTGAAAACTTTCGTGCGGTTATTGTCGAGGCTGATCTTAAAGCTGATATGGCAATTGGAGACCCTGGATTTAAAGTTTTGAGAAAATCCCACTATATCTTAACAAATGTTTCTGCTGCATTTAAAATTCAACGAGATCGGCTTGATCTTGTTTCTCGTGTTATTGGTGTAATTCGAAATTATGGAGAGCCTGAAGGTATTGAATTACTTAGAAAAGCCAGGGCTCTCTTCGGTCATGATCAATCCATCAGCGAACAAATAGCTGTGACTGTTGCACAACTTGGTTCTGAAACTGATTTTGATCTACTTATTGCTGTTTTGAAAGACTACAATGGTCTTGCCGCAGTACGATCTGTGCAAACTTTCCTGGATAGGTTTCCAGAACAAAGAAAAAATCTTGAGCAGCAGCTTAGGGACTCTCCAGTCCCACAAAATATTATCGAAAAGATTGGTGTCAGCTAATTTTTCATCCTCTAGCAATTGACTTTTAAATGATTTCCTTCTCAATTGAAATATATGAATAGACGCGGATCCACAGTAACAGGTCCTGGAGAACGCAGAGCAGCTGTACGTTCTTTTGGATCATTACGTGTACTTCTTTCTGAAATTGAATCTAGAACTCCAACAAAAGAAGAGAACCAAGTTCTAATTGCTGAAGTATCAGAAAAACTCAAAAAACTTGACAGTGACCTTGATGAAAAAGGAAAACAATTGCGTGCCCATGTTGCGAGCTATGTGCAGACAATTGCAGGAGGCCGCGAGGATGAACTTTCTGGCATGGGACTTATTTTCGATGATGGCAAAACTACTGTTGTTTTTGAAGCTGGTGAATCAGACAACGCTGAAGAAAAAATCAGTACTGTTGTTGAAGCTTGTTTAAAGGTTGCGCAAGATGATAGAAAATTCCTTCAAGGAATTCTTTCTGAACTTGAAAAAAATTCACTATCTGAAAGTAAAGTTTCAAAACTAAGTGAGATCTTAAGCAATAATACATATTGGAGATTTCTGGAAGAGACCTAAGTATTTTTCTTTACTTATTGTATTTTTTTTTACCTTGATTAGCTATTCACCAGATTCTCCTATTACTCTGCTTAATTCTCCTCTGAAATATGCTTGCCTTGCAGCTGGATCCATGGTTGCATGATTTTCTGGCACACGCATTTCGTATATTGGACCGCCCTTACCCCTCTGGAATCTTACTACTCTGGTCTCTCCAACATCAAATGTTCCTCGGTAAGTGAGAGTCCGTGGCGTTATTCCGGTAATTCCTAGTGAAGATACGAATTCTCTTGGATTTGCTCCGATGATTTCTGTTGGATTTGTTGCTACTCTTGTTTCTCCTGGCGGAGCAGCTTGGCGTCTTGGTCTTGCAGTAGCTGTTGGAGTTGCTGTAGCAGCTGCAGGCCTAGGTCTTCCTACCATAATCTTAATTACCAATGTTGGATGTGCTTGTCCATCTGCGCCAATAATGCTCTGAACCATTGCAAAGCAGTTGGCTCTTGCTTCTGAAGTATCTGGAATCTCATGGCTATGTATTGCCTGTGCGATGAGGTCATCAAAAGTAAGCTGATCTGCAGCTCTTCCTGTTCTTTCCATGGCTTCTCTGACAATTGGTGATCTTGTAAAATCAGGATCAGCTATGAGCCGGTGCACCCTGTCCATTCTTCTTTGTGCAACCCCAATACGTAATCCAGGAACCCCTCCAAGAATACTTCCTACTTCTTTAATCGGGACAATAGTCGCTCCATGTCTCAATGCAATTGCTGCAGGCCTTCCTGATACATTGCCAAAGTATCCTGGCTCTTCAGCAATTCTTTGCAGTACTGTTCTTATTGCACCTCTTCCTTCACTGCTGCCTGGATTTGCTCCAAGAAGAGCAAGTCTCAGTCCGCGTGGAGATTCACTGAATGTTGCAAATCCAACAATCTGTCCTTGTGCATCTCTTGCTATGAGCAGGTGGGGCATTCTTGAAATAAGCTCGCGTGGGTTTTCATACCTCAATCCTGCTCTTCCATAAGATGCTTCATAAACAGCAAGAACTTCACTCATTATTCCACTTCTTTGATCTGCAGGTACTGCTTGCCATGGTCTTCTTGTAGTTTCTCCAACAGTAACATCAAGTCCAGTCAGTCCGCTTACTAATGCATCAGCACCAGTTGGCTGGACAGCTGTTGGAGCTGGGCTTCCAGGAACTGCTGGCCTCTCAACTTGCAATCCTACTAGATCAGATATATGGAAACTTACTGGACCATCTGCATGAGCTGCAGAAATTCTTCCAGTTGTTCTATCAACAGTTAATCTAAACTGCCTGCTTTGCGCTCTCACTTCTGCAGGTACTGATGCTTCTGCTCCAAATGCCCGAATTCTTCCGGTTGTTCTATCAGCATATCCTGTAACTTCTATTGTATCTCCAACTCTCCTGCCAGCTGCCATGGCTTCTCTGAATGTCCCTGTTATTCCATGTGCTGCTGTAGTGCTTCCATCATTCATTACAATAAATGCATTGTCAAGGCTAACTCTAGTTGGAATCCCATGCTCTGCTTCTCTCGAATCAAAATGCTGTCTTACTGGTCTTCTTGCACTCATATCTGCTCCTGCAAGTGCAGTCACATAATCTGTTCTGCTCAGCACAGGTACTGTAACATCTGGTGTTGCAACTGGAATTGTCATATCTCGTATTGCCTCATCATGAATGGCACCAGTAGTTCTGATGTGGTCTCTTGCTTCTGCAATTACAGCTTCACTTGTAACTGCTACTGAGAGAGCATCAAGTTCGCCTTCGTGAAGCCTAAATCTTCTTCCGCGCTGAAGTATTCTTACTGTTCCTCCATAGTCAACCGCGCTTCCTACATGCATTGGCATTGGATATCCAAAATGCCCTCCTTCGGCTTCCACTGCACCCATTGCTACCCGAACTTCCATAGGATTGGATAATACAATTGTTTCATTTGCGATTACAATTTCTCTTGCTATTGTTCCTCTTCCTGGGGATGTATCTCCAAGCATGGTGTCCATCCCATTGATGAATCTTCCTGTTGCCATGCCGAAATCCATATGGAACTGGCCGAAATCTAACTCACCTGTATTTCCCCGAGCTATTTTTCCTGCAACAAAGTCGGTATCAATTGGCTGGAATACTATTGCTGTTTCCGTTCCTCCATCTGCAGTTGTCCTGTTCACAAGGAAGACTGCGGTGTTTCTTGGAGCTCTATCAATTACAAGAGCTCTTCTTGACATTTCCATATATGCTGCCCATGCTCTTGCTATCTGCTCTCTTCCTGCTGGTGTTCTTGCAAGTTCCTGGAATCTCTCTGCTGCTTCAAGTGCTCCTGTTCTTTGCAGTCTTGTACGCACAGCAGGGTCAGTCAGATCTGCTGATAGAACCTCATCACTCATCATTGCAACGCTTCGAACACCGACCTGTTCAAACTGATCATCAGGCATTCTTATTCTGATAGTTCTACTCTCAAGACCAAATGCATGGATGTCTTCTGCAAATCCAAATTCCCTAAATATTCTTTGGCCTGTTGCGTCAGTTATTCCAGTGTCATATCTGAAAGTGTGCATGCCATCTGCAATTGGTGCAAGTCCCTGTGCTTCCAGTCTTCTTGCTCCAAATTGTGCAGGTCTGTGGTCTTCAGGTTTCATATATACCCGTCTTCCATCAGAAAGTTCGATTCTATAGTTGCCCACGCTTCCGCTCATGTGTGTGACATCTCTTATCGTAACATCTTCCATTCCAGGAATAGAGCGAATTCGTCCCTCAAGATTTCCACGAAGCAGTACTTCAACAAGTTGTGGATGCTGAAGTGCTAGTCGTGCTCTTCTTCGAAGCAGCATTGTTGGAATCAGCGTTTGCCTTCTGCTCTCTGGAACCATTGAAAAAAGTTGTGCTCTGAATGCAGCATTTCCAAGGTTTAGGTCAAGCATTTGTACCAATGCATCCCTGCCCAAAGTAGCTGCACCATAGATGTTTGCTGCTTCTGCAAGTGTTCTGACTTGAGCCTCATCTAATGTACTTATTATGCTTGATCTGATTGCACGCTGTTCTGCTCCTGAGAGCTCAGCATAAAGTGCCTCAAAATTTACTCCTTCTGTTCTTGGGGTTCCAAGAACCTCATTCAATACTCCTGTGACTCCATCTCTTTGATATGCTGCTCTCAGAGTTTCCCTCATTGCCTCCGGAGAAACACCTCTTGCTGTTGCCATTTCGCTTGAAACAGATGCTGGAGTCTCATCGGCAAGTATCTGAAGAACTTGCCTATCAGCACTAAGAAGGTTTGTTACATCACTACTTCGATAGGGAATCAGAGATCCTCTAAAGCCTTCAATCCCCCCACTTTGATATGCTTCAAGGAGTCTGGTTCGCATTTCATCTGGACCTAGTCCTCTGCGTGATGACATGTCTCTAATTAGCCACTCGAAAGTTGGGTTTGTTTCTCCGGCGGCCACTGAGCTTAAAACTCCTTCTAATGCCTGGTCTGCCAATTCAGCAACAGCAGTTCTTTCTCTTGTAAGTCTTTGCACTTCTACTCTTGCAGCGGCATATTCCTCCGCGAGTTGTGCAATTCTGGGGTCTCCTTCCTCCATGCCGAGCATTGCCCTGAGTACTCCCTCTCTGTTGAAATCTGAGATGCTGTCTAATTCTCCTGTTCTGTCTAGTAGGCTCATTTGCCTTAGCCTTGTGTGTTGATCTACAACTTCTCTTGCTACTCTAGCCTGCTGCGGGTCTACTACTGTGGTATCCGCCGGTCTTGGAGTAGCTGGCTGCGCAGCTTGTTCTTCAAGTACCTGCCTTGCAACTCCTTCAAGGAATCTTCTTCTTGATGCTGGATCTGTTGGAAGTCTTCTACTTCCAATAATCCTTCGCATTCTCATAACTTCTGGATGATGAACTGTTGCTCCTCCTCTTCCTTGTGCAAGTATGTATCCTTCGTATCTTCGTACTGTTTGAGCAATGTCTTGTGGACTAACTGCAGTTCCTGCTGCTTCTGCAGGAGGTTGCACTAAAGTCATCTCACGCCTTGCAACAATAGCAGATGCCTCATCTGTAACAATCCTCAATCTCGCTTCTTCTGAAAATACTGGATTTTGAAGTGCTTCTCTAATTCTTCCAACTGCCGCCCTGTATCCTCTTGGTATTTCTGCATCTGGAATTTCTGATCTTGCAATTGTATCAAGTGATCTGCTTACTCTGCTAAGAGGACTCATTGGATCGTATGTACCACCATCGCTTCTTCCAATACTTTCTAATCTCATTTCCAGTGGTACATTGGATAATATTCTTCCAGCAGTATTCTCAAATTCTACTGGAGATCTTGCTTCTCCTGGAGTTCTTTCAAGACCATGCCCTGCAAGGCGCTGCAATAGTGCAGCTCCAGTAAGTTCTGCCGGAAGATATGTTGCTACTTCTGCCCCTGCAACATTTATGAAATACCTATGGGCTCTTCTTCCTCCACTTTCATATGTTCTTATTGCTCCACTCTGATCAATATCTGCCCTGGCGCCAACCTGTGCAAGTGTACCTTCAGCAATTCCAAGAACTGTTTCAGGTGTTTGCAGTACTCCTAATCTATGCATCCTGTCTGTTGCAATTCCGATTCTGTTTGTGAGAACCATCCCTTCTCCATCAACCTGATGTGCTGCTCCATCAGTTGTAATGATTCGAACAGGTGCCTCCTGTGCAGGATCGACATGCATAACTCCTGGAGTTTCAGTTCCACTTCTCCTATAGACCCTGCTCCAGCTGCTGTCATGATTATAGACTCCTGGCATTTGTTCTCTTACAGCACCGCCTCTTTCATGTCCTATATGTAATTGAAGTCTTGTTCCCTCTGGCAAACCAAGCGAGGCTGCCATTGAACTCATCCAAATTGCTGCTTCTGGAGTGAGCTGTCCATCTGCACTTTGGAATCTTGGTTCCCATTGGCTTCCATAAGTTGTAGTGAAATCTCCGCTTGAATAAGCTCCACGCATCACTTCCATGGCAAGTCCCACCGGGACAATCACATTGCTTCCCCATGGATTATGAACTGTTGAAAACATGTCTCCAAATGCCTGGCTCATTGCCTCTGGAGTTCCTGCAGCAAGGTTAGGTCCTGCGTGCGTGTAAATATTATTATCTATTATTACTGCACCTTGAGTATCTTGCATAAATCCAATGAGTCCACTATCTCTCATTTCCCCCATTGCAAATCTCCAAATATCCATTTGGCCACTTTCTGTTAGTGCTCTAAATTCAGGGTCGCTTTGAACCCTCTGGTCATATGCTGCTTGATATCTGGTTGTAATCTCTTCAACTGTTGCTGCAATTCCAACTCTGTTAAGTTCAAGTCCAATTTCTGCAAGTGTTGTATCGCTGACATCTACTCCATGTCTTGCATATGCCGCTGCTTCTGCTTCTGTGAAATGAGCACTTAAATCAAATCTCTCAAGTCCGCTTACTGCTGCCTGCATGTCTGCCGGGCTTCTCGCTGCCATGAGAGCTTCATCAATAGAACCATCTAGTGGTGTAAGAGCTCTTTGAACATCTGCAAAAGAACCATTTCCAAACAGTTCATAGAACCTTAGGAACAGTGCCTCATGATTTCCACGAAGTGTATGTACCCTAATTCCACGTGCTCCAGCTTCTTCCTGCAATTGCCTAACTACTTGAAGAACATCTAAACTGGATGGCCCTCTGTCAATATAATCTCCTAAGAAAACAACATCTGTTCCTTGAGGAAGGTCTGGATGAAGTGAGTACCTTTCTGAAATTGGAAGCTGTGCTCCATGGTCCTGGAGTACTCCTATATTAACAAGATGATCAAACACCTGGTGCTCTCCATGGATGTCTCCAACAACAAATGTTTGACGAGAATCCTGAACTACAGTAACATAATTATGCTCAACTCCTTGTGCATCAACATATACCAAATCCCTGCTTGTTGATTCAACACTGGCAACATATTGTTCAAATTCTGCTCTGCTTCTGAATTGTTCTGGCGGCAGTCTTCTTGTACTTTGTTGATATGTTCTGACGTATTCTGCTGTTGGTACTCTGCTACCTGCCTGTCTCATTAAAGTATAAAATCTTCCATATGCTCTTGCTTCTCCTGCTGAAAATGACAATGCCTGCTGGTTTAGTATTCTGCGCGCTTGCGCTCTTTCAATATTAGTTCCATGAACCATCTGGTCTGCAAGTCTTGCAAGTTCATTGAGTCTGCCAGTACTTGGAATATCTCTTGTTCCAGTGCTGATTTCAGATTCTATATGTTCTCCAAATTGTTCTGCAATAAGAAGCCGGTCCTCTCTTGTTCCTCTAAGATATTCTCCGCCATCTGCAAGCATGTATTCAACTGCTTCTTTTTCTGCTTGTGTTAATGTGCGGTATCTTTCTTGTGCAGTTGCTCTTCCTTCCGGAGTTAGTAGTCCTTCTGCAATTTCATACAATGATCTTGCTCTTGTGGATAACTCGTAAATATTTGCCGGAGGCCTTTCACCAATTGCAATTCCCGCTGCATCTTCCATGCTGCGTCCTTGCTGCATAAGTTCTCTTACACGTGCAATATCTCTTCCTCCCCTTGTTGATACATCCACTGGCCGGCCCTCAAGCCTTTGGACATTTGCTACTAATCCCTCAACTGCATCTGGCTGAACTCTGGCCCGGTCTCCGCTCATTGCACGGGGCCCTGTGATCTCTGCTACTTCATGAACCTGATCAGGGCGAACTACAACTCCAACAATCTCTCCTTCTGCTCCAACTGCAATTGGAACTTCCATTATCTGCGCTTCAGCTTCCGGAGTGCCGGCATGTCTTTGTATTCTTTGAGCTCTCTCACCAAGATCTGTCTGGTGCTGCTGCAAATATCTTCTATAATCCAAACTATGACTTACTCCTCCAGAGCCTCCTGCTGCCCTTGCTGCTGCAACAAATTCTCCGTCAGTTAAAAGTCCACGGACTTCCCCACGAATCATTGGGTCCATATATTCTGATCTTAGTATTGCTATTGCACTCTCATCTCCCTGAACTATTCTTCTGGCAAAGTCTGCAACCAAGCTTCCTGTTGTTAAACTATCTGCAAGTGCCTGGACATCGCTGCTTCTTGCCTCAGGAACAATCCTAACTGTTGGTGCTCCACTTTCACTTACTGGTCCACTTCCACTGCTTCTTGATCCTCCGCCACCTGGAGGTCTTGGTGGCCTTGGTTCTGTTACCTGCATTCCAATTAATCCTGTTAGGGGAGCATGAGCTGTATCTGTTACACCTGCTGTTACTAATCTATTTGGTCTCTCTAAAATCCTTGTTATTCTTCCTGTTGTTCTGTCAACTGAAATTTCAATTAGCGAAAGATCTCCATTTTCCCTAATGCTTCTTGGTATGCCACTTACGATTCCAGTTTCTTCAATAATTGCAATTATTCTTCCGCTTTGTGGATCAAAGTATGCCCCGACTGGAATTCCAGTATCTTCAGTTGCTCCTGCTGGGGCGAGCCTTTGCATTCCATTTTCAATTGCCTGATCAAGTTCTCCAACAATTCCGCTTCTTGCTCCGCTTCGGTCTCCAAACAGAATCTGTGCATTTTCAAGTGTTCCAAGATTTAATTCAGTTCCTTGCTGATGCGCACGTAAATATTGCGCTCTTCTTGGATCCAAATTTGCTTGCTGCACATGCCTCTCCAATGTTCCAGTAGAAACTCTCGCAGTGCTATCTGGTGCTAGCGGAACAACCGGCTCCACTCTTCTTCTTGTTGTTCTTGGCATTGTTGGAATTGATTCTGGTGAAATTAACACCTCAGGTAAAGGCGCAGTTGCTGTATCTGTTCCTGTTGCTTCTCTTGGAGTTCTCACAGGTCTTGGAACTGTGGGTACTGCCTCTTGTGGAAGTGGTGGTGGGGTTGATCCTGTTTCATGGAGTATACCCCCACTTGTAACCTCAATCCGAGGTGGTGAGGCATCTCTTGATCCAGGAAGAATATCCGCACTTCCAACTTCCATTGTTGGCTCCGGGTGCGCTGCTCTTGTTGGTCCTCCATATTCTGGTGGAAGCTGGTCAACCTCCCCGGGGTTTGGTACTCTCCTCATGAGGAATCCTGCATCTCCTGCTCCGGCATCTGTTCTTGCTCTTGCTTCTGCTCCTAAAAGTCCATCGCGAACTCCCTGCCATAGCGTGCCCCATTCTCCTTCTCCCATTCCTCTCATATGCTGGAATATTCTTTGTGCTCCTGCTTCCTGAGTATTTAGAATTCCTAGTCTTGCTTGCAAATGTTCACTACCTATAATATCAGTTCCTTGTCTTCTTACTGGTTCTGCAGCTGCCCTTCTTGCTTCAGGAATATCCTCTGCTCTTCTAAATACCAAATATTCAGAATCGCTTGAAATTCCGAGATTCAGATCAGTTGTTCCTTCCAATGCCCGAAGGCGTGCAACCTCTCGTCTTGGTATTCCTCGCAGCGGAAGAACATGAACTTCTACTCCCTCTGGTATTGCTGCAAGCGCAGCAACGTTTCTGATTCTAACTTCATCTCCTTGCCTTCTAACTCCAATTGTACTTGTGCGAAGAGCCTCAGGAATTCTTCCAAAGTCATCTACTACAAGATATCTTCTTCCCCCTGGCGTCCTCATGTCCTGGACTTCTCCGCTCTGGCGCATCTGACTTGCAAGTGCTCTTCTATCTCTAAATGAAAGGTGATCTACTGGAACCAAATATGCATCCTGGCCTTCTGGCAAAGCTCTTCTCATTGTCCTTGTTGCAGTTTCGCTTATGATTGGTGAAGATGAGATTCTTGTTCTTGATCTGAATGTAGTTCTTCCATCAACTCCATCAATTGTTGTTGAATTTTCTCCATTAAGCGGACTTCCATATGTATAGTGGCCCTGACTTTCCATCTGTCCAAGGTTTTGTCCAGAAACTTCATTACCCATTCCAGAGCGATGTCCATCATAACCACTAATCAAAGAAGTCATTGCATCTGTAAACATTCTTCCTTGTTCTGTTGTTGGTGCAAATTCACTTATCCATCTTCTCATTCCGCGAACAAACGGACCATTCATATCCGCTCCAAATGCCTGCTGTATTACTTCTTCAACTGTTCTGATTACCGGTTCTCTTCCAGCTGCAGTTGCTACTCTTGTTTCAGCAGAATTCATAGCATATGTCATATGCACAAATAATCTGTGAAGGTCCTGAGTAAACTGATCTCTCATTCCACTTATGTCAACTGTTCCATCTTCTCCAACTCTTGCTCTGTATGACCCGAATGTATCTGTATCAATTGCACCGAATCTGAAGAAACTATAGCTTCCATCTTCATTTTGTCTTACTCTGTATCCCTGGCTTTCTAGACTTTGTGCAACTCTTGCTGCTTCTGCGGGTGGCTGGTTTCTGATTCTAAGCCACATTGTCCATACGTTTAATTCGTGACGATCATAGAAACCTGCTGCGGCAAATCCTGTTTGTGAATATCCAAGTTCTTCAAGGAAATTTTCCGGATGTGTTGCAAGTTCTGCAAATAGGGTATCTCTTCTTGCCTGGGTTGTTGGGTCACTAGAATCAAACGGAATCCTATGGAATTCATCTGCAGCATCCACAGTTACCTGAACGCGTTCACCACCTGCAGCAATTTCGCCATGGAAATCACGAAGGTCTCTCATTATTCCATATTCTACTCTTCGGCCTAGTGCTCCAGTATATGAATAGTTTGTTCCGTCTGCCTGCTCTACATGTGTTCTTGGAGCAGGAGCACCAGTCAATACGGTTCCTTCAGCACCAACAGAATCTGGACGAAGTCCCTGGCGTTTTGCAAATACCATCATGTTGGTTCGCTCAACCCCACCAGCATCTGTAAATGTTCTAACCTGGCCTGCAGCATCAACAACCTGTATTCGCATTCTGTATGCTCCAACAAGACCGTTTTGGAAATTGACCTGATTAATTATTATCCTGTCAGTTGGAGCAATGCCTTGGATGTCTGGGCGCACCAATGTTTCTACCTGATGAAGGAGATCCCCACTGAGAATCATTCCAGCAAGGAATGGATCATCTGCAAGAGTGGTGAAAGATTGGTAATCTCTACTTCTTACTGATGTGGGTGGGAGTTCTCCCAACCTAATTCCAAGAGTATTATATAGCTCTGCTCTTGCTTCACTTGCATCTTCACCTCTTGTATATGCGGCTTCAAGCTGTTCTCTTGAAACTCCATACATTCTTGAAAGTTCCTGTCCAACTTCTCCACGGAGTCCGTGAAGTTCAGTAAAGTATCTTGCTTCGGAATGATAATAATCTGCATTGGCACGCAGTGCAGTAGCATGGAGCAATCTTGAGCTTACAGGAAGTCTTAATGTTTCAATTTGTTCTCGTAATACTCTTGCCTGGGCTCTTAATCCCTGCGATTGCAGCATAAGTTCTCCAGCTTCCTGGCGCAATCTTTGTGCTTCTGCTATGTTTCCTGCTCCTTCTGCTAAATCTGCTCTTCTTCTAAGTTGTCGGACTTGCGGATCCAATTGGGTGCTGAGCTGTTCTGCTTGTGCCTCTAATTGTGCTGCTTCTCCATTTAGTCTAGTTAGCTCACTTTGCATCTGTCGTTCCAGTTGTCTTGCTTCCTGCTCTAGTCTTGTTGCTTCTTGTTCTGCCGGTCTTGCCCGCTCGCGCAAGCTACGTATTACTGTTTCTCGATCTGCTACGCTCATTTCTCTAAATGATTGAACTGCCCTTCTCCTTCCTGGACCAAGGTCTCCAGTTCTAATTATTCTAACTGCTTCTTCTGCAGTTACTGGCGCATTCATTCTCATTGGAGTTCCATCACTTAGCATGACTTCAGCTCCCTGGAATCTTTGTAAAACTGGTGTCCATTGTTCTGCAGGAGCTCCTTCCTGAGCTGGTATTCTTCCAATTTCTCTTTGGAACCTGCTTCTTATTGTTGGCTCTAATCTTGATCTGGCATATGTTGCAAATGCATCTCTCATTCTTGCTGTTGGCCAATTAACCTCTCCAATTGCTGTTTGCGGATCAACATTTGTTAATGTTACTCTGTCCCTGAAAATTCTCACTTCCAATCTTTGCTCTCCCATCTGTACTTGTGCAACAATATGCTGTTCAATTGCACCATGAGTTTCTCCTGCAAATTCGCGGGCATGTACAATTGTTATTGTCTCTGGAGTTGCTTGACTTTCAAACTGTCTTAGCATCAATGCCCCATGCAGATAATCCAAAGGAGTTGGACTATCAGAACCACTTTGCTCAGCACTTGCTCTTGCAAGTTCACGAACCATTTCATATCTGTTTCCTGCATCTACTTGTCTTGGTCTTCTTCCGGCTCTAACTTGCTCTGCATAAGTTCTTGCTTCTGCAATTACATCTGTTGATCCTGTTTGTTCAACTAATCTCCTTGCCATTCTCCTAAACTGCGCTGCTCCTTCAATTATTCTTCGTCCTTCTGGAGTTGAAACATCTGGTTCTCTTCCTCCTGCTCTTACGAATTCCAGTGTTGCAACATCAACAGGATCAGTTGGTACATGCCCTTCTTGTTCAGATCTATATATCCCCTGGACAGTTTCAGCTTCCAGTGCTCGTCCTACTCGTTCTGCATGGGTTGGAGATAATCTGTGTCTTTGACCCCAACCAGATCCGCTGATAGCCTGTGCAAATTCAACAACCTGTTCTCTGACTCTTGGAGGTAGGTTATTCAGTTCTCTTTGCCGAACTTCTGGAGCGCTATCTACTCCATATCTGAAATGATATGCAAATTGTATCAAACCATCTGGATTATGTGCAAGCCGCGCTGCGCGAACCCTTCCTGCATATTCTGTAATTATTGCTTGTTGTGCAGTTGTGTCTGATCCAGCTTCTTCAATTCTTTGAATGAATCTGCGCATCTGATCTTGAACTACTGGCAACATGTCATCTATTTCTGAAACTACTGTATCTCTGGTAGCGGGATCTGCATATCTTCTTGCAACATCTGTTAAGTTTTCTTGCATTGCAGTTACATCATCCTGATGTGCAACTGGAGCTGCCTCTCTTCGATCACCTGGGGCTCTTCTTGTTGATCTTCTAAGTGGTATCGGAGCTGCTTCGGGTTCAACCAATTCAACATCAGCACTTGTTAATGTAATTGGTTCTTCGTCAGTTGTTGTTCTCATTGCTTCTGGCTCAATAACAGTAGTTCTTCTTCTTGTTGGCCTGGCATGTTCTGGTACTGCGTCTGATGGAATCTCAGCATCTTGTTTTAGTGTAACTTCCGCATCGGGCCTTCTTACTGTTGGCCGGGCATGTTCTGCTACTGCTTCAGGGGGAACTTCAACTGGTCTTCTTGGAGTTGGCATTTGATCTGGTGGGACTGCAGTTGGTTCTCTTGGTGCAAGACTTGCTTCTGCATGCGCAAGAGCAACCTGTGGATCAGTTCCACCTGCAATTTCTTCAAACATTCTACGTGTTGCTTGCCAGTTTGCTCTTTGTTCTGCGCTCATATGTGGCAGAACAGTTTCAAGAGTTGGCGCGCTCATTTCAATTCCAAAGCGAGCTGCAAGTGCCATGTCATGTGTGAAACTTCCTTCTGCTCCAATATTGCCTAAAAATCCGTGAGTTCCAGGAAGCATATCAAATCCAGCTTCTGTTCCAAGTCCCTGTACTGATCGAAGTGCCTCTGCAGGACTTCTAAAGTACCAGCTTGATTTATCTGAATATTCTGAAAGCATTGCTCCTTCGCTCAAAACAAATGCACGATCTTCTGCGCTCATTCCCTCAAGCATAGTTCTATATCTTCCAAGCGGAGAAGGATCAACACTAGATCCTTCTGTTCTATCATAATATGCGTGAACTCTTTCTGCAGCCACATCTCCAATTACTGCAGTATCTCCATCATGTACTTGTGGTTGTGGTCTTGGTCCGAATAAACTTTGTTCTCCTGCAGCAGCACCATCAAATGGAAATTCTGTTCTTTGAATCAGTGCTTCTGCCATTGAAATTTCTCGGTCTCCCCATCCAAATCTTTCTCTTAACATTTGTTGTCCGGTTTCACTTCTCATCCATTCAAGAGTGGCAGGAACACGTGGCGGTCTTCCAGCAGCTCTTCCAGGATCAATATCATGAATAAGTGCAACCTGGCTTAGGAACTGCGCTTGCTCTGGTGAAAGTCCTCTTGCAATTGCAAGCTCATGTGTCATTTGTGCAACGTTTCCAGTGTGCGCCCTATCATGATATACTGGAGTTCCATCTGCAGGCTCAACATGCAAAGCACCATCTCCAGCTGTTGTACTCAAAGCTTCGAATTCAGGATATCTTCCTCTTGTAAACGGCCCGACTTCTCCAACTGAAAGCGGTCCACTTGCTTCCTGAATCGGAACTACAGTTGGTCCTTCTGGAACTGTTCTTGGCGCTCTTCTGCGTGCTCTAGGAGCAGGCCGCGGAGCACCAACTGCTACTGCTTGTTCTACTGGAATAACACTACTTCTTCGAGGAATTATGTGTACTCCAGACTGCTCTCCAATATGGTGCAAAACTCTTGTGAGTCTTCTTGCTTCTGCTCGGTCACTCATACTTGAAATATAATCTGCAACTCTGCCTCTTCGCTCTGCTGCAGAAAGTCCTGGACTTCTTGAGCCTCTAACCTCCATGCTCAGGAAGTTGGTTATCAGCTCCTGTGTTGTTATTGTCTGTCCCTCAGGAACTCCCAACACTCCACGCAAAACACTGTCCAGTGCTGCGTATTCCTCTGGCGATCTTCTTGGTACTGTTACTCCATCTCTTCTTGTCCAAAGATGCTCTGTTAGAACAATTCCTTCGGCCATTCTCTCTGCACCATTTACCTGAACATCTGCGCTGACAGGCCCTTCATATGGAAGCAAATCTCCGCTATTTATCCTCATCTGTGCTTGTGATTCAAATCCACTAACATCAAATATTACAACATCTCCAGCTTGTCTTTGCACTCCTCCAATAACCTGATCTCGTGTCAAAACTGCAAACTGGAAATCTTGAATATCATGTCCTGAATCTGTAACTGCATCCCACATTACTCTAAGCTGGTCATAAGTATCTGGTGTTACATGTGCCTGAATTTCTGATGGCGTCATTTCATCAATTGATCTTCCATGAATTCTATCCATTGCAACTGCAATGTTTCCATCAACTTCTACAAATCCATGAACAGCAGGCCCAAGTGTTACTTCTCTTCCATCTGGTAGTGTTACTCTCATTTCCGAAAGCGTTCTAAATGCATTAACTTCGCGTTGTGCAATTCCCAATAATCGAGTCCAGTCTGCAGTTGTAAGTCCAGCATCTGTATCATGAGCAGTTGGGTCACGGAAAACTTTTACTGCAACTTCTGTTGGAACTCCATCAACCATTACCTCTCCACGGAATACTCCTGCAGAAGATCCACTGCTCTCAGGAGTAGTATCTATTCTTGAAAGTATCCTTGCCCGTGGAACATCACCCAATCTTACTGTTGAACCATCTCCCTGGACTACGTCTGAATCCCGAATTGCCCTTGGCGCTCCGCTAAATTCTGCATCTCCTGAAACTCTAGTTGCCGTAGGGGTTGTGACATCTGGTCTTACTTGACTGTCTGCAATATGAGTAATTGCAGCTTCTCTGCTCATCCCAGTTGCTACAAGTTCTGAAATTGTGCTATGAAGAGCTTGTCTCTCCGGACTTGTTCCTGTTGATTGGTCAAGTGCAGTAAGTCTTTGAACTTCAGCACTGATTCTTTGCTGCGCTCCTGCATCAGATAATGAAACTCTATGATCATCAAATCTTGCTCTGATCTGCTCGCCATCTTGGATTACCAGTCTTCGGAATATTCCTTCCATCTCGCGTCCGCGCGCCCCGCTAATTCTGCGGCGAAGTACGCCTATAAGATCTTCAAAGTGTCTTATTGTTCCAGGCTCAATATATAGTCCGCCGCCTAACGCTCCGGGTATTCTTAGTTGTCCATGGATAAGATCAATAATTCCGCTATCTCTAAGTTGCCTGTATCCTTCTGCTCCAAATATTCTTGAAGCAGCAACTTCATCACCAAGAGCTATTGTACTTATTATTGCATTGGCAAGTTCATAATGTCTTGAATTTCCATTCCAGTCTGTTCTTTTTGCTGGATCAGTTCTTCTGTCAACTACCTGATCGACTAAATGGGTATTCATAACATGGGCAAGCGCCTCTTCTCCTGTGATGTCACGTACTGTGCTTGAAACTGGCGGAGCATCTGTAATCCTTCTTCCATCTGCTGTGTGTATTGCTGCTGCAGGCCCTCTGACTCTGAAACTTATTCTATCTCCTACTAACTGTGCATTAATAGCTGCATGAAGTCTTGCAGTATCTGCCGCAGTTCCGCCTTCTATTACATATTTCATAGTTCCAAGTCTTCGAACTCTAAGACCTCTGCTTCTTGCATACTCTGATCCTTGGAAACTTGCAACTCCTGCTTCAACAGAAGTAATTACCATATTTGTTCCTGGATGTCCAAAGAATGTGTTCAGTCCGCGGATACCAAAGCTGTTTGCCAAAACCTCTGCAATTCCTTTGTGTGTTTGCGGAACATAACCTTCAATTTCTGCAAGAAGAATATTCAATTCAGTTACATCCTCTCTATGAACACTTAAGCGAATTTCAAGTGCTTCTCCAGATACTCTTTCATCTGGTCTTACATTTACTCTTTCTCTTGCAACCTGTTCAATTGCCCGCTCTGCACTCATGCCTGTTTCTGTAAGTTCAGTTACTCTTGCAACTATTGCAGTATCTGCCGGAGTTAATGTTCCTTCTCTTCTTGCATAAATCCCTGTTACCCTCTCTACTTCTACTGGCTCAAGTCCGCGAACCATATCCATGCTTTCGCCGACTCCCATCCTTGCTCTAAGCCCATCAGGTCCACTTGCAAAGCTTGGATCATCAGCTCTACTCAGTGCAGGTCCAATAATTTCAGAAACAGGTGCCCCATCAATTCCAGGCCTTACTACTGTTGCATCAGCTGGATGTCCATCTGCTCTTGTGTATGTTGCACTTACTGATCCATCACTAGATCTTCTCAATCTGACAACATTTCCATATTCCAAAGATGCAGAAACAATATCTCTGGGGTTTGCCATCAGGTGTCTAAGGTGGCCCAGGCTTTCTGGATGATCTGGGGCCATACGTTCTGTCATTACTCTTGTTGTTGCCTGGTCGATAGCAGCTGGCAGTGCATCAAGAGCCTCCTGGCCCCTTCCACGCGGAACAACTAGTATTCCCATTGCTTCATCGCTGTTAGCAGGTCTAAGAAGGAATGCATTTCCTCCTTCTCCAACAGCAGCACGTGCTGCTTGCTGCAATATTGATCTGTAAGCTTCAAGACCAGATGTTCCATTATCAAATCCAATAAGTTCATTGATCTGGCCCAGCCTGTGTTTATCTCCAGTAAATACAACTATGTCTACTTCCTGTCCAGCTGCAACCAGACTGCGTGCATATGCATCAATTTGTGAAAGTGCCATTCTTGTTGAAACTGAAACTTCGCCAATTCTCTCTCCAGCAACAACCCATTCAACATCTCGTCCAGTTGTTCCAGAGCGTCTTAGTAATTCCTGTGCAACTGCAGAATCTCCAAGAGCAGTTGCTGGATCTGCTTGTGCTACTACTTCTGCCTGTCGTGCAGAGCCTACCTGTTCTTCTGGTGTTGCTACAACTGTGCGTCTTCGCACTGCCTCAGCATGCAACATTTCTCCAGTTTGTTCTAGTGCAGCAGCAGCACGTCTTCCATATGCTGTTCCGCCTTCGCGAAGTGCATCTGCTTGTGCCTGTCTTCCTGCAGCTATCTGTTCAAGATCAGCTGGGGATAATTCTGTGTCTCTAATATAGCTAACTACTTCTGCTCTTGCATTTGCAAGTATCACATCCGGATCATTTGCAATTGCATCCAGGTTTCCTGCTCGTCTCAAACCAAGTTCAAGCTGCGCTGCTCTATTTGGTCCGCCTTCAGCAGTAGTTGCTTGAATAAAGTCTCCATTAATTGCAAGTTCAATTGCACTGTCTCTCATCTCTGGCCTTACATGCCCTAATGCATCTCTAATTAGTGCTTCTCTTCTTCCTGTAGCATATTGTGCGAGGTTTGGATGATCCTGCAGCACCTGGGCAATTGCAGCATCAGCATGATAAACAAGTTCATTTCCTGCAGTAACATGCGCTGGAATATATTCTATTGCCTGATCTCCAGAGCCTAGAACATATCTTCTTCCGCTTCCTTCTCCAGTTATTGTGAATCTTTCTGCTTGAGCATGTTCAAATAATCTCAATCCTTGTGCATCTAGGTATGTAGCACTGTCTCTAAGTGCGCTAGCTCGAGCAGGATTAGTCATAGTACCTGCCATTTCTCTTCTTTCCCTTGCCGATACTCTAAGCCGCTGTACAGAAGCGCCTCCTTCAGACAATCTGATTGCTTCTCCCATGGCAGTTGCGCGAATTACTTCTGGTCTTGATGCAATTGCAGGAATATATCCTGCTTGATCAAGTGCAACTCCAAGCTGCGCTCTTCTGTTCGGAGTTTCTCCGGATGCTGCAATAAATGTACGATCCTGGGCAAGCTCTCCGGCACGGTCTCGCATTGCAGCTGGTACTGATCCAAGAACTTCCTGTAATACTTCTGCTCTTCTTTGCGGAGGAAGCTCATGATAATTCGGATGTGCTGCCCGCAGTGCTTCTGCATTCCGGACAAGTTCTACTCCGGCTCTAAAGTGAATTTCTTCATATGCAATTGCAGCAGGTCCCTCGCCCAAAGTATATCTGGTTTCAAGTCCTTCTCCACTGCGCTGGGCAAGTGGTTCAAACTGTCTTCTGTAAGCTGTTGCTGGGGTATCTGCTGCTACAACTGGGCTTGGAGCTGCTTGCTGTCTGGCTTCTGCTCTTCTTGCTCTGAGTCTCAATCTTTGAATTACTTGGTATGTTGATCTTGTTGCAATTTCGTTTGGAATATTGGTCTCTGTATCTCCCCCTAGTCTTTGCAGGAACTGCATGTCGCCCCTTGATAATCCAAGTCTGTTTCTATCTTCAATGCTTATGTCTGGGCCAATTTCATATGCTTCTGCAAGTTGTCTTGCTCTTAATATCACCGCTCCCTCTGTTAAGCCCGGAGTTGTATTTCTATCAACTACTTCATGAATTCTTGTGCCAAGTGCAAGATCATCAAGTGCTGGGCGCGATTCACCTTCTGCTCTTGTTCTTCTTATTGCAGGTATTGCTTCTGCTGCAAGTTCCATTTGTCTTGCACGATTAGGACTGCTTCCAGTAACACTATCACGGAACTCTGTTCTTGCAGCAAGTGCCCGAACAACTCTCTCTACTTCCGGAGGCATTCCTGCTGGCACATCTCCATGCCTTACAACTCTCTCTGCAAGAACAGCAACTGTTCCTTGTACATCAAGTTCTTGCTGCGTTAGTCCTGTTCCAAGCTCTCCAGCCGGTACTCCTCTTCTTTGCATTTCTGTTGCTTCGCGTCTTAGTGCAACAACCTCTTGCGTAAGTCTTGCAGCTTCGGTTCTGCTCTCAGTAGTTCCTTCTGCAGTAAGCATAGTTGCCTGATCTGTTAGTGCTTCTGCTCTTTGCCTTAGTGCAGCAGGACTTCTTGGATGATATCTATGCATCCGCACCATCTCCTATTACAACATAACCTCTATTGATTTCTCCCTGCCCGATAATCATTTCACCGAGAAGTCTCTGCTCTCGGATTGCAGCACTAACTCTTCCTGCTGCTGCAACTCCTTCGGTTACTGTTTCTGCTCCAGGCGCAGTTACTGCTTCTTCAGCACGGATGCGAACTGCTTCTGCTTCATATGCACCAGCCTGCTCCCGCAGTTGTTGTGCTTCTAATCTTCTTGCACTTGTTTCTGCTGCAATGTATGCAGGTCTTTCTGCTGCTGGCATACTTTCCGGTGCAGTTACTGGAGTTCTTTCTGGATCAATTGCATCTGCTCTTTGTCTGCTTGAAAGTGCGAGCTGATCAAGATGTTCTGCTCCTTGTCCTGCTTCTCTTCTTGCGCGAGCTTGCGGAAGAGACCCTGCATGGTCAAGTGCTGCGCCCAATTGTTGCAGGTTTGTAAGTGGCGCTCCAGCTTCATTTGCTGCTGCTATTCTTGTTGCAACATCAGTAACTGCTCTTTGCATTGCCGGACTGTCCGGGAACAGTGATGCTGCTGTTATTGTATCATCTGCTGCCATTCTTCTTGCAGCAATAACAATCTCAGCACCAACTTCCATGGATGCTTGGTTATGTCTTGTTTCAACACTTGAACTTCTGCTGACAACATATTCTCCAGTATCAGAATCAAGCCTTGCAAATGAAATAAGATCGCGAGTCTGATCAATCCGATCTTGCCTTGCTCGCATACTGCTAACTCTGCTTTCAGTTGTCAGCATTGTAGATGTTCCCTCAGCAATTATTCTTCTTGAATCTTCTCCATTTGCAGCTCTAGCAAGCAAGCTCTGAACAAGCGGCCTGTGCTCTATTGGAATATCTGCTTCTCCAGCAAGCATTTGCCGAAGTCGCACTCCTGCATCAACCATTTGTGGAGTAGCAAATTCTTCTCCTTGAAGAGCAATTGCATCCTGTACATCTTGCCTGCTCATTCCAGTATATGTTTCACTAACCCGATCTGCATTTCTCATCTGCCTTGCTAATCGGAATGCTGCATCTTCTCTTGTAATTCCAAGTCCATGTGCAACCTGATCAATTTCCATTGCAGCAGGAGATCCTGGAGTTGCATCTGCAAGTTCTCTTGCAACCATGCTGGTTCCTGAAATCTCCTGAGCAGCATCTCTATAATCTCCTGCAGTTGGCTCTTCTCTTCCTGAAGTTCTTGCTAGCCTTCTTGCTTCATGATCAAGATGCTGCATAGCCGGAACATCTGCTGCTGGAACTTCTTCCCCGCCGCGAAGTTGCAAAAGCCTTCCTGCTTCTGCATCAACCAAATGCTGTCTTGTGATAGGGCTTTCTGTAATTACAAGTGCAGCGCGTTCATCTGCTGATAATCTTCTGCCGCCTGCCCGTTTTTCTCTTGCGCTTGCAGCAAGCCTTGCAATTGTGCCAGATGGATTTGCCGGATCATAAGCATTCACTAAATCAATTCCAAGCGTTTCCGTTGCAGATGCATGTTCACTTAGAACTCCGACAAGTCCTTCTTCGCCCATAACTCTTGCAGCATGTGTTTGTTCAAATTGGACAAGAGCATCTGCATCCCTTGATGACAATCTCCTATATGATATTTGTCTCTCTACATCTAGTGCAATTCTTGCATGTGGGGTTCCACTATCAAGTGAAACTCCAATGTTTCCATAAAGAATTCTTCGGGCTAAACTTGGACGAAGCACGCTTCGAACTGCAGCTGGATTATTAATATCAACATCTGCCAATGTACGTGCGCGTATTCCCAATGCTCTTCCAATATGTGGCATACCCATTTGCACAAACTGCATACCTGTTCCAATTCCTGCAGCAAGTATGTCCATTCCGCTAACTCCGCGCTGAAGCTGCACTCCTCCAGACATTAGTGAACTCCATGCACTTCCTCCTCCAGCTCTTGCCATGGCATCCCAGTCAAGCATCTGTGTCATCTGCAATCCACCAAGTGCAATACCTGGGGCCATCTGTCCGACACCAATTACCATGTGCGCAGATCGTGATATTGCAAGCTCCGGCGTTGCAAGTGCTCCGAAAAATGCAAGTCCAAGTTCTGCATACATCAATCCACGAACTGCGCTTCCAGCACCTTCATGACTCATTCCAAAACTGTGTCTCCAGAATCCTGTTTCTGCATAAGAAGTTCCAATGTATTCTGCACCACGTGCCTGAGAAATTCTCTCTACTGTTCCATGTGCAGTCATTGTAAAGAAGAATGCACCTGCTGCAAGTGGATTAATTGGCATTAATGCTATACCAATTCCAATATCTCCAACAGTTTCAATAAGCTGGTTTCCTGATCTTTGGATTGCTCCTGACTGGGCATATCTGTGTAGCAATCCTTCTTCGCTTTCTCCTATTATTCTTGGAGTGCTTCCTGGAGCTACTTGCCTCATTCTTCCTCTAAGTATCTCCAAGCCAGTCACTAACATCTTCGAAAGTTGCACCTGGAGCCAAACCATTTAATGCTGCTACTGCAAGATACGTGTCGCGTGACTGATCAGCAAGAGCTCCGAACATCATGTCTGCATCTACTCTTTCAGCTTGATCTACCTGCTGCTGATCTCTTGCTGCGCTTTCACTCAATTCCTCTGTTCTCCATTCGCGTCCTCCAACCAAGTCAACTACTCCAGTAACAATCGGGTTTACTAAGTACATCCAGTCGCTTGAAAACGCTTCCTTTGCTCCTGCCCAGGCTGTTGTTCCGGCCATTCCCATTCTTGACCATCGGTATGCTTCAATGTTCATCAAAGCTCCCATCAGCATGCTGCTTTGCTCTTCAACATCTAATCTAACTTGCCTTGAAAGCGCGCGTCTTGTGGTGTGTCTGGCAGCAATGCAGCATGGGCATGCAACTCTACCATTGTTCCAGTTAATAATGCTGTTCGTAGGTCTTGCCATCCTGGGTCACCAACAATATTTCCGCTCAGCGAGAGGGTATTGTCCGTCTAAAAATTCTTCCACCATTCTAGTTCTCTCATCATGTCAATGGGCAGAAATTCCAAGTGATGCCCATGCAGCCTGAAGATGTGATCTGTATAATCCATAATACGCAGCACGCTCTTCAGGAACCCATCTTCTATGGGCCTATGTCTCCATCAAGTTCTCAGTGAACAATGTCCATCTGCTTGCAGATCTATCTACTAAAAATGAAAGCGGTCCTGTTGATCCTGATGCGAGCATAATGCGTTGCCTCTTGCACCAATCGCTACCTGTTTTTCGATTTCTCGAATAAGGCAAACGTGACTTGACACAGATGAACGTCCGTGTGTTCGTGCGCTTTCAGGACCATATGCTATAGTAAGTTCAGAAAGACGCAAAGGCATTTTCCTGACGGAGCTGTGTGAATTGTCTCACCGAACGTTCTTGCTCTTCAGCGTCTTGTTCCTGTGTAGTTAAAAACCCCCAAGAATCTGCAATTGCCCAGAATCTTGCTCCACGTCTGCAAGAAGTACCAGATCACTATCCCGAATTTGGTCTTCTCATATGAATCAAGGCCAGCAACAAGCGTGTCATGATCTCTGAATGCAGCTTCTCCCTCGCCCGCAGTCCATTCAACTGCAAGCCATACTGGTTCATTTCTATGTTGTATTGCCTGTCCTGATGCTGCAGATAATCTTGCTCTAAGATCACTAAATGCAGCTACACGGGTTCCAGAAATTCCGCGCATATATGCATCTGCTCCACCTGTAAGTGCCCTGTCCAATGCTTCTCCATGATTTTGAGCAAGCCATTCAACTGCTTCAAGTTGGCTTCTTCCCTCAGAATGTGCCTCGGAAAGAATGTCTATACTAATTCCTCCTCTGTTAGCAAGTCTGAGAACATCAGATGCAATTTCAGCCCTTGCCATCTCAAATACTGTGCTTCCGCCATACTGTTGTCTTGCTATCCTATACTGGGCAGCAGCATCAATATGTTCTTGTCCAGCAGCTCTCATATCATCTGCTGTTGCACTAATGCCACCTACTTCTCCCATTGCACGCATTCTTCCAATTTCCTGCAAGGCTTCTCCTTCACCCATTTGTGGATTTGTTTCTTGCAATTCTGCTACTGTTGGTATATGCGATGGAACTAGTTCATCTCCGCGTTGTCTAAGGCCAGTTCCAGTGAGCCAGCTGATTCCTTCTTGAATGTAAAGTCTTTCTCTTCCTGCTCTGCTTCGAAGCTCCTCCGTTGAATCTGCGATCATGGTATCTGCTGCATCACCAGTAAGTCTTCCTGCTGAATCTCATCTGCAATTCCAAAGTTTACTCCAAGTATTCCTTCAAGATCCAGGATCGTAGCATTTGGATCATATGGTATTTCTGCGACATGGAATCCACCAAATAATGAGCTAGTCGTATATCCTGGTCTTATTATCCGTCCTTGTCCGCCAGTTATAGGTTCTGGTCCGCGCTGATCTCTAAATGGACGCGGATCAATAGTTCCATCAGCGCGTGGCCTTCCAAGACCTCCTCTAAGAATTCCAAGTTCTTCAGCAGTTGCAAGTGCTTCAAGACTTGAATCTCCGATTGCAAGTAGCTGTGATGCTGTTCTTTGCATTGACGCTTGCATAACTGAAATTAAGTGAATATGTTGCAGAAAGAGCTCTTCTTAATGTTGGAACAATGTCATCGCTGTAAATTCCTCTTGTTTCTGGCGGGGGAGCTGGCGGTCCTGGTTCACCTGGTACGCTTGCATCTGGAACCCAACGATATGGTCCATCATCTGGAACCCAACGCCCTCCCTCTCTTGGATATGGAAAGTGGGTTGTATCAGGTTGTGATATTGGTTGTGCTGGTGTTACCGGAACTGGAACCTGGAAGTTACTTGCAATTCCTGGTTGCTGCTCTCCACTTGCATGACCTTGTGCAGCAGCTTCTCTTCTTGCTCGCTGTACTGCCGAAGGACTTGCGCCTTCTGCAGGAGCTGTAGTTGTTTGTTCTGCTGCAGTGATCTGCTGCCTTAGTGAATGTGCGTGTGCATCTCTTGCACGCTGCGCTGCAAACTGGCGATCAACCATTCTGGATCCCATGACCATTCTTCTGGTTGCCAATCTGCTCAGTGCAGCAGCGCGTCGATCACTCAATTCTCCTTCTATTACCTCTCCAGTTTGCGGATTAATGTCCTGCCCTCTTTGAACAGCTAGAACAATATCAATACCTGATCGAAGCTCTGCTCTTCCTTCTGATCTGTGCATCCAGGGAGTGTTAAGTCTTCGAATGCTTCGATCCAAATCTTCAAGTGCAGTAACAGGAGCATCTGCCCGATCTCCTATTGCTTCAGATTGTCTGAACAATGAAACAGAAAGCTCATCATGACCTGCTTCTTCTTCTGCAAGCGCTCTTCTTTGAACTTGTGCAACCTGCAAAAACTGTTCTGTTGAACTATCACGAAGTCCACTAACAGCTCCTTCAAGCCAGCTTCGATCAACAAGCTCAAGTTGTCTTCTTAATCTGACAACTCGTTCTCTTCGTTGCTGGGCGCTTCTTGTATGTCTTTCACTAGTTCGCCCAGAGCTTCGCTCGGCAAGTCTTTCATATCTTACAGCTGCTGCTTCCTCGCGGCCTATCTGTCGCTCCAGTCTTTGTTGTTCTCTTTCATATTGACTTTCCGGATGCTCTAAAATTCTATCAAGTCTTCTTCCTACTCCGGAAATCTGAATCGTGCTTCTTCTTGTAATTAATTCTGATCTGAGTCTTCTGCTTCGTGCTGCTGCCTCTTCTGCTGATTCAGGTTCTCCCAAAACAACTGCAGTATATTCTCCTGGAATTCTTGATGGATCAACTTCCCATGCAGATCTTCCAGGTCTTCCCGGAAGTCCTGCTGTTGCATGTCCAATATCAGTAAATCTTCTTGTTCTAAGTGCGCGAACAGCACTAAGGTCACCAAGCTGCCTGTATACAAATGCAATGTTTTCATCTGCAGCAGTAGTATCTCCACCAGCTCTTAGAGCTTCAACTGCATCACCATAAAGTCCGATGAGCATAATTATTGCGCGAGCTTGCTGCGGCTGTCCGCTTCGCTGTGCGTGGAATGCAAGATCAAAGTATGCTGCCATGTTTCTCTCGTATGCCTGCCTTGTTCGTCCCCTTGGAATAAGTTCACGAAGTTCTGCAAGCGCTTGTGTTTTTGCAATTAGTATGTCCATTTGCGCTTGGTAATCTGCCTGCTCTATGTCTCCAGACATCCGCGCATTTATCAGAGTGCTCATCAATTCCCGGTCAACAGCATCGCGGCAGCTTTCAACTGCTCTAGCAGAATCAAGAAGAGTAAGTCCAAGCTGCAAGCTTCCAGGCTCATCGAAATTTACAAGCTGTGAAATTCCGTTTTGATATGCTGCTCGAACATCTTCTCTGTGTCTTCTGTCTCTGATTCCCCGCAATCTAGTTCTAAGATCTGGCGCTCCGGTTTGCCGATCTCCAAGCATTACTGTTTCTATTGCTCCGGTTCTTCTTGTCAATTCTTCAGAAATATATTCTCCATTTGCAATTCTGCCCCTGACTGTTTCAAACGCTCCTCGAGCTTCAATAACTGCAGAAGAAATTAATCCTGGCGGACGTGATCTGTCCATTGTTGCCATTCTCTCCATTCCCCTACCAAGCCTGAAATATGTTTCAACTTCACTTATTCCGCGGGTGCCTGACATTGCCATTCCGCGTGCAAATACATCAAATTCTCTCTGATATAAATTAGCGAAAAACATTACCTGTTCTCGGGATGCTTCTTCTCCAAGAACCCCCCTGATTATTTCTCCAATTGCTTCTGCACTTAGCGCTTGCCCTGGTTGTTCTTCAGTTCCATCTGATCGTGCAATAACCCCTGCATGTATTTGATCAAGAACTTCAGATGCCTGCTGCCATTCCCCGCGATCTACATTAGCTTCATTTAGAATTCTTAGCCTAACACTGCTTCTTACATCTCCAAGCGTTCCTTCCCTTCTTCTCCTATATGCAGCAATTGCTCTTTGCGCTCCATCCTCACCGGCAACTCTTCTTGCAGCTTCTTCAATTGTAATTGCTTCTTGCCCTTGAGGCGGGGTTATGAGAATTTGCATCAGCCCAACATGCATTGCATCCTCTTGCCGATCTGAGAGCATTGCAATCTGCTCTCGCTCTTCAGGAGAACTCACATACTCTTTTGCAAGCATAAGCTGAGATGCAGAAATGGATAGCAATCCTTGCGCCAGTGCATCTATTGCGCGATTTACCATTCTGTATGCGCTTTGCCGAATTTCTTCATCTTCTTCAGTTTGAATATCCTGGACTACTACCTCTGCAAGCGAGATCGCCTGCCTTGCCAAAAATAAAGTTCTGATATTTGTCTCTTCTTCACCTGGAATAAGTCCGCTTAATCTTTCTCTAATTGCAGGGTCCGAAATATTTTCCAAAACAGATTCTGCCTGGGCAGCTATTCTTGTTCTAAGTGCTTGCAATACTGCCGGAAGATTCTCCGGATGCTCTGCAAGATCTGCTCCAAGAGATGCAAGGTCTGCTCTGTATTCAGCATCTCCCTGCATGAATTCGTCTGCAATAAACTGAAGTGTTTTTGTCCTGTCACTATTTCCATCTTGTAAGTATGAATCAAGTACTGCACCAAAAAGCCCTGATGCTGTTTCTTTAGCAGCACGCTGTTCTGCTGTTCCAGTTGGCATGTCTGCAAGAGTTCCTGCAATCTGCACTGCAAGGTCTAGTGCTCCTTCAAGTCTTTCATATTCCTCGCGTGTTACTGAACTTGGATCAGTTTCAAGCCTTTGGCGCAGTGCTTCCATTGCATCTCTTAAATGTGTATACGCACTTGCAAGTTCCTCACTTTCAGTTTCTTCTATTGTTGCATCTACATCTGCAATGTTGTTTGCAAGTGTTTGTATCCTTTCATCTGTTCCAGCAGTTGTTCCAGCTTGAAGCTCTCCAAGTCTTCTTGAAATTGCATCAATCAATCCTGAAATTCTTAGCCTTGTTTCTCTTGTATAATCAGCTTCTGGATCAATTATTTGCTCTGCAAGCTGAACTAATGATTGGCGCAACCTTTCTGCTGCTTCTGTTCCAAGTATTTCCTGATTCTGAAGATATGCTAGTCCTATGTTGAGTAATTGTCCTACTCTGGAATTTGTGCCAAAGTTTTCAATTCCAGTTCTTATTGCAGCGATAAGTTCAGCAGGAGCACCAGCCTGCTCAAGCAGACCTGGGACAACATCATTTTCAAATGCCCTGATGTCCTGTGCAAGCTGCCTGAGCTCTTCCTCTGTTACATCATCTGCAGTTTCTGCTTCACTTAATTGTTCTAGTATCTCTTCTGTTCTTTGCTGAAGTTCCTGAAGTCTTCGTTGCTGTTCTTCAGTTAGTTGCTGGGTTGCTAAGAATCCTAATTGATCCTGATATGTTTCCAAGTAGCTCATTCTTCTGCTTGTGATGTTTCCATGAGCAGCACGGTAACTTGTTTCAATTGTTCGAAGTCCTATCTGCACCTGTCCTGCAGTCATTGTTCTTGATGCATCTGCAAAACTGTCAATTATACCTAAAAGTTCAGTTCTTTGTTCTTGATTACCTGGATGATCATAAACAGCTCGGTTTGCTAAATAATGGTTAGCTCCTTGCACAACACCTTCAACACGATGCACTGCCCGCTCAGGTCCATCTTCCCTGGTTCTAAGGAATTGACCTGCGTCAACTACTGCCCCATTAAGTCTTTCACCCGGCTCCCCACCAACAGTTGCAGTTCTCCTATGCAATTCCATTAGAGCCATTGTTGCACTGGTATCTTGTCTTAGAATTTCAAGTTCTCTAACTGCGTCTGCTCTGACTTCTGGATCTCTTGATCTTGCCGCTTCCCCCAAATTTAATGCTCTTTGGTCTAAAAAATTAATCTCCGGACTCCAATCATGTCCTGCTATAACAGGACCTTGGATTACTCCGTCTTCTCCTCTTGTTCCTAGGTGTTCATGACGCTCCCGAAGGCTTCTCGCTTCTCTTGGAACTTCTCCTATTGTGAGTGGTCTTGTACCTGGTTCTCGAAACCATTCACTTTGTTCTCTTATTTCACTAAGTCCCTCTTCAAGATCTGCAACTACTCTATCCATTGGTCTTTGTCCTGGAGCAACTCTCTCTGGAACAATCGGAGCAATTGTTGTTGCTGTTGCTCCGAGATCCCCGAGTACCTGCTCTACTGGTGCCTGATCTACAGGTTGATCCGGTCTTTCTCTTGTTGCCTGAGCCATCTAATCACTGGTAGGCATAACAGATATTAGCGAATTCGCCCAAGCGTTCTACGCGTGCGTAAAAATCCAACCCTCTACCAGGATTTTTGAGCATTTTCTTTTCCCA